>DATDMC010000119.1:0-65098 GCA_036518995.1 Pyrinomonadaceae bacterium | reverse complement strand
TGTATAGACCGGGGACATAGTAAACACTTGTTCGGGGACATGGTAAACACTTTTACCGCGTGCTCTATTTCAGGTTGATGGTGGCAATGGGATGCTGAGCGAAGTAAACGTCCAACAAACCATCAGTGTTAGTAAACCGTAAAGCAACGTGTTGGCCGGCAAAAGCCATAGACAGGTAATACTCCCGTCCGCGGTATTTAATGTGCCCTCGGGGATGCACTTTTTTGACGATGTCGGAGGGCCCGTATTCCAGCGCCGGCAAGATTTCGGGATAAGCCCGCGGGCTGGGCTGGTAGCACTGGGCCGGCACTTTCAGCCCCAAAGCTTCATGTGGTCTTTCGTTGTTGTAAACATAACGCCACTGTACAAAGCGTTGCTGACAAACGGCCAGATTCACGGGTATGAGATAGCGTAAGACTTCCGCTCCCAGGGTGCGATGAAACCGTTCATCTTTACCTTGCGTTTGCGGATGATGCGGCCGCGAGTGCGAAACGAGGATGCCGAGCCGCAGCAGCCAGACTGACAGTTTAGTGTACTTGCAGTTGGCGATGGCCCACGGTGGGCCATTGTCGCAGGTAATGCGAGTCGGTAACCCATAGCGCCGAAAGATCGCGCTCAAGACGGCTTTAATAGGCTCTGTTTGCTGGTTGCTGCAAGCTTCCAACCCCAAAGCAAACCGCGAATGATCGTCCAGCACGGTTAAGGGAAAACAACGCCCACCCTGTTGCAGGGCAAACTCACCCTTAAAATCCATTTGCCAAAGATCATTGGGGGCCGGATGTTCAAAGCGCACCCAAGCCTGGTGTTTCTCAGATTCGGTTGCGGCCACCAACTGCTGACGCTGCAGGATCGTGGTGATGGTACTGGGACTTGGCACCTGCTGGTGACCTAAGTCGGTCAGGCGTTGGCCCAGTTTCCGGCCACCCCACGCCGGGTGTCGCTGCCGTAGTTTCGTGACCAACTGCTCCATGGCGTCCGGGGTCCGGAACGGTGAAGTCTGCGGTTTACGCGACCGCTCGACTAATCCGGCCTCTCCCTCAGCCAGATAACGGTTGAGCCACTTGTAAGCAGTGCGTGAACTAATCCCAAAGCGCCGACAAAGCGCGCGTACATTAGCGTCTGGTTGGCTGGCTAGTAAGACAAACTCGTGACGTTCTGACATGGCTGAACTGGTTCTCCAGGGCATCCTCCGACTCCTTTCGAGTCGCAGGTTATAACGCGGTAAAAGTGTTTACCATGTCCCCGGTCTATACAACGGACGCGCTCCGACAGAAGAAGGCGCCCGTCTCGGACGCCCCCGCCACCCACCACACTCCTCACAATCGCCTTAGATAAACCTAATTATATCCTCATTTAAACATGCTGTAAAAACATGTTTGCCACAACTACAAAAGATCGTTTAGAATGCATGGGCCCGATAAGGGTTTGGATTTGCGGCGCCTGCCTCGTGTCTTCACAAAGTTTATTTGACCAGGAAATCTAAAGTTGTCGCCGTCCTGTCGATTTCAGGAGAGAACCGATGTTAACCAACGTGTCGCCCCGTATCTTGATCGTCGATGACGAGCTCGAGATTACCGAGATCCTCGCTGATCTACTCAGCGGGGACTACGATTGCCAGAAAGCTGGCTCCGCCGAAGAGGCGCTGTCGCGTTTGCCGGGTTCTGATTTTCAACTGGTCATCAGCGACATCACCATGCCCGGAATGAGCGGCCTGGAAATGATCCCCCACATCAAAGAAAGATCGCCAAACACCGTCGTCGTAATGATCAGCGGCATGCAGACGGTGGAAAGCGCGATCGGCGCACTCCGTTTAGGCGCTTTCGACTACCTGATGAAACCTTTCGATCTGCGGCAGGTTGAAGCGGTCGTCAAACGAGCACTCGAACATCACGAACTGATCGTCGCTAAGCAACGTTACGAAAATCATCTCGAAGAACTAGTTGAACAACGAACCGCCGAACTTGATCGTGCTCTCGATTCACTCGAAGACGCTTATCGCTCAACCCTGAAAGCGCTGACCACTGCGCTCGAGACTCGCGATCAGGAAACGCATGGTCACTCGGAACGCGTGGTTAGCTACAGCTTGCGACTCGGTCGTGAATACGGATTGAATCGTGAACAACTGAAAGCCCTCGAGTTTGGTTCGCTGTTACACGACATCGGCAAGATCGGCGTTCCGGACAGCATCCTGCGCAAACCCGGTAAGCTGACTGAAGAAGAATGGGTGTTGATGCGCGAGCATCCGATGCATGGACAACAGATTTTGCGCGGCATCGATTTTTTGCAGGGCGCGGCGCGAGTTGTTGCCCAGCACCACGAAAAGTGGGACGGTACCGGTTACCCGTTGGGCTTAGTTGAGACTGAAATCGATGTCAACGCGCGCATCTTCGCGGTTGCTGATGCCTTCGACGCAATCACGAGTGATCGTGTTTATCGCCGTGGTAAGTCTTACGAAGCGGCCGCACAGGAATTAGACGATTGGGCCGGTCGGCAGTTTGACCCGGAAGTTGTGAAGACATTCCACCGCGTACCAAAGGAAGATTGGGAAGAGTTGCATCGCCAGTCGTTGGAACCAAAGCACGAAGAGTTTGATGTGCGACGGATGGTCCAGGTGTTGGAATCACAACTCGAAATGGCGGTCCGCTAATCCTATTCGTTTGACGGCGTCGGGACCACGTAGCCGCGTCGTGAATGCAAAGTCAAACCTACTTTTCTCGACTGCACCTGAATACGTCTGTACTCCCCGGACGGAGCTTCTGCTAACGGTCGCTTCGGACGGTAAGTGACAACATACTCAGCTCCGATCGCGCGCGCGACCTCTTCGGATTTCGCCAGCATTTCATCACTCGTCATCGGCAACAACAGGTTCCCACCAGTTTCGTCCGCAATGCCCGTCAACACTTGTTGGCTCTTCTTCAGGTCTGCCTCGTAAGCTTTTCGCAAACGCCGCATCGCTGGGTCAAAACGGATTCCTACTCCAAACGACGGACTGCGAGTTGTTCCCGGTGGCAGCGTTGGATCGTTTGCGACTATCGGATTTGAAGTTGTCGGCATTTGTCGCGTTTCTACACCGGAACTTCGCTTGTCGCTCTTCTGCCGGACCAGTTCGGTATAGCTGATGATGTGGACTGTCGCGCGAGCCGCAACGAGTCGCTTAACAGCTTCGGCGCGTTCAGTCTTACTTCCCGGAGAATCCACGCCATCTGTGATCATCACTACGTGTCGACTTCCTTCAGGTCGATCTTTTAACTGTTGGGCGACGGCAGCGATGGCGTCTGAAATGCGCGAACGCTTAGTGGAATAGGTTTTAGTGTTTATTACTTTTAGAGTCGCAGCCTTGTCTTTGGTCCAGGGCTGTAAAACTTCCACCGTGTTGCCTGACTGAACCACCGATAGCCACGATCCTTCGGGTAGCCGGTTGACTATGTTGGTGGCGACCTCGCGCGTGAGCGAAGTGCTTTTCGACAAACCACCTAAACCAGTGGATTCGCCGCCAGTGTCAACGAGCAGAATTACATTCGCCGGGATGTGACGAACACTTCTCACTTGTTGGATCACACCGTCTTCAAGCACGAGAACGTCTTCGGGTTCCAGGGTCGGATCGTAATGACCATAAGCATCGAGAGCGGTCACGGGCAGCCGGACTTCTTCCGTAAAGACACGCACTGATTCGTCGTCAGATTCAACTGGAGTTGGACTGGGCGATGCCGAAGGAAGTGGCGAGGGAGACGGCTTCGGCTGTTGGGCGTTAACTAACGTGCCTGCAATTGCAAGCAACAGAAGCAGCGGAACAAGTCTTCGAAATAGATGCAACACAATACTATCCGGTTTGAAATTGGAACGCTTGTTTGATTGTCCCCGTAGAGAGCGCGTTGCCTCAGCCGAGGTTCGCCGTCTTTCGCGCTTGTGCCTGGACGGCCGTGATCGCAACTGCGTCCACAATATCTTCTGCTTTACAGCCGCGCGAAAGATCGTTAGCGGGTTTATCGAGACCTTGCAGAATAGGGCCTATCGCGGTGGCGCCGCCAAGTCGTTCGGTTAATTTGTATGCGATATTTCCGGCTTGGAGGTCCGGAAAAATCAGGACATTCGCGCGACCAGCGACGGGAGATCCGGGCGCCTTTGATTCGGCCACGGAGGGGACTAAAGCCGCGTCCACCTGAAGTTCCCCATCGACTAGTAACTCGGGAGCGCGTGCTTTGACAGTCTTAGTTGCTTCTACAACTTTGTCGATCAGTCGATGTTTAGCGCTGCCTTTAGTTGAAAACGAAAGCATCGCGACTCGCGGCTCTGCGCCAACGAGTGCTCGACATGAATCCGCCGAGGCGAGCGCGATTTCAGCAAGTTCAGCAGCGCTCGGATCGATAACAACGCCACAGTCTGCATAGATCATTGCGCCGTCGTGACCAAATTCTGTCGTGGGCAACGCCATTAAGAAGAAGCTGGAGACGAGTTTGAAACCGGCTCGCACACCGATGCAATGAAGCGCAGCGCGAACGGTATGAGAAGTCGTGTTCGTGGCCCCGGCAACGGAGCCATCTGCCTGGCCCATACGGACCATGAGATTCCCGTAGTAGAGTGGATCGCCAACCAGCATGCGGGCTTCGTCGGCCATGACTCCTTTTGCGCGCCGGAGTTCATGAAACAAGTTGACCATCTTGTCGAAGTCGGAAGTGCGGCGATGGTCCACAATATTTACGTTGTTGAGATCGACTGAACGATCGCGGGCGGTTGCGCGTATCACCTCTTCGTCGCCGAGTACGGTGATGCGAGCGACTCGCTGGCTGGTGCACATAGCAGCAGCGACGACAGTGCGTGGATCGTTCCCTTCGGGCAAGACAATGTGTTGCAGATTTGAACTGGCGCGTTGGCGAATTCTCTGGAGAATTGACATAGGCGAAGGATAGTGAAGTGATTGGCAATTGTCGATTGCTGATTCTTCTCTGCGTCTCAGCGTTCTCAGCGTCTCTGTGTTGAAAACGATGATTCGTCTATGCGCACGTCAATTTTCAACACGGAGACACAAAGGGACACGAAGACACAGAGAAGCATTTTGTAACGTGCATCAAAGTTCGAAACACACGATAATTGACCAGATTCTGAATCGGAGAAACTGAATGTCTCAATCTAGTTTGCGTTCGCGCATGAAGAACCTTTTGCTCTTTGTTCCGAACCTCGTGCTGCTTTGTGGGCGGTTGATGGTTGATCCACGCGTGCCTACGAAAGAGCGGATGTTAGTGGCCGGCGCGATCGTCTATGCGTTTGTTCCGTTTGATTTGATTCCTGACATGATTCCGTTCGTGGGCCAGGTCGACGATGCTTATCTGATTGCCTTGACGCTGCTGAGACTGGCAACGGTGACCGATCCGCAGGTTGTCAGGCAACATTGGAATGGTGGTGGAGATGTCGTTGAACTGATTGGGTCGACGGCGATGATTGCGTCAAAACTATTGCCGAAGCGAATTCGCAGGGTGTTGACGGCGCAGGTTGAGTCGACGGGCGCGGAGAATGAGCTTCGCGGTAAACCGTTGTTTGTGGAAGTTCCAGAGGTTGATGTTGATAAAGAGTTAGGCGCGATGTAGTGGCTTACCCTCTGCGTCTCCGCGTACTCTGCGTCTCGGCGTTTAATCGGACTCCAAATAAATCACCCAAATTTTTAACGCGGAGACGCAGAGGCGCGGAGACGCAGAGAAAATCACGCTGCGAGAGACCAGTTGATCACACCTTCGATCGCGTTCACCAATCCCGTTACAGTCGGTGGATTGCTCGTCTTTAGTGCCCAGTAACGAATATGTTCCGGCAGAGTGTCCTCATTACTGTCCTCATCAAAGGCCAGGAACGCAGTGTGTAGCGTTGACGATTCCACGATGAGAAACCACTCACGCGCGAGTCGAAAGTCACGATTCAAAGGCACAATGCGGATATTTGGATGACGCGGCGGCCGCCAGTCCTCCTCGCCAAACAGATAGACAGTCTCCGATACATCAGCAATGCGCAGGTAACGATCGATTATCGGTTGTAACTCGGAGAGTTTTTCAAAGCCAGCGTAGACGCGACCCCCGCGGTTAGTGCGTAACAACACCGCATTCTCAATCATCAGGCAAGCGTACTCGACGCAGGCCGTGGTTGTCCGGCAAACAAAGCTTTCATGTAGTTCGAAATCTTTGCGAGCGATACATGCAACCTGTCCCAGCTCGTCTAACTGAGGAGCCGACAAGTTTACGGCAGAGTCGAAAAGCGAGAATTGTTTCACCTTAGGGAGCCCTCCTCCCAAGAGACCTTGGAGTGTTAATGGTTACCGAACGACGTCTGCGTTTGGTTACGATTTTTTACTTAAAGTGTGTGAGAGTTCGTAGGTCGGTTAGAGCTGCTAATCGGTTAGTTGGAAGTGCGCAGCGATTCGAGGAGCTTGTCGTGAATTCCGCCAAAACCCCCGTTAGACATGATGGCAACGATGTCTCCGGGGTGAAGTTGAGGCGTGAGATGGGCCACTATTTCGTCGGCTCCCGCGAGGCCCAACGCGGGTTTTCCCTGTTGCGAAATAGCTTCTATTAGTGCGGAGGTGTCGAGCGCCCGTCCCTTTTCTGTCACTTTCCGGCTGTCAAACACATTCGCGATCACTACGTAGTCGGCAGATTCAAACGCCTTTGCATAGTCGTCCTGGAAAACTGAGAGCCGCGATGACCATGAACGTGGTTCAAACACCGCGATCAATCTGTTGGCGCGGTATTTAGCCCGCAGTGCTTTCAGGGTTTCGCGTACTGCGGTTGGATGGTGCGCGAAGTCGTCGATCACGGTGACGCCGCGTTCTTCACCTCTGATCTCGGCACGGCGCTTCACATTTTTGAATGAAGCGAGTGCGCTGCGTATCTGCTCATGGTTCAGGCCCCACGCGTCAGCCGCGATGATCACGGCCAGACAGTTTAGTAAATTGAATTCGCCGAGTAGCGGCGTTTCAAATGAACCCCACGACTGGCCCTCACAATAAACTTCAAAACGCGAAAGTCCCTGGCTGAAATCAGCATTACGAACCTGCCACTTCGCCTCAGGATTCGTGCCAAAAGTTTCGACTTGAGTAAATAGTCGCGAACCCATTTCTTCCACTACCGCACGCACATTCGGACTGTCCCATCCGGCGATCAAACGTCCATTTCCAGGCACTAAATTCATGAAACGACGAAAGGCCAACTTCACTGCGTCGAGATCGCGATAAATGTCAGCGTGATCAAACTCGATGTTGTTGACGATCGCGAGTTCAGGCAGGTAATGCATGAACTTCGGACCCTTATCGAAGTAAGCCGTGTCATACTCATCGGCTTCGATAATCATGTAATCGCTCTTCGTCACGCGAAAACTGCTGCCAAAGTTTTGCGCGACGCCACCGATCAAAAAACTTGGATCGAGACCACCTTGATCCATCACCCATGATGCAATGCTGGTCGTGGTTGTTTTGCCATGCGTTCCTGAAACAGCCAGACAATGGCGACCGCGAATAAATTCCTCTTTAACGATCTCCGCTTGCGACTTGTAGAGCAGTTTTCGTTTCAGTGTTTCTTCAACTTCGGGGTTACCACGCGGAATCGCATTACCCACGATCACGCAGTCGGGCGCCGGATCAAGATTAAGCGCATCGAATCCCTGTTTGACGTCGATGCCTAACGACTCGAGCATCGTCGACATCGGTGGATAGACGTTTTGATCAGAGCCGGTGACGAGATGCCCGCGCGCCTGCAACATGCCGGCGAGCGACGCCATCGCGGTCCCACAAATTCCGATCAAGTGATAATGCATTTTACTTTTTGACTGTCTCGTAGTTGACGGGCACGCCACCTGATCTTACTAAATCAAGTGACAAGGAGTTCAACTTCGCCTGCGAACGTAAATAGTCAATTACTGAATCCGGAATCTTCCCGTCTTCGGTAAGCGGAACACCACGCGGCAGAATTTGATTTGCAGGTAGCCCATCGCCGATACCTTCCACTCTTTCCTGCCACAGCGTGAGATAACCATCAAGCTCGCGAAGATTTGGCAGGTACCAGAAATAAGGCACACCGGAAAGAAATGCGCCCCACATGCTGTAAGAAGAGATCGAACATACGAGCACATCGGCGCTCGCCAGTGACAACAGATCGCTAACAACCGAATTCGCCTGTCCAAAGTTTGTGATTGGAGAAAACTCGTCAACGAAGTCGCGCAGTTCATCTGCAGTTCCGTCTGTCAGCAACATGAAAGTGACCGAGTCTTTCAACGCGGCTTTCAGTTGCCGACAAACATTAAGATACCAGTTCAACGGAACACGTGTGTTCCAAAGTCCCTGGTATTCGGTCGTGTTTGTAACCGGCAGAAAGTCGCCCATGCGAATGTGAATACCGACGACTAATTGTTTGTCGGCGATTTGCCGATCGAGTTGATACAAGTTGTCGGTAAGATGCCGGGTCCGATAAAGCTGCGAGAGCACGAAGTGTTTGGCTTTTCTAATCGAATACCAATTTCCCCAAAGTCCTTCCGTCAACAACGCGTACGAACTCTTGTTCCAAAGATCATGCTTGTCAGCGTAAACATGAATAGCTTTCGCAAAATCTTTTTCCCCTGTTGCCTGGTAATCGGCTTCGGTGAAGATATAACAAGGCAGCACTTTCTTGAGAATTGCGTAGTAGATCCAATCGAATCGCGAGCCGCCAAAGTATTCGTAGTAACGACGATCGTTGAGACCAAGCGCGGGCGGCAGAAATTTGATCTTCAATTCCTGACTCGCGATGAAGGCCTTGGCCCAGGGAATCAATTCGTTGCCGAGCCCCTGATGCCGGCGGCCAATCCACATTGGAAATGAAACTTTCATGCGTGGTAAGAGATCGGAAAAAAGTTATCGCTTTAAGACAGCGTAGACATCACCGAAAGTATCAAGATGTGAGATCACTTTTTCCACGTGCTCGACAAAGTCAGGGTAGTTAAGGTGGGCCGGCAAAACAAATTCCAGGTCTTCTCCCAGGCAATAGTTGTATTGATAGTCACTCGAAATTTCATTGACGCGCGCCAGGCAGGCCAGCGCTTCATCGATCATTTCCGGAGTGTACTCAAAAGACAGAAACGGAATGGGCTTCGTTAAGCCGCGCAAGACTGTAATTTCAAAGCCTTCGACATCGAGCTTCATGAAGTTTGGTAGTCCATGCTTTTCGATCAACTCGTCAATCGTTATCGTCGGAACAGTTATTTCTTTGTCCCAATGCTCGTTGCGAAAAACGCTTTGGCCCATTGTGTCGATAAAACGACGCGACATCGATGAGATGCCCGGCGAATCGCTTTGCCACATTTTCGCTTCACCAGGTTTGTCAGCCAGTGCGATCTCTTCGATAACTACCTTGCGATTAAATTTGAAGCGCGACTTCAGATGCCTGACACAGTTTGGCTGAGGTTCCACCGCTATTACTTTGTTCGCCAGTTTCGCATAAATCTCGGCGCGTTGTCCGATGTTGGCGCCGACATCAAAGACTAAATCAGTCTTGCTGATAACCTTTGCATAGAATTTTTCCTGGGCCTGATTACGTTCGTCATCGCGAAAACGAAAATTGTTGATCTTGTGATAGAGGCCCACATCAAGTAACGAATCTTTGATTAATGTCTTGAGACTCATCTTGATTAACTCTTCTTCTCCCGATTGCGGTCCCACGAAAGAAACGCTTCGGCGCCTTCCTGCGCAAAGAGTTTCTGCGCGGAACGTAACTCACTTTCGTCCCAGTCCCACCATGACGTAGCCAACAACGACTCGATCGTCTGATCATCGAATCGCATGCGAATTGTTCGCGCAGGAACTCCGCCAACGATTGCATAGGGAGCGACGTCGCGCGTCACTACCGCTCCCGCTGCCACAATCGCCCCGTGATTAATCGTCGTTCCATCTTTCATGAACACTCTGGCGCCAATCCACACATCATGTCCGATTACGGACGCTGCATGCTCAGTAAAATACTCGCGATCGGCAAAGGTCACACCACACTGCTTCCGGGTCGAGAAAAACACCGGGCTAGTGCTAACGAAATCTGACGGATGAGTTCCGAGTCCCACCGTGAAGCCCGGTCCGATTGAACAAAATCTGCCGAGCGTGAGACCACCGATATTTGAATCCTGACTCAAGTAGGAATACTTTCCCAGCGACGATTTTCCGATAGAACATCGTTCGTAAACTACGTTGTTTCCTTCAAAGCTTGACTCAAAAATTCGGCAGTCGTCGCGCACCTCGACTGCGTCGCCAAATTGCGAGTTAAAAACGTAAGCTCCATTCAAGATCGACACGTCCTTGCCGAACCTGTTTTCACCAGACAAAGTTGCGCCTCGCCCAATCGCGACGTTGGGATAACGTCGCTTGTAGAGCGCATATTTAATAGCATCTTTGAAGTAATTCTCTGCCATTCAAATTGTCGAATAAGCTTCAGATACTTGCAAAAGTCAACCAGCGTTCGGCTTGGCCGTCTGTTGTGAGGAATGGCTATGCCTTTCCGTTAAAAGCGCATTGTAACTTGGGCTATGCCCTGAAGACAGCAGGTCAGTTTTCTACTCTCTGGTTAGTTGATGTGCCTAAAGAGGGCATAGCCATTCTTCACAACGACGGCCAAGCCGAAACGGAGCTGTAGTGATTTTGCAACTTGTCTTCAGTAGTTAACTCGCTACTACATCTTCATAGTTGGCGCGTTCAAACACATCGAGAAATCCACCGCGTGTCGCATTCACGATTTTGATGCCATCTCGATCCGCCGCTTGTTTTTGCAGTTCGTAGATTTCCCACATCGTGGAAACGGCGTCCATCATGGCGCGATAGGTCCAACCCGGCAGATTGCCGTCCGGTTGTTCTTCAACTTTTTCTTTGCTGTAAAAATTTATGTGCGAACCACCGTGGGCCAGCCAATCGTGATCCAATCCCAACAGATAAATTGGCGAACAACCCATGAACATCGCGATCATGATTGCCAGTTGAACTACGGTTTGCGCTCCAGGTGTCGCCGTCGTCAGGTCAGGCCGGCGCGCATATCCGGCCGCGCTTTGTTCACAGGTGGCTACATAGAAGGTTCGATCCGCCGGCAGTACTTTTGTTCTTTGTAAAAACTCGTACGCCTGGTGCGGTACAAAGAAATCCGCTTTGGTAATTAGCGACTCGATCTCTTTTAACGATGAAAGCGGCAGGCTACCGTCGAAGTATGCCGGATCACTGAGGCAGTAGTAAGCAGGTTGCCACGTTGGACCAACTATGGGATGCAGATGAAAGTAGTTCGTTACAAAAGTACACTCGTTGGCTATTGGTGCGAGATCCTGTTCCTTCAGCGATGGTCCATTACCAATTACAAAACAGCGCTGGCCGCGATGTCGATTACGAAACTGTTCGTTTGCGGCGAGCAGTTTTCCAAACTCAGCTATTGTCGTTTGTTTGGTGAGTTTGTTTTGGAGTTGATCCGACCAACTGTCCGCGCGTTGACCAAGTCCTTTTAGTGACAACGCCGCAGAACGTAACGCGATGCCAGACAATCCATCGCGCTTGAGTGCATTTGAGATGCGCTGCGCAATACTCACTCGGTTACGCGTCCGGGGTTGGCGATCGCGTCGATCACTTCGGCCAACTGTTCGTCGGATAGCCCAACTGAACTCGGCAGGCTCAACGCGCGGCGATTTAGATCGGCTGCAACTTCGCCACCGATCGAATGTGCTGATTTATGGGCCAGCGATTTGTGTAACGGCTCCCACAACGGCCTGGCTTGAATTCCCCGCTGGCCCAGTTTCCTCATCAGCGCGCGACTATCCAAACCATATTGTTCTTCGTCAACGAGAATAGTATTGAGCCAGAAAACGCTGCGCGCATAAACCGGTTCAATCATCGTCGAAACACCCGGCACACCTGCTAGTCCATTTTGATAACCAGCCGCGATCTTACGTTTGGTTTCGACAAACTCCCGCACGAGTTCCATCTGTGCGCAACCCATTGCGGCTTGAATGTTGGTTAGCCGGTAGTTGTAACCAACTTCGCCGTGCGTGTATTCGATAGGATCGTCTTTCGCTTGCGTCGTCAGATACTTCGCGCGCGTGGCAAAGCGCGAATCGTTAGTAACGATCATCCCGCCGCCGCCCGTCGTTATCAACTTGTTGCCATTGAAACTAAAACAACCGACGTGTCCAAGATTGCCCGCGTTGCGATCTTTATATTTGGCGCCGAGACTTTCCGTAGCGTCTTCGACAACTGCCAACTCGTATTTCTCAGCTACTTCTAAAAGCGGATCCATATCGACCGGCTGGCCAAGAATATGCACCGGCATGATTGCTTTAACACGTCGACCAGTCGCCCGGTTGATCAGCGCGCCTTCCGTCCAGTCACAATCCTTTTCCAAAAAATTGATGGCACGACTGACGTCCATCTGCCAATGCGTTGGTTCTGCATCAACGAAGACCGGCCACGCGTTCGCATAACGAATCGCGTTTGCCGGGGCGATGAAAGTGAGATCTGAAACCAGAACTTCGTCGTCTGGTTGAACACCGGCGATCAAAAGCGCGATATGCAGCGCGGCAGTTCCACTCGAAGTCGCCACCGCATGTTCGGCGCCGACAAACGACGCGATCGACTCTTCAAATTTCTCTACGAATGGACCAGCAGAGGAAACCCAGTTTGAATCAAGGCACTCCTTTACATACTTCCATTCGTTGCCACGCAACTCCGGCACGCACAAGGCGATTCCGCCCTGGGCCACCGCAGCGCCCGGCTCATACGACATAGGCGTCGGTGCGGTATCGTTCACTGTTCTCTCTCAACCAATCGATTGTGAGGGCGAGTCCCTCTTCCAAAGTGTATTTCGGCTGCCAGCCAAGAATTGACTGGCCCTTGCGGTTGTCGGCGCAAAGTCGTTCGACTTCACTGTTTTCAGGTCGCACGCGAACATTGTCTGCCGCGATCGGCAAATCTTTGCCCAACGTTTTCAAGATCAAAGCCGCCAGATCGCGAATCGAAATTTCTCGACCTGTTCCCAGGTTAATCGTGTGACCAATCGCGCCTGGTGTCTCGGCTGCTTTAATAAATCCTTCGACTGTGTCGGCCACAAAGTTCAGATCACGCGTAGGCTCGAGATTGCCGAGGCGAATCTCGGAATTTTTAAGTGCCTGCGTGATGATGGTTGGAATGACCGCACGTGCAGATTGTCTTGGACCATACGTATTGAATGGCCTGATAGTCACCACCGGCAAGCCAAACGACAGGTAAAACGATTCGGCAATTTTGTCGGCGCCAATCTTGGTCGCGGAATAAGGCGACTGGCCTTGTAGTGGATGTTCTTCAGAGATCGGGACCGTGCGTGCAGTTCCGTAAACTTCGCTCGTCGAAGTATGAACAACTAAGCCACCGGATCGTTGCACACTCTGTAGAACGTTGAGTGTACCCTCAACATTCGTGCGCACATACGAGAGCGGCGCGTGATAGGAATAGGGAATCGCGATCAACGCGGCGAGATGAAATACGACATCGGCGCCGGCAACAGCTTTTGCGACTGTATCCTGATCGCGAACGTCGCCCTGCATAACTTCGATTTCGTTCTTCAGCGGCGACTGGTCCAACCAGCCCCACGAGCCGGTCGATGTGTAACGCACGAACGCTCGTGTCTTTGCTCCTAAAGACACCAATCGTTCCGTCAAATGGCTGCCAATAAAACCAGCAGCGCCTGTAACCACGACTGTCTTGTCGTTCCAATTCATTGGTTCAAGTTTATAGGTCGATGCGGACGATCTTCCAGGGCATCAATAATGCACCGGAAATTTGTATTCGCTGACCCGAGGCCAACTGTTCAGTGTATGTGCCCATGCGATCGAGATTTTCCGCACGAGGTAGATCGATGCCGATGTGAAAGTCGTAACCAGTCACTTCTTTCGCGCCGCGGCTGAGACAAAACTCTCTAAAGACCGGAAAGCTGTAAACGTTGTAGAAAGCGTTGAAATCGTCACGGCCGGAGTCAGTTGTATATTCGCGTACGCGCGTTTCGAAATCGATGCGACCGTCGTAAAAAAGCGAGGTGATGAAAACCGCCTCGCGCGTGACGTTCATCAACTCTTCAACCGGTTGTTCGTAGCGCGGCAACCACGACAACGTTTGCTTACAAACAGAAACATCAAACGACTTGGGCGCAAACTGTTTCGTCAGCGCATAAATATCGCCCTCGACAAAGTTGACATTTGGACCACCAAACTTCGTGGTTGCTTCGGTCAACAGAAACGCTGCTCTATCCAAGCCGGTGATCTTCGCTGCGGGATTCAGTAGTGAAAGAAAGTAAACGAGATCGCCAATCCCACAACACGCGTCGAGAATCGAAACAGAACTATCAACGCCGACATACGGCTTCATTAGTTCTTCCAGAAACTTCACCTGCTCCGGCTTGTTCTCAACGTAAGCACGCATCGAAGTGATCGCATGCTCGCGCTCGCGCTCATGACGAAATTCGTATTTGTCGCTTGTTTGCGGAGTGGTCATCGAGAGTTTCAGTATCGTCCTGATGCAATGTCGGCTTTCGCCTGGTCGTACTGATCGGCTTTACCGATGTCGAGCCAGTACTCGCGAATCGGAAAACAAACCACCGTTCGCCCTTCGGCAAGCAAGCGCTCGATCAGATCGGGAATGTCGTAAGGCTGGCCGTTCGGGATCAAACGACGTACTGACGGATTGAGCAGATAGATTCCGGCATTAATAAGTTGACTGACGACGGGTTTCTCCGAGATGCCGCGAACGAACGCACCTTCGGTGTGAATAACTCCGTAAGGAACGTGAATGTCGTACTGGCGCACCGCGACCGTCAACTCCGCGTTGTGTTCTCTGTGAAAATTGAGTAGCGCGCGAAAGTCGACTCGCGTGAGTATGTCGCCATTGATCACGAGCAACGGTTCATCTGAATCGCCTAACAAACTAAGCGCGCCGGCCGTGCCGAGTGGTTGATCTTCCTTGACGTAGCTGATGTCGATACCAAAACCCTGGCCGTTACCGAAATGATTAGTGATGACTTCACCTTTGTAATGCGTGGCAACGTTGACTTGCTTGATACCCGCGACCCGCAACTGCTCGACAATCAACTCGAGGAGCGGACGACTGCCAACCGGCAACATTGGTTTTGGTACTTGTTCCGTTAACGGCATGAGTCGAGTGCCAAATCCACCTGCCATTACCAGGGCCTGAAGATCCAGAGCTTCGTTAGGTAACAGTTCGTCACGCGTCGCGAGTGCCACCACGCAATTATCTTCGTCGACGAGTGGGATCTGGCGCACGCTGTGTTCATGCATAATCACGAGCAACGATGCCGGGTCGGTATCTGTCGGGGCAGTGATCGGTTTACCGTAAGGTCCGTTGGCCTTATTCGCGAGTAACTGATGAATTGGGGCGTCGAGGTTGGAACCGCGGAGCATGGCGTTACGAATATCGCCGTCCGTGATTGTGCCCAGGAGTCTGCGTTGTTCATCGACGACGAGAGCAATGCCGCGCACGTTCGAATCGATACACGCCATGGCCTCGCGAATTGAGCTGTTGAGGTCAATAAAAAGACTCGAAATGTCCACCGGTAAAGTTTCCGTCATGCAGTAAAGGCGCGACCCAAGCGGAAGAATAGCAAGTTGAATTCTATAAGGGATTCGGGTGTGGGGAAATATCCTTGCAAAATAAAGTGTCGCTGAAAGGGCCCAAAACGAATGCCCGCCCTGACTCAAAATCGCGTGGAGGTATTAAATACTTTCGAGTGAATTAGGGCAAGTGGAGGGATGTTTGTGGAGAAAGTTACTCTCCTCTGCGTCTCTGCGGATCTCTGCGTCTCTGTGTTAAAGGAAGGTACAACTACGACACGAAGATTTCAACACAGAGACGCAGAGATCCGCAGAGACGCAGAGAATGCCCCACACTACTATCAAAAGTGGATAACACGGGGGGATTTGATCAGTCGGCGACCAAAGGATTATCACGAATTACACGGCCGGGGTTGCCGTACACGACTTTGCCATCAGGTATGTCACGAGTGACGACTGTTCCGGCGCCGATTAACACCTCCGATCCAACATGAATTCCAGGCAAGACTACCGCGCCGAGTCCGACCATCGACCGATCGCCAATAGAAACACCGCCACCTAACGTCGCGCGGGGCGAAATGTGCACATGGTGTCCGAGTCTGCAGTCGTGTTCAATAATCGCGCCGGTGTTGATGATTACGTTGTCGCCGATGATTGCCTGAGCATTTACAACGGCGCCTGCCATGATTGTTAGTCCAATACCGATTTTTACTGAAGGAGAGATGACGGCGGTCGGATGTATGGCGGCGATAATTTCAAATCCGGCGGCTCGCGCGGTTTGAAATACGCGTAATCGTGGTCCTATATCTCCAACCGTACCGACTCCGATGAACGCGTGCGATACACCATCAACTCGCAGCCCCGGTAACAACGAGTCATCGCCGAGTATCGGCAAACCTAATAACGCCGTGTTATGAAGTTCGGAGCGGGAATCGAGCAGGCCAACGATCTCAACATCATGGGCCAGTCGCAGAATTTCAATCACGACTTTTGCGTGGCCTCCAGCGCCGAGGCCGACAACCCGGATCATCGTCAATTGACCTCACGCAAAAGCATAAAACTCTCAGCGTACTCGACTCCGATCGTCGCCCCGCGATAGCGAGCCAGCGCTTTCAAACTGTCGAGTGCGCGCGGTAACGGATAAGGCTGAACCTCAGACTCGTACAACGACATGATCTCGAGTTTTCGCTCAAGAAACCCCGTAATATCAATAAACACATTGGGTCGAAACGCAGCCAAATTTACAGGCGCTGCATCAGTCGACGACGGCGTTTCATAACTGAGGATCCGTTTGACTCCATGACTCGTGCTGTTGAAAGGTTTGATGGCAGACATCACACAATCGAAGATGATGCGATGGTCGGTGTGGACATCGCCGCAATGATTCAAATAAATGCAATCGGGTTTTGCTTCGTGTATTACCTGATGAAAGTGGGCAATTAGTTGATCTTGCGGTTGCGAGTCGAGCCTGGTGGTCGGATGGTTCATCCGGTGGATATGTTCAAACTGATACGCCTCATGGACCGCTTTGATCTCATTCTCTTTATTTTCCAGTAGGTCTTTGGACCATTGCGGTTCATGGCCGCGCGTCACGATGGCCCACGACACCGAATCGCCCGCAGCCATGTGTTTCAGTAAAGAGCCGCCACAGCCCAATGTTTCATCATCGGGATGTGGCGCAATAACAAGGACTCTCATGTTTGTTCTCGGCGATTAGGAACGCATAGGACCGCAGGCGTCCCCGCCTGCAAATTAGATCGCTTCGGTAGCCAACACCCAACGCGAGTATTTGCGTTTGTAGTCAGGCCCAAGACGGTTCTCGTGAATTTCACTGTAGAGGATTCGAAATAGACCGTCAAACAAGTTCCTGATCTCCTCCTCGCTAAAGAAGTGCTGGACCAAACCCTTCTCATATCCATCCGTCACGATAAACTCGTTCTTCTTAAGTTCTTCACCGACTCCGTATTCGAAATCTTCCGACGAGCGCAGGTCACAATAGAACAAACCTTGTGGCGACAAGACGCGATGAACTTCACGAGCAGCTTTTTCGGCGACCGTCATCGGGACGTGATCTAAAACACCATGCGTTACAACCGCATCAAACGCTCCATCTTCAAACGGCAGATTCGTAATGTCGCCGACACGGAAATCGATCTCCAGTCCTTCGCTTTTGGACCACTGATCTGCCCACGCAATTGCCTGGTCGGAAATATCAATTCCGGCGGCTTCGATACCCTGGCGCGCGAAAAACATCGCGTGCCGACCATTACCGCAGCCGAGATCGAGAACACGTCGAACCGGTCGCTTAACTTCGTACTTGTCGAGCGTCAGTTTCTTTTGAATCAACGAAGCACAGAACCGAACGATGTCTTCATTCGGATACCACATCGTCATGTACTTCTGACTGTAAACCTTGTCCCACCCTTCACCCGCTGCACTATCAGCCATCAATCGTGCTCCTAGTAAGTTAGATCTTTGTTCAATAACTTTGCATCGATTGGGGTCGACGCCAAAAGGTTTGCGACGCGTTCGCCGGTGTGACCATCACCAAATGGGTTCGCACATTCGCGAATCTTTTTCTGCGTCTCTGCATTTTCCATAATATCGTGGACTTGCCTGATAATCTCGGTCCGCTCCGGGGCAACAAAGAAAATATTTTCCGAATGATGCCGCGCCGCCTGTCGTTTGCCGACATTGATGACTGCAAGTTGCAAAAACGGAGCTTCGAGTAGACCTAAACTCGAGTTACCGACCAGCACTGTCGCATTGCGAAGCAGATTCACAAACTGAACATCAGGAATATTTCTGAAGACGTGAACATTCGGTTCAGCGCTAAATCTTTCAATCACTTCGATGATCTGTTTGCTGCCCGGATCCGAATTCGGATAACTGACGAACATTTGCAAACCCAACTCTTTCAGCGCGGTCATCGTCTCGGTCATGTGTTTGCCTGACTCTTCCCACTCGGACGAGAGCGGATGTTGAATCACGACAGCAAACTTCTCCTCAACTTTTTCAACGCCGAGGTCTTTGGCGAGTTGTTCACGTGACAACACCGGCGCCGTGCGCATTCGATCGAGACCTGAATGACCGACATTATGTACGCGCCACTCTTCTTCACCACCGCGAATCAATCGCCAGCGCGCTTCTTCATGCGTCGTCAACGTCAGGTGCGCGAGTTTCGACACGGCATGCCGGATCATGTCGTCAACATTGCCAACCACGCGATCGCCCGCGCCGTAATGGGCCATCGCGAGTCCGAGATATGCGCCACACATGCCAAGCGTGATCGACTCCTCACGATCTGCGGGTAACAACAACCAGTCGGGACGGCGCGAGTCGACGACATCACACAACCGCTGAAGTTGATTCGCTGCTCCTTTGAGTCGGGCGACTTCCTTGTCTTCATGAACGAGACTGTCAATCCGCTCGACTATCGGAAAACCATCGGCTTCGACATCACGGACAGTGTAGTTATGAAGCGGAGAAAGGTGGGCACCGGTGACGATAACGCCCAACTCGAGTTCCGGGTGGGCCATGATCGCCTGGAAGATAGGCCGCTGTAAAAAATATTCTGAACGAATGGCGGTGATCGCCAGTACCTGTCTTTTCTTCATTCCAGCGTTCGCCAGCTACCGGCTGATCCGATCAGCGTCGCAGCTTCGTCAGGTGCGTTGAGCAGGAGATCGAGAGTCGAAAGATTTGGCACGAACCCCGCAGCTTTATACTGTTGTTCATAGCTGAAGGACTGCCATTGTTGGACCATGACTTCGCAGTCGATAGCTTTGAAGTCGTCGAGATCCAGGTAGTCGAGTGCGCCGCTGCCGGTCAAATAAGTTGTTGCTTTCAATTCCTTGCAAATGGAAGCCACGAGTTTTGACGCCTGTCCTTCTGTTTGAGACAACTCCGAAGCGTAGACCCGCTTCGTGGGCACGTTCAACTTAGCAAGCATCCACTCAGTCGAATCAATCGCTAACCTGGCAAGGGAAGTTTCAGCCGAATCAAAAAAGGAGGCCAACTCGGCGCGCCACCTGTTGAACCCATCGGCATGTGCGTAGTTGGCTTGCAACGTCTTCCAATGCTTTCGCGTCGCTTTTAAATCGGCGACTTCGGTTTCTCGAATTGTCAGTCCGAGTTTGTGTTTCACCGGGACCGTTATCCAGAGTGCACCCTGACTGGTTTTGATCTGGTTACGATTCTGTAAACCGTTTTTATTGAACTGAACTGTGTCGAGATAAACGAATATATCAGCCGCCATTATTTTGTGCACATAAGGCGGCCACGGGAAATACTGCGGTTGATGAATCGCAACCTTCACGTAGTAGGAACGCAGGCGTCCGCGCCTGCCGGCTTGGCAATAAGCATCATCAGTTCACGTTGTTTGGTGAAGCGCTTTGGCGAGCGAGAGCGTGTGATGGATGATTCGTTCGGCGACGTAGACCGCATCTTCGTCACGCATGCGCGCGTGGACCGGCAGGCAAATGTGACGCGACATAATCTTTTCGGCTTGCGGCAACATGCCTGGTTTTGTGCCTCGCGTCGTTTGATAAACGGGTTGCAAGTGAAGCGGCGGATCGTAGGCCCAGTCGATCGTGATTTTGTCTTCAGCCAATTTATCGCGCAGCGCGACCCGATCGACTTCAATCGTTGGCGTCGCGACATAACGCCAGTAACTCGGCGCATCCCCATCTTCCGCGAGCAAGGGCATAAACACTTCGCTCTTGAGCAACAACTCATCGTAGATCGCGGCGACGGCGCGTCGTCGTTCGAGAAACTCGGGTAAACATCGCAACTGACTTAGTCCCATGGCCGCGGCGATCTCGGTGAAACGATTGTTTCGTCCCGCCAGCACATACTTCTCATCCCGACTGTCCATATCTCGTCCGCGGTTTTGGAGACTTCGCGCGACACGCGCCACATCTTCGCGCGACGTGGTCAACATACCGCCTTCGCCGGTGGTCATGATCTTGGTCGGATAAAAAGAGAAACAACCCGCGTCGCCGAAACTGCCGGCGCGTTTACCGCCGAGTTCAGCTCCGGGTGCATGCGCTGCGTCTTCGATCACGAAGCGACCCGATTCATGCATACGCTTGATGAATTGAGGTAAGCCTGGCGAGATATGACCGCCAAAATGGACCACGATGGCGCCCCGAGTTTTGTCTGTCACTCGCGCCCAGGCATCGTCAAAATCCATCGAGAAAGTTTTTTGATCGATTTCAGTGAAAACTGGCGTAGCGCCTGTCAACGTAACGACCATTCCGGTGGCGATAAATGTCTCAACCGGAACGAGCACTTCATCGCCGGCCTTTACACCGAGTGCGATTAGCGCGGCTTCCATTGACGACGTGCAACTGGGAAAGGCAACTCCGAATTGGGCGCCGCAATACGCGGCGAACTCCTGCTCAAACTTCGCAACGCGCGGACCCATCGCGAGTTGGCTGTTCAGGATCTGGCTGAGTTCATTCGCTAACCAGGTTTGTTCCGCGGGCGGAAAATAAGGGAACGCGGTGGCTAACGGATGATCAGGATGATGCTCGTAGTTCGTTGGCATAAACGGTCATCGATTCCTGCAGCGACATCGGCTCGAAACCGAGTTTGCTGCGGGCCTCGGAAATGTCTGCGTAAAAATCAAAATGGGAAGCCGGTCGATCGACTGGAATAATATCGCTGCGACTATTGAGCGCGTCAATCAGCCCGCGCGCCCATTCACTCGTCTTAATCGCCGCGCCACAGCCGAGATTAATGACTGAAAAGCCGGGTGAAGCTGTTAGTTGTACACAACTGTCGATCGCTTTAACGACATCGCACACATGTAATGCATCGCGAATTAGCTCGCCGTTATTGAACAATTCAATTGGACCACCGTCCTGAGCCGTGCGCGCTAATCCGTCAATAAAACTATCGGCCTGACCGGCGCCATACAAACTCGGTAAACGCAGCACTATGACCTGCGACTTCGTTTGCATGTTCTCGAAGAGTTGTTCGGCCCAACGTTTGGTAGCGCCGTAAGGAAGTTGCCCACCTGCCGGACGTGATTCATCAACCGGCAACGAAGCCGGTCGTCCGTAAACACTTTGCGTGGAAGTGTAGATAACTTGTTTGGGTGGGAACTCGCTCAGCGTCTCAGTCAAATTCGAAGCACTGCGCACGTTGGAGTTGACGAACGTCGACAAGTCGTATGGCCCAGGTTGCTGCGCGGCTGCGTGAATAACACTGTCGGGAACACCTTGCTTAGTAGGCAGCGACCGCAGTGTAGCGCGCGACTTCGCATTGGAGAGATCAATCTCGATCGACTCCGTCGCTGTCGCACAACCACGACGTGACAATCCCAAAACGTTGTGACCACGTTCTGAAAAATGTTTAGTAAGGCGCTGGCCGAGGAAGCCACTACAACCTGTAATCCAGATATTCATCGAAATCAGTCTGACTCAAACATGTCCAGAGTTAAGAGGGAACCAGCGCCTACGTTTTGCCGCAATCGCCGTCCTAGTACAGTTTCGAGGATTGTGGGCGACAAACCGGTCCCGGGTCGTTTCAGTACGATCATGTCCCGCTTGAGGATCGAACCGGAATTGATATCACGAGCTGCGATCAAACTCCGGCGCGCGACCTTCGCCGTTTCAATTTCTGCCGCAGTGGGAATTTTCTTTCCGTTACCCAGGGCGCTTTCAACTCTGCGGATGCCACTGATCATAGCGTGCAATTCATCCGGCTCCAACGAAGCTTTGTGATCCGGACCAGGCAACGTGCGATCCAACGTGAAATGCTTTTCAATGACACAGGCGCCCAACGCTACAGCGGCGAAGGCGACTTCAGCCCCGTTTGTGTGATCTGAAAAACCAACCGGAACATCAAAAGCCGAACGCATCGTTTGCATGGCGCGCAGGTTTACGTCTTTGGGATCCGCCGGATAGTTCGAAACACAGTGCAGCAGTACAACGCTTTCGCATCCCAAAGTTCTCACGGTGCTGACTGCTTCGATAACTTCATCGATGTCGGCCATTCCCGTCGAAAGAATGATCGGTTTGTTTTTGAGCGCGATGTGTTGCAGCAAAGGCGAATTGGTTAGATCGCCGGAACTGATCTTGAAAGCGGCGACGCCGAGCTCGTCGAGAAAATCTGCAGCCTTTTCGTCAAACGGAGTGGAGAGAAAGATGATGCCTTGTTGCCGGCAGTAGGCTTGCAGTTCTCGATGCGCGTCGTTGGAGAGCTCCAGCTTGCGAAGCATCTCTAATTGAGATTCGGCTGCCGAAGTTGATTGCAGTTGATAGTCAGCTTTGGGTGCTTCGGCTGTCGCTAATTGATCGGCTTGAAAGGTTTGAAACTTGACGGCGTCGGCCCCGGCGTTTACGGCGACGTCAATAAGCTTGCGGGCCAGCGCGAGATCGCCGTTGTGATTGACGCCGATCTCGGCAATTACAAAGACCGGCGAACCTGCGCCGATAACTTTCTCGCCGATTTGGACCTGCTGCATTCTCTTGAGAATCGTTAATGGTGAATCGTTAATGGTGAATGGTGAATCGTGAATAGTGAATCGTAAATGGTTACTCGATTCACGATTTACCATTCACTATTTACGCTAAGACAGCCGGTAAAAACCGGCGTGAGCGACCGGACCTTTCAGTTGTTTTTCTACTTCATTATTTTCAACTGCCTTCGCGATGGTTTCGAAAGCCTCAAACGTGGCGGCGCCATATTTGTCGATATGTTCATCCTGATGCGCATAGGCCGCATAGAACGCGGTCGTCGCGAGAAAGCCACGTTCAAGCAGTAACTGCGTATAAAGCGTCTTCATCGCTAAAGCATTTTGGTAGTTGAATGAGAAGTGGGTCAGGGGAGGAATGCCGGTGATAGTGACTGCCAGTCCATGCTTTTCAGCCGCATCACTCCAAATCTTTTGCACTTTTTCGCCAACACGAATCAGGTGCTCGGCAACGTTCAAATCGCGATGTTTGCGAAGTGTCGCCAGGGCTGCAACTGGTCCAATCTTCTCAGTCCAGAAAGTGCTGCTGATAAACGTGTCCTGCGCAGCTTCCATCACGCTGCCTGTGCCGATGATCGCGGCCATCGGATAACCGTTGCTCATCGCTTTGGCGAAGACGGCGATGTGCGGTGAAACTCCGTAGAGAAGGTGTACGCCGCCGGTGTTGAGTCGCCAGCCTGAGGTTACTTCGTCGAAGATTAGCACCGCGCCAATCTCTTCAGCGATCTCTTTAATACGTTCAAGAAAGCCACTTTCGGGATGATAATTTCTGACTGGCTCCACCACGATCGCCGCAAACTCGTCACGTCGATCACCTAACACTTGTTCGAGCTCTTCGATCTGATTGAAGTGGAACGGAAGCGCGGTGCCGGTCAACTGGCTCGGTACACCACTCGGTTCCAAACCCGTCAGCAAGTGACTACCCAATGCGTCCTTCGCAAAAAGATTTGCGGACAAATACCAATCGTGCCAGCCGTGATAACCGCAAAAAGCGATTCGATCACGTCCGGTTTTGGAGCGCGCGATACGCACGGCGACGGAAAGTGCTTCGCCACCGGCGCGCGTGTAACGGACCATGTCGGCCCATGGATGTAGTTCACAAAGCAGGTCGGCGAGTTCAACTTCTTCCGGACAATTCAACGTGGTCATCGTGCCGGCATCGATCGCGGCTTTGACTGCGTTGTCGACGTCGTCATCAGCGTAACCAATGACACAGGCGCCGATACCCATGTAACTCATGTCGGTAAATTTACGACCATCGAGGTCCCAAACGTCCGCGCCTTTCGCGTGTGAGTAATAACTCGGCCAGTGGTCCGGCAAAAACATTTCGGGACGCTTCGACAGCAATTGAGTGCCGCCGGGAATTCGCAAGCGCGCCTTGCGATACAAGTCTTGTCCAGTCTGTTTTTCTTCCTGCAATTTAGGCGTTTCCATAATGCGTATTAAAGATTACCAGGTGGTCCAACCACCGTCGACTACCAGATTATGTCCGGTCACATATTGAGAAAGGTCACTCGCCAGGTAAGCCACCGCGCCTTTTAAATCTTCTTCAGTCGCCATCCGATCAAGCGGCGTGCGTTTTTGGTAGCGCTGCTGAAACACTTCCGGCTGCTGTCGTAAAACTCCACCCGGCGAAATTGCATTCACGCGAATTGACGGTGCGAGGACAGTAGCAAGATAGCGCATGAGTTGCAAAAGTCCGCCTTTTGACGCGCCGTAGCCGGCCGGATTAGCCATTGAAGTGCCTTCATACAGACTCATGTCCGGCCCCGCGACGCCATAGATCGACGAAACAAAAACCATCGAACCGTGGGTCGATTGGTTCAATGCTTCCCGTGCCGCTTGCGCCAAAACAAAAGCAGAAGTGAGATTTACTCTGATTGCGCGTTCCCATGCTTCAGCGCTTTGTTGATCGAAGGGAACTGCCCAACCGGGAAATTTTGTGTCACCGCCATAAGCCGCGCAGTGAATCACGATATCGAGTGCGCCAAGTTCGTTTACTACTTGCGCGGGAGCGGAACGAACGGCATCGAGATCGTTTAGATCAACTGCGAGCCCGAATGTCCTTACGTTATATGAACTCAGCCTTTGACCAACGGCATCACAAGCTGCCCGGTCGAGATCGAGCACTGCGACCTGCGCACCTAACTCGGCGAGCGTTTCACAGATCACTGAGCCAATGTGTCCAGCACCACCGGTGACGAGCGCCGAACGCCCGTTGAGATCCATCAATTGTTTCAGTGTCCGCATAGTTGATTGGCTTGTATTCACCGCGAAGCGGTTGCGACCCAAAGCCCAGGGTTGCTTCAACCCTGGGAGCAGCCAGAGCCGAATATTAACCGCAACGCGGTTGCGCCGTTCTTATCTTTTTGTCCAGATGACGCAACCGCTTTGCGGTTGTTACTTGACGCGAAGTCGACCCAGGGTAGCCGAAGCGGCAACCCTGGGCTTTGGGACGTAACCGCTTCGCGGTGACAGCAGTCCTGCCTTCCATATTTACACAGTTTCTGCGGCGAGGTGGCACTGATGCCTAGCGCCAGTAGGACATATCGATCACGCCGCGTTCGACCAGGAACTCGGCCCACTGCAGATCGATTGGTTCGTCGATCTCGATCGAGTGTTCACGATCCATGATGTAGCCGTAAGTATTTTCGCGATCGACGTACATCGTGTGGTGCTCTTTGAACAAGTCCCACTTAAAAAGGTACAGCGCTCCGTTCATCGTGTATTCCGGCTTAGTGTCCTGGCGACGAAGATAACGCTGCTTCATCTGATCGATGATCTGCGTCATGCGACCTTGTTCGTCCAACTCGCCGACAAACAACGAGTTGATCTCCATCTCGCGCATGCCGATGACGGCGTTCGCATTCTTTTCGATCATCATTTCGACAGCGTTGTTGAAATCGACGGACGTTGCAAACGGCGCTGATGGCTCGAGCAACATGATCGCGTCATACTTTTCGTCAGTATTGGCTTCGATCCAGTCCATCGCGTGACGAATCACGTCGAAACTTGAAGCCGTATCAGTAGCGAGTTCGGCCGGACGAGTGAAGGGAACTTCAACGCCATAACTGGCAGCGTCCTGTTGAATCTCCTGATCGTCGCTCGAAATTATCAAGCGCGAACAATATTTCGAGCGCAGCGCCGAGATTGCTTTAAAGCCAATCAGCGACACGCCTCCGATCTTTGAAAGGTTTTTCTTAGGGACGCTTTTCGATCCACCCCGCGCCGTTATTAAAAAAAGAATGTTCATCGGTGTAGTGGTATCACATACTTGGTTAATCAACTACTTTGCCCGGAAGGGGCTTCGCAACAAAGCCCAAGGTTGCCGTTTCGGCTACCTTGGGGTCAGCGCAAATACACATTCAACCCGCAACGCGGTTGCGGCTTGGTTCGGTCATCGATGCAACGCGGTTACGGTTGCCAAATCGTCGCGCCGAGATACCCAGGCCAGCCGAAGCGGCAACCCTGGACTTTGTTTCTAGCCCCTTCGCGGCAAACCATCGTTCGACAACGATGTGTATCCCAGGGTTAGGTTAAAGGAATATCGATATTACGAAATTCTGCCGCGAGCGGCAGCGCAATCGGAACTCCGCCACGTTCACTCGACACGTGCGCTCCGATCACCATTTGCAACGCGGTCAGACCATCTTCGCCGGTGCAGGTAATTTCACCATCACCAAGCAATTCTGTCAGCCCGTCAACGAGCATTTGGACCATGTCTAACACGCCAGGTTTCAATTCTACCGGCTTCAATGGCAGCCAGTATTCGCCGAGTGGACGTTCCTGATCTTCACCTTGTCTCGCCTGAACTTCCCAGCGATTATCTAACTCGTCGATCAGGATACGCCCGATGCTGCCGATGATTTCGATCCGGTGCGGCACGCCGAGATCTTCAAACATGTCGATCACCATGCGCATGCCATTATCGAAATGGTAAAGCGCGACTGCTCCCGGATCTTTAAACTGTGCGCCACGTGGATTTGGTGTGCCCGTTTTGTCCAGTACTCCGGTAACGGAAATCGGACTGCCCTGACCCAACATGCGCGCGAGATCCATAAAGTGCGTGCCATTGCCGGCGAAGAGTCCGCCCCCACAACTGAAAGAGAATTGACAAACTTTACCGATAACTCCGCCGGCGATCATCTCACGCAGTTGTTGATAACTGTCGACCCAACGGCGCGCATGACAAACTGACAAGCGCGTGCCGTTCGCTTTACAAACTTCAATCATCTCGAGGCCGTCTTTGATTGACGTCGCAAACGGTTTTTCGCAGAAGATGTATTTCACTCCGCTTCGTGCCGCTGAGATCGTAATGGGCGCATGCGATGGACCATTAGTGACAACACTAATCACGTCGACTTGTTCGTTTGCCAACAACTCCTGCCATTGTTCATAGCCTTTCGCGTTTGGCGCCTGTGCCAACGCGGCACTTACGTTTTCCGAACGCATATCGCAAACAGCGACAACTTCGACGTTTGGAAGTTTTAAATAAGCCTGCAGATGGCGTAGACCATGCCGTCCGAGTCCGATTACGGCTGCGCGTTTCACAGGTCGGCTCCCGCGCGAATCGCTTCAATCAGTTGCATCGTCTTTACCGCGTCGGCGAGGTCAGAACCGGGATAAGTAACTGGCCGTTTTTCTCGCACGCAATCGAGAAAGAATTTATTTTGCGCATATAAGCCCGGCTTGTAATCGAGGTCGACTTGATCGACCGGCAACAACTCCTCCGATCGATCCGCTTTCATCATCACGCCTTTTTCAAGTGGATTAAGCGAAACGCGCCGGCCCATGCCATAAAGCGTGACGGACCAACTCGAGGGCGACATCCAGTGTGCAATGTAATGTCCCGTATGTCCGCCCTGAAATTTTACGAGGGCGCCAAATGAGTTTTTTTGTTCTTCTTCCCACTGTCCGGCAGTGGCGCAAACGCGTTCGACATCGCCGCCGAAGTAACGCAACAGGTCGATACAATGAATGCTGTTCGCGAAGAGCAATCCTTCGATCACTTCGGGAGGATGAACGCCCACCGCTTTCACTTCGCCCAGTCGTTCCGGACCTTCGACCAAAACCGAAACAAGTGGACCAGCTTCGAGAATCGCTTCGCGAGCATGCTTCATCACGCTGTAGAAACGGCGGTTCAACGCAACCATGTTCAGGCAATTTGTTTCCGCAGCTATGTCAGCCAGACTTTGCGCTTCCGCGGCGGAGAGTCCGGGCGGCTTTTCCAGCAGCGTTGGAACACCACGGCGCAAACACTCGCCCGTCACCGGAACAATCTGGGTTGCACTGACGAGCACGAGCACCGCGTCTACGGGTACCTCGTCCAGCATCTTGCGATAGTCAGTAAATTTTTCAGCGATGCCAAAATTTTCGGCAAGTGTGTTGATGCGTGGATGGCCGCGACTACTAATCGCAGCGATTTCTACTTCAGGAAGTGCACGCAACACTTCCAGGTGTTTTTCCGCAATGTTTCCTGCCCCAATTACGCCAACCTTCAAGCTGTGTCCCCCAATCCAATTACGTGTTTTTCAAGTTCCTGCGCCAGTAACGCGTGGCCTTCGTCGTTGATATGAATTCCGTCTACCGTCAGTTTCTCAACGCCGCCATTCTCTTTAATGATGCGATTGAGATCGATCAGATGAATGCCTGGTCCATGCGCGCTCGTTTTCAGAATTTCGTTGTAAACATCGACGTTAGCAATGAACCCCGGCGAACGTGTTTCCATATCGACCGGCGGCGTAATGATGTTTACAAAGACGAGCGACTTCAAACTACTCGCCTTGCTTCTCCTGATCACTTCATTGATCAGCGACTGAAATCTATCCGCCGGCACATAAACTTTTTTTCGAAACTTAACAATCTCAGAACGGCGCTTGTGCACAAAATTCAGAATCGAATCCCGCAGTTTTACGGGCCGTATTCGTTCAATAAATTGTCGTTCACGACGTAAAAAAACGCGCGGCGCACAATCAACGATGCCCACATGAATCACCGCAACATCCGGCGTCTTCAGTTCCACTAACTCGGACCACTCATCGAGCACATATTCGATTGTGCGGCGTCGCATGCCACGTTCGATGATCATGGCATCGCGTGTTTCCGGATGTTTACGAAGCGACTGCTCCAATAGATATGGATAGGTAGCTTCGAATGCGACGTTCGTCTCGCCCGAGCGTGGCATGGCGAGCGAATCAGCCATGATTACGATCTTCATTTGCTCGTGAGTGTTGTGGTCCAATCAAGCACCGGTTGCAACACGCCTTTGCGTTCTACTCCATGTCGCGATCCGGGCGTGCCTGTATCGACGACATTGAAGACAAGCGCCTCGAGTGAATCGTAAACAACTCCGGTGCTGCCATTCGCAATATAAACCGTGACTGTATACCTGCCGGTGTTTAGCCAGCGCGGCGGAATCTGAACAACCGTTTGATAACGACCCGGTTGACGTTGGCCCAGCAGTTCCGGATGCGAGTCGAAATCCCCGGTAACGAATGCGCAGGTGCCGTCAACTGTAAACAACGCGATCCCCACACTGACACCGGTCACCGTTTGATTTACTTCGTAGTCCAAAACAAACTTTGCTTCACCATCATAAGAAATATCACCCGAGACCTCGCCGCGCTGGTCCACTAAGGCGATGCGCGTGAGATTGACCGCTTTCTCGGTTGACGAATCCTGCGTGTATTCGGCGCGTTCCATCAAGCCGCTGGTCATGTATGTTTGCACGATCGACGCCGTGGAGCCTGCGGAAACGAGTCGACCCTGATCGAGCAGAATACAGCGTTCACAAAGACGGCTAATCGCACCCATGTTATGACTGACAAACAAGACAGTGCGGCCGCGTTTTGACACGTCCTGCATCTTGTTCAAACACTTCTGCTGAAAATTGTAATCGCCGACCGCGAGCACTTCATCGACGACGAGTATCTCGGGTTCAAGATGGGCTGCGACCGCGAAAGCGAGCCGGACATACATGCCGCTGCTGTAACGTTTCACGGGCGTATCGATGAACTTGTCTACTTCGGCAAAAGCGACGATCTCGTCAAACTTACTCTCGATCTCTTTGTGACTCATGCCGAGAATCGAGCCGTTGAGATAGATATTTTCACGACCTGATAACTCGGGATGGAAACCGGTCCCGACTTCCAGCAGACTCGCGACGCGGCCGAAGAGTTCGATCTTACCGCTCGTCGGTTCGGTGATACGTGAAAGGATTTTTAGGAGGGTCGATTTTCCGGCGCCGTTGCGACCAATGATGCCGACAACTTCACCCTGGCCAATTTCGAAGCTTACGTCTTTAAGCGCCCAAAGCTCCGGCGTGTGGCCGTTGCCGCGAAATGCACGCAAAGGCTTGCGCGCGAGGTTGACGAGTGTCTCACGGATGGTTGAGTAAGGTTCCGCTGGACCACCCAGAAAATACTGCTTACTCAAATTCTGAACTTTAATGATCGATCGCATCTTAGACGTTACTACGATCTCGTAGATTGTAGGGAGCCCTCCGTGGCCGCCCCGCGCCCAAGAGACGCCTGCTTTTTATGGTCCGGGCGGCCAGTTAACGCCGACACGACAGCTTCCAACTGATTGCTGGTGAGTTCAGGATACATCGGCAGGCTCACAATCTCATCCGCAATGCGTTCAGTGACAGGTAATGCACCGCGCGCGATCTCCAAATGCGCATAAGCCGGTTGGAGATGAAGCGGGGTCGGATAGTGAATGCCGGTCGCAATGCCTTGTTCACCCAAACGTTTTTGCAGTTCGTCGCGTTCAGTCGAGCGAACGACAAAAAGATGCCAGACAGGTTCAGCATTTGGATGGACTGCAACTGGAATCAGACCGGACTCGGCCAGCGCTTCGATGTAATAAGCAGCATGCGCTCGTCGTCTCGCATTCCACTCGTCGAGTTGTCTTAGTTTGACTCTTAAGATCGCCGCTTGCAGCCCGTCGAGCCGGCTATTGACGCCTTCACATTCGTGCGTGTACTTCGTTACGCTGCCGTGGTTCGCGATGATGCGTAAACGCTCCATCAAATTCTGATCGTTACTGACAACTCCGCCGGCATCACCAAAGGCGCCCAGATTTTTTCCGGGATAGAAACTAAAACAGGCCACGTCGCCCATTGAACCGGCGCGTTGTCCCTTCCAACGCGCGCCATGTGCCTGGGCTGAATCTTCGACGATTTTCAAGCCATGTCGCCAGGCGATGTCGAGAATCTGGTCCATCTCACATGTTTGGCCGTAGAGGTGGACCGGAATGATTGCTTTCGTACGCGGCGTGATTGCGGCTTCGATCAGGGCCGGGTCCATCAACATCGTATCTTCCTTGATGTCGATGAAGACGGGGGTCGCGCCGGTCATCGTGATTGCTTCAGTAGTGGCGATAAAAGTGTGAGAAACGGTGATTACTTCGTCGCCTTTGCCGATGCCGAGCGCCCGCAACGCGAGATAGATCGCGTCAGTCCCGTTAGCGACGCCAACACAACTCTCAACTTCACAAAAGGCAGCAAATTCTTCTTCAAAAGCGCCAACTTCGGCGCCGCCGACAAACTGGGTGCTGTTAATTACTTTCTCGATAGCTTTATCGACTTCCGGCTTAATCGTCTGATATTGGTCAAAAAGTCCAACTAATGGGATGTTGTTCATGGTTGATGATGATTTTGGGTTCAGATAACGGCAATGAGGAAAACATAACGACGGCGCTGTGTGCAAATCTCTGCGTCTCCGCAGCTCTGCGCTTCGCGTTGAACAGCTTAACCACGAAGACACAAAGGTCACAAAGAAGAGCAAGTAAAAAGGTAGTTTAAGGCGTCTGCGGCGGGTTCGATTCGTTCGCGGAGTTTGGGGCCGTCCGGGAGGAGTTGATAGAAGCGGTAGCCGTGCGGACGCAGTAGCGCTTCGAGTTGTTGGATGTTGTCCGCGTCCGGCCACACTTCGCAGATGATGTCAGGTCGATCCTTAGTAAGGATAGTCTTCGCGCCGTTCAATACTTCGTGTTCAGTGCGTTCGGTGTCCATCTTGATGAGATCGACGCTGCCGAGATTTTCCTTCTGGACGAAACTATCCAACGTAACGACCGACACAGTTACCTGTCGCACCACTCCTTCGCCAAGCGTTGAGAGCAACATGTCGCTACGCAGAGATGACGATACGGGCGCCTCGACGTCGGGAAAGTAAAACTGTTGCTCGCCTTCTTCTTGTCCGACTGCGGCCTTAACGCAGCGGACATTCTTTAGCTTGTTAAGTGCGACGTTGCGTTCGAGACGGTCGTAGACGCGTTGGAGTGGTTCGAAAGCGACCACTTGTGATTGCGAATTTGCGCGCGCGGCCAATACGCTGAAGAAACCAACGTGCGCGCCGATATCGATCACGACGTGGGCTTTCCCCGCGAGCTGGTAGAAGACGGGTGTTACTTCGGGTTCGTAACCTAACCAGCCACGCCAAAAAAGTTGCGTTGGAATCCAGTCTTCACCGCTGGAGTCGATCAGAAATGAATTGCCGTCCGGGAGGGTGATCTTCGTCTTGCCGACGCGTGGCAGGTGTTTGAAGACTGACTCGGGTTGCCACTTGGTGACGTCGAAGAGAAGCTTGAGAGACGAGGTCGTCGCGCGGTTGAATGGCTGCGAACTGCGTAAACGTTTTAGTGAAGACTTCAGCGACATATGTAATTCATTCTCTGCGTCTCAGCGTACGATGCGTCTGTGAGTCAGTACCACCTCGCGGTAGCGGGTGGGTTGATTATTGCTAAACCGCCGTTATTGCAGGACCCACCCGCTACCGCGAGGTGGTACTGACTCACAGAGACGCAGAGTACGCTGAGACGCAGAGGAAAACCCTAGAGGCGGCCGGCGTAGAAGTATCTGTTGCCCCACCTGGTGCTTCGCAAGGCCGAGATTCCTTTCGACAATTTACGCAAACTAAACATCGCGACCGTTCGCGGATTTCGCAAATCGCGCGTCGCCAGTCCAACCGGCGCAGGCCACGATACCTCACGCAGCGTGTATTCAACTTCCTTCAATCCAAACCGGCGAAAGAATTCCCGCTGACCTTGCGACGTTGCCAGCAGCACGTGATATGGCGCCATCTCAGTTTTTCGTTGCGGCCGCAGACGTCGCGCACTCGCCAGCACAAAGGTAAACAACGATGCGTTGTTCTCAAGTGGTCCTTGCGCCAGCAACAATCCATCCGGTTTTATCAACTCAATAACTGCGGGAAACTGGTGGTCCAAGTCGGTCAAGTGCTCGATCACATCGCCGAGGTGAAGCACGTCAGCCCGAACAGATTCGGAATTTGTGATCACTCTACACCCGGTCTTTTCTTCGACCTTGCGCGCAACCTCGGGATCAAGCTCGACGCCAATCGCGTCCCATCCGAGCTTCTTTGCTTCAACCAGCAACTCTCCACTGCCACAGCCAAAGTCGACAAATGTTCCGGTTGGTTCCGACTTCAGTATTTCCAAAACGCGATTTGGCTCTTTCGGGTTCTCAACATACAAAGAGCCGCCGTCATCCTGAGTGTAGTCTGGTCCATACATGACGCGCAGGACAGACTCGTCAGGCATCGGATCGCAGAAAAGTGAGTGACAAGCCGTGCATTCGACGTAAGGAAACTCCTGCTCGCGATACCACGTAGAGCCGAGCCAGGAAGGTGATGATTTGTTATTTCCACAAAGTGGACAGGGCATTGGCGATTTCAGATTGCCGATCTCAGATCTCAGATCTCAGATTTCAGATTCAGATTGCCGATTGCCGATTGTTTGGCCCGAAGGGGCAACGACCCAAAGCCCAGGGTTGCCGCTTCGGCAACCCTGGGAACGCTCGCAAAATAGATTCAACCGCGACGCGGTTGCGCCAACATGTACAACGAAGCCGCAACCGCGTTGCGGTTGTAACGTGTATGGTGCTCTGACCCAGGGTAGCCGAAGCGGCAACCCTGGGCTTTGTTACGTAGCCCCTTCGGGGCAAACAATCTGAAATCGGCAATCGGCAATCGTCAATCTGCATCATCCCCCGTTGTTCATCGCTGCGACCTCGCGATACAACTGTTCCCAAGCTTTCAAACCCATACCACTATCAAAACGTTCAAACGCTAATTGCCTGGCATTTGCCGCTAGCTTTTTACGCAGCTCCGGATCGAGATAAATTTCCGACATCGCGGCCGCCAACTCATCCACTAAACCATGCCCGACCAGCAATCCGTTTTCGCGATCAATTACAATCTCCTCCATTGGTCCAATGCGTGTTCCGATACAGGGCAAACCCTTCAACATTGCTTCGATCGGCGCGAGGGGCAAGCCTTCAAACAACGACGGAAACACAAACGCGTCGCCCGACTCGAGACATGCGCCGACATCTTCCCGCCGGCCAAAAAATTTCACTCGTTCACTTATTCCTAACGTCTTGGCGAGGTTCTCCAACTCTTCGTGAAGTGGTCCATCGCCAACTAAGGCCAGGTAGGTATTCGGATGCCAGCGCGCGACCTTCGCAAACGCATGCAGCAAGTACGACTGACCCTTTTGCGGCGCCATGCGTCCGACGTTGACGTAGACAAAGCCATTTTCCGGAAGGCCAAACTCGGATCGCAGTTGCTGCGACTCACCCGGTTGTGTCCGTAACGTCTCCTGATTGATCGAATTGTAGATGAGCCGGACATTACTCTCCGGCACGTGCAATTGTCTGATCGCGGAGCGTCGCACAGTTTCCGACACGGCGACAAACAACGGTTTCGTGAGTCGCGCGGTCCAACGATCGAGTTGGCGAAAGACCGCCAGTTTCCAACGCGGCCAACCGCCTTGCCGGATCGTCTCAGGTTCGTAAGTTGTCAGGTGTAGCGTGTTGACGATCGGAACCGGTTTCGTCAGGGTCGTCAATCGCGCCGCGAGATCTGCTTCAAGCAACCACGTCTGAATAATGTCGGGTTTGTGCTCGCGTAAAACGGCGCGTAAGCGAAACGGCGCAAACACCCAGGGCCAGCGATGCGACACATTGAGAAACTTGACCGTGTGTCCATCGTCTTCCAACTCGCCGGCAAAATCACCCGGCGGATTCAGGTAACAGACCGTGTGTTCAAACTCATCCGCCCTCGTATTGCACACGAGGTTCACGAGCTGGCGTTCAGCGCCACCTCGGCCGAGAGTTGTAATCACATGGAGCACACGAATGGTCATGACTGGGCGATTAAGACTACCTTAAATTTTCGATTTCCGATTGCCAATTGCTGATTCGATAGAATTTACCGCGCAATTATTCGCCAATCGGCATTTGCCAATCGGCAATCTATCGACTCAGCAAAACCCGCTTCAACTCGCTCATGTGCAGGCCCACGACCATTCTTGCTTCGTCTCTGGGTTGACGACGAAGAAAGCGCCAAAGGAGTTGAGCGGAACTGGCCAGACAGCCGGACAGCAGATTCGTGATCACCTGAGACCGGGACAACGAAAGTTTCTGAAAGCGAAAGAAGGATAGGTATACTTCGCGACGTTTTTCAAGATCGGTCCAGCGTTTTGTGGCGCTTGCCCCGCCGTAATGCACCACTATCGCCGGCGGTTCGAAGATCATTAACCAACCGCCACGCACGATTCGCAGGCACCACTCGGTGTCTTCTCCATACATGTGAAAGCGTTCTTCGAAACCGCCCACGTCGTCGATAACAGCGCGACGGACGAGTAACGCGGCGCCACTCAACAGCGCTGCGCTGCGCCGGTGACTATGGTCCCAGTGATAGCCGAGCAGTAAATCACCACGCATTCGCTTTGGCATCAGCTTGTAAAGACGAAACGCGTTCGCGAGTGTTTCGAATGAGCTGGGCGGATTGCGCCAAACGCTTGCCTGGAGCGTTCCGTCCGGATTGTGCAGGCGTGGTCCAACAACGCCGAATTTAGGATTAGACTTGATAGTTTCAATCAGCGTGTCGATTGACCCGGCAGTGACTTTGGCGTCGCTGTTGAGCAGAAAGAGCAAAGGTTGAGTAGTGGCGCGAAACGCGACGTTGTTGGCCTGCCCAAAACCGACATTTGCGTTGTTTTTGATGAGTGTTACTTTGGACTTTGGACTTTGGACTGATTGCGTTTCCAGCCATTCCCGACTGCCATCCGTCGAATCGTTATCAACGACGACGATTTCGTAAGCAACGCTCGGTGGAAATTGCTCGATACTGTCGAGACAGCGTTTGAGTAGTTCACCGCCGTTCCAGTTGATGATGATGATGGCGAGTTCAGAGGTCACAATGAAATGAATTTTCTCTGCGTCTCAGCGTTCTCTGCGTCTCTGTGTTGAAAACTAGGGGGCCAATTAAGCAACGCTCGATTTCAACACAGAGACGCAGAGAACGCTGAGACGCAGAGGAAGAAGTTTACTTTACCAGGTCTTTTACAAAGCTCGAGAAGCCGTTCGAGTAGCGATGATAGCGTCCGCCGATCAGTTCACTGAACATTTCCGGCAGATGCGAGAACTTTCTTTGCGAGACGGCTTTTCGCACCCGAAAGTGTTTAAGAATCGCTTCCATATTCTCTAGTCCTACGACTGCAAAGTCTTCCGCAAACTCTGTCAGCCGCTGCTGTGCCGCTTCCATTCTGCGTAACTCCTGATCGAAATCAGTTTCTCTTCGTGCTGATTCAACCAGGCCGGAACGGTGGTCAAGATTTTTCGTCGGCGCTCCGAGTTGTTGTGCGCTGTGCTGACGATACTTAATCAGCGGTTCGTTGATTGGATACAAATTTCCTACGTGCGCGATCAGCAATGAGATCCAACCGTCGTGAATTAACGGAATATTTTCTGGAATCGGCAGTACCAGTTCTTTGTAGCACGATCGAAACGCCATCGTCGTTCCGGTGATTGCTTCGCGTCGATCGAGTAACTCGTAGGCCGTGTCGCTGCGCAGCTTATCTGCATCGACCCGGTAGGCTTCCCAGAGCCGGTAGTTCAAACTTTGTCCACTCTCGTCAACCAGTTCACCATCAGTGAAGACGAGATCGGCGGCAGTAGTCGTAAACACACCTTCCGTGAGCGCGAGTTTGCCGGGTAACCAAACGTCGTCTTGATCGCAAAGGGCGATGATGTCGCCTTCACAGAGTCTAATCGCTTGTTGGAAATTTCTGGTTGAGCCGAGTCGAACTTGATTGATTTTAAGTTTGATCTTGATCGGTGAAGTGGCCGCAAAGGTGGTGAGGAGCGCGCGCGTTTTGTCGGTTGAACAGTCGTCGCAGATTACCAGTTCGTCAGGCAGACGAGTTTGAGCGACGATGCTGGCGAGTTGTTCATCCAGAAATCGCGCACCATTGTAGGTGCACATCGCAACAGAAATTTTCAAAAATGGGACCGCAGGCGTCCTCGCCTGCCCTCCTTAAAATTCACGCACCTCCGAACTATAAAGGCACCTTGATGTGACACAGTAGGCGAGGACGCCGCCTGCGCTCCTAAGCCTGCCCTCCTTAAAATTCAAGCACCTCCGAACTATAAAGGCACTTTGATCCGATACAGCAGGCGAGGACGTCTGCGCTCCTAAGCCTGCCCTCCTTAATTTCCCGCACCTTCGAAATATAAAGGCACTTTGATCCGATACAGCAGGCGAGGACGCCTGCGCTCCTAACACGCTCCTGAGTTAAATAATGTCGGCGAAGCTGCGTTCGACGCGGCTGAAAGAATACGTCGAATAGAAGAGCACGACGACAGTTATTCCGGAAGCGATACCCAGCGTGGGCCAATCGAATGGCAACCCGAACAATGAAGAACGAAATCCTTCAATGAAGCCCGACATCGGATTCAGCCAGAGCAACCAGCGCCACTTCGCTGGAATCGACGATGAAGGCATGATCACTGACGAAACAAACAGCCACAACTGAATCAGGAATGGCAACGCGAAACGAACGTCGCGATATTTAACGTTGAGCGCCGACATCCAAATGCCTACGCCAAGTCCGAACAACGCGGTCAAGATCACGAGGACCGGAAGAAACAACAGTTGTGCTGTCGGCACACTGCGATAGTAGACCATTAAAGCCGCGAGCAGAATGAAAGACAGCAGCAGGTCGACGAGTCCTGCAAGCATCGCGGCGGCCGGAACGAGCAGGCGTGGAAAATAGACTTTCGTAATCAGGTTTGCGCTGCCAACCAGGCTGTTGCTGCTCGCCGTAACGGAGTTTGCAAAAAATGTCCACGGCACGAGTCCGGCGAGTGCGAATAGCGCGTACGGAATTTTTCCCGTTGCAATACCTGCCAATCGGCCAAAGAAGATCGTGAAGATCAACATCATGAAGAGCGGCTGTAGCAACGCCCAGGCGGCGCCGAGGGCAGTCTGTTTATAGCGAACTTTGACGTCGCGCCAGGTGAGAAAGTAGAGCAGCTCACGATAAGCCCACATCTCGTGCAGCTTATTCAGGCTGAACGATCGGCTCGGCTGAATGGTGATGATTGGATGTTCCGGTAGATCCGAAAACGCGTGTTGACTCATGTGGGCCGAACGGTAAACGAAATAGTGATCTCTATGCAACCCTCTCCTTAGGAGCGCAGGCGTCCTCGCCTGCTGGTGAGCATGGACGTATTTGGATTTTAACGTTGGCAGGCGAGGACGCCTGCGCTCCTAAACAACTTTTACTACGCGTTCGTAGACAGCTTCACAACCACGAATCGCCTTTGACGGATCGGCAACCCTGACATGTTCTTCACGACATCGTTCGCCCAGCGCTTTTCGATAAGCCTCGTCTTCAATCAATCGGGAAACGATCTCTTTGAACCGAACGAAGTCGCCGCGTTCAACCAGCAACTCAGGATCGCGGATGAAATCTTCCACCGGACTCCATTCCGTTTGCGTAAACAACCGCAGGAAATCATTCCGATGCGCAACTACCGGAACTCCCGAAGCCATTGCCTGCACGATCGTCTGACCACCACCATTCGGATAAGTGTCCAACAGGATGTCGGCGCTCGGCACGATCTGCAAAAAATCCTGCCGCCAACCAAGACGACGAACGCGCGACTTCACTTCATCCGTGACCACTTCAGCGAAGAACGGAACCTCACTTTCCTTCACACCGCACGCGACAAAGTACGCATGAGGATGCTCGCGTAGTAGATCAACAATCGCCTGCCAGAATTCGCGACTCTGAAACTTTACATGCCGGCCCCCACTTAACAACACACACGCTTCTTCAGGAAGATCGAGTGCTTTTCGACTTACCGGATTCGCAATTTCTTCCGCCGGATAGTCGAGCTTGATCTCAACCCATGAACAATTAGTCGGACAATCAAGCAACGGATGTTTGGTCCATGAGATACACCAATCGAGTAGCGGCGCCGCAAACTGAGCCGGCGGGCCTTGCACGATGCCCATCACAATCGGCGCCGGTCGCAAGCTCGCGAGAAAGTAGTGACTAAAATCTCCCAACGCGGCGCTGGTGACAAAGATGTGTGGATCGGATTCACGGATTGACTGCGCCTGGGCCAACAAAGTTTCAGCCAGATCGCCTTTGTCTGAAGGCATTTGAATTTCGTAACCGAGCTCCTTGAACGCCCGCAAGTATTGCAATCCCTGATCGGAGCCATTAACGAGTTGTTCAGTTTCAGCCGTAAAAAAGGTGACATCGTAACGTGAGCGATCGTGATGCCGGGCAAACTCCAAACTGATCTGGATCAAATTTGAGTTTGTATCCATCATGCCGCGCAGCAAATAGGCGAGCCGGATTTTGTCGCCCACCGGCTTTCTCGGCATTGGCACGCGAAGTGGTCCAGCGAGATTGTCGATGCAGTCAAGGATATCGAAGTCGTATTCGTAGTGGTCCAGGTTTAAAAGTAAGTGATAAGTCCATTGCCACTTCGTGAAGTATTGGATCGTCGCGCTGATGTCACCTCGTTTTGCTGCTTCGAGACCGAGACGTTTGTAGGCCGCGCGAATGTTGTCGACGTCGTTCAAACTCGTGAAGATCTTGAGATAGAGATCGAGTAACTCGGGTGAGAACTCGGACAACAGCCAGGCCCGTTTCACAAAGTTCGCGGCCTGTGTCAGCGACTGTTGTTGAAAGAAAGCGTCGGCTAACAAAGCATTCACTTCTGCGCGTTCCGCCTTGTGCTCAAGACAAAGAAAGGGAAGCAGCTTTTCCTGCCCAACGTTTTGACCGGAAGCGATTTCGGCGAGGAGTGGCTCCAGTTTGCTTAATTCTTCGGCACGCAAGCGTGAACCACCGAGATAAGTCCGATTGCTGGACCACACGCGTTTACGAATGAAGTTACTGTCTGAATTGAGTTGTTGAGTTGAGTTCCAGAAACTCGAAACGTTGGTCCGGTAGAGTTGACGGAGTTGCGTGCGGCGGTAGCGTAACGATTGCGACCAGTGAAACAGGCTCAATCGTTTTAAGATGGTCTCGGTGATTTTTGAGAGCTTCGACACGATTCTTGTAGGGCGGTCCTCCGTGACCGCCTTTGGAATAATAAAGAGGGTGGCAGAAACAAAGAAGGATGGCCACCCCCTACAAAATTTGTCTGAGCGCTTCGACGACGCGATCGATGTGATCCACAGGCATGTTTGGATACAAAGGCAGCGAGAGACTCGCATCGCCAAGCTGTTCCGCGATTGGAAAAGCGCCAGGTTGGAAGTTGAAGGTCTCGCGAAAATAGGTCAGCAAATGAATCGCGCGATAGTTGACCATCACGCTAATGCCCGCGTTCTGTAATTCCTGAATTACTAAATCGCGTTTACCTTCACCGATCCAGACCGGGAACAAATGCCATGCGTGTTCGACGCCGGGCAGTGTCTTCGGACGTGACAAAACCGGCATGTCCCAAAGTTGATCTTCGTACCGCTTTGCGAGTTCGGCCCGTTTGCGCCAATTGTCGTCTAGTCGATCCATTTGCGGAAGCAGCAACGCGGCCTGGATGTTGTCCATGTTGTACTTCCAACCCAGCGTCGTCATGTCCCAATGTTGATAACCTTCTTTGTGACGATCGTTGGCGTTCTTGTTCATGCCGTGAAGTCGCAGCAGTCGTAACTTTGCCGCGAGCTCGTCGTCGTTTGTTACGACCGCGCCGCCTTCGCCACACGTCAAATTCTTGGTCGCATAGAACGAGTAACAAGCCGTGTCACCCAATTCGCCGGTGCCGATGCCATCGCGTTTTCCCTCGACACAATGCGCGGCGTCTTCAATCACAAAAAGATTATGACGATCGGCGATCTCACGAATCGCACGCATGTCGCACATCTGTCCGTAGAGATGGACAGGAACAATCGCTTTGGTTCGTTCCGTGATGGCCGCCTCGATTAGTGAAGCATCGAGATTTCCGGTCGTTGATTCAACGTCAATAAAGACTGGAGTAGCGCTGGCTTCGATAATCGCGGTTGAGGTCGCGATAAACGTCATCGGCGTCGTGATTACTTCATCACCTGGACCAACACCGAGCGCGAGCAGCGACATGTGAAGCGCGCCCGTGCAACTCGTAACCGCGATCGCATGTTTGACGCCGAGATAACTAGCGAACCTTTTTTCAAAACGCGCGACCCACTCGCCCGTCGTCAAAATTGGTCCAGCCAACACTTCCGCAACCGCATCCAATTCCGGTTTACCAAGATCGTGCATGAAGAACGGAACTTTGGTTTCGGTCATCAGTGCATCTCTCGTTTGCCCTTGGCGGTGATGATAGGAATGTGTCGCATCCACATCTGTGGCCGCCACCAGCTTTCGTTGTCGCGATACCACGCGATTGTTCGTTCCAGTCCTGCTTCGAAAGTAGATTTTGGTTGCCAATCAAGTAGATCACGAATTTTGCCGGCGTCGCAGGTGTGACGAAAAACCTGCCCGGGTCGATCGCCGATGAATTGTATTTGGCTGTCTGACGGTTGCATCGAAGTCAAAACGGCTTTGGCAACTTCGAGAATGCTTTTGTCGTTTCCGGTGCCGATATTTATTGCGTGGCCCTTGATTTTGTTGATGTCGGCATGGAGCAGCCGGTCCAACGCTTCGCAGTGATCTTCGACAAACAACCAATCGCGTTTGGCTGAACCATCGCCATGAACAGTCAACGGCTCATTCAAAATACAACTGGTGATAAAACGCGGGACGGCCTTTTCGAGATGTTGATATGGACCATAGTTATTGAATGGCCTGACGATGATTGCGGGAATGTCGTAGGTAGCCCAGTAAGAATAAACGAGCCGGTCCGCGCCACACTTCGCCGATGCGTATGGACTCATCGGGTTTAGCGGATGTTCTTCGCTCATCGAATCGCTGAGCGCCGAACCGTAAACTTCAGACGTCGACATGTGGATGAAACGTTCGACGCGATCACGATGTTTGACGATTGAGTTGGCGACCGTCTGTGTGCCCATAACGTCAGTTTCAAAGAACAGACGGTTGTCATAGATCGAACGAGTGACGTGCGACTCTGCGGCCATGTGCACGACGATGTCTGACTGGCTCACGAGCGTGTCCATCAGTTCGCCATTGCGTACGTCGCCGTACCAGAATTCGTAACGGGAAGAACCGAGTGCGCCGTCCGGACAGTTCTGCACGTTGCCGGCGTAAGTAAGCGCATCAACAACGAGGAGTCGATAGTCGGGATACTTGTTATAGAGATGTCGAACGAAGTTGCTGCCGATGAATCCGGCGCCACCAGTGATTAGGATAGTTTTCATGAATGATTAATGAGTGTTTCTCCGCGAGGCATATTAAATGAAGGAGTGGTCAGTCGCCAGTAGTCCGTGGTCAGTAGTTGGTTTCCCTCTGCGTCTCTGCGTTCTCAGCGTCTCTGTGTTCAAACCGACGTATCGCTAGTTGTAGTCTAATTTTCAACACAGAGACGCTGAGAACGCGGAGACGCAGAGAGAAGATCCTCAAGTGGGTTTGCGCGAGATTAGTAGCGTTCCGACTTCTGCGCCCAGCAATGGCTCCAATTCCATAAAGTCTTTCAGCATGGCCCAGGTCATTCTTTCGATCGTGAGCTGTTTGATCTGTTCACGAAAGCCAGCTACACGCGCGTCACCTTTCGTCAATGATGACGAACTAATCTCTGCCTTCAACTCTGCCAACTTTCGGTCCGTCGCCTCTTCACCAAGCTGCGGTTCAAACTGTTCCCATAAACAACTCATCAAGTCGCTCGCGTCTTCCTCAACTACAAACCCACAACTATCGACGAGTAACCTGAGATTTGTTTTGTTGAAATAACTCAGATGATGCGGCGGGACCCAGGTGATCTGTAGTGGATCGTTCGCGCCCAGCAATTCCGGCATCAGCCAATGGAAGACGCCGGCGATGTTTGGACACATGAGCGCGAGCAGGCCACCAGGTTTCAGAATCCGACGAATCTCAGCGAGCGACTGTCGAGGATCGGGAACGTGTTCGAGAAAATTAAAACCAGCGACAACATCGAAGAACTCATCTGGATAAGCGAGCTCTTCAATCGTTCCCAACGAGATGTTGGGCAGGTGTAGATTGTTGCGCGCGTGTTCGACTTGCGGCGTACTCAGATCAGCGCCGTAAACTTCCCAGCCGTCATCATGGGCCAACTTTAGAAAGCTGGCAGTGCCAAAGCCGATCTCTAAGAGCTTGCCTTTGGCTTCGGCGTGTTTGTTGATGAGCGCAAGATAGTGATTGTTCCACTCTTCAACGCCGAGATCCGGGATTGTGTGTTCTTCGTAAATCGTTTTCGCATCGGTTGGCGGTAACACGAAGATGTAATCGCAATCGCGACAGTTAAGAAACTGATACGGGATACGCGCGACTACGGGATTCGTGTAGCGACCAAGATTGTTGCCGTCACAAACGACGCAGCGGCCCGCAATACGCACCTTCGCGTTGCGCACGTCGAGTGATTGTTTGAGTCGACGCCGCGCATACCAGAGCTTCGCCCGCATCTCCGGTGAGATGAGATTGCGGTATCTGTCTTTGAGCGAGTTGGGTTCTGGCTTCAAATTGTTACCTCGCCTCGGCTTCAAATTACGACGTCGACTCGGCTTCGCCGCCTGTTGTGAGGAATGGCTCCGCCTTTCCGTCAACTGTCCACTTTTATTTTAGGGCTATGCCCTCCTTAGGCGGCGAAGCCGACTCAGGACGCCTTAACCAGGATTTCACCTAACGATCGGAAGCGCAAACAATCAGCATGCGGATATAAATCATCGCGGTCGATCAACACCGGCGTCAGACCGGCCGCTCTCGATCCGACCACGTCTGCTTTATATTCGTTGCCAACATACAAAACCGACTCAGGCTCAACTGATCCAAGCAGACCAATCGCGATGCGAAAGATCTCGGGATCGGGTTTCTCAACTCCAACGGCCTGCGAAGCCACGATCACCTTGAAGTAGTCTTTAATCTGCAGGCGCGCCGCAACGTCTCCGAGATTCGCATCCCAGTTGGCCACGAGTCCCAGAGACAACTGCAGTTCTGTTAACTTACCCAGCACTTCTTTAGCATCGTCAATCAACACCCACTTCGGGCAGTTCGCAAACTCCTCTGTGACTGCCGGCAACAGTTTTTCATAATGGCTCGAAATGCCCAGCACTTCACAAAGAAGCGCATTGTATTCAGCGTAAAATTGCGCCCGCACCTGTTGCTTGACTGACGAGTATTTCTTGTAAAAATCGACGATTTGATACGCATGTTGCACCGCTTCCAAACTCAACGTCACGCCGATCGATTGCGCAGCCCGGACGAATAGTTCCTCGCGACGAATGGGAAGCGTGACGAGCGTGTCGCCAAAATCGAATAGAACGGCGGAAAAGGTTTTAAGATTCATGTGGCTCGAGAAGTGGCGCTCCTGCGATTGAGATGTCAGAACCCATGCGCTGCATCAGTTCACCGAAGTCGAAATCAGCAAACGTAAAGTTGTGATTGCCCGGCTCCGTGAACGTTGCGACTGGATGTCCGTTCTTTCGGAGCTCGTTTATGAAGACTTTGAGCTCATCACTCCTTAGCAGGGTGTCATCTTCATTGTAGAAGATAACGAACGGAAGTTGGGTACGGTATTCACGAACGAGATTGATCGGACTCTTGGATTTGTGATCTGAGTTTGACGCGATCACGGTGTTGCGAACTCTATAGTGCGTTGAGTTGTTGGCTATTGCTTCCAGATTGCTGCCGGGGATTAACGCGACGACGCCTCTGATCTTTTCTTTTAGTTCTTGGGGAAGGAGTGCGGCCAAACTGAGCGCTTGAGTGCCGCCCATTGAGACGCCTATCAAGTAAAACTCTTCAGTGTGCTGTGAGAGCATCTGCTTCACGTCGGCGATGAAACTATCGGCTAGCCATGCTGGTCCACGTCCGCCAAATGCGATTACAGTGGCGTTTTGCTGTTTGACGAGTTCGCGCAGGATCACAGCGTCGCCACAATCGCCGTCCATGCCGTGAAAGAAGAAGAAAATGATTTCCGTCTTTCCGTGCGACGGCGTCATTACAAACATACTCTGCATCGTGCCGTCGAAGTCAGAGCGATAACGCTTGAGCGCACACTCAATCGCCGGATCACGCATCAGCTCGGTGAAGTGAAAGTAGCGATTGAGATGGATGGTACTCATGTGGGACTGCGGCCCTCTTGGTGCGTGCCGATTGTTGAAAGCGCGTGGTCGTCGGATTAGCGTACGTCGCGTCGCGACGGCTGAATTTAGCCAGCCGTTTTAACGGCTGGAAAGCCGTGGCCAAAGGATCCGCGTCGCGTAGCGACGCTTGACCATTGCGCGTCGGAATTCATGCGTCGCTACGCGACGCGAAATGTTGGCGTTTCTTTCCAGCCATTAAAATGGCTGGCTAAAGTCAAACATCGCTACGCGATAAAGCAAAGAACAAACATTACGCTCAAAGAACAAACGTTACGACTCGCAAAGGACAAACCTTACACCCGCAAGAACAAATTACCTGCAAAGAACAAACGTTACGACCAGCAAAGCCAATCTTAAATCTGCTGCTCGAACCAGACCTGGAACACGATCAGCGTCCAGAGTTTGAACGTCAGCGCATCGTCGCCGGACAAAAACTCCTGCTTCAACCTCGCGATGTATTCGTTATTGAACAACCCATGTTGCGCAAGTCGATCGGGCGCGAGTACCTCGTCCAACATTCCCGACAAACCCGCGCGCAGCCACGTGTTCTTGGGCAGCACAAACCCTTCTTTCGGACGATCAAGAATCTCTTTACTCACATAGCGCTCGGCCACGCGACGCAAAATGTACTTCAGTTTTCCATCTCTGATTTTCAACGAACCCGGAATCGAACTCGCCAATTCCGCTAAACGATAATCGAGAAACGGTGTCCGCACCTCAAGCGAATGCGCCATCGACAACATGTCGTTGAAATAGAGAATCTCATTCGGCAGGAGCGTCTTGATGTCGAGTTGCAGCATCTTGTTCAACTCGTCAGTCGCGGGATCAGCTTGTTCGTAGATCTCGCGCAGAAACTTTGTAGTTGAGAACGGCCTCAATTGCTCGCGCGCGGAAGCTGACAACACTTGTTCCTTCTCGCGTTCCATGTACGCCGCGTACGCCAGACGCCATTCCCACGGCTGATACTTCGCCAGCTTCGCAACGAACTCTTCGCGGCCGCGAAAGAAACTCAGGTCAACTTTGTCGGGTGGTTCGCCTTTCTCATATGCGCGATGCATCTCCGCGATGGGCCAAACGAGCCGGTGATGGCCATACGATCCAAACATATCATCAGCGCCGTCACCCGAAAGCGCGACTGTGACAAACTGCTTCATGAAGCGCGAGAGCCAGAACGAAGAGATCACGCCGGCAAATGGTTGGTCGAGATGTCGAATGACTAAAGGCAGTTCGTTCTGCAAGTCGCTCGCACTCATCACACACTCGTGATGCTCGGTCGCATACTGCTCGGCAACCTGCCGCGCGAAAAAAGCGTCGCGTTTGTGATCGGGTGAATCAGCAAAAGCGAGCGTAAAAGTTTTTACCGGCGTCGAAGAAAATTCACTCGTGATCGCCACCACCGACGAGGAATCGATACCGCCCGATAAGTAAGCGCCATAAGACACATCCGAACGCAGTCTTAGTCGCACCGCGTCGCGCAATAAGTCGTCGATGCGTTCGACGAGTTCATTTTCATCAGAATCAGTCCAGCGAATTTGCGAAGGCAGTTGATACCACTGCAAAACCTTCGTCGTGCCTGGTCCCTGAAACGTCAACATCTCGCCCGGTCGCAACGCGCGAATGTCTTTGAATATGGTGAATGGCGCGGGAACGTTTCTCAGCGACAGGTAATGCGAAAAAGCTTCAAAATCGAGATCACGATTGATCGCCGGATGGACCAACAGGCTCTTGATTTCGGAGGCGAAAATCAGCCCGCCGTCTTTGGTGGAAAAGAAAAGTGGTTTGACTCCGTAGCGATCGCGGTAGACGTGTAAAGTTTCACTGCGCGAATCCCAGAGCGCGATCGTAAACATCCCGTTGAGCTTATTCGCGAAACAAGCGCCATATTCCTCATAAGCGTGAACGATCGTTTCCGTGTCGCTCGAGGTCTTGAACCGGTGTCCTTTGGCGTCGAGTTCAGCGCGCAGTTCGATGTAGTTGAAAATCTCGCCGTTGAAAACTACCCAGATCGACTCGTCTTCGTTGGTGATGGGTTGGTGTCCACCGGCAAGGTCGATGATCGAGAGGCGGACCATACCGAGTTGGACTTTGTCGTTGTGATACTCGCCGGAATCGTCTGGACCACGATGACGGATACGATCGAGCATCGCCGGCATCAATCCGGGAATTTGTGGCCCACTGTAACCGGCGATTCCACACATTCGTTTAGACCATCCAGGAAGAAATTGCTGCGGCGCCTTTGCCGGGATGGACCGTTGCCGGAACACCAGTGGCCAAACTGCCGGAAGGAAGATCGGTGTTGACTACAGCGTGGGCGGCGACGACGCAGTTGTTTTCGATCATGATTCCGCCAAGCACAGCCGCGCCCGCGAAGAAGTAACACTTGTTGCCGACTTTTGGGAAACTGCGAATCTGCGCCGGATGCCAGCTCTTCACGCCAAATGTCACGCCTTGGAATAGCGTGACGTCTGAACCGATGACTGTGCCCCTGCCAATCACAATCCCGACTGGATGCGCGATGAACATGCCTGGTCCAATCTCGGCGTTGAATTCTATGTCGGCGCCGGTCAACGTCAGACTGAGGCGCGCGAGAAACCACGGCAGATAAAGCCAGCCTTGTTGATAAAGGCGATGACTAATGCGATAGAGCAGGACAGCCTGAAAGCCAGCTTTAAAGATCACGCTCTCCCAAAAAACTCTTCGACGCGAGAACGGTTGGCCACGCAACACATACGTCTGCGTGAACCGTGCGAGGTCGCTATCGATGAGTTCCTTGAGTGTCATTCCTTTCTCTCTATCTCCGTGCCTCTTTATGTCTTTGTGTTGATCTTTCTCTCCCCGTAATTTCAACACGGAGACACAAAGATAAACAGAGAGATCATTTCACTATTCCGTCATGTCTTCGCTGACCCGATCGCAAGTCGTCAAAACTCGCATCGGGAATATAAACCTCATTCCAGTAGCGCAACACCACCGCCTTTTTTAGTTCAGGCCGTTTGACTTCAATACCAAGTCGAAATAGTTCGAAGATCATTTCGCAATCGTTGAAGCCGTAGAGATAACGAATCCCACCTGTTCCGGAAAAGCGCGGATTAATTTCAAAGACGTAAACTTCATCATGGAGCAAACGAAACTGCAGGTTACATGGTCCAACTGCGCCGAGCCGTTCAACGATCTTTACTACTTCACGATCGATCTTTTCGTTTTGCACCAACTCGGTGCGGTAAGTAGTTCCCTGCAAAAGGTCGCGACGCAAAACGATGTGCGCGCGTACTTTTTTGTCGGCGCCGGAAAGCGTTGCGGCTGTGTACTCCGCTGCATCGTCAGGCAGGTATTGTTGGACGATTAAATTCGGAACGAGCGTCGCTGCCGCTGCAATCTCAGCCGCGGAGTTAACGACAAAAACATTGCGTGAACTAAATCCATCGCGTGGTTTGACGATGACAGGAAAGCCGCAACGATCTATCAACCGTTGCACGCCTACCTGATCCGGCGCCAGCACGGTTTGCGGCGAGCGAAATCCTGCCTCAGCCAGAAACTCAGCCGTCTTCAATTTGTCTGATCCGGTTTGAATCACTTCAGATGGATTCACGAAGACGCTCAGGTCCAACTCGGTTTCAAGTTGTTCTTTGTAAGTCGCGAAGAATTCGAGTTCTGACGGTGAACAGACGTAGATCGCTTCGAGTTGTTCCTCTTTGGCGATCTTGCTGAGTGCGGCGTGAAAATCGGGGTGACTGGTCCGTGGTGTTTGGTAATAACGATCGACGAGAGAAAAACCCGCGGACAGCATTTCCATATCGATGCCGACGATATGAAACTTTCGAGAACTCGCGCGCAACGACTTGAGAACACCCTGGCCGACGTTACCGCCGATGCCCGTGATGAGAACGCGATGACTGTTCATTCAGTTGCGGTGTCCTGCGTGATTTCGCGCTTGAGTTGTTGCAGCCCGCGCTCCAAAGAAATTTGTGGTTCGAAGTCGAGTTCGTTTTTGATCTTACTCACGTCCAGCTTGATGCCTCGATCGTTGTCGGCCTTTTCAGGTTGTAATTCGATTGGTACGTCGCCAAAAACCCGGCTGACTGTTTGTGCCAGTTCAAGCATCGAGGTTGGCGTTCCAAAGCCGACATTGTAAGTGCCGCTTGCTTCTTTTTGAAAGCACGTGATCAATGCGCGCGCGGCATCTTCGCCGTGCAGGTAGTCCTGGGTCCGTGAACCATCACCAAAAACGAGTAGCGGCTGGCCGGCGTTTGCGCGCTGGACCATGAGGGGCAACACGGAATTCGGATTTTGACCGCGGCCGTAGATTGAGCTGAATCGTAGTGACACTGTTCGAACGGTTTGCGACAGAGCTTTGAGTGCTTCTTCGCCTGCGAATTTGGCGGAACCGTACAAACTTGGCGGATGGGTTTCAGAACTTTCGGACAACCTTTCGTTGGTTGGTGTGTAAACGGAGATTGATGAACTGTAGATGACTTGTTTGAGGTTGGGCCAACTTTCGCTGCGTTCGATCAGGTTCGTAATTGGGAGAAGGTTGTCGGTAATTAATGAGGTGCGTTGTCGTTCTTCGGGTGTCCAGGGGATCGCGGCCGCGAGATGAAAGACGTGCGTTATGTCGTTGGGTAGTTGTTGCCAGGCTTTCTCGTCTCGAAGATCACCGGTGAGAGTTGCTTGTTCGTTTGGACGTCGAGAGATAGTGATGACTTCGGCGTCGAGCTGTTTTAGTAATGGCAGTAAACGACTGCCGAGTAATCCAAAGCCGCCGGTAACGAGTATGTGTTGCAAATGTCAGCTCCAAGGGCTTCTCTCTGCGTCTCTGCGAACTCAGCGTCTCTGTGTTGAAAACGTAGTTTGATTAAGCGCACGTCAATTTCAACACAGAGACGCAGAGAGACGCAGAGGCGCAGAGAAAAACTTAAGTAACTTGTCTGGGGGCGTAGCTGCCGGGGCGGGCGCCTTCGTGTAATGGTGACGCTTGATGTGGCGCGCGCACGTCGATCTTTTCGTTAATCACCGTTTCTGTAATCGTTCCGGTCACCGGATCGACTACATACTCCGCTACGGCCTCGAATTCGAAAGCAGTCTCAGTTTTGCTTATCGCGATGTACTCAAAAACCAAAAGCGAATCCTCAGGAATGGGCACAGTGCGCGCGTAGCGTAACAACCGTTCCTGAAAAATACTGTTGTTGCTTGGATAATATTTAAGCGTCGTAAATAGACAGGTGAGTGTTATCGATTCGCCTACATGACTAAATCGGATGCTGCCTGCCCGCCAACCATAGCGCGAGATCATCGCTTGTTGCCCACCACTTCGCGGGCGTTGGTACAGATTCGGATAGAAGTTTATTAAATCGATCGTAAACACGCGCCACATGATGATGCCGAAAAAATTCGTATAGATTTCGAGGACGCGTTGAACTGGCCGGGGAAACGGTTTGCGCGCAAAAAAGTTGTAATAAATGCCCACGTAAGCAAGTGCTAGTAAAAAGAGATACGCCCAAAGCACGACGCTCAACAGTTCATTGACAACTGGAAAAGCATTGGTTGCGGTCGGCGCCTGAGTCGCGACTACCCAGTGGGCCAACTGATCGCCGTAGCTGCCGGGGAAGAAATAGATCACGCCACAGAGCATCACCATGTGACACAGCAACGCGAGCCGGATGTGCGTGGCGATAAAAAAGAAACTAATGATAATGAGTGACGCGCCGATGAAACGTGTTGCCGGAATCAACATCAGAACAGCAGCGGCAACTTCGGTGGTCCAGGCGAGGTGATTGAGTGATTTGATCAGAATGTGATCGGGTGAAAGGTCTTTGTAAAAACGCCACCAGTAACCCCATTCAGGATTTACGAGTCCGAGTTCCATCCCGTGGTTTTTTGGAAAACCGGCAGTGCATTTGTAAACACCCGCAGACATGATGATGAGAGCAAAGTCGACTTGCAGAACGAGTAAGGCCAGTGATCGAACTTGTGGAGCGAAGTGCAGCGTGTATTCGAGCAGAAACACGGCGGCGGAGAGCCAGTAGGTCATGTAACCCGGAGCGCCCATGCCGCGCAGCACGCCTTTCCAACGCATGTGGACGAAGAAGTAGCGACAGAAGAACAGGTTGATGAGTGCAGCGACTACGGTCCAACGATTGAGTACAAGTGAAACAGCACAAAGAAACCAGAGCGCCATCACGAGCGGATGGACGATTGGGTTTTGGAGCGCGTCAACGTCCCATGATGATTTTGCGTAGCCGCGCCAGCGTTCGCTCATGAAGAAGCGGCGACTGTGAGGAAGTATTAAGACGAGATGACTAAAGAGAAGAATGCCGTAGAGAATGCGAAAGAGCGCCTGGGCCTCGAAGCTAAGCTGAGGGAATAGTCCGGCCGAAAAATTAAGTGCGGAGTTCATTAGTGTCTGATCTAGGACTCTAGTGGCGATGAAGTCAGTACCGTAACGCGGTAGCGTCGGGTCACGCAATAGATACAGACCTGCAAATCAAGGTTGACCCGACGCTACCGCGTTACGGTACTGACTTCGTATCGGACATTTCAGGTAAGTGGGCGATGAGGTACATGTACCAGGCGTAGTCCTGAAGTTCATCAGCGAGTTGCTTTAGTCCGTTCATGATCAAATTCACGTCGTAGCGCTCGCCGAGATACATCATCTGCTCAGTCGAAAGGATCTTCAGAAAAACACCCTGCACCGTTTCGACTTCATATCCAGCCTCAATGAACAACGCGCGCCAACTATAACGATCATACTGATGTAGATTGAACACTTCCTTGTCGCGTTGGTTCGCCGCATCCGGTCGCGACTCCAAACCCATATACGTTCCCAGGCGGCGATGAAACGAACGACTGTTTTGCGTGCAACCGATCACCACGCCGTCCGGCTTCAACCACTCTTTTGCATGTCTTAGAAATCCAACATCATCAGGCAGATGTTTGATTACTCCAGACATCAGGATCGTGTCGTACTTGTATGCGGGTTCGAAGTCTTCAAAGAGTGTGTGATGGACCGTGACGTTGGCGTTGTCGCCGAAATCAGCCCGCGCTTTCTCGACGTGATTCGAGGCTGCTTCGAGAATGTCGACAGTGCCACCGGCGGCGAGTAAGGCGTTGGTCCAAATGTTGTTTATGTAACCCAGTTCCAACATGTGACCGGGTTGAATGAAGCGCCGGATTTCCTCGATGACCATCTGTTTGTTGACGTCATCGAATTCCTGGCCTGAGGTGTAGTAGTAGCGGTGACCTGCCTCTTCGACTTCCTGCCACTGTTCTTCACGCGACAGATTGTTTGTGTCGGCGTCGGTGTTAGACATTCCTGAGTTGTTGTGCGGCGACGGGTTCGTAGATCTCGACTTCCACCCCAAGATCTTCGCGCATGACTTCTTTGAGATGATCGCCTGAGGTCTTTAACACTTTCAGCCAACCGTGTTCCCAATCACGAATGCCCGCGAACCACGCAGAACAACCGCGACAGGGAAAACATTCGGCGCCTTGCCCGTTTAAGTGCATGCGCCGGTACCAGTCAAACATTTCGCCCCGCCAGATCTCTTTGATCGACGCTCCATGCGCATTGGGAAAAAATTCTGACGAACGGAACGAGATGTCCTGGCCGCATAACGAAACTCGGCCCAACGTGTCGACATTCAAACGTTCAAACGGCCACACACATGGCTGTTTCTTTTCCGTCGGCAGATCGGCGTAGAGATGTTTGTCCAACGCTTTGCCGGGCGGAATGGTCGTGTTGTCGTCCCACGTCAAAAACTTACGCGTGATAACTTCGTCGACTCCTATTTCGTTGAGCCAGAAATCGATTGCTTCCTGAAGTTTTCCTTCAATCTCTTCCTGGCGAATGATCGAAACAACGACGCGCGTGGTGGCCCGCAGTTCTTTGCGAATCTGTAGCGCGGCCCTTACGTTACCGACTTGCCGTTGCCACCAATCTTCAGCGGACTTCGCCATACCGCCACGTGGTGGACGTAGTTTCGCGTAAAGTTCGGCATCGGCAGCGTCCATCGAAAACTCAATTAGATCTATTCCGGCTTTGATGACACGGTGCAGACGCTCGCGATGTTTCGGAGATGGGCCAAACATCGTGCCGTTCGTGTTGAGCCAAACTCGCGCGCCACGTTCTTTGGCATACTCGATCATCTCCACCATGTGTGGATGCAGCATTGGTTCGCCACCGCCGGTGCAGCGCATCCATGCGCCAAATTCGCCAGCCTCGTCAGCAATGCTTTTCCAAAGTGGGACCGGAAAGAGTTCGCCGTTACGTTCACGGTAAAATTTGCGAATTTCGGAATTGCCGTCGGTGTACGGACACATCGGACAGCCGAGGTTGCACGGATAGATTATCGAGAGGACGATCATCAGTGGAAAGTCCTCAGCGCCGGGCCGAAGACCGAAGGCTTGAGGTTGTGTTGTTTCCGTTGTGCTCACCGTTTTTGGAGTTTCGAGTTTGGAGTTAGGTTTCGAGTTTAGAGTTTCGAGTTTAGGGTTTAGGGTTTCGAGTTGTTGTGAATCGCGATCGGTTGCAATGGGTTGCTTGAGTGGTCAAAGAGTCAGTACCACCTCGCAGTAGCGGGTGGGTCGATCGGGCTGAAACGCACCAGTTCTTTAAGATAAACCCACCCGCTACCGCAGGTGGTACTGACTTTGACCTTAGAGCTATAAATATGTCATTCCTCCAGAGCAAACAACAACTCAAAACCCGAAACTCAAAACTCGAAACTCGAAACTTTAACTCCAGCCTCTATACTTTCGTGCTGACTTCGATCTTCCAGTTCTGCTTTTGATAATAGACGCCGTAAAGACCGTCCAGCGCAGTCATGTCTGAAGTCACATTGAATTCGATTCGCTTCCGGCCGAGAAAATAGGCGCGATGTTCGTAGTTGTGATCATAAAAGATGACGTCGAGAACATAATGACCCGGAATCACAAGCAGCTCCGGAATTTCAACCGTAACCAAGCCAGGGCCTTCAAGCGGGGGAAGAGTGATGCCTTCTAACTTCGTGCTGGTCGCTACGCAAATAAAATCGTCGGGCCGTCGAATCGCCGAATAAATAACCACTCCGCTGACGCGTTCGATCGCGTCGTACTCTACCACCACACTAACTTTCTCACCAATCTCAAAGGATCTGCGATCCACGCCTGCTTCGTCGAGAATCTTGAGCGACTTGATTTGAATCTGGCCCATGCCTTCGGCGACTTCGTCGATTTCGTCTGACTCGCGCGCCGCTTCGTGCATTAGTTTTTCGTAGAGTGGAACGACATCGTCTGGTTCGCCGTCAGCCGTAAGTTGACCTTTCGAGAGCAACATGACGCGGGAACAGATTGCCCGGATCGCAATCATATTGTGGCTCACCAGAATGATTGCCCTCATCTCTTCGCGCATTTGTCGTAGACGCTGCAAACACTTCTGTTGGAAGGCCATGTCACCAACTGACAAGACTTCGTCCACGATCAGTATTTCCGGTTCGAGATGCGCGGCGACGGAGAAAGCAAGACGAACGTACATCCCCGACGAGTAAAACTTTACTGGCGTGTCGATAAATTTTTCGATCTCGGAGAAGGCGACTATCTCGTCGAACTTGCGGGCAATGTCGGCTTTGCGCATGCCGAGGATCGCGCCGTTGAGATAAACGTTTTCGCGTCCGGTCAGCTCGGGATGAAAGCCGGTTCCGACTTCGAGCAAACTGCCGGTGCGAGCGTAGAGATCGATGCGACCAGTGGTTGGTTCGGTGATGCGACTAATGATCTTGAGGAGTGTACTTTTGCCGGCGCCGTTACGACCAACGATGCCGACCACCTGACCTTCTTCGATATCAAAGTTTACGTCTTTGACGGCCCAGACAGTGCGGGCTGCGCGCGCTTGAGTGCGATTGCGGAAGTTCCGAATCGTCTTGAGTGTGTCAGCCACAGTGTCGCGGAGAGTTGAATAGACTGCTCCGCGTGAGCCGACAGTATATTTTTTGCTGACGTTTTGGGCTGTGATGACCGGACGCATCGTTTAGACGACAATCTAAAGGTTCCGAGTTCAAAGGCCAAGTCCAAAGGCCAAAGTTTCGAGTTTCGAGTTTCGAGTTCAAAGTTCAGTTCTTTGGACGTTGGACGTTGGACATTGGACATTGGACTTTGAACTCGAAACCCGAAACCCGAAACCCGAAACTCCGAACTCAAAACTCGAAACTCTGAGCTTCTTCCCCAAAAGCAAACCCTCCGCCTTGAATCACGGGCGGAGGGTTTGTTGTTAAGGGTGCCGGCGCAGGCGGACCTGCGCTCGACAACTGAGTTTATTGATCGGCGTAGCAATTGCTCAGCGTGCCTGCCGATGGTGTGCCGATGTGGTTATGGCTGTTTGTGCACGCAACACCTGGAGCTTGAGTCTGTACCTGGCTCGTCGTGTTATCAACTGCGGTCACACCACTCAGACGAAGTGTGCCAATGATTGCGCCGCTACCCCCAGCGAAAACACCAAACTGGTGATTGCTGGCTGCCGAGCTGTTATCGATCGTCATGCTCGAACTTTGCGTAGTCGGGAAAACAACGAAACCATTCAGGATGTTGTTTGAAGCCGTACTGTTACGGATATGACCAGACACGTTGTCTTCAAAACGAATTCCCTGCAGGTTCAGATCGCAGTGCGTGTTGTCCACGGTCACATCCAGGTGCGCGGTTCCGTTACCACTGTCGGCACGGATGCCCGACTGCGTTAACGGAGCGACGTTGAAACCAACGTTGATGATTTCCGTGTCGTTGACAACGAGATCGCTATTCGCACTTGGCGTGAACAGGATGCCGGTGGTCGTGAAGTTCTGAATAATGCATTCTTCGACGAACACTTTTACTCCAGCGGTATTTGACGTGTTTACGCTGATACCATTGAGTCCGGTCGCAGTGCCAACTGTTCCACTGGCGCCAGCACCGTTGATTGACAGACCACGAAGTCTTACCGTTCGAAGAGGGTCATTCGCATTTGCGGCGCCCAACGAGACGTTAATTCCGTTGGTTCCGCTGGCGAGAATTGAACCTTGCGTGTCTTCACAGTCAATGGTGATCGACTTGGTGATCGTTACAGTGCCATAACCGCCTGGATCGAGACAGTTGATCTCACCATTGATGAACGTCTTTGAAATCGCGCCTGCAAAAGTTTTGCAAGGAGCGGTGCGACTACAGGGATTGACGTCATCGCCAACTCCGGAAACCCACGTGCGGGTTGCCTGGGCCTGGGCCACCATACAGAAGGCACAGACAAACATACCTATCGTGAGAACTTTGAGGGTAAACTTAAACATATTTTCTCCTTCTAATTCGAGCGAGCTAAGGAGGCGCAACACTTCAAACTACTCTGGTTCGTTTGCGGTCGACTACATAAGTGAAGGGCTGACCTCAGAATGGAAGCATGGGTGATTCTTTTCAAAGTCTGCTACCAACGAGCTTCGGGGGATGCTGGGACTTCGGCTCAAGCGATATCCGTTGGGACCTGCGCAGCGGTGATCAGAATGCCGGGTGATTCTCGATGAAATTCCGAGCTTCCAGGGACCGGCCTAAAAAACGTCGCAGTTAAATAGTCCATTTCAGGTTGGCTGTCAACATAATTCTCGAAGGCTTTTTGTTGCTATCGCGAACAAAAAGTTGTGTTTCGTTCACGATGGACCAGGCGAATTCGTGTAACTCCGAAGAGCGCTTAGGCTTGCGGGGATTTCTCCCAGGACACGAGGTCAGTACCGTAACGCGGTAGCGTCGGGTCGTGCCTAGACACTTAGTCCCCACAAAATCAAGTTGACCCGACGCTACCGCGTTACGGTACTGACGCCTTCGTGGCTTGCGTGGTTAAAATTTTCTCGTTCAAGTGCCTTTCGCACGTCCAAAATACGCGTGTTGTATTGGAGGACATTGATGGTCCAAAAAGTTAGGGTTGATTTTTAATCTTGAAGCAGATATAAGTCCCCGCCCTGTTCACCCGGGCTGATATAAAAGTAGGAAGTGGTAATTGTCATTTATGAGAATTGTTCTTGTTCCCCTCGCTCTGATTTCACTTGCGTCCCTGTTCTTCATCAATCCTGCAACAGCGTTAAGTACGAAAGAGTACGAAGGACCATCCGCGAACGGTAGTTTTGAGATCTTTCTCGAGAAGGGCGCAAAGCGTCGAATCGAGTTTCATGCTGTTCGTGATCTGAATGGGAAGGTAACGGGCGAGACGACGTTTCAAGACGAGGTTCCCCAGGAACAAGTCGACAAGTCTACTGACGCCAACAACAACGATGCGCAGAAGCCGTTTTTTATGCACGCGCAGTTTGATTGTCTGATAGTTGAAGGTAATCGCGCCGTGATGAGTGGATCGGTAACTGAGGCGAGTTCAGAGCAGTATGTTGGTAAAAGAGTTTTAGTGGTGGCCCAGGAGAATGGCGGCGCCGGTGATCCTGCCAGGCGCGACAAACTCACGTGGGGCATTTATCGCACGCCGAAGAGCGAGTGGCTGCCTGGAGATTCTGAGCGTCCTGAAGAATTGAGTGGTTTGTCGTGGATAGCGAGTGATTCCGAACGCCCGGAAGATGAAGGTGTTTCTTCAATCAAAGAGACGGTGGTTGGCTGCCAGAGCTTTCCGGTTTCTTCGTTTTCGTTTCTGAACGCGACCCAGGCTAAAGGCACCGCCCACGTCAAGCCGTAGAATTCCCGAGAAGCACCGCGCCCGGCGTTCTGAAGTTCTCACGCAATCGGACACGCCGAAAGCGTTTCGTCTCAAAGCCCAGGGTTGAGCTTTGGCAACCCTGGGATAACAGTTGAGATAGAATTTCTACTCCGAAGGAGTTGCGTCCCCCTCCGAGCCCAAATTATTGAAGGTCAAGAACCAGAAGTACAAACCAATTCTGAAATCAAGAACGCCCATATTTAAACCGGCAGAGACGCAACTCCTTCGGAGTAGGACCACTAATCGTTCCGTTACCCCAGGGTTGCCAAAGCTCCACCCTGGGCTCTGAGATGAAACGCTTTCAGCGTTGGTGGAGGAGGACGGTCAGACTTGACGTTCGCTCGTGATTCGCGAGAAGGTGAACGCGCATGAGACGAGTTGTTCCCTTACTAATAATCGTTGGCGTATTGGCCGTTTCTGTTCTCGGCGCCTGGTATTTGAAGCGCTCGGCGGCAAGCTCTGAACTAACTACAGACCAGAGACAAGGTCGTAAGAGTTCACCCGCAAAGCAAAAACTCGGCGCCACGCCGGCACACGAACGTGGTCCATCTAGTGCTCCCGTCATGCTCGAAGAGTTTGCCGACTTCGAATGTCACGCCTGCGGTGTCATCTATCCAATCATGAAACAGGTTGAGCAGGAGTTTGGCTCGCAAATCGTTGTGGTGTTTCGTGAGTATCCCCTCGCAATGCACAAAAACGGTATGACTGCCGCCCAGGCGGCTGAAGCGGCCGGACTGCAAAATAAGTTTTGGGAAATGCACGATGTGCTTTTTCAGAACCAGAAAGAGTGGCATCAGGTGGCTGATGTTCGTCCGCTTTATCGCGGTTATGCCAGTCAGGTCGGAATTGACGTTGAGAAGTTTGAACGTGACATGGCAAGCGATGAAGTCGCTAAAAGAATTGCTGCCGATCGTGAACGCGGCGGTTGGGTTGGTATAGAAAGTACGCCTACAGTTTTCCTGAATGGTCGTGAAGTTCCTTTCGAAACATTGACCGCAGCAGACAAGTTTAAAGAACTGGTCCGTGCAGAACTAAATTCACCGGAAAAGAAAAACTAACTGCCCGATGCGTAAACTCTTCGTTACTGGTGGAGCTGGATTTATCGGTTCTGCTTTCGTCAGGTTATTGCTAAACGAAAGATCCGATTACCAACTCATCAACTTTGACGCGCTCACTTACGCCGGCAACCTCGACAACATCGCCGGACTCGAGCCCGAGCGGCATAAGTTTGTTCGCGGCGACATTGCGGTCCGCGAAGAAGTCCTGGAAAGTTTGCCTGATGATTGCGAGGCGATTATTAACTTCGCCGCCGAAAGTCATGTCGATCGCAGCATCACGTCCGCGGGAGAATTTCTCCGCACTAACATAATCGGCACGCAGGTTTTGCTTGATGCTGCACGAGAAAAGAAGACAAAGCGTTTTCTTCAGGTGTCGACAGATGAAGTAATGGGAAGTTTGGCAGACGACGAAGAAACATTTTTTACCGAAGCGTCAGGTTTTGCGCCAAACAGTCCTTATGCTGCGTCAAAAGCTTCTGCCGAACATTTCGTGCGGGCGGCGCATCATACTTTCGATCTCGATACAGTAATCACACGTTGCGGCAACAACTATGGACCACGACAGTTTCCGGAGAAGTTTTTGCCGCTGACGATTTCGAACGCCATGAACGACGACTCGATCCCGCTTTATGGCGATGGACGTAATGTTCGCGATTGGATTTATGTCGACGATCACTGTCGCGGAATTCTGACGGCGCTTGAAAAGGGCCGATCGGGAGGCGTTTACAATCTCGGCGCGCGCAATGAACGCCGTAATATTGAAGTTGCCGAGTCGCTGCTCGAAGCGCTGGGTAAACCAAAATCGCTGATTCGTTTTGTAAAAGATCGTCCGGGACACGATCGTCGATATGCGATTGATTCGACGTTGGCGGAAACGGAATTGGGTTGGCATCCGCTCGAAACCTGGCAATCGGGACTCGAGAAGACAATTCGCTGGTACCAGGAAAATGGCGAATGGCTCGAACGCGCTCGCAGCGGCGCATATCGCGATTACTACAAACAACAGTACGAAAAGGATCTTAAGTTGAAAGAGGCTTAGTCAGTACCACCTCGCGGTAGCGGGTGGGTCCACTTGGAATCATGGAACGTTTTAGCTCGGCCAACCCACCCGCTACCGCGAGGTGGTACTGACTCCTGAGGTACGCGTAAATTGAAAGTACTCATAACCGGCGCTGGTGGTTTGGTTGGGCGGGCCCTGGCTGAACATTGTTCGACAAAAGGCGACGAAGTGTTTGCCTATGATCGAGCAAGTCTCGACATCGCCAATCCGGCCCAGGTTAACGAGATCGTCACGAACCATCACCCGGATGTTGTAATTAACTGCGCCGCCTGGACCGATGTTGATGGCTGTGAAGGCGATCCGGTCAGATGTGAAGCTGTCAACGCAATTGGACCAGAGAACCTGGCGCGTGCGTGTCGCACAGTTGACGCCCTGCTGATCACGATCTCGACTGACTATGTCTTCGATGGCGCCAGGGAAGGTTTTTATACGCAACGCGACAATCCGAATCCGCTTAGTGTCTACGCTATTGCAAAACTCGAAGGCGAACGAAGATCGCAGGTTCAACACGCGCGCACGATCGTGGTAAGAACGGGATTTATCTTTGGGATTGGCGGGAAGAACTTTTTGAGTACAGTTGTCGATCGGGTCAGGAATGGCGAGCGACTCAAAGCCATCGATGATGCGTGGGGCACACCAACCTATGCGAACGATCTGGCATCTCGGTTACGCGAGCTGGCCGACCTTGATGTCCCCGGGATCTATCACGTGGTCAACTCGGGAGCGGGAGCAAGCTACGCCGAATTTGCGAATCTGGCTTTAAAACTTGCCGGTTCTGCGAATTCAAGCGTGGAACTGGTGAGCTTTGATTCGTTGACTCGACCGGCGCCGCGGCCCAGAAATTCACGTTTGCAGTGCCTGTTGTCGGAACGTCTCGGCTTGCAACCGCTGCCGTCATGGCAGGACGGACTGGGTCGCTTTGTAACGAGTATTAGTCAAAAACATCAAAAAATGAGCCAAATCGGGGGGTAGATGAACTTGCCACGGGGCGAGTCTCTGTTATTATTCCACCACTACAGTTTTTCGGAGTGTGAGGTCAGAACTAAAGATGTCGCAAGATAATCGCCTGATGCCGTTGCCCGGGGTTGATCGAGGTATAGACCGACCCTTACCGGATCTAAGTGCGACCAGGTCGTACGGTCCCGCCGCAAATGAGCCAAGTCAACTGCGCGACTACGTGTTCGTAGTCCTGAAACGCAAATGGCTGATTCTCAGTCTTTGCCTGGTCGTAACGTCGTTGGTGGCGGTGCAGATGTTTCGCCAGCCTTCGATCTACCAGGCTGAATCGACGATTCGCATTGAACAGCGACAGAAGAGCGTACTCAAGACGACCGAGTTTGTGGTCAACGCTCAACCTGACGGTAACTTTTGGGGCACGCAGATCAAGCTCCTGCAAAGTCCGAGTCTGGCCCGGCAAGTCGCCCTAACACTCGATCTCCAACACAATCCGACTTTCTTCGGCGGTGGCCAATCGCAAGGTATTTTCAGTTCGCTCAGAAGAATGTTTGGCGGTGGCGATAAGCAAAAACCAAAACTCTCGCCGGCTGGTCCATCCGGCCTTAATGTGGTGGGCACTGAACAACTTCGCGACCAGCCCTTATCACCGGAAGAACTCGCGGCGCTTGAACCCTACGAAGACCTGATCATGGGAAACGAGCAGGTTGACGGAATCGTAGGTACAAACCTTTTCACGATTAAGTATCGTCACACCGATCCCGAGATGGCCCAACGGATTGCAAACACGTTGGCTGATGTCTTTGCCAGTAACAACCTTGAACGTTCAACCGACAGTTCAAACAAGGCAGATGTAACTCTGGCTAAAGAAGTTGCAGAACTGCAGATGAAAATCCGTCACGATACGGAAGCCCTTTTCAACTACCAGCGCGAACATAACCTGCCGCCTGAAAGTGCCGGCCCACTGGATGTTGAAGGTCAGCGCCTCGCCGCTTTGAGTAAAGAACTGCTCGAGGCCCAAAACGAACGCAACACCGCCGAAGCTATTTATAAGAGTGCGCTTGCGTCACAGGACAAGTATTCAATTCCTGAAGTGCAGGCCAATGCTCGCATCACTTCGTTGCGCGACCGAATTTCGAATTTGAAGGAAAAGAAAGCAGCGCTCGAAGTTACCTACACCAAAGAGTGGCCTGAAGTTAAGAAGATCGACGTAGCTCTTAAACCGCTGGAAGCTGAACTGGATCGGATGGTGACTGAGACGATTGGTGGTCTTAAGACCAAGTACGACTCGGCTCTCACTCACGAAAACAGCATCCGCACCATGTATAACTCGCAGAAGGGGACAACTACTGAACAGACGCGAGATCAAATTGAAGTTGCGGCCCAAAAACAGACCATCGAAACGAACCAGCAATACCTGAACACTTTGTTGAATCGCCGTCGCGACGTCCAGGCCTTGAATAACGATCGCGCAAACGAAGTTAATGTCGAAACCTATAGCCGCGTTGGCGTGCCGATTGGACCAGCCCGCATGCGCAATATCATGATTGCGTTTCTGCTTTCGCTGGTTGCGGGCATTGGTCTCGCCTTCCTGTTGGATTTCCTTGATGACACGGTGAAGTCAGTTGACGACATCGACAGGTATGTTCACCTGCCCGCGTTGGCGATGATTCCCGCCAGCAGCGGAAGTCGCGGCCGCATAAAGGGGCTGGGCGCCGGGTCTCAGCCGAATCCGTCCGAAACAACAGCGCTCGCAATGATCGATGATGTGCGTAGTCCAGTGGCTGAATCGTACCGCCACTTGCGTACATCGTTGTTGCTGTCGTCAGCCGGTCAACCGCCGAAGACGATCCTCGTGACTTCAAGTCAGCCTTCTGAAGGTAAAACAACAACCGCGATCAATACTGCCTTCATGCTTTCGCAGACGGGCGCCGAAGTGTTGATTATCGATTGCGACTTACGACGACCACGACTCCATGCGCAGTTTGAGGTTTCCAACGCGCGCGGTTTGACGACCTGGTTGTCAGGCGAGAAGGACCTCGATGGCATCATTCAGTCGTGCCCGAGAACGAAGAACCTCAAGATTTTAACTTCCGGTCCAGTACCACCCAATCCGGCTGAGTTGCTTGGTTCAGCGGAGATGCGCAGACTGCTCGAGCATTTGAGCGAGCGTTATCAACACATCATTATCGACTCGCCACCGGCGATTTCATTTACGGATGCGTCGATTCTGTCGACCATGGTCGATGGTGTGATGCTGGTCGTGCATGGTGGACGAAGTTCCCGGGCGGTTGTCAGACGCGCGAAGCAGCAGTTGCTCGACGTTGGCGCTCACATCTTTGGTGTGGTGCTCAACAACGTTCGGCTCGAGACCCAGGACTACTACTATTCAAGCTACTACTCGAACTATTACTCCGACGCGGAGAATGCTTCGGCCGGGGAACAAGTCTGAGTTTTAGTTTTAAATTAGGGGCGCCGGCAGATCGAATTCGATTCCGAGCGCCCCTTAATGCTGCCCCCGGATGTTTAAGATTTAAGATTGCAGATTTCAGATTGATTCCGTTGCGGCGATCAACTGAAACTCAATCTCGAAATCTGAAATCTGCAATTGGCAATCTTAAATGATCGTTCCTCTTCTTAATTTGCAGGCGCAGTATGTCTCGTTGCGTGACGAAGTGCGCGCCGTTGTCGATCAGGTTTTTGAGAGCCAGCATTTCGTACTCGGCAGTCATGGTCGTGCGTTGGAAAAAGCCATTGCCGAGTATTCACAGACGAAATATGCCGTCGGTTGTGCTTCAGGATCCGACGCGTTGTTGCTGGCGTTGATGGCTTTGGACATTGAACCGGGTGATGAAGTAATCACAACTCCATTCACGTTCTTCGCCACCGGGGCAGCGATCGCGCGACTGGGCGCCAAGCCGGTCTTCGTTGATATCGATCGCGAAACCTACAACCTCGACGCCGCAAAAATTTCGGCAGTAACAACCGACCGCACGAAAGCGATTTTGCCGGTCCATCTATACGGACAATGTGCTGACATGGATCCGTTACTGGAGATCAGTACACGCACCGGCGTACCAATCATTGAAGACGCTGCCCAGGCAATCGGCGCGGAGGATCGTGGACGTCGCGCGGGTTCGTTTGGCATGGTCGGAACTTTGAGTTTTTATCCAACCAAGAACCTCGGTGGCGCCGGCGATGGCGGAATGTTGACCACTAACGACGAGGTCTTCGCTGATCGACTTAGAAGATTGCGGGCACACGGTGGCGCCAATGAATACGAACATTCCGAAGTCGGGGTTAATAGTCGTCTCGATGAATTGCAGGCGGCCGTTTTACTTGTGAAGTTTCCGCACCTGGACCAGTGGTCCAACGAACGTGCTAAACGGGCGGAGTTCTATTCGACATTGTTGGCTGAAGCCGAAATTGGTTTTGAAGTGAAGCCGCCGTTTGTTCGACCCGAAGGCCGGCACATTTTTCATCAGTACGTGATTCGTGTTCCTAAACACCGCGATCGATTAGCAGCGCACTTGAAGGAAAGAGGCGTCGGCACAAAAGTCTACTATCCGATTCCGCTTCACCTGCAGCAATGCTTTGAATATCTCGGTTATAAGCAGGGTGATTTTCCGGAGTCGGAAAGCGCGGCCCTGGAAACGTTGGCGTTGCCGATCTATCCGGAATTGACCGAAGAGCAACAGCGCTACGTGGTTGAATCGATCAAAAGTTTTGCTGTGTAAAGGCTTGCAAACCCAATCTTGTGGCGATGAGGTCAGTACCGTAACGCGGTAG
>DATDMC010000118.1:0-4031 GCA_036518995.1 Pyrinomonadaceae bacterium | reverse complement strand
TAATGTTGTTGATCCGATCGGAGTTAGCCGCGGCCGCAACTCCTTCGGAGTAGAAACGGTCACATCGCTTAGACCCAGGGTTGCCAAAGCTCAACCCTGGGCTTTGGGGCGTGACGCTTTCAGCGTCTTCAACCAGAGACTAAATCCGCAAACAAAAATGGGTCGGATTTCTCCGACCCATCTTCAAACAAAACTAACGCTAAAACTATTCGCTTGGCGCAGTCTGATAAGACAACGCGGGTTCTTCACTCCCTGCTGCTTCAACTGAGCCGGCGTGGCCATTGTTGCCTGCTGTTTCTTTCTTCTCGTTCACATAAGTCAGCCATTTGCCGGGCGCTTCACCCTCGCCTTTAGTGATTTCGAAGAACCGCTTTTGAATCTTCTCAGTGATTGGACCACGCGAACCGCTGCCTACAGTTATTCTGTCAACCGAGCGAATCGGAGTGACTTCCGCTGCTGTGCCAGTGAAGAACAATTCATCGGCGAGATAGAGAGCCGCACGTTGAATGGTCCGTTCTTTAACTGTGATGCCGAGTTCCTGGCAAATCTGAATCACACTGTCGCGCGTAATGCCCGGAAGAATCGAAGACGACAACGGTGGAGTTAGGACCACATCGCCGGCGACCATAAAGAGATTTTCTCCGGAACCTTCCGAAACGTAACCACGATCATCAAGCGCGATTCCTTCAGCAAACCCGTTGAGCAATGCTTCCATTTTGATGAGCTGCGAATTCATGTAGTTCGCGCCGCTCTTGGCCATTGCCGGCATTGAGTTTGGAGTCAGGCGGTTCCAGGTTGAAACGCAAACATCAACGCCGCGTTCGATCGCTTCTTCCCCAAGATACTTGCCCCAATCCCAGGCGCCGATATAGCACGCGAGTGGATTCGGAAATGGATTCACTCCAAAAGCCGGATGGGCTTCATCGAGACTGCGAAACAGGATCGGGCGGATGTAGCACTGATCCATGTTGCTACGCTTAACAAGTTCTATTGCCGCATCGCACAGTTGGTCGAGTTTCCAGGGGTGATCCATGCGATAAATTTTCGCGGAGTTCACCAGTCGTTGCATGTGTTCCTGAAGCCGGAAGATTGCCGGTCCACGCTTTGTTGAATAACAACGAATACCTTCAAAAATGCTGGAACCGTAATGGAGCACGTGCGACATTACATGCACGCGCGCGTCATTCCATTTAATAAATTCGCCGTCATGCCAAACGACGTCACAAATGCGCGGGGTAGCTACATCTTTCGTCTTGCCGTCTTTTGAAAACATATTTAATACTCCTTCAGGAAACACTTGTTTGAAAAGGAAGTCGTGATAAACAACCTCGATCCTTCCTCAACCCTGTAAGCGGACACGGCACAATACAGTAGTTGTACTTTCCTTTGCAAGAACACTTGCGTACCGTAACTTTGCTTCTGTAACATCCAAAAAATTGGTGTCTTACTTAGCAAAGATTATTAAAAAGAAGGTCGTTCCGACAAACCTCCTGAAGCACAATGCCCGCTGTGGTTTAATTGTGCTTTTCGGGTTGGCAATTCTATTGTCAGGATGTAAACAACAACGTATGAGCGAATCAATTCCGACCCCCTCCGAAAACAAGAATCTCAGCAGCGATCCACTTGCGATCCATTATCGCGCTATTACGGTCGACATGCATGCCGACACCGTACAGCGTGTACTGGATGAACATGTCGATCTCCAACAGGAACTGAAAGACGGACATCTCGACGCCGTACGGGCTAAGGCCGGTGGACTCGACGCGCAATTCTTTTCGATTTGGGTTGAGCCACAGTTGTTTGGGCTAACCGGTGAGCGCGCGGTCAAGCGTGCAGACGATCAAATCGCCGCCGTTCGTGCGCTTGCTGAGAAGCATCCTGAGACCTGGCAACTTGCTGCGACGGCCGCAGACGTTCGCCGCGCGGCAGCGGAGGGGAAGATTGCTGCGTTGTTAGGGCTCGAAGGTGGTTATGCGATCGATGAGAAGCTTGAAAATGTCGAACGTTATTACAAGCTCGGCGTTCGTTACATGTCGCCGGCCTGGAGTGTCAGCACAAGTTGGGCCGGATCTTCTGGTGACGAAGTTGGTTCATCCCGCGGGTTAAACGATTTTGGTAAGAATGTAGTGCGGGAGATGAACCGGCTGGGAATGATGGTTGATGTCTCACATGTGTCTGACAAGACATTTTGGGACATCGTCAACACTTCTACCAAGCCTGTTGTTGCAACTCATTCCGCGTGTCGTGCAATCGCCGACGTACCGAGGAATTTAACGGACGACATGATCCGGGCGTTGGCTAAAACGGGCGGCGTAGTAAATGTGATCTTCTATCCTGAGCACATCGAGCCGGGCTGGACTCAGAAGAAGAAACAACTCGATGCTGAAATTGCGCCGATGGTCCAACAGGCATCAGCAAACGAACCCGGTGATGCGGTCCACAAAAAGCTTGCGCGCGATCGGGTCAGGGCAGAGCAGTATGCGAAACGATTACCGCCGGTGACAGTCGTTCGCATAGTGGACCATATCGATCACATTGTGAAACTGGTCGGCATAGACCATGTTGGAATTGGATCTGATTTTGATGGCGTCCAGGCAACGGCGGTTGATCTGTCGACGGTGGCAGATTTGCCAAATCTTACGAAGGAGTTGTTGAAGCGCGGATATTCGGAAAGCGACGTTGACAAGATTCTCGGTGGAAATATGTTGAGGGTGATGGATGAGCAAGGCGGGAACTAGGGGGCTTTACCGCGAAGCGGTTCGAGTTTTCTATCAGAACGGGCGCAACCGCGTTGCGGTTGAGCATTTTAATTCTGGCTGTCCCCAGGGTTGAAGCAACCCTGGGCTTCGGGACGTAACCGCTTCGCGGTGAATGAAACATAACCGCTTCGCGGTGAATGAACGTAACCGTTTCGCGGTGAATGAACGTAACCGCTTCGCGGTGAATGAAATAGAGCAAAAATGGTAACCAAGTACCCAGGGGCAAAACGCACAGGACAAAGTACTAAGCGCCAAGCACTAAGTTCAAACCCCAAAGCACCAAGCTCAAAACCCAAAGTACAAAGTACAAAGCTCAAACCACCAAGTTCAAAACCCAAAGTACGGCCCCGCGTTGGTTTCCACGCTCCCATCAAAGGCGGACTTGATCAAGCACTCATCGTCGCAAAAGACACTGGCTGTGACACGGTCCAACTCTTCTCACGCAATCCTCGTGGCTGGATGGCCAAGCCGCTTCTTGACGAAGACGTCGAACTCTTTCGCCAAACTCGTAAGCTCACCAAGATTTCTCCGGTTCTGATTCACTGTAACTACCTCGTCAATCTCGCTGCTGCTGACGAAACACTACTCACCAAATCCATTGAATCGTTTCGCGAAGAGGTCGAACGCGCATTGGTCCTCGGAGTTGATTATTTAGTTGTACATCCGGGAAGCGCGCGTGGCGCCTGCGAAGCTGATGGCATCGCGCTTTGTGCTGAGAGTTTGAAGATCGCTTGTGCTGGATTGGAGTTGGGGAAGTTTCAAATTTTACTTGAGAACACGGCGGGACAAGGCGAGTGTATTGGTCATCGCTTCGAACACTTACACTCGATCATCCACGCTTGTCCCAATCTTCCGCTCGGCGTTTGTTTCGACACGGCACACGCGTTTACTGCCGGTTATGACATTCGCGAAGAAGATGGACTCGAAGCGTTGATTCAGAAGATGCAAAAGACGGTGGGCACAAAGCGCGTTCGCGCCATTCATTTCAACGATTCGCGAGCGGAGTACAATTCACGTGTCGATCGTCACTGGCATATTGGCGAAGGACACATAGGAACAGATGCTTTACGACGCGTTGCACAACATCCAAAACTCCGTCACTGTGCATTCATCCTGGAAACGCCCTACGACGATCCCCGCGCAGACATCAAGAACCTGGAAATGTTGAAATCGTTTGTGAGTTGAAACAATTTGCTCTGCGTCTCAGCGTTCTCGGCGTCTCTGTGTTGAACTGACGGGAAATTAAGCGAACGCAATTTTCAACACAGAGAC
>DATDMC010000117.1:0-63504 GCA_036518995.1 Pyrinomonadaceae bacterium | reverse complement strand
TTGGGCTACCTTGGGATCAAACCCGCCCCCTGATTTCCCAACCGCAACGCGGTTGCGTCTCAAAGCCCAAGGTTGCCGCTTTGGGCTACCTTGGGATCAATCCCGCCTCCTGATTTCCCAACCGCAACGCGGTTGCGTCTCAAAGCCCAAGGTTGCCGCTTTAGGCTACCTTGGGATCAATCCCGCACGATGAATTTTCAACCGCAACGCGGTTGCGTCTCAAAGCCCAAGGTTGCCGCTCTGGGCTACTTGGGATCAAACCGCCTCCTGATTTCCCAACCGCAACGCGGTTGCGTCTCAAAGCCCAAGGTTGCCGCTTTGGGCTACCCCGGGTCGCGAACCTAATCCCAAATATATTGTTCATCCCACTCCATTCCATAATCCCTTAAAAATTTCCGCACTTCATCTTGATAACTCATTCGCTTGTGGTGCTCCTTCTGGTTCTCGATATATCGCTTGACCTGGTCCAAACTCGACGCACTGACGGAAAAATCTGCATATCCCTTCTGCCACTGAAAAATTTTTAGACCTCCTTCCGACGTAAGCCAGAGGTTTGAAACTCGCTTTAGCTCTTTAACCCATTCGGCCTGGCTAATCGTCCGACCGAACCGGGCAAGGAGGTGAACATGGTCTTCAATGCCACCAACACGAATTGGCGGACAGCCGAGTCTTTTCGAAACTTCACCAAGATAAGCGTGAAGATCGATTTGAAGTTTTTCATCACGCAAATACGGGTAACGTTCTTTTGTGGAAAAGATGAGGTGAATGTAAACAGCCGAGAGTGATTGAGACATGAGGTTCCTCCATGGACTAAACGTTGATTGGTGAGGCATACACTGGTGACGCAACCCCGTTGGGGTTGGAAATTCAATTACTGGTTATTGGAGGACGTTTATTTTGTGAGGCCGCGGACGCAACCGCTTCGCGGTTGAAACCTTGTCTGCGAATATCCCCAGGGTTGAGGCAACCCTGGGCTTTGAGGCGCAACCCCTTCGGGGTTGAAAATCATTGTTTACGAACGTCCCCAGGGTTGAGGCAACCCTGGGCTTTGAGGCGTAACCGCTTCGCGGTTGAACACCTCGAATGCGCACATCCAATCAGCCGCCGTCGGCGCGTTGTCTGTCAACCGCCTTGACGCGTTCTTTGTCAGCCGCCGTCGGCGCGTTGTTTGGCGGCGGCGGAGACTTTGGCGAGGCGCGCTACTTTTTCTTCAAACGTCTCACCGGCAACTGGTCCAGTATCAACCACACCACAATAAGTTCCGCGTTTCATTAAACTCCGATCGGCATTACCGGTTGCTTTATGAGTCGCTTCAGCCTTCGCTGCGGCTGGTGTTTCACTCGCAACAAGGGAAGGCGTCTCGACTGCAGCTATCGATTCGGCTGCGCTGTGATCTTCACCGCCACCTTCTTCCGCTCTTCGTTTCGCCGCCGCTGATAGCTCTCGCAAACGCGCGACTTTCTGTTCAAAAGTTTCACCCGCAACTGGTCCAATGTCTTTGTGCCCAGAATAGGTTGAGCGTTTGAAGAGTTGCCGGTTGGGATTCGCTCCTGTGTGTCCGGTAGAAGGTTTTGCGGACGGCTTGGGCGCCGCGGGTGTTGCCGCCGTTGTTTTCGCACTAGCAGCAGCCGGCTTTGCCGCACCGTGATCTGGCGCCGCTGTTTCCACCATCACAAAAACACCGCGATCATCTTTCTTGATGACCGGGAGCGTGCCACCCGCTGCTTGTAACAACGCCGACAATTCCGCTTCTACAAACCGCGACTGTTTTTGAGGATCGCGAACATGGCCCAACGGTGGTCCCATGTAAAGCGTCCCGCACGTTTGGCACTTGAACAACACATCATCACCGCGCAAGTGAATCTGTGCGGGCTCGCCCGCCGTGCGCAGTTGTTTCAAGTGACCGTTACACAGCTTTCCCTTTTCGTTTCGTTCGTTGCAGACAGTCTGCGCATTAACGATCCGTTTGGGGACGACAGCAGTAGCGGCCGAAGGATTTTGATTTGCTAACGTTGTATCAGTCGTTGCCATATTTAGTTGTGCGATTCTAAGAGGTGGCGGTGCTGGGGGATCTTAACGACGGAGCTGAAAGAACGTCAACGGTTAGATTGCACATTTCAACTTTCAGATTTCAGATTGAAAGCGAGCTTACCGATTTTCAATTGAAATTAGCAAAAGCTTAACGTGCTATGCTGAACGACGCTATTAATCTTCAATTTGAAATCTGACATCTTCAATATCGTATGTTGAAGGATCTGTTGAGCAATGTTTGGCGTGGATCGCCGGCGGCATTCCGACATTTGCTGTTGCGTTTCACCAATTCGCGATTCACCGTCACCGCGGGGGCCATCATTTTCAACTCACGCGGCCAGGTCCTATTACTTAAACATCCATTTCGCGCGGGCAGTGGTTGGGGTTTACCAGGCGGCTTCATGAAGAATGGTGAACAACCAGTCGATGCGCTCAGGCGTGAACTCGACGAAGAGATCAAACTTGAAATTCACAACGTCGAACTGTTCTTAGCACGTTCCTTCGAGCGACCTCGACAAGTAGAAATACTTTTCACCGCCGAAACAGATGCACTTCCCCAACCACAAAGTATTGAAGTTGATTGTGCTGTCTGGTTCGATCCACATGAGTTGCCAACTGGTCTACCAAAGGATCAGAAGTCACTCGTGTTACGCGCTGTAGAAAAACGACAAGTTTGATGTATGCTGGCGCACGCAGAAATTAGTGCTTTGTACTTAATGCTTTGTACCTGGTGCTTAGTTCTTTGCTCTTACTAAGCACCAGGTACAAAGCACCAAGCACAAAACACAAAAACACCTTTTGCGGAGACACACCAATGGTCGAGCTGATTCCATCTCAAGATAAAGTAATGCAGATTTTGCAACGCACTGGCGCTTTTCGTGAGGGCCACTTCGTCTATCCCAACGGCAAGCATTCTCCACACTACTTTCAAATGCCATTGGCGTTTCGCTATTACGACACGGCCCGCGTATTGGCCGTCGCGTTGAGCCGCAAGTTCCGTCTCGAAAAAGACATCTCGAGTCACTTGCCTAAAGTTTCAGTTATAAGTCCCAGTTCAGGTGGTATTCCGGTAGCTTTCGGTGTACGCGATGCATTGGGCGCCGAGCAGATCTATTGGGCCGAACAAGAACATGGTGAACGTATGTTTCGCCAGTATGTGAATCAGGGTGAAGTTCATCCCTGCATCATCGTTGACGACATCATCCGCAGTGGTAATGCAATTGAAGAGACTGTGAAGCTGGTCGAGTCGTTAGGAGCGAAACTGATTGGTTGTGGCGCGATCGTGCGTTTCAATTCCGCGCCAACTGAGATCCAAGGTGTGCCGATCAAATCTCTCGTCGACTTCGACGCCCGCATGTACGACACAGGCGGCGATTGTAAGGAATGCGGAACGGGCGTGCAGGAAGAACAGGTCCGCTTCTAACAGAAGGCAGAAGGCAGAAGCAGAAGGCAGCTTAACGGGTTGAGTCTCACCTCAATCCACGGCTTAAACTATCTCACAAAGGAGCCTCACATGCTTCATGGTTATCGAGACCTTAAGGTCCATCAACTCGCTTACAAACTCGCGATGGAAATCTTTCATCTTTCGAAAGCATTTCCTCGCGAGGAAACTTACTCATTAACAGATCAAATCAGGCGCTCATCACGTAGCGTCGCCGCAAATCTGGCAGAGGGCTTTCGTAAACGTCGTTATCCGAATGCCTTCGTAAACAAGCTAACCGATTGCGATTCTGAAACAGCGGAAACCCAAGTCTGGCTCGACTTTGCATTCGATTGTGGTTATCTCTCGAAAGAAAACCACGACCGACTTATTAGTGATTACGAGGAAGTTGGAAGAATGCTCGGTGGAATGATGTCCAAACCCGAAAGTTTCGTTCCGCGATAACGGTTCTTTCCTGCCTTCTGCTTCTGCCTTCTGCCTTCTGTTCTAGATTTCGTGTCTGTTCGCCAGCGCCTTGTCCATCGTCACTTCATCCACATATTCCAAATCACTTCCGACCGGCATTCCCATCGCGATTCGCGTGACTTTCAAGCCGAGTGGTTTTAATAGGCGACTGATGTAGTTGGCGGTTGCTTCGCCTTCGGTGGTTGGATTGGTGGCGAGGATTACTTCGTTAACTGTCACGCCGTCATTGTTCTCAGGTTTCAGACGCGGCAGTAAGTTGGCGAGGTGAAGTTCACCTGGACCAATGTGTCTGACTGGCGACAGACTTCCATGCAGAACGTGATACACGCCTTTGAAGCTTCTGGTCTTCTCAACCGCGACCAGACTATGAGGCTCTTCAACGACACAGATCACTGAATGGTCGCGCGTGGGTGACGCACAGAAGCGACACGGATCAACTTCGGTGAGGTTATTACAAACGGAACATTGAATGATGCGTTCCTTAACCTCGCGAAGGGCAGCGATCAGTCGTTCCAGATCCGCCTCCGGAGTACGCATGATATGAAACGCAAGCCGCTGCGCCGACTTATGACCAATACTCGGCAAGCGCTTCAATTCGTCGATGAGTTTAGTGACTGGTTCTGCGTACTCTAGCATTTACGATTTTCGATTGCCGAGTGCCAATTTCTTATATTGCCAATTTCCGATTGCCGAGTGCCAATTTGCTCGTCGTCAACTTGCCCTTAAACTTTCAGCAGTAACTCTATTCACAAGCAAATTGACAATTGGCAATTGGAAATCGGCAATCACCCAAACAACCCTCCCAATCCCGGCGGCAACATTCCTCCCAACTTCCCTTTCATCGCCTCATCCACTTTTCTGTTCGCTTCGTTGATTGCGGCGACGATCATGTCGCCGAGCATTTCGGTGTCGCCATCTTTCACCGCTTCAGGATCGATCTTGAGAGACAGGATCTCGTGGTTGCCTTTCATCTCCACCGTGACTACGCCGCCACCGGCTGAAGCATCAACGCGCAGTTCTTCCATCTCTTTTTGCATCTTTTCCTGCATTACCTGCGCTTGCTTCATCATCTGTTGAATATTGAATCCGCCTGGGAATTTCATCGACTGATACCTCTCGCAAAGTTGTTTAGTTAACTCGAAAATGAACAGCCATCGTAGCCGTCAATTAGTGTTGAATGCAATCGACAATTTAAAAGTAGATTGACAGTTGCGAAGGATGTCAGAAAATACGTGCATGAGCGAAACCACCACCGACAACATTCTCAAAGCCGAGATCAATCTCTATTACGATCTAAAGCCGGGCCACGAAGCTAACGCGCCGCTGTTGATCGCGCTGCATGGCTACGGCGCCAACAAACGGTACATGATGCAGGAAGCACAATTCGTCGCGCCCGAGGGTTTTGCGATTGCCTCGTTGCAAGGTTACTACCAGCACATGCGCGAGCCGAACGAAAAAGGTGGTCCAATGAAATTCGGGTTTGGCTGGGTGACTAACTTTCGACCGGAAGATTCAGTCGCGATTCATCACCGCGCCCTGCTCGATCTGATCGATAAACTGGTCCGGCTGGGCATTGCGGATCCACAACAGATCTTTCTCCTGGGTTTTTCACAGGCATGCGCGATGAACTATCGTTTTGCTTTCACGCATCCGAAAATGCTGAGCGGTGTGATTGGAATGTGTGGTGGTATGCCTGGTGATTGGGAAACAAGTGATCGGTATCGGGATACGGAAGCAGACGTTTTTCACCTGACCGGCACACGCGACGACTTCTACACCGCTGAACGTATTCGCGATTACGAACGACAGTTACGAATGAGGGCAGCAGAAGTTACGTTTAAGCTTTACGACGCCGCGCACGAGATTACGCAGCCGATGCGCAACGATATTAAAGAATGGCTCACCGAACGCGCTCGATAATCAACTAACTTCGAGACTGTATAACTAACTTCGAGACTGTGCAAAAGGAATGTGACTTCTACCGCGAAGCGGTTACGTCCCAAAGCCCAGGGTTGCTTCAACCCTGGAGTCAGCCAAAGCAAAATTTTTACCGCAACGCGGTTGCGCCGTTCTTAGGACGCTATTCACACGAGACGCAACCGCCTTGCGGTTGCTACTTCGCAAACTCGGTGACCCAGGGTTGAAGCAACCCTGGGCTTTGGGAAGTAACCGCTTCGCGGTGAAACTGAAGATTACCTTTCCATTCCTTTTGACCCAGTCTCTTTGTTAGTCGTACGACTATATTTTTTGCCCTTTTGCTCTTCGGCCTCAGCATGTTATAGATCCCACACCTTCGCTAAACCAATCCCTGGGAGTCAACACAATGAAATTTAGCTCACTGGTTTCCTTCTTTATCATTGGCCTGCTGGCCTCCACGGCGGCCGCTCAGGTAAATACGCCTCAATACAAGGCAAAGGAAAAAGCACTTGCTGACATTCACGCCGTTATCGACAAGCAATGTGATGCCTGGAACAAAGGCGATATTGAAGGCTACATGGATGGTTACGATCGAACCGAGGACACTACATTTATCTCCGGCGACACCGTTGTACGTGGTTGGAATACTGTGCTCGAACGTTACAAAAAAGGCTTCGACACACCGGAGAAGATGGGCCAACTCACTTTCTCCGATCTTGAAATGACCCTGCTAAGTAAAGACACTGCGGTCGTGATCGGAAGCTGGTCATTAAAACGCGCGAACGATCAACCACACGGCAAGTTCAGTTTGATCTTCAAGAAAACAAAAGCAGGCTGGCGAATAATTTTGGACCACACGTCGTCGGTGTGAGATGGTTAGAACGTATGCGATTTGGCTTGGCCGCCGGTTGTGAGGAATGGCTATGCCTTTCCGTTAAGTGATCTTTTCGACTTGGGCTCCGCCCTTAGCCAATCAGAAGGCGCAGCCAAACGGGTGTCGCTCGCTTCCGGAAGGGCACAGCCATTCCTCACAACAGGCGGCCAAGCCGAAGCGAAACATCAACCGACAACACAGTAAAGACTACAGATTGATTAAGCGGGCATCCTGATTTCTGACCAATCCTGATGGAACACGAGGCCGGTTCCAATGCAAGCGTAAAACAACTCGAGCGCGAGGTTGAGGAACGCAGCGCCGTCTTCAAAAAGCAATTAGGACTATTCGATCTCGTTCTAACGCAAGTCGTGTTTGTCGTTGGAACGATCTGGGTCGGACACGCTGCTAAACTCGGTAGTGAACAAAGCTTTTTCTGGATTCTCGCAATCGCGCTCTTCTATTTACCGCTTGCCGCCGCCGTCATTTTTCTCAATCGTCTAGCCCCGCTCGAAGGTGGTCTATACCAATGGGCCAAGCTCGCCTTCAACGACTTCGTTGCATTTCTCGTTGCCTGGAACCTCTGGGTATTTGCGATTTCGATTCTGGCCGGCATTGGACTGGTCGTTACTACAAACATCTCTTACGCGATTGGACCAGAAGTCGCGTGGATGAAAGAAGCAAAGTTACTCATCAGCATCGTCAGTGCCTCGTTAGTAGTCTTGATGGTGCTGGCAACAATTCGTGGCCTCGGACTTGGAAAGTGGGTGCACAACGCCGGTGGTCTAATGCTGATGATCACGTTTGTGGCGTTGATTGGCCTGCCTTTCTTTGCCTTATTTCGTGGGACGATCTCGACGTATCACCCGTTTGAGATCAAGGTCCCGAATTTTTCAACTTACAACATCAACGTCTTTAGCAAACTCGCGCTTGGCGCCCTCACCGGATTCGAGTACGTCGCTATTCTTGCGGGTGAAACAAAAGCACCGGCGAAGAACATCGCGCGCTCAGTAGTCATCGCCGCTCCGATTATCGCGTTCATGTTTATCCTGGGAACAAGTTCGGTGCTCGCTTTTGTCACGCCGGCGACTGTCGATTTGATTAGTCCAATACCCCAAGTGCTTTCGATTGGATTTGGATCGTTTGGTTGGGTCGGCAAGATTATTTCGCTGACGATCATCGGTGTGGTAATGCGACAAATCGCCTTGATGAGTATTTACTTTGCCGGCAATACGCGACTGCCGATGGTTGCCGGTTGGGACAGCTTGTTGCCAAAGTGGTTTACGAGTCTGCATCCGAAATATAAAACTCCAGTGAACTCGATCTTGTTTGTCGGCGCTGTAACGCTGGTGCTGGGAATTTTAAGTTTGAGCGGAGTCGGCGCTCAGGAAGCATTTCAGCTACTCGATAACGCGGGCGGAGTTTTTTACGCCTGCACCTACCTCGTGCTGTTTGCGATTCCGATCTTTGGGATGAAAAGGTTTGGTGTTGCGGCGCCACTGTGGTTAAAGATCGCGTGTGCCTCAGGCTTTATCGTGACGTTGATCTATATTGGCTTCACCGTTGTGCCGATCATCGACGTGGTCAGTTGGTTTCAGTTTGCGATCAAGATCGTGTCGGTCGTGGTGCTCGCGAACGTGGTTGGTGTGTTGTTGTACTGGTTGGGAAAGCGACGTGCGAGAATGTCCGATATGCTTTAGAGCCTTTGGCTTTTCTCCGCGTCTCTGCGTTCTCAGCGTCTCTGTGTTGAAACTGGATCCATCTACTCGCACCTGGGCTCAACGCAGAGACGCTGAGAACGCAGAGACGCGGAGAAAAGCTAAGCAGTCGGGAAATAGCATGAACAAGATCAACCTTGGACGCGTCATACTCGGCGGATTAGTCACCGGATTTATTCTTAATCTCGGTGAGTTTCTGCTCAACGAAGTCATCTTTGTCAAACAAATGGAGGAGATGGCGCGGCAGCACAACGTCGTCAGGCCGGGAACATTGTTTATCTCGGTCGCTGTCGTTCTGACTTTCCTGCTCGGTATCATGATCATTTTTATCTACGCGTTAATTCGCCAGCGTCTCGGCGCGGGAGTCAAAACGGCGATTGTCGCGGGTCTTATCGGTTGGTTCTGCGTCTACTTCTATTCCGGCATACTCAACGGCGCCTTATTTGGAATTCCAACAACGTTGCTAGTGAGTGGAGTAGTTTGGGGTTTTGCCGAATACATCATCGCTGCTATTGCCGGAGCGGCACTCTACAAAGAAGGCTAGTCTTAGTTGTCTGATTCACTCGCCATTATTAACTGCTCGCAACTGGTCACTCTTGCCGGACCTCAACGTCCAAGAGCCGGCGCCGAGTTGAGTAACCTCGCCATCATTGAAAACGGAGCGCTATTGGTCCGCGATTCCAAAATCGCCGCAGTTGGACCAACTGAAAAAATCAAAGCACTGATCGATAACGACACCATTATTATCGATGCAAATGGTCGAGTTGCGCTTCCTGGTTTTGTCGACGCACACACGCATCCTGTTTTCGCCGGAACTCGCGTGGATGAGTTTGAAGATCGTGCTCGTGGCGCCACGTATCAGGAGATTGCGGCGCGCGGTGGGGGAATTCAGTCGACTGTTAACAAGACACGCGCAGCATCCCTGGACCAACTGGTCCAGGCCGGCACGCGATACTCCGATTGGTTTCTTCGTGGCGGTACTACAACTATCGAAGCCAAGTCTGGTTACGGGTTGTCACTTGAAGATGAGTTGAAACTACTCCGCGCGATCAGAAAACTAAACGAGCAGACGCCGCTTCGTTATGTGCCGACTTTCCTCGGCGCGCACAGTATTCCCGCTGAGTATCGTGCGCGACGAGATAAGTACGTTTCACTTTTGATCGATGAAATGTTGCCGAGCGTCACGCGCGAAAAACTCGCCGAGTATTGCGACGTCTTTTGCGAAGAAAAAGTTTTTACAAACGATGAATCGTGGAAAATTCTTTCGGCGGCGCGTTGCCATGGACTTGGTTTGCGCATGCACGCCGATCAGTTGTCACTATCAGGAGGCGCGAAGCTCGCTGCCGAATTGGGAACGGTGACGGCAGATCATCTCGAGCACACAAACGACGAAGGCATCGCAGCGCTGAAGTCTGCCAATGTGCAACCGATACTCTTACCTGGATCGGTTTACGCGCTCGGCTCGTCGCGTTATCCGGCGGCGCGCGCGATGATCGAAGCCGGACTCGCCATCATTCTGGCCACTGACTTCAATCCCGGATCTTCGCCGACACCGTCGATGACGATGGTTCTCTCGCTAGCGTCCACGCATATGAAGATGACACCGGCCGAGTCGATTACGGCCACCACTATCAACGCCGCGTATAGCCTTAACCGCGGACATGAGCTTGGATCGTTAGAAGTAGGCAAGATTGCTGACGTTGTGATTCACGATTGCGATGACTATCGCGAGTTGGCTTACTTCTTTGGCATCGAACACACGTGGAAAGTATTCGCGTCCGGCGAGGAAGTGGGACTCGTCGCGTAGCGACGCTTGAATTTAGCCAGCCGTTTTAACGGCTGGAACAGCAACGGCAAAGATCTTTGCGTCGCGTAGCGACGCTTGAAGGTGGCGCTGAGACATTTACGATTCCCGTCATTTATTGCGACGTTCATTCATGCGTCGCTACGCGACGCTCGACTCTTTTCTCGTTTCCGATCCTGCCGTTAAAACGGCTGGCTAAATTCAGCCGTCGCTACGCGACGAACTCCCGACGCCATGACTCCTCATTCGACCCTTCATTCATGTGTTGCTAGCACCTATCCCAGCAAAGTTACAGATCTGAAATTTGCGATCCAACGTCCTAAAAAATTTTCCGTTGACGCGTCAATTAGTTTCACCTTATGATCCGCCCAACACTGGAAAGGAGGTGATTCAAAAGTATATGAGTTTTTATCACAGTGAGGTGGCTGCGGCCTGACCTCTGAACCAGATAACTCGTTAGGATTTAGGTTCAGTAGTCATACTGCATAGTGCTCCTCCTTTCTGGAAGGCACACAGTCAACTCAGGCCAATCCCAACAGTCTACCGAGCCGTCCACGAGCAATCGTGGGCGGCTTTTTCACATTGCCAATCTCCGATTTTAAATTGCCAATTGGCCGGAAGATTATTCAACCATGTATGCAATGTGATTAAATCTGAGGCCTCAAATCGGCAATCGGCAATTGGAAATCTGCAATGTCCTCTGAGTCCCCTGTATTTCACGATCCTGAAGGCCGTCGCTGGCGGCGCGTCAAACGCACCTATCGTTTTCTGGCGATCTTCGTGACCGCGTTGGCGGCGCTCTTCATTGCCAGTGTTTTAGCCAATCCCGTACTGCCCAGCTTTAATCTGCGCCAATTGGATTTATTGCCGCGCGCGGCTGATATCAAGCCAAAAGCGCCAAACATCCCGGCGAATCCGAGCGAACAAAAGGCGAAGAAAGCCCAGGCCGAACTACAACGCGAGCTTGCTAAGATCAAACACATCGTTCCAGGTAAACGCCGTTCACAGTTACCAATCATTCCTCCGCCGGCTACGTTACCAACTCCAATTAGCCCGACATCGCGTCCGCTTTCGATCGGCTTTTATATCAACTGGGACGACTCGAGCTACGAATCGCTCAAACGAAACCTGGATCAGCTCGATTGGATAATTCCCGCCTGGATTCGACTTCAGGACACTAACAGCACCAATCCAAATCCCATCGCTTCAGACCTGCAAAACGGCGTCGACGCATTGAACCTGATCCGTACGACGCGGCCGCAAATCACGATTCTGCCGATGGTGCAAAACATCGATGACGAAAAGTTTGACGGCGGCGTTTTGGCGCGCGCGATTGTTGATGAACCGCACCGGCAACAGTTGATTAGTTCATTGTTGTCGTTTGTTCAGAGCAACAAATTTGGTGGCGTGTGTATCGACTTCGAGGAACCTCCAACTTCAGCACAAGCCAATTTGTTGAAGTTTATGCAGGAGTTGCATGCGACTTTTAAAGCGAACGGTCTGCTCGTTTCGCAAGCAGTTCCTTTTGCGGATTCGGCCTGGAACTACAAAGCTTATAACGATGCCAGCGACTACTCGATCTTGATGGCTTACGATCAGCATTGGGCCGGCAAGGAAGCTGGTCCCGTGGCGGCGCAATCGTGGTTCGAACAGACATTGATCGACCGGATGAAGCAACTCGACGCGGCGAAGACCATCGTCGCGATCGGTAGTTACGGATACGATTGGAGCGACGCCGAAACTGAAGGCAAAACAGTTACTTTTCAGGAAGCTTTGATAACCGCGCGTGAGTCGGAAGCGACGCCCGCCTTCGATAAAGAAAGCAAAAATCTCTTCTTTGAATACGACGAAGAAGACGGATCGCATCACACGGTTTGGTTTCTGGACGCGGTCACAGCTTTCAATCAGATGCGCGCAGCCAGCGGGTACAAACCAGCAGGCTTTGCCATTTGGCGTTTAGGTTCGGAAGATCCGTCTATCTGGTCGGTGCTTGGGCCAAACTCGAGTTCAAACGCTGAGGCACTGAGAAAGATTAACTACGGTTACCTCGTCGACTTTGAAGGCAATGGCGAATTGCTTGAAGTGATGTCGCGACCACAGAGTGGACAACGCGATGTTCAAGTTGATCCGGCGACTGGCTTTATCACGTCTGAACAGATCACTTCGTCACCGTCATCTTATGTTGTAGAACGCACTGGCGATCGTCCCGGATTGATCGCGTTAACTTTTGACGATGGTCCGGACCCGCGTTGGACGCCCGCGATTCTCGATATTCTCAAACGCGAAAATGTGCCGGCTACATTTTTTATCATCGGCAAAAATGGGCAGGCCTATCCGGAATTGATGCGCCGCATCGTGAATGACGGCCATGAAATTGGCAATCACACATTCACCCACCCAAACGTCGGCGAAATTCCGTTGCGCGTAACCGAACTGGAACTGAATGCGACGCAACGTTTGATCGAATCCGAGATTGGGCGGTCAACGGTTCTATTTCGTCCTCCTTATTTTGGCGACGCTGAAGCCGACAAGCCGCAGGAAGTTGAACCGGCAATTCTCGCTCAACAACTCGGCTACATCATGGTCGGTGTGCGTATCGATCCTGACGACTGGCAATTACCAGTAACTGCAGATCAAATTGTTACCCGCACGATGGAACGTGCGTCTGACACCAACCCGGAAACTCGCGGTGAAGTAGTTCTGTTACACGACTCGGGTGGCGATCGTGCCGCAACGGTCGAAGCGTTGCCACGAATTATTCACGATCTGCGCGCCAAAGGTTTTAAGTTTGTGCCAGTTTCTGACCTGGCTGGTCTTTCGCGTGATCAAGTGATGCCGGTGATTCCGGCAAACCAACGAGTGTTTACGCGCGCGGACGCCGTCACGTTTTTCTTCCTGTCGACTGGTGGTTGGACGCTGCAGTGGATTTTCCTGATCGGCATTCTGCTTGGATTGGGCAGGCTGTTGTTTGTTGGTTCACTTGCGTTTGCGCAGTGGGTCCGTTCACGACGTCGTGAACGAATTCATGCCGGCGAGAACTATGCTCCGCTCGTCTCGGTGATCGTTCCTGCCTACAACGAAGAGCTTGTCATCAGCAAGACCATCAGAAGTCTATTGGCTTCCGACTATCACAACTATGAAATCGTTGTCGTTGACGATGGCTCACAAGACAACACAAGCAAAATCGTGCGCGATGAATTTGGCGAGAACGAACACGTCAAACTGTTGACGATCAAAAATGCCGGCAAGGCGGCGGCACTGAATATTGGTTTGCAGCATTCGCATGGCGAGATCATCGTTGCTCTCGACGCCGATACGCTTTTTGCCTCACAGACCATCGGCGCGTTGGCCCATCGTTTCTACGATCCAGCCCTCGGCGCCATTGCGGGCAACGCGAAGGTCGGTAATCGCATAAACATTGTCACTCGTTGGCAAGCGCTGGAATACATCACTTCGCAAAACATGGACCGCCGCGCTTTTGCCAGTCTTAACTGCATCACGGTTGTGCCTGGCGCGGTGGGCGCCTGGCGTAAAGATCTATTGGAAAATGCGGGCGGCTTTGCGTCTGACACGCTCGCGGAAGACCAGGATCTCACGCTGCAAATTCGCCGGCTTGGTTACAAGATTGGTTATGAAGAGAGCGCAATCGCGTGGACTGAAGCCCCTGACAAATTAAAGTCACTCGCCAAGCAGCGCTTTCGGTGGGCCTATGGAACGTTGCAGTGTATGTGGAAACATCTGGACGCGCTGTTTCGTCCACGCTACGGCACGCTCGGCTTCATCGCGATGCCCAATGTCTGGATCTTTCAAATTCTGTTCCCACTGATCTCGCCGGTGATGGACTTGATGCTGATCTATACACTCGTCTCAACCGCTTTCGATCGTTGGCAACAGCCTACGGGTTACTCGTCAACGAACCTGCAACAAGTTCTCTTCTACTACGCGCTGTTTCTCGCGATCGATTGGATCTCAGCGTGTTTCGCATTCATCCTCGAACGCAAGGAACGCTGGCGCCTGCTCTGGTGGCTCTTCCTGCAGCGGTTCTGTTATCGACAGGTCATGTACTACGTAATGATCAAGTCAGTGGCAATGGCCGTCCGCGGACCGGTTGTAGGCTGGGGAAAACTGGAAAGGAAAGCGACAGCCGAAGCGCAACACTGAAAACATTGGCGATTTCCAATTGCCGATTGCCGAATGTCCGACTATGTTAGCTTGTCGTTGTTTCAACAAAACTGACGCTCGATCAATCGGCTTGCATCGCTTAAACGAAATTTGGCAATCGGCAATTGGAAATCGCCAATGCTATAGTTCGCTCGATGACCAACTCACCCATCCAATGGGCAAAGGTAATAGACCACACTCGCTGCATCGGCTGTCATGCATGCACCACCGCGTGTAAGTCCGAAAACGTCGTTCCCATTTCTGTCACCAGAACCTACGTCAAACACGTCGATGTCGGTGTCTTTCCGCAAGCACGACGCGCGCACCAGGTCACTCGTTGTAATCAATGCGTGCATGCGCCGTGCGTGACGGCTTGTCCGACAGCGGCAATGTTCAAGCGGACGGACGGGATCGTCGACTTCGACAAGTCGATCTGTATCGGTTGTAAAGCGTGTATGGCTGCCTGTCCCTACGATGCGATCTTTATCAATCCCGAAGATCACTCGGCAGAGAAATGTAACTTCTGCGCGCATCGCATCGACGTTGGACTCGAACCGGCTTGTGTTGTCGTTTGTCCCACGCAGGCGATTCTGATTGGCGACATGAACGATGAAAGTTCGTATGTTGCTCAGATTGTCGGGCGCGAACCGGTTGCAGTTCGTCGTCCCGAAAAAGAGACACTGCCAAAGCTCTTTTATAAGGGCGCACATCAAGCGACACTCGATCCCCTGGCGGCGCGCCGACCGGGCGGTGGTTTGTTCATGTGGAGTGAACAACGCGAGGGTTCGGAATACGTCGTCGCGGGCAATCCGCAATACACCAATTCATCAGCCGCAGCTTTGCTCTCTTACGACGTTGCACACTCGATCCCGTGGGACTGGCGCGTGAGTCTTTACACCTGGACCAAGGGACTGGCGGCGGGTGTATATCTGGTTGCGGCGTTGCTGGTCGCGTTTGGATTTTTAAGTCCTACTAATCCGCTTTGGATTTGGGCCACACCGGTTTTATCGGGAGCGTTTTTGGGAATCACGGGCGGTCTATTGGTCTGGGACCTCGAACATCCCGAACGTTTCTATTTGATCTTCACCCGGCCACAATGGCGCAGTTGGCTCGTTAAGGGCGCATTTATCATCGCGGGCTATACGCTTGTTTTGGCGTTGCATTTTTTGAGTAGTGTAGTTGGTTGGCAGAAACTGCCGCTCTATTTGATCGTTCCGGGAATTCCGCTGGCCGTCATGACCGCTGTTTACACCGCGTATCTCTTCGCGCAAGCCAAAGCACGAGACATGTGGCAAAACCCGCTGCTGCCGCCGCATTTGTTTGTGCAGGCGCTGTTACTCGGTTCGGGTTTGTTGTTGCCATTGTCGATGTACTTCACTGCGTTTTCGGGCCGGGCGGTTCCGGTTGATCAACCACTGACGTGGATACTTGCAGTAACGAGTCTTTTACACGTCTTGATGATCTGGGGCGAAGTTTCGTTAACCCATCCAACCGCACACGCGCGTCTGGCCATTTGGGAGATGGTTTCGGGCCGTTACAAAGCAGACTTCTGGATGGGCACGATCATGTCGGCACTTGGCGGACTCGTTCCCTGGTTGGCGCTTCTCGGTGTTATTGGTCCCACACTCGGAGTGGCCGGGGCGCCGTTAGCATTGATTGGACTGATGCTTTACGAGAACGCGTATGTGCAGGCCGGACAATCCGTCCCGTTAGCGTAGCTTAGGAGCGCAGGCGTCCTCGCCTGCAGGGTTGGATAAGATTTATTCTGGATCCCAAGCGGGCTCTTCGCGAAGCATGCAGGCGGGGACGCCTGCGGTCCTATTGAGAGAATTTCGATGAATATTAAACCCAAAGCCACAGTGGACGACCTCTACCGCGTCCCTGAAAACGGCAAAGCAGAAATTGTGAATGGAGAGTTGGTCCTCATGTCACCAACAGGCGGTGTTCGTGTCTACTGCGCGAGCGATCCGCTTCACCCAACCGTCTACCAATCTGACGAAATGGCTGAAGCAGAACCAGCGCTACCTGGGTGGACGTTGGCATTGGAAGAAATTTTTGGCGATTGCTGAATGCATTGACTGACCCACCCGCTACCGCGAGGTGGTACTGACTTAGTTCATCTAAACAAGGCTGCCTAGTGACATCTAAACGAGACGAAACATTCTATCCGGGCCCATCACGCATCCATCTCGCCGCGTTTCCACCAAAAGAACGCTGGGACAATTGGACTGAACTCGATTCGCGCGCGTGGCCCAAACGTAAAGAGCGACACTACTCGTTAATCCCCACTACTTGTTTTAATTGTGAATCCGCCTGTGGTCTGCTCGCTTACGTCGACAAGGTCACTGGTGAAATTCAAAAGTTTGAAGGCAACCCCGAACATCCCGGTTCGCGCGGGCGCAACTGTGCAAAAGGCCCCGCCACTCTGAATCAGGTTACCGATCCAGATCGCATTCTTTATCCGCTTAAACGCGCCGGTAAACGCGGTGAAGGAAAGTGGGAACGAACAACCTGGGACGAAGCACTCGATCACATTGCCAAACGAATCCGCACGGCCATCATCGAAGAGCGACGCAACGAAATCATGTATCACGTTGGTCGACCCGGGGAAGATGGATTTACCGAACGCATCCTCGCGGCATGGGGTGTTGATGGTCACAATTCACACACCAACATCTGTTCATCGGGAAGTCGCGAAGGTTATCAACTATGGATGGGTTTGGATCGCCCGAGTCCCGATCACGCCAACGCGAAAGTGATCCTGCTGATCAGCGCTCACCTCGAGTCAGGTCACTACTTCAACCCGCACGCCCAACGCATCATCGATGGCAAAGGTAACGGCGCGAAACTGATCGTCTTCGACACGCGGCTTTCTTCAACCGCTACCCACGCAGACCATTGGATCGCACCATATCCCGGCTCGGAAGCTGCGATTCTTTTAGCGATTGCCAACTACCTGATTCAAAACGATCTCTATAACAAAGACTTCGTTAAGAAGTGGTGGAACTGGCGCGAGTATCTGAATTTCAAGTCGCAGGTTTCGAGTTTCGAGTTTGCAGACTTTGAGGCGCAACTTAAGCAGCTATACCAGCAATACACCTTCGAGTTTGCCGCTAAAGAATCCGGAGTCGACGCAAAGACCATTGAAGAGATCGCCAGGCTCGTTTCAACTGCAGGCACTCAGTTTTCAAGTCACAACTGGCGCAGTGTGGCATCCGGCGTAAGCGGCGGCTGGTCCGTTGCTCGTTGTCTCTTCTTCATCAATGCACTTCTCGGCGCGATCGCTACTGAAGGTGGCGTCTTTCCCAATGCGTGGAACAAGTTTGTGCCGCGACCTATCTACACGCCGCCGCATCCCAAGATGTGGAATGAAACAACGTGGCCGCGCGAATATCCACTTTCAATGAACGAGATGTCGTTTCTCTTGCCGCATCTCCTGAAAGACGGACGCGCCAAAGTCGACACTTATTTCACCCGCGTCTACAACCCGGTTTGGACCAACCCGGATGGCTTTTCCTGGATCGAAATGCTGACTAATCCGGATCTCGTCGGTTGTTACATAGCGTTGACGCCAACCTGGAACGAAACGTCCTATTACGCTGATTACGTGCTGCCGATGGGTGTCGGGTCAGAACGTCACGACCTGGCTTCATACGAAACTCACGACTCGCAGTGGATCGGCTTTCGGCAACCCGTGATCAAGGCCCTGAAACAACGAGAAGGCGAAGTCATTAAAGATACTCGCGAAGTGAATCCCGGTGAAGTGTGGGAAGAGAACGAATTCTGGTTGGAGTTAACCTGGCGCATCGATCCCGATGGCAGTCTTGGTATTCGCCAATACGCGGAGTCGAAAAAGAAACCGGGCTCACGACTGGGCATCGATGAATACTATGAATGGATCTTCAGCAATTCTGTTCCCGGTCTCCCGGAACAAGCAGCCGAGGAAAACTTAACTCCACTCGAATTCATGCGACGCTATGGTGCGTTTGAAATCAAGAATAAGATCGGAAAAATCTACGACGAAACGGTTGGACCGGAGGAGTTGGAAGATACGCGTGTCGATCACTATGGCCGCGTGTTTACTCAAGCGGTCAAACCGGCTGGTCCAAACATCGTTCCCATTCCGATTCCTGACGGCGATGCTGATGGACGACGCCTGGTAGGCATTCAATTGGACGAAGAGATCAAACGTGGTTTTCCGACACCAAGTGGAAAGCTGGAGTTCTTTTCGCAAACGTTGAACGATTGGGGTTGGCCCGAGTACGCGATTCCGACTTACTTCAAGAGCCACGTTCATCCGGACAATCTCGAACCGGGTCAAACGATTTTGATTTCGACCTTTCGGCTTGCGGTCCAAATCCACACGCGCAGTGCGAATGCGAAGTGGCTCAATGAAATTGCGCATACGAACCCGCTCTGGATTCATCCGAGCCATGCTGACAAGCTCAACGTCGAGACTGGCGATCTGCTTCGCGTCGAAACAGAGATTGGTTACTACGTTGTTCCGGCGTGGGTCACCGAAGGCATAAAACCCGGCATCGTCGCATGTAGCCATCACATGGGTCGTTGGAAATTGACTGAAGATGGCCAGCGCCAGTTGATGGCCACCGTCAAACTCGATCACGAAGGGACGGAGTGGGGACTTAAACGCGAACGTGGTGTCGAACCGTTTGAATCATCGGATCCGGACACGCTGCGTATTTGGTGGAAGGACGCCGGCGTTCATCAGAACATGACTTTCCCGGTACATCCTGATCCGATTTCGGGAATGCATTGCTGGCACCAGGCAGTGCGCGTTCGTTTAGCTGACCCTGACGATAAACCCGGCGACATTTTTGTCGACACTGAAAAGTCGCGCCAGGTTTATAAAAAATGGTTAGCGATGACGCGTCCGGCTGATCAGTATTCGCCGGATCGCACGCGCCGCCCATACTGGATGCTCCGACCGTTGAAACCCGCGCGTGAGTATTACAAGCTACCTGAATAAGAATGTCCGATATGTATTTTAAGCAGTTTTATCTCGGCTGTCTGGCCCACGCTTCTTATCTAATTGGTTCCGCCGGCGAAGCGGCTGTAGTCGATCCACAACGTGACGTTGACGAATACCTCGCCGAAGCTGAAACTCAACAACTTCAAATCAAATACATCGTCGAAACGCATTTGCACGCCGACTTCGTTAGCGGTCATCACGAACTCGCGAAACGGACTGGCGCAACGATCGTCTTTGGCGCTAAGGCCGGTGTCGAGTTTCCACATTTAGCCGTTAAAGAAGGTGATGAGATCAAACTCGGCAAACTGGTGCTGCGCTTCCTGGAAACGCCGGGTCATACTCCTGAAGGAGTCTGTGTCTTGATCATCGATCCCTCGATTTCGGATCAGCCGCAAAAAGTTCTAACTGGCGATACGCTCTTCATCGGTGATGTTGGCCGGCCGGATCTTGCTGGAGGCAAAGGTTACACGCCACAGCGAATGGCCGAACTCATGTACGACAGTCTTCATAAAAAGCTGTTGCAGTTGCCAGACGAAACTGAAGTCTATCCTGCCCATGGCGCGGGCTCGATGTGTGGGCGCAACATGTCGAAGGAAACGTCATCAACTATCGGTGAGCAGCGAAAGTTTAATTATGCGTTGAAGCCGATGTCGAAAGAGGCGTTTGTGACAATGATGACTTCGGATCTTCCGGAGGCGCCTGCTTACTTTCCGAAAGACGCTGAAATAAATCGGGCCGGCGCACGCGATCTCGCTGAATTGAAACCGCCGCAAGAACTAACACCGTCGGCAATCGAACCACTGCAAACAAACGGAACTGTCCTGCTTGATGTGCGTTCGGCTGAGCTATTTGGCGCGGGGCACATTGCCGGTGCGATCAATATTGGACTTGGTGGTCAGTTTGCAATCTGGGCCGGTAGTTTAATTCCGATGAACTCCGATTTGATCGTGATTGCCGAAACGAATGCCCAGGTTGATGAAGCTATCGTGCGCTTAGCACGTGTTGGACTCGAAAATGTTCGGGGTTACTTACTCGCCGACCTGAACCAGTGGCAGAAGTCGAATTTGCCAATCGAAACGATTCAACAAGTAAGCGTCAACGAACTTAACGAACGAATCAATAACGAAAGTTTGCAAATACTCGATGTCCGACGTCCTGCTGAATATCAGAGTGGACACGTACCCACCGCACGTCACACTCCGCTTTCAGTGATTGAAAACCAACTCGACTCAATCCCGCTCGTAAAGGACAAAGAGACAGCGGTGATTTGTGCTGGTGGTTATCGTTCGAGCGCCGCTGCCAGCCTGCTGCAAAAGCACGGCTTCACAAATCTACTCAACGTGACCGGCGGCACAAGCGCGTGGATAAACGCCGGACTGCCAGTGGAAACAGAAGGCGAAAGGCAGTAAGCAGAAGGCAGGAGCAGTAGGTAGAAGCAGTATGCAGAAGGCAGGGCAGGAGCAGGTGGATGGCAGATTAGCGGCACGGATGGACAGTCGCGTTAGCGACGTTTGAATTTAGCCAGCCGTTTCAACGGCTGGATTACCGCCGCAATGGATCTGCGTCGCGAAGCGCCGCCTGACTTTAGCCAGCCGTTTCAACGGCTGGTTCGTCGGCCTACCAAACCACGTCGCGTAGCGACGGTTGAATTTAGCCAGCCGTTTTAACGGCTGGTCCGTCGCCTACCAATCCGCGTCGCGTAGCGACGCCTGAATGCGATAAGCGCGTGGAAAATGGGACCGCCGATTCAAGCGTCGCTACGCGACGCGCAACCTTTGCGCGATCGTAACCAGCCGTTGAAACGGCTGGCTAAATTCAAGCGTCGCTACGCGACGCACAACCTTATTCGATCGCAAACCAGCCGTTGAAACGGCTGGCTAAACTCAAACGTCGCTACGCGACGAAGATTTGATACGTACACCACCATCGGATCCGTCCTCCTGCTTCTGCCTTCTGCTTTCCGCCTTCTGCTTTCCCCTCCCCCTTCCCGTTTGACGCATTTCTTCCGCACCGTTTAGCATCTTTCTTCGTATCTCATTCAAATTAGTGCGGCGAGGTGCTGTCATACATTTAGCGTTCATAGATTTACTTACCTTCAAGGTCCTTATTTTCTCGATTATTGTCGTGGTTGCCACCATTCACGGCTTTCTCGCCGCGTGGATGGCGATCTGGATGCTTTTCCATCCGTATAAGCCCCTCAAACTTTTCGGGCTGACTTTTTGGCCGCAAGGAATGATCCCGCGACACCGCGAGAAGTTGGCCCAATCGATCGGAAATGCCGTCGGCAATGAACTCGTCTCACAACAGACCGTCTTTGACGCATTATTCGAAACCAGTTTCTTTCAGACAAAAGTTGAAAACTTCGTCGGCTCGTACACAAACGAACTGCTCGCTCGCGTCTATCCATCGTTTCTCGACGCGCTGCCGTCACAAGCCCGCGCCCCGATTCTCGACACCATCTCCGCTCTCCAATATCGTCTCGCCGAATACATCGCCGAGATGTTGAGGAGCGAAGAAACCTCTGGAGCGATAAGCCATTTCGTTGATAAGCAGGTCGACGAAATTGTGACTCGCAAATTGGGCGACATGGTCAGCAGTGATGCCATCGACCAGGTGCTCAACTTCATGCGACAACGCCTGCAACGGACGATGACCGATGCCGGCTTTGAACAAAAAATTAGAGACTTCGTTTCCGGACGATTGGACGATCTTGCGCGCAGCAATGCCACACTCGGCGAAACTTTTACACCCGACACCGTAGCTTTCATCAAGCAACGTATTGATCAACAGGTCCCACCGATCGTTCATCATCTCGCCGATATCGCAACCAGCCAGGCCACGCGCAAACAGATCGGATCGCTGATCAAACTCGAAGTCGATCAGTATTACGAACAACTTTCCCTCATTAAGAAAATTTTTATTTCACGCGAACGTATTCACAGTGAAGTCGACGAGCTGGTCAACAAGACGCTGCCGAAGCGCATCGAGGAATACCTGCGCGGTGAAGCGTTTGAACAGGAAGCCGAAGCATTTCTAAACACAACCATCGACAACTTTCTGGAGCGGCCGCTGAGCGAGTTGATCGGACAATTTGAAGGCGGGAAGTTTGAAGAACTTAAAGATCAGGTAGCTGGCCGTCTGTTGGAACTGGTGCGCAGCGAAGGTCTTGCTTCTTCAATTTCAACTTACCTTGACGACGCGCTCGAACGCCTGCGACCGCAAACGTTGTCGTCTGTGCTCAACCAGATCGATCCGAAGTCGCTCGACTATGTCAAAGACTTCCTGACTCGCGGCCTGCTCAATCTACTCTCTCGCGATGACACAGCCCGCACGATCAATGCGATCCTGACGTCCCAGGTCGAGCGCTTGCTTATCCAACCAATAGGGCGACTGGGCGATCATGTGTCGGAAACTTCAATGCACCGTGCCAGTTCAGCGCTCGTTGACCGGATCACTACCGCAGCTCGCGAAAGACTGCCGTTGGCGATTGCCGAGTTTGATGTTGGTAGTGTTGTCCGCAGGAAAGTTTCTGACTACCCGATCGAAAAATTGGAAGCACTGGTGCTCTCGGTTGCCAAACAGCATTTGAAAACTATTGAGCTTTTTGGCGCGATTATTGGTTTCATCATCGGCGTTGGCCAGGCGATCTGGTGGTGGTTTACGTACGTGCCCGGCAGATAACTGGAACCTGCTCCCGACTCTCTCCGTTACACAACTGGAGAGAGTCTCACCTAACGGAAGGAACTGACAATGTATTGTGCAAGCTGCGGGACACCGATCACGCCCGGGTTGAGCTTCTGTAATCGCTGCGGAGCCCGACTCGAAGATAAACCCCAGGAGAATAAAACCGGGCCTATCACGGCGTACCTGACCGCGATTACGCTCATCGGCATCAGCGGTCTGGGGATCATGTTTGCGGGGGCGCTCGTATTAAAAAAGGGAGCTGACCTGCCCGTGGAATTTGTCGCCCTTTTTACGTTCTTCACATTTTTACTTACGGGATTGACCGAGGTCATGCTGATCAAAAATCTGACGAAGCTGAGCGGTTTAGCGGACTCGAAAAACCAGAGCAATTACGTGCAATCGCCTCCACTTGTGCAGCAACCTCCATTAGAATTGCGGCCACCCACGGCGCAATCTTTTGGCGAGCCGGTCGGTAGTGTGACTGAGAACACAACTCGCACGCTTGAATATGCCAGGCGCGAACGCTAACTTCCCTGAGGACCATTATGAAAACTCTGACTCTCTTCTTAATGCTATTTGCACTGACAGCAGTCGGCTGTCACCATCGTGTCGGCGGAGTAAAGGGCTCGGGCAACCGCGTGGTCCAAAAACGCGATGTGCCGGCGTTTACTTCCATCTCGACTGGAGGCGCATTCGATGTTGAGGTCGTCGTACAAAAAACACAAAGTGTCGAGATCGAAGGCGACGACAATATCCTGCCCCTTATCAGCAGTGAAGTTTCCGGCAATAAGTTAAGCATTACGAGCAATAGCAATTTTTCCGTTGGTGAACCGTTGCGGATTCGCATCTCGGTCCCTGACCTGGTTGCGGTGGATGTTTCCGGTGCCGGTAAGTTTGAAGTGTCAGGTGTAAAGAACGAGAAATTTGACATTGATTGCAATGGCGCACCGGTCCTTAAAGTCTCCGGTTCAACGAAGACGCTCAATATCGACGTGAACGGCGCAGCAAAGATCGACGCGCAAGGTTTGCACGCTTCAACCGGCGTGATCGAGAGCAAAGGTATTTCGAAAATCGACGTTGATGTGAAGGACCATCTGGACGTAACGATTTCCGGGCCTTCAGTGGTGACCTACAAAGGCGATCCCACCGTCAACAAGACAATTAATGGACCAGGAAAAGCTGAAAAGCGGGAAAGTGAAGGCGCATTTGAAATTCGCATGGCGAATGAGAATCGCGGATTGCGCGTCGCTAATTGCGAAGCGTGTCATTCACAAACGATCGCAATGGGCTAAACAGCACGCTCACAATTTCTACGATCAGAATTTCGGAAATTTTTCTTGTTGACATAACACGCAGTGGTGAATAACTATTTGCCATTATCGAAAGGAGCTTACTTCCCCAATGACCTATGTTGTTGTCGAATTATGCGTCGATTGCAAATACACCGACTGCGCTGCTGTTTGTCCTGTAGAAGCTTTCCATGAATTAACCGATCGTCTGTACATTAACGCTGATACTTGTATCGATTGCGATGCGTGCGTTCCTGAATGTCCAGTCGAAGCCATCTTCGCCGACACGAACGTGCCAGATCAATATACACACTGGACCCAAATCAATATCGACGAAGCTCCCAAGTATCCGATCATCAGCCAGAAAATACCGGCCCTGCATGGTCCAACCTGTACCGGTCCTGAAGAATAGAAGTTTTCGGATTTTAATTTGAATGCAACAGAGCCTGTCTCCTCGAAATGGGACAGGCTTTCTGTTTGTCAGGATGAGGTAAGTATCATCGCTAAGGCATAGCCATCCGTTGTGAGGAATGGCTATGCCTTTCCGTAAAGAGCGCACTATAACCTGGGCTACGCCTCTTCTTCCGTTTATTTGTTGTTCGCGTACTTTGTTATTAATGGATGCGATTAGGAAAGGCAGAGCCATTCCTCACAACAGACGGCCAAGCCGCGGTGAGGGTTGGATTAAATTTTTGCGGCAGGTGGTAGCAATTCGGGACTCTTCGCTCTTTACCCGTTAACCATTACTCCTGCATAATCCGCTCGTCTCTCCACCCATCGTTCTGCGTTTTGCTCACGCGGGTATGTTCAAACGTCTGACAGTTTTATTGGGAGCGATTCTTTTCGTTCTGCTGAACGGGTTTGTCGTATTTGCGCGCGACACCTGGGTCAGCGTGCGTTCACAACATCTGTTCGTAATCGGCAACGGTAGTGAAAAAGATATTCGCCAGGTAACGATTCAGTTAGAACAGTTTCGCGAGGTCGTATCGCAACTCTTCGACAACGCACCCGGCGATTCACCAGTCCCCACCACCGTGATCGTTTTCAAAGACGACGCTTCTTATGGTCCATTTAAATCAAGTGAAAATAATGCTGGTTACTTTCAGCCGGGCCAGGACGTCAACTACATCACCTTAAGCACGGAATCGCGCGGCGAGCAGGATCAATTCAACATCATCTTTCACGAATACACCCATCTGCTCGTTAACAACTCCATGGGCAAAACACCGGCCTGGTTCAATGAAGGACTGGCTGAATTTTATAGCTCGTTGAGCGTTGAAGGACAGAAAGTAATCATCGGTCGTCCCATCAGGCGACATATTGCCTCGCTTCATCAAAACGCTTTGTTGCCACTCCGGGCCTTGCTGGAACTCGATTACAAATCTCCCTATTACAACGACAGTCAAAAACAAAGTCTGTTTTATGCTCAGTCGTGGGCGCTGATGCATTACCTGCTTCTCAACCGCGGTGGAGAACGAATGCCTCAGGCCCTTCGCTTTCTAAAAGAGCTAAGTCCAACTGCTAACCTGGACCAATCGTTCAAAACCGCCTTTGGCATGTCGATCGAGAGTCTGGACACTGACGTTCGCGGCTATATTCAACAGGATCACTATCGCTTCACCGAAAAAATACTGGGCCACAAGCTTCAAACAGACCTGCCATTGTCTTCGAGTCCTGTGTCCGATGCTGAAGTATTTGCTTACCTCGGTGATCTGTTGCTTCACAGTAATCGAGCTGAGGCGGAGTCATATTTACAGCGAGCACTCGCGCTGAATCCGGATCTGGTCCAGGCAAACGCTTCGTTGGGTATGTTGCGTTATCGACAAGGAAGATACGGTGACGCGATTGTGAGTTTGGAACGGGCGGTAAACGGAAACTCCCCAAACGCCCTCGTCTATTACTACTACGCTTCCGCCTTGAGCCGGCCAACTATCGGCGACGAGAAACCGACTTTGGGTTACGCGCCGGAAGTTGCAATCAAAGCGAAGACGGCGTTGCGAAAAGCGATTGCCTTAAGAAGTGATTTTCCTGACTCTTACAATCTGCTTGCCTACGTCAATCTCGTAACCAGTACTGAGATCGATGAAACGATTGAGTTGTTAAAGACCCAGTTGGCAAACGCTCCGGACCGGATCGACTTTCGTTACATGTTGGGCCAACTCTACATGCACAAGGACGACTACAAACAGGCGCGTCCACTACTCCAGGAGGTCATTGCCGCAAATGTCGCGAACGACGTGCGGAGTCATGCGCAGAAACTGATCGATGTGATGACTGACATTGAGCAGCAGGAGGCTAAGAACGCCGCGGCGCGACGTGCTCGTGGACTCAGACCGTTGGAACCGGAATCTGGTGAAGGCGCGGCGGCCAACCAGGCTATCTATGATCCCTCAATGGATCTGCGGGCGGTGCTACGCATTCCCCCAACTGGTGAACAGCAAGTCCAGGGAATTTTGCAGAGTATTGATTGTGATCAAAATGGATTGATCTTTCTGGTGAAGACTAAAGATCAAGTGTTGCGGTTGAGAGCAGATTCATTTCAACAAGTGCGGCGCGTCACTTATACGAGCGACGTCCGCGGCACACTAACCTGCGGCGCACGGCTTCCGGCCAATCCCGTGGTGGTTTGTTATCTACCCGGCGGAGATAAGAAAACAAAAGTTGACGGCACAATCAGCTCGGTCGAGTTCGTGCCCGCAGACTTCAATCTCGTTCCCCCTACACAAAACTAGTTTTAGAAAACGCCGAAGGCGTTTCGTCCCAGAGCCCAGGGTTGAGCTTTGGCAACCCTGGGTAACGCGTACGAGGAATTTTCAACGCCGAAGGCGTTGCGCCGGGACGTTGAGTTACGTCTGGTTCGTGTTGGGATTGTTGGTTTGCATGCCGGTCGAACATTTCTGCACTAGTATTATTGTTTGCCGTCAAAATCTATATTTCGCCCGCGGACGCAACTCCTTCGGAGTTGGGATCATTTCGCTCGGATTACCCAGGGTTGCCAAAGCCCAACCCTGGGCTCTGAGACGAAACGCTTTCAGCGTTTGCGCCGGTAGATTTCGCTTGACTTATCTCACGCCGCCCGATTACGGTTGATTTGCCCGTCACCTCGACTGCCCCGACTCCTCAATCAGTGACATAAATTCAACCCCGGAGTCGGTTTTCATGGGTAACAAGCGGTTCGTCAACGACGGCCATTCCAATTGGTCCAATCACAAAAAGCTTCGACGGCTGTCGTTGATCTTCATTCCCGTTTTGCTTTTGCTGCTACTGGCAGCTCCACCTCGAGCCAAAGTCGCCAGTCCGCCAAACTTGATGGCGAAGGCCAACTCAACCCGCGCCGTTGCAGTTGAATCGACCGGTCTCCTCGCGGAACCTTTCGCGCCAAACGGACCAGTCGCTTACGGCGACGACAGTCGGACTCGCATCATCCTGTTCGCAAACAACCTTAATCTCGCTCAAGGCGAGACTGCTTCCGCCATCACTGCCGACGCTGAGGACGGTAATCATCAACACTATCCATTAACGGTTGAATACGTCGGCACAGTTCCCGGCTTCACGTGGATGAGCGCGGTCGTGGTTCGCTTGCACGATAATCTTGGTGACGTAGGCGATGTCCTGATTGGTATTACGCTGCACAACGCAACCAGTAATCGCGTGCGGATCGGTATCGGACACGTTGGCGGTGGACCACCAGACGATATACCTGCGCCTGTTCCGACTCCGGATCTTGGACCTAAGTTTTCATGGTCGTCAACTCTTCCCGGTAGACAATGCCTGGAACGAAGACATCTCCAATAGTCCGGTTGATCCAAATTCTGACAACCATCGCCGGCATTGGAGCCAACACAAACCTGCATCCTGACTTCGGAACAGTTTGGGATGGCGCGCCGAACGGCATTCCCTACATCGTCGTCTCTGGCAGCCAGCCCAAAGTGCCGACGAACTTCAGCCTCTATGACGACGAAAGCGATCCGGGACCATATCCGGTGCCGCCGGATGCGCCGATTGAAGGTGGGCCAACCTCGAACGGTGATCGACATGTTCTCGTAATAGATCGCGACAACTGGAAACTCTATGAAATGGGAAATGCGTTTCCGGTTAATAACGGCGCGAGTTGGAACGCGTCCGGAGGTGCAGTGTTTGACTTGAATTCGAATGCGCTACGACCGGCAGGCTGGACTTCCGCGGACGCTGCGGGCTTACCGATCTTTCCCGGCCTGATTCGCTACGATGAGGTGGTGGAACAGCAGGAGATCAAACACGCGATCCGTTTCACGGCCGACATCACGCGCAGAGCTTACGTCGCACCCGCACGTCACTGGGCCAGCAGCAACACGAGTGTGAATCGGCCGCCGATGGGAATGAAGGTGCGGTTGAAAGCTTCGTTTGACATCAGCCACTTCAGTCCACACATTCAGGTAATTCTGCGCGCATTCAAAAAGTATGGACTGATCCTCGCTGATAATGGATCGAACTGGTACTTCAGCGGCGCTCCCGACATGCGTTGGAGCGACGACGAACTCAATACGTTGAAGACGATCAAAGGATCAAGCTTCGAAGTAGTAAAGATGAACAACATCGTCACCCCGTAACTTCTTCTCTGTGTCTCAGTGTCTCTCTCTGCGTCTCTCTGTGTTGAAACTAAAAGATCGAATTGCGAACGATCATTTTCAACACAGAGGCACAGAGAGACACAGAGACGCAGAGAATTTTCTCTAGCTCCGCAATCCATCCGCTTCTCACCTCCCGTATATCTTCTGAGTTCTACACAATCAGTTTCTACAAGGAAGGTGACTACCGTGAAGAAGTATTTAGTCATGGTGCTGCTGGCCGTGGCATCGCTTACGCTCGCAAACAACAGTGCTTACGCACAAATGATGGACAACTCCAACCCAATGGTGGGCGGCGCGGCAATGTATAAGTCGAAAGACATCATTGATAACGCCGTAAACTCCGCCGATCACACGACACTCGTTGCCGCTGTTAAAGCCGCCGGACTCGTCGACACACTCAAGGGCAACGGACCATTCACAGTGTTCGCTCCAGTGAATTCCGCTTTCGACAAACTGCCTGCGGGCACCGTCGACATGCTTTTGAAACCGGAAAACAAAGGAATGCTTACCAACATTCTCACCTATCACGTGATTGCCGGACGTTATGATTCGAAAGCAATCGCCGCAAAGATTAAAGCAGGTAAAGGTAAGGCGTGGTTCAAAGCGGTTAATGGTGGAACATTGACTGCCTGGATGGAAGGAAGCACGCTCGTGATCAGCGATGAAAAGGGTGGACAGTCGCGCGTGACGATCGCTGACGTCTATCAATCAAACGGCGTCATTCACGTCGTCGATTCAGTGCTAATGCCTAAATAATAGTAGGGGCGACCCTCCGTGGCCGCCCCCGCGTAGTACCCAATTTTTAATCCCGAATAGGGGCGGCCACCGAGTGCCGCCCCTACTTCTGTCCTTCCGTGGCCAGGTTGCGACGCGTGCTATTGAGTTGTTTCATCAACTCATCAATAGCCGCTTCCAGTTGCCGATCACGTCCAGCCAGATTGTCTTCTGGTTTGTTATCCACCAACAGATCGGGTTGGACGCCATAATTCTCCATATTCGTTCGCTTCGCGTCGGCAAGAAACACTCCGACACCCGGCGTACGAACAGTTGAACCATCGATCAAACTATAGCTGCCGGTTCCGATAACTGCTCCCATCGTTGGCGTACCAATAACTTTACCAAGACCGAGAGCACGGAACCCCGCAGGAAACATTTCGGCGTTTGAAGCCGAGCGCCAGTTTTGCAGCACAACCTTTGGTCCAAAGTACCCGGCAAAGGGACGCCCGGTCGCTTCAGTTCCACGAGGCTGCCAGATTTCATATTGACGTTGGACCAGGATCGCCAGCAACTCCTGTTCGATGTTGCCGCCGCCATTCCAACGCTGATCGATTATCAACGCTTCCTTGTTTCGATATTCACGAAGCTCTTTCTCGAAGCGACGCAGCGATGGTTCGTTCATTGCCTGGATGTGCACATAACCGATACGACCGCCGGAGAGTTCATCGACTTTTTTACGACGCTCTTTTACCCAACGCTCGTAACGCAGTTGACTGTAGGCATTCGTCGGAATTGTTTCGATCCGAGTATGCCAGGCGCCGGCTTCAGCAGGTTTTGAGTTGAAGGTGACGTCAACTTTGCGATTGAGCCTGTCGTTAAGCAACTCCCAATAATCGTCGCCGGCTTTTACGGGCTTGCCATTGATCGCTAACAAATAGTCGCCGACTTTTACCTTGACCCAATCTTTGTCTGCTGGTCCATCTTCGTAAATATAACTAACACGATAGCGACCGGCAGCATTGTCCGGCTCGAGTTCAATGCCCAAATTGCCAGTCGAGACTCCACCGCCAGCGCCTCGTGACGGCGGGGGCGCGGCGCCAGTGTGTGACGCATTCAGTTCGCCAATCATTTCGTTGACGATATTCAGCAATTCCTGACGATCTCCGACATAGTCGACGAGTGGCCGGTATTTGGCGCGCGCGGCGTCCCAGTCCATGCCGTGCATTTGCGGATCGTAGAAGCGGTACTTCATCGTGCGCCAACCATCGTCAAACATCTCCGCCCATTCGGCAGCATGGTCCACGTGAACGCGCACGTTGAAATTGATCCTTCTGCGTCCACCAGCGCCTCCTGCTGCGGCCGCCGGTCCTTGCGGCGCGGCTGCGAGGGGAACTGAATAAATCGCGTCGCGTTCGCGGAAGAACAACGTGCGACCATCACGCGAAATGTTTAGCCCCGAAAATCCGCCACCAAAACCACCGCCACCTCCTGGTCCACCTTCACCGTCGCCGGCTGGCGGTTGACCAGCGGTGATGCGCGTTAGTCGTCGACCATCTTCCTGAATTGAATAGATGACTCCGATGTTTGCCGCGCCGGCAGGTTCACTCGTAACAAACGCGATCGTGCGACTGTCAGGAGCGATTACGTAATTAGTCACCGGAAAAGGCATCCGCGTGATCTGGCGCGTGCGATGTCTCATGCCGTCCCAATCCATTTTGGTTTCGTGAGGTGGACGATTAGCTGGTGGACGTCGAACGGGCTGTCCTTCTGGGCCATCTCCTTGCGGAGCATTCGCGGCGGTGTCGGCCTCACGTTCTTCAGCGTCGTCAGGATCGCGATCGAGATGCTCGAGCCAGACGGAATAGAGTTGCACTGAATTCGTGCCTCCAGTAGAAGCCACACGTTCGAAGAACAACTTGCGACCATCTGGTCCAAACTGTGGATTGATGTCGTTGTTTGAATCAAACGTTACGCGATGTGGTTCTTTTTCTTCACCTGACGCGGCGATGATGTAAATGTCTGACGTACGCGCCGCATCAGTTTTGGTATATGCAATCCACTTGCTGTCAGGTGAATAGACCGGATTACCGAAACCGCCATAACGAGACGTGTCGAGTACGGTCGCCTGTTTAGTAGCGACTGCGAGTTTGCGCAGTTTGTCATCTGACGCCGCGAAGACAATCTCTTTAGAATCCGGCGACCAGTTGTAGTTCAGTTTCAAAGCATCGATGTCAGTGATCTTCGTTGCGAGAGCCGAACCATCAACCGGAACTACATACAACTCTTCGCGTCCGCTTTGATCTGAAATGTAGGCGAGCCACTTTCCATCGGGCGAGTAACCGACCGAGCGTTCGCGGGCGGGATTGTCAGTAATCTGTTTGAGATCGCCTTCTTCAACCGGCGCCGTAAAAATCTCACCATGGACTGAAAAAGCAATTCGTCTTGAAGATGGCGCGAGATCGTAGTCGTCGGCAGTTGAACTGAACGCGACCTCTTCGGTCATGTTGTCCTGAGTCTCAGCGTCGATGTTTAGCGTAATCGGCGTTGCTTTTTTCGTGTTGACATCGAGTTTCCAGATACCAAAGTCATGTTCAAAAACAATCACGCGACCGTCAGCACTGATCGCCGGCCAACGAACGTCGCCACTCTTAAACGCAGTTACTTTGTCTGCCTTGCCACCTGCATCAGAGACGCGCCAAATGTTTGTTAGACCATTGCCGTCGCGATCGCTGACGAAATAGATGAAGCCGTCGCGTCCCCACATGGGCCATGAATCGAGACCATCGAAGTCAGTAACTTGCGTAAACTTCTTCGCCGCCACATCCATGATCATGATGTCGGTTGAATAAGCGCCGCGATAATACTTGCGCCAGTAGACCTGGCCCTTTTGGTTGTAGGCGAGTCGCTTACCGTCTGGCGAATATGACGCCTGAATGCCCATGTCGGTGCCGGCTTTCCACGGCATACCGCCATCGACACTCACGAGATAAAGCTGCGGCATGAAGTCTTCGCCCCGATTGCTGCTGAATAAAACCGCCTTGGAATCGGCGGACCAACTCAACATCGTGTCATCGGCCGAGTGCGTGGTTAACTGCTTCACCGTGCCGCCGCTCGACGGCATGATGAACACGTCGAGGTTTCCATTGCGATCACTCGAGAAGGCGATCCATTTGCCGTCCGGTGAAAAGCGAGCGTAAACATCGCGCGCGCGATTCACGGTCAACCGTTGAATGTTCTGCCCGTTCTCGTCAGCCGACCGGATGTCGCCGAGGTAAGTAAAGACGACGCGGCCGTTGTGGTAATCGGGATAACGCACTAGTCGTGCTTCACGACCGAGCGCGGTAATAGAAGTGATCAGCAAGAGAGTGGTGGCGAAGAGAGTTATTGTTCTTTTCATATCTCCTGACCTCGATGTTGAATTGGATGGAACTGTCGCGGAAGTGGAGGGATGATACCAGAAAGCAGTAGGCAGAAGGCAGTAAGCAGAAGCGGTCTTATTGCCAATTTCCGATTGTCGAGTGCAAATTACCTTGCGGACTCGACTTTCTTCAATTTGGCATTTGGCAATCGGCAATCGGCAATGTTTTGTGGCATCATTGGCGGTGGAGAATTTACCGTGATTACTTGCCGCAAAATGCGAACTGCCGATGTACGAGAGGCGTTTGAGATGCTCTCAACGTTTCTCAGCGCTGATGAACATTATCTCGCGAGCAGCGCTGCCTATGGAGATCAGGGTCTTAAAGGATTGAACGACGCACTCGATCTTTTTCTCGAACGTCCTGAACTTGGTTTTGTGTGGATGGCGTTTGACGACGATGGCGCGGCAGCAGTCTGCGTAGTCTGTTATGCAATCTCGACTTCGATGGGCGCGGTGGTTGCGAAACTCGATGATGTTTCAGTGAAGGAAGATCGGCGCGGTAAAGGCGTGGGGACGGTCTTGCTGGACCAGTTAAAGGATGAGTTGCGACGTGAACGAATAACTCGGATCGACGTTGCCGTGCACCTGGAAAATCCCGATGCCCGCCGGTTTTATGAGAAGGCCGGTTTCGTGCGCCTGAACGAAGAGCGGCTGTCCTGTGTCATCAACATGTCCGACGTGCTCTAGCGGCGATGAAGTCAGTATCGTAAACGCGGTAGCGTCGGGTCGCGTAATAACTTTTAGCCCACAAATCAAAGCGAACCCGACGCTACCGCGTTACGGTACTGACCTCATCGCTTAATCCTCTATCTCTTCAAATTCGCGATCTCTTCAAAGTATTTCGCAAACGCCACCATTCCGCCTGATGCTTGTTGCCAATCGAAGTTTTCATTCGGTGCGTGGTAACCGTGTTCCGGTAACGACAATCCTAAAAACAAGACCGGACACCGCAAAACTTTCTCAATACTCGTCATCGCGCCAATCGTTCCCCCATCACGCACGAACACTGCTTCTTTGCCAAACGAAAACTTGATCGCGCGTTTCAACGCCGCGGGAAGTTCACCTTCGAGCACTGTGCGAAATGCCGGTGCGCCGTGTTCAAATTCAATCGTGACGTCAGGATTTCTTTCTTTAACCGCTGCTGCTATTTGTTTTCTCAGCTTCGCCGGATCCTGACCCGGCACAAGGCGACACGAACACTTCACCTCGGCGCGCGGTGGCACAATTGACTTGAGTCCTGGTCCCTGGTATCCACCGACGACCCCATGCACTTCGAGGGTCGGCATGCCCCAGATTCGTTTCATCAACTCCAACGGATCACTCGAACGCATCTTCTTCAAGTGGTGCGCCTTCTTGAAACCGTTGGCGGTGAAGCCGCAGTTGGCCCAATCGTTCAACTCTTTCTTTGTCGGCGGAATAACGTCGTCGTAAAAACCTTTAATCTTAACTTTGCCGGTCCTTACGTCGTAAAGATCGCAGACCAGTTGCATCAATTCGGCGATCGGATTGCGTGACGCGCCCCCAGTTTCACCTGAATGTGTATCGACGCTTCCGGTTTCGAGTCGCAGCATAAAACCGAGTAGACCGCGCAGACCCGCCGAACTCGCCGGACGATTGCGCGAAACCCAAACAGTGTCAGACACGACGACGGAATCAGTCTTCAACGCATTGACGTTTTTAGAAATGATGGCTTCAAAGTTGGGTGAACCAATTTCTTCCTCAAATTCCCAGAGAAACTGAATGTTCACGGGAACGCCTGCATCAATGGCAGCGCGCGCCCCAAACAATGCGCTCAGGGCTGGTCCTTTGTCGTCGGTGGTTCCGCGTCCAAAATAGGTGTCGCCTTTTTGCGTGAAAGTAAATGGTTCAGTGTCCCACGGTTCCGTTTCTTTCGAAGCAGGTTGCACGTCCATGTGGTTGTAGACAGTTACGGTGGGAAGTTTTTCGTCCTTGCCGAATATCGCATGGACCACCGGGTTTCCCTTTTCAACTGAATAGACGTGGACCTGACCACCCATTCCCTTGATCGTGTCTACGGTTAACTCGACGCCCCGGGCGATGTCCGGCAAGTGCGACGGATCGTTACTGACGGTAGGAGTTTCGACAAACTGGCGCAGTAATCCTTCAAATTCCTGGCGATGTTCGTTGGCAAACGCACGTAAACTGTCTCTCTTTAATGGTTCGGACATTAAGGAATTCCTCCGCTGGATTGTCGTGGAAAAACGCGCCGCCCATCATACACCAGAATGCAGTAAGCAGAAGGCAGTAGGCAGAAGCAGGCGGACAAATCAGCAACATGGATGGACAGTCGCGTAGCGACGTTTGACTTTAGCCAGCCATTTCAACGGCTGGATTCGTCACCCACATCGAACCCGCGTCGCGTAGCGACGCTTGAATTTAATAACCTCGTGGGAGGCGGGCCCCCGATTCATGCGTCGCTACGCGACGAAGACTTGATACGCGTACACGACTATCGGATCCGTCTTCCTGCCTTCTGCTCCCGCCTTCTGCCTTCCGCCTACTGCCTTCCCGGGCGACCAAATTCCATTTAAAAGCATCTACACCCTCGCGGACATTCAAAAGCTCCCTTGCTTCATGTTATTCTGGCGATCCCCGTTTCGCTCGAATCCCCGGCGATCGGAGCGGCGCCCATTACATTCGGTTAATTAGCAACAACAGCTTTAGGAGGGTTGCGTGACAAAAAGATTCTTTGCCCCGGGCATATTTTTCTTCGTTTTAGCGCTTTTAGTTCCTGCTTTTATATTTGCCCAGCAAAATCGCTCGGCCCGTCGTACTACCGGAACGACTCAAGAACGTCCAGCCACAGCCACTCCTTCAACCGGCAAGTCGGCTACGTCAGCTCCACTTATTAAAAGTGACCTGGCCGAAGCTCTCCAGGTAATTCAAAACAATTACATCGACGGCAAAAAGCTCGACTACAACAACATTTTTAAGTCGTCGATCAGTGGCATGTTGAGTGTTCTTGATCCGCACTCGACCTACTTCGATCCAGTTGAATACGCTTCGTTCCGCACTGAACAACGATCGGAATATTTCGGCATCGGCGCCACCATCGAAGATCTGCGCGAAGGTTCTGACGTAAACACTTTCATTCGCGCCACCTTCAACGATTCGCCGGCCTATCGCGCAGGATTGCGTTATGGCGATCGCATCACGGCTGTTGATGGACAGTCGATGAAGGGCAAGACTTATCCGGAAGTTCGCAAGTTCTTACTGGGAGCGCGCGGAACCACCGTCAAAGTTACGGTAGAACATCCCGGCAATCATCAATCCGATACCTACAGCATCATTCGCGACGCGGTTTCATTGCCGTCGATTGCACAGTCGTACATGCTGCGGCCGGGTGTTGGTTATGTCGGCATGACCGGCGGATTCAATCTAACTACTGCAGATGAATTCGAGCAGTCGCTCAAACAACTTCACGCCAAGGGCATGAATATGTTGGTGCTGGATCTGCGCGGCAATCGTGGTGGACTTCTGATTCAGGCTGTCCGCGTAGCTAACAACTTTTTGCAGCATGGTCAGATGATCGTTTCGCAGAAAGGACGCTTCCGCGATAGCTCGCAAGCCTACGCTGCAGTTAACGACAATCCAGACACGGTGCCGATTGTTGTGCTCGTGAATGGTGAAACAGCTTCGGCCGCGGAAATTCTTGCGGGTGCTTTACAAGATCACGATCGCGCGCTCATCGTCGGCGAAACAACCTTCGGTAAAGGCCTGGTTCAGTATCCGTTCCAACTGGATTACGACTCGGCCTTGTTGCTGACTATTGCGAAGTATTTCACGCCATCCGGCCGTTTGATCCAACGCGACTATTCAAACGGTGGTTTCTACAACTACTACTTCCCGGGTGGACTCGCGGCAGATAAGAACCCACAGGCAAATCCGCAGAATGGACCAGAAAGCCATACCGACATGGGACGTGCGGTTTATGGTGGTGGCGGAATTTCACCGGATGAAGTTGTCAAACCGGGAACGATCAGTGTTGCCGAACGTCATCTACGCGACATCGCCTTCGCCTTCTCGCTGGAGTTGATCAGTGGCCGCGTACAAGGTTTTGATTCATACAAGGTGCAACGCGCAATCGAGTTTGATCATGATCTGGAGAGTGATGATTTTCCAGTCTCCGACGCGCTCTTTACTGAATTTAAGAAATTTGCGACGAGTAAACCAATCTTTAAAGTCACGGCCGATCAGTTGGATCACTCGCGCACTTTTGCAGAACGACAACTGCGTTACAACGTCTTGTCAGCGGCTTATGGTTTCCGCACCGCCACGCAGGTATTTAACGATGCGGATCCGCAGGTTGCACGCGCGGTTGATGCAATGCCAAGAGCAAGAGAGTTAGCGTTGGCGGCGAGTCGCGTTAAGCCACGCGGGTAATAGTTATTTATTGGCCATTGGGGCGATGAGGTCAGTACCGTAACGCAGTAGCGTCGAGTCAGTCGAGCTTGTGGACGTAAGTCTATTGCGCGACCCGACGCTACCGCGTTACGGTACTGACTCTTCGCTAACCAAAATTACAATCTTCCCGAAATTCTCGTTCGACTCCATTCGCTCGTGCGCTTCACGAATTTCATCCATTCGAAAACTTCGATCAATAACCGGCTTAACGGCTCCTTCCCCCAGCAAAGGCACGACGTGTTTCGCGAACAGGCGAGTCGCAGTCGCCTTCTCTTCGACAGAACGCGCGCGTAAGACTGTGCCCTTAATTGTCAGGCGCTTACTCATCACCACGCCATAATCAATCGTCGCTTTCGATCCGGAAGTGGTGCCGATCATAACCAGGCGCGCTTTCGCAGCCATCGCTTTCAGATTCGCTTCAAGATAAGCCGCACCAACCAGATCGATAACCACATCAACACCACCACCGTTTGTCAGCTTCTTGACCGAATCAATGATCGTTGCCGGATCGTCTCCAACAACAATTCCTTCAGACACGCCAAACTTTTTTGCGCGTTCGAGTTTATCTGCGGTCCGGGATGTTCCGATCACTTTGGCGCCGGCAGCTTGAACTAATTGAGCGGCCGCCGTCCCTACTCCAGATCCCGCCGCGTGAATCAAGACAAACTCGCCGGGTTGGACTTGAGCATTTGTAAATAATGCGTCGTGAGCAGTGATAAATACTTCGGGAACTGCTGCGGCTTCAGCCCAACTCAGATTTACGGGAACCGGAGCCAGATGACTGGCTGGAACAACTACAAACTCAGCGTGCGCGCCACCACCGCAAATTCCAAACACCCGATCACCAGCCTTCCAGTCGCGAACTTCTGGTCCAACCCGATCAAGTTCGCCTGCAAACTCCAACCCCGGAATGTCGGCCGGCGCACCTGCCGGTGGTGGATAATGGCCCTTCCGCTGCAGCACATCAGCACGATTTAGCGCCGAAGCGAAGACACGGACCCGCACGCGATCCGCGGTGGGATCTGGCGGGTCGGGAACTTCCTTTACTTCAAGTACCTCGACTCCACCCGGCTTCGTTATAACAACTGCTTTCATGAATTTACTCCTTGTCCAATATGCTTAGAGGTCCTTACTCTGCGTCTCCGCGTTCTCAGCGTCTCTGCGTTGAAATCGATCTGCCGCTACTCGTAACCAAATTTCAACGCAGAGACGCTGAGAACGCTGAGACGCAGAGATCATCAGCCGGCAAGCTAAAGCATATCGAACATTCATCTATAATGCCTCGCGCACATGTCTACCTTGATAATCATCAACAACGCTGCGGCTAAAGCTCGTCACGCCTGGCCCATCGTCAAAAAACAACTCGACGAAGCAAATTTCAAATACGAAGCTTACGAAACCAAAACCGCCGGCGACGCGACTATAGTCACCCGCTCAGCCTTGCGTAATGGAATAAATTCTATCGCAGTGATTGGAGGCGACGGCACACTCAGCGAAGTGGCTGAAGGCTTCTTTCAACTCAGCGACAACTTAGATCTATTGCCGACGCCAATCAATCCCGACGCAACACTCGCAATCTTACCCTCCGGAACTGGCGACGACTTTGCTCGCGGACTTCGCGGTGAACGAGCGCCCCTGAAAAATTGGATTACTACTCTATTGCAACGCGACGCGAGCGAGACGCTCAAAGTCGATGTTTTATACGGACGTTGCGACGATTACGAGAAAGCATTCATTTGTCTGAACGCATCAACCATGGGAATTGGAGGTGAAACTGCGGCACGTGTCGCCGGCCAAAGTGAACTGATGCGAAGGTTTCCTGGTGAGTTCAGATTTTTAGTTGCTGCACTTGGTGCACTCGCGGCCTGGCGTGAACGACGAGTGCGCGTGACTGTCGACGGTCGGACATTCGTTGATGGTCCAATGAACCTTGTCGGAGTGGCGAACGGACTTTACGCTGGTGGCGGAATGATGTTTACACCTGAAGCTCGAGTTGATGATGGAAAACTCGACGTAGTCACTGCGTCGGGACTGTCACGAGCAAATGTGGTGAAGGAGTTGTCACGCGTACATCGCGCCGGGCACGTTAACAATCCGAAAGTGAAGATTACTAACGGAGAGATCGTCCGCATCGAAACATTTTTGCTTCAAGACGCCTTGAAGATCGAAGCTGATGGAAATGTTCGCGGCGTGACGCCAGTCCAATTTCAAATTATGCCCGCGGCACTGAAGTTTCTAATTCCGGATAGAAGATTATCCGCAGATTACTCAGATCATATAGAGGCTTAACCACAAAGCCACTAAGTCACAAACAGAATTAAGTGGGCCTCTTTCCTTATTTTGTATCTTAGTGTCTTGTGGTTAAACCTCTGTGTGATCTGCGGTTAGTTTCGGTCTTCGATAGCTTTCACTTTCGCCAGTCTTCTCTGGTGTCGCTCCTCGCCGGTAAAGCGCGCGGCAACAAAAGCGCGCACAATGTCTAACGCGAGTTCCACACCAGTTATACGCGCGCCGAGACAAAGAACGTTACAGTCGTCATGTTCGCGTGATTGATGACCAGAGTACGTGTCGCCACAAAGCGCGGCACGGATTCCGTGAAGTTTATTGGCAGCAACAGCGGCGCCGACGCCGCTCCCGCAAATTAGAATCCCAATCTCAGCAGCGCCGCTTTGTACAGCCTCACCAACTTTGACGGCATAGTCAGGATAATCGTCGGGCACGGATCCATCGTGAGTGCCAAAGTCAGTGAGTTCATGACCGCCTTTGCGCAGTTCTTCAATTACCTTTTCATTAAGTGGAAACCCACCGTGATCTGCGCCAACTGCAATTTTCATCGTGCTCTCACTCAACAGATTAATCTACAACACGCTTTTCGCTGTCTTCACCACGTTCTCGACGTTGAATCCCAACTCCTTGAGCGCAATATCGCCAGGTGCGGAACTACCAAAGCGGTCCAACGCAACCATGGCGCCTTTTGGTCCAACATATCGGTCCCAGCCTTGCGGCACGCCCGCCTCAACTGAAACGCGCGCTGTAACCGCTGCCGGAAAAACTTCCTCGCGATATTCAGCAGTTTGTTCTTCAAACAATTCCCAGCAAGGTATCGAAACGACTCGCGTCGGGACACCTTCGCCCTGCAATTGCTCCCTGGCTTGCATCGCAAGTGAAACTTCCGAACCAGTAGCGATCATTATCAAACGCGGCGTGATCGACTTCCCATCTTCTCCCGTCGCTTCCGCCAAAACGTAAGCGCCCTTGCGCACTCCGCTGGCAGGAGCAAACTTCTGGCGATCGATGATGTCTACCTTTTGCCGCGTCAAGGCCAACGCGGTCGGCGCCTTACGACGCAGAATCGCAATGCGCCACGCTTCACTTACTTCCGCCGGATCGGCAGGACGGATCACAAACAAATGCGGAATCGCGCGTAACGCGGCGAGATGTTCGATCGGCTGGTGAGTTGGCCCATCTTCGCCAAGCCCAATCGAATCGTGAGTGAAGATGTAAACCACCTGCACTTCGGATAGCGCCGCGAGCCGAATCGCGGGTCGCATGTAATCCGAGAACGTCATGAACGTTCCACCATACGGGATCAGACCGCCGTTCAAAGAAATCCCGGTCAAAGCAGCGCCCATCGCGTGTTCACGGACACCAAAATGAAAGATGCGCCCGTTATAAGAGTCAGCTTCAAAACTGCCGCCGTCTTTGATGTCGGTATTGTTGGAAACTCCCAGATCGGCAGAACCGCCAATCAACATCGGCATCACCGGCGCCAAGGCATTGATGACTTCGCCACTTGCAACCCGTGTTGCGATCGGCTTCGCATCGGCAAACGTAGGCAGATGATCTTCCCAACCGCTCGGCAACTCACCACTCATCATTTCATCAAAGGTTGCGCCATCTTCGGGGTTATCAGTTTTGTACTTATCCACGAGCGCCTGCCAGTCAGTTTCCTGTTGCGCGCCTCGCTCAATCGCCGATCTAAAGTGGGCCAGTGCTTCGTCCGGTATGTAAAACTGCTTGTCTTCGGGCCAACCTAACTGTCGCTTAGTTTCACGCACTGCATCTTCACCCGGAGCATCGCTGTGCGCTTTACGCGTTCCCTGCGTCGGCATGCCAAAACCAATCACCGTCTTCACTGAAATCAAACTTGGTTTGTCGGTGACCGATTGGGCCTCGCGAATCGCGGCCTCGATCGCGTTCAGATCGTTGCCGTCTGACACGGTGACCGTGTGCCAGCCGTATGCTTCAAAACGCTTCGGCACATCTTCAGTGAAAGCAAGTTTGGTAAAACCTTCGATCGTGACGTGATTGTCGTCGTAGAGGTAGATGAGCTTGCCGAGCTTCAGGTGTCCCGCCAGGGAAGCTGACTCAGACGCGACGCCTTCCATCAAATCGCCGTCAGAAACGATTGCGTAGACGTTGTGGTCGATCACTTTCGCATCGTCTTTGTTGAACTTTGCTCCGAGATGCGCCGCGCCAATCGCCATTCCCACGCCGTTCGCAAAGCCCTGGCCCAATGGTCCAGTCGTAATTTCCACTCCTGGTGTTAATCCATATTCAGGGTGGCCCGGCGTCTTCGAACCAAACTGGCGGAAGTTTTTTAGTTCTTCGAGCGGAAGATCGTAACCAGTCAGATGCAGTAGCGAATACAGCAGCATCGAACCGTGACCGGCGGACAGAAGAAAGCGATCGCGATTTTCCCACTTGGGATTTTTTGGGTTATGACGTAGAAAACGGGTCCAGATGACGTAGGCCATCGGCGCGGCGCCGAGTGGCAGGCCGGGATGACCGGACTTGGCTTTTTCTACGGCGTCGATCGCAAGAGTGCGAATGGTGTTGATGCAAAGTTGATCGAGTTCGGGATTGGAATTGTCTTTAGTTACTGGAGCGCTCATGATTTTAATAAACTATTTCAGCGTTTCTTTCCTCTGCGTCTCTGTGTTGAAATCTCTGATCCAACTACTCATACACTGATTTCAACACAGAGACTCAGAGATCACAGAGTCAAACTATCAATTTCTCGTAGAACTCCTGCTGTCGTTTGAGTCCGCGCTGGTATCGAACATGTCGATCCATGTCGGGCTCGTACACCTCGTCAATTAAAATTTCAACTGCGGCGATGCTTCCTATTGTGCCCACCGCTTCGAGAGCAAGCAAGGCAGCACCCTTGATCGATGCTTCGGGTGAGCCGCCAAACATCACCGGCCGTCCTAAAACGTCCGCCAAAATCTGCAGCCACACCGGTGACGATCGCAAAGCATTTCCGGTTGCGATGACCTTCGCATTCGGCGCCACCTCGTCGAGCGCAGTGGCGATGAGCGCAAATCGATAAGCTATCGCCTCCAAAGCGGCCCGCACGATCTCTACCGGTTTTGTTTGTTGCGTTAAGCCGAGAACCGCCCCGCGCGCGTCGCCGGTCCAACCTGTGCTTCGTTCACCCGACCAGAACGGCAGAATCGTTAGACCATGAGCATCAGGTTCAAGCGACGACAACTCAGCCGCAAGTTTGATCGGATCTTCCTCGACAACCAACGACTGGGTTAACCAACGATAAAGTCCACCACCGTCAGAGAGGGCGCCGCCGACTGCAACTCGTTTGCGATCGATGCGATAGGACCAGAGTGACGAAGGAAGTTGTGCTGGCGGTTCGCCTTCATAAACAACACGCATCGCTCCCGAAGTTCCAACCATCAACGCGATCTTATCCGCTGTAGCACAACCGCCGCCGACATTATTCGCAGCGCCATCGCCAACGATCGCTTTAAGCCTAGCGTCTTTGAGCGCCGGCCAACGTTCAACAAACTGCTGCGTCAATGGCAAATCAATCTCGTCAGCAATTGGAGATAACGATTCAGTTGAAATTTTCAAAGTCGCGATCAGGTCCCAATCCCAGTCGCACGTGTGTTGGTCCATCAAGCCGGTAGCCGACGCCATCGAAACGCTCACTATCGGTTTGCCAAAGAGTCGCAGACACAAATATTCAGCAAAGCCGAGCCAGCGCACAGTCCGTTTTACGAGGGAGGGATGTTCGTGTTGGAGCCAAAGGAGTTTGGCGGGCCAGTAGCTCGAGTGGAACCTGCAGCCAGTGCGATTGTGGATTTCCGTCTCGTTAAACTCGTCACGCAATGCCCTGGCAAATGAGGTGGCACGTGTGTCTGCCCAGGTCAGCAATGAGGTTGTGGGAAGTCCCTCAGAGTCGATTCCAACCAGACTATGCCAGAGGGTCGAGATGGCGATAGATTCGATATGATCCGCGTTTGGTGACGTAAATAGTTCGTCAATCGCAGCACAGACTTCCTCGACGAGCAATTCGGGATCGAGTTCTGTGAAGTCAGACAGTGCGGAGGCGGTGCGACCGACACGGGCGCTGTTGAGTTCGTTTGCGTGTTCATCGAACAGTGCCGCGCGAACGCCCGACGTGCCGACATCGATGCTTAGAACTAAAGCCATAGTCGTTTATAGGAGCGCAGGCGTCCTCGCCTGCCTTTCTCGGCTAAGAATTCTTGAAGGTAACCCGGCAGGCGAGGACACCTGCGCTCCTAATCAAGAGACTGCTACAATCTGCTTCGCTCCCGGAGGAGCGACATATTTATAGCACCGAGTGCCGCGCGAATCCTGTTATAAATATGTCGCTCCTTCGGAGCGAAGATCACATTTAGAGTCTAAATGGAAGCCGGAACTATCAACTGCCCAATGTGTGGCGCGTCAACGTCAACTGACGCACCGCAGTGTCGCTACTGCGAAGCAAAACTCGCCACGGTCGCTTGTCCGTCCTGCTTCGCGATGATGTTTCTTGGCAGTAAACATTGTCCACGTTGTGGCGCTGCTTACAACCGCGATGAAGAAATTGTTAGCACGGGTCGCAAGTGTCCGCGTTGCAAAGTCGAACTACAGGTGGTGACGATCGGCGACGCGAAAGTTTTGGAGTGCGCGAAATGTCTTGGTCTATGGTTGACCACCGCGACCTTCGAAAAGATCTGCGCTGACAAAGAACAGCAAGCCGCGGTGCTCGGCAACGCTGCACTAGTCGGAATTGATCGTTCTGTTCATCCGACCAAGGTTAACTACGTTCCGTGTCCTGAATGTTCGCAGTTGATGAATCGAGCAAATTTTGCGCGCTGTTCCGGAGTGATAATCGATCTTTGCAAACAACACGGTACCTGGTTCGATCGCGATGAGCTGAGTCGCATCGTTGAGTTCATTCGCGCGGGCGGACTCGAGATGTCGCGCAACAAGGAAAAGCTGGCGTTGGCCGAAGAACGACGCCAACTCGCTCAGGAACAGGCAACGCTCGAAATGCAGCGCGGGGGCGTTACGAATTTGGATTCAGACCACGTTTCAGGAATTGCCTCGGCTAGCAGTCTGCTGAAGTTTTTGTTAGGTTGACTCCTCACAAATTGTGCCCAGTCTGGTCCCGCGAAAAATCTTTCAGCGTCTTTCCACTATCAAGCCGATACAGTGGCTAATCATTGCTGGCGTCTTTCACCTCGTCTTCACACTTTCAATTTTTCTGATCGGCCACTTTCGCATCCTGCCAAACCACTTCGATCGATACGGGGTCGGAATTTCTTTTGCGGTCGACGGCGTTGTTTACCGGCGACTTATTTCCGATCTGGCGGAAGCACTAAAATATCGCGGCGTTGGAGTTTGGCTGGAGGTGCAGGCGCCGCTTCACTGCCGGCTCTATTCGCTGAGTTTTATTTTTCCCGGCAGCCTGATTGGTTACAACATTCTCGCCGCTGAGTTTTTCAATCTCATCTACTACCTCGGCATCCTCGTAATTGTTTATTTACTCGCGAACGAAATTTTCGACTCGACCACCGGACTGGCAACCGCCGCCACTATCGCACTGTGGCCGTCGTTTTTATTACATTCAACACAACTGATTCGCGATTCAGCATCGACGCTTTTCATGCTCAGCCTGATGCTGATTCTCGTCATGCTGTTGCGACGAACGATGATGTGGAAACGATCGCTGTGGACGTCACTCATTGCCGTCGCCGTCGTGATTATCTTTTGGGCCACGCGGGGAAATGTTTGGAACGTTGTTGTAGCCTCGCTCGGCTTCACGTCAATTCTTTTCCTGGTCCGTCTACGACGCGAAAGAAAATTACTGCTGCCAAATCTCGTGTTGTTGATCGTAGTGATTGGCGCAGTGCTGATCGTGCCGACGCGAATTGAAAGCGGAACAGTATCGGGCGCCAGGTCGCCGACTTCAGTGATTGCGATTCCGGGCGGTTCGAATAGAAGTTCGCGCAGTATGTGGGCCAGACTCATAACGCAAATACGAGCACGTCGACTCGGCTTTTATGTCTATGGCGCACAAGCTTCCAATATCGATGGCGATGTTACGTTCGATGATGCCGGCGACATCATTAGATACCTACCGCGCGCGGCGGTCGTAGGTTTCTTTGCGCCTTTTCCGCGAATGTGGTTTGAAGCCGGGACGAGCGGTAGAACAGGTCGCGCGCTCGCGGCGCTGGAAACGATGGCGATGTACGCGTTGTACATTCCGATGTTCTACTGCGTTTGGAGCGAACGTCGCAGACTAAGCGTGTGGTTACTTTTTCTAACTGGTTCAGTGGGACTGATCGGACTCGGTCTGGTCGTTATAAATGCAGGCGCGTTGTACCGGCTGCGTTATGTGTTTTGGATGATGATGATCGTGCTCGCGATCAAGGGGATCAAAAATCTCCGATCTCAAAGTGGACCACCCTTAGGACCGCAGGCGTCCTCGCCTGCCGGATCGTGATGGGGACCGTTGGAGTTCAAAGTGAGTTGTAAGCTATCCCGGCAGGCGTCCCCGCCTGCTAGATTGTGATCGAGACCGTTGGAGTTCAAAGTGAGTTGTTAGCTATCTCGGCAGGCGGGGACGCCTGCGGTCCTAAAAGCCTGCGGTCCTAAATTTGAGACGTGTCCTACCGGATGGTTTTTTTAACTACAGCGACAAAGTCAGCGATGTCTTCTTCGGTCGTGTCGAACGAAGTCATAAGTCTCACTTCAGAAATCGCTTCATTCCAAACATAGAAGAAATATTTCTTTTGCAGGGCCGGAATATACTTCTTTGGCACAGTGATGAAGACACCATTTGAGTCGACAGCTTGAGTAAGTTTAAGTTGCGGGATCTGCACCAATTCATCCGCTAGGATCTTCGCCATTCGATTTGAATGAGTTGCGTTGCGTTTCCAGAGATCTCCGGCAAGCAAAGCATCAAACTGGGCCGAGATAAATCGCATTTTCGACGCCAGGTGCATTCCCTGTTTGCGAATGTATTTGAAATCCTCGGCGCGCCGTTTATCGAAGAAGACGGCGGCTTCGCCATACATCATTCCGTTCTTGGTCCCACCAAACGACAGCACATCAACGCCGCAGTCAACCGTGATCGCTTTAAAACTCGCATTCAAACTGACGGCGGCATTGGAAATTCGCGCGCCGTCAACATGAAACAGCATATTGTTTTCATGCGCGAAAGAAGAGAGCTCTTTGAGTTCGGCTTTCGAATAGACAGTTCCCAACTCGGTGGCCTGAGAAACTGAAATCACACCGGGTTGCACATGATGTTCGAAGCCGACGCCATTCAAAAAGTGTTTGATGAGGTCGACTTTGAGTTTACCGTCGGGTGTTGGAACAGAGAGAAGTTTGCTACCGGAAAATTTTTCGGGCGCGCCACATTCGTCAATATTGATGTGCGCGGTCTCAGCGCAGATCACCGCTTGATACGATTTAGTGATTGCTTGCAGACCGAGCACGTTTGCACCTGTTCCGCCGAACACGAAGTAAACGGCGACATTGCGACCAAAGTGTTTTTGAAAAGTTTTGACGGCGCGGTCCGTAAATGGATCGTCGCCATAGCCAACGACGTGGCCTTCATTTGCCGCTTTGATAGCGTCGATTATTTCGGGATGCACGCCGGCGTTGTTGTCGCTGGCGAAACTTCTTGATGGTGAATGACGATTGGCTTTCATTTATAGATCCCGCTGTTCTACTTCTCTGCGTCTCAGCGTTCTTTAGGAGCGCAGGCGTCCTCGCCTGCTCGCGTGGAACACGACGGAGTCTCATCGCAAAGGCGGGCAGGCGAGGACGCCTGCGCTCCTTAAAACTAAGCTTTCCTGCTCTTCAGGTCCTTAATAATCTCGCGCGCGGCGTTGGCTCCAGGAATTCCAGTTACGCCTCCGCCCGGATGCGTACCCGCGCCACATAAATACAAACGCTGAAGCGGAGTGCGATACTGAGCAAAACCTATCAACGGTCGAAACGTGAAAAACTGATCGAGCGCTTGCTCGCCGTGATGGATGTGCCCATTACTCAAACCGTAAGTCTGCTCCAGATCAAGCGGCGTGATTACCTGGCCTGCAACAATCAAATCTTTCAACCCGGGAGCGAACTTCGCCAGTTGATTGATGACGGTATCGGCAAACTCCTGTCCACGCGATTGCCAGTCGCCTTCGCGGAGTTTGTATGGAGCAAACTGGCAGTGAATCGACATTACATGTTTGCCAGCAGGCGCTAAAGACGAATCCGTTAGGGTGGGAATCGCGATGTCGAGATAAGGCTCCCTGGAAAACTCTCCATACTTGGCGGCATCGAAAGCGCGTTCGAGATAATCGATCTCTGGTCCAACCTGAATTCGGCCACTCAATTTCGACTGTTCGACGCCGGCAAACACAGGTAGACCATCGAGCGCGAGATTGATCTTCGCCACTGTTCCCTTAGCTCGATAGTTCCTCATCTTCAACAGAAAATTTGGTTCGAGATCAACGGGATCGACCAGCTTTAGGAAAGTGGTGCGCGGATCGGCATTGGAAACTACAGCGCGTGCTTCGAACTCCTGTTTGTCGTTCAACTGCACTTTGGCGTTGTGGCCCGAATTATCAATATGGGTGACCTCAGCGTTGGTTTTGATCTCAACGCCCAGCGACTCTGCAGCTTTCGCAAGCGCTTTCGTCAACCCACCCATGCCGCCTTTTACAAACAGCGCGGGCGGAATCGGAGTCGAATCAAGTGCGGCTTGCATTAACAGACCGAGACTGGTTCCCGCGGACCATGGACCAGCAAGACTGCCGGTGATGCCGCGCGCCGCCACAGTCGCGCGCAATAGTTCGGTCTCGAACCATTCGGCAACGAGGTCTGCAACCGCCATCGGTCCCCAACGCAATAATCGATACTCGTCTTTTTTGCCGAGTCCGCGAAACGCCAGTCCGATTTTTCCAAACTGCCAGGCATCACTCGCCGTTGGATGATCAATCGAGGGTGGCGTCATCGAAAGAATCGGCGCCAGCACGCTGCCGATACGCGAAAAGCTGGTCAGAAACTCGGGATAGTTTTTCGCGTCTTTACTCGAAAACTTTTCGATCTCTGCGACGGTCTTAGCTGTGTCGTTGTAGATGCATAACGACTTTCCATCTTCACCCAAACTCAACACGCGCACTTCCGGCGTGATGAATTCGAGTCCCTGCTGTCGCAAGTTAAGATCGGAAATTATTTGCGGAGAAAGTGGACCAGCAGCATGTTCGAGCGTGGAACAACTAAAGCCGGGATGAAACGCCTCGGTGACGGCGCCACCACCAACAATTTCACGTCGCTCGAGCACAACGCTCTTGAGTCCCGCCTTTGCCAGATAGCAGGCAGTGACAAGACCGTTGTGACCAGCGCCGATGATTATTGCGTCGTATAGCATCACGCTATTTCCAATTTCCGATTCCGATTGCCAACTGCCAAGTGACTTCTAGGTGGAATTACATTTAATTCATTAAGGCATCAACGTTAAGCGCCATTTGGCAATTGGAAATCGGAAATCGGCAATGACTAGATTTCTTTTAGCATTTCCAACGCCGCATTCCGTCCGGGCGCGCCCATGATGCCGCCGCCGGGATGCGTTGCCGATCCACACATGTACAAATTCTTGATTGGTGTTCGATATTGCGCCCAACCCGGAACCGGGCGCAGGAAAAACAACTGTTCTAACGACAGTTCGCCCTGGAAAATATTTCCTTCCGAGAGACCAAACTCACGTTCCAGATCGAGTGGCGTCACCACCTGACGATCGATAATTAGATCCTTAATGTTTGGCGCGTATTCTGCGATCGTATCTACTACCGTGTCGCCAAACTCTTCACGCTTTTCGTCCCACGTTCCTTCCTTCAACTTGTAAGGCGCGTACTGCACAAAACAAGACATGACGTGTTTCCCCGGTGGCGCGACCGAAGGATCAGTCAAACTCGGAATCACCATGTCCATGTAAGGACGGCGCGAGAAGTTTCCATACTTCGCATCGTCATACGCGCGTTCCATGTAATCAACTCCCGGCGAGATCGAAATGGCGCCGCGCAAGTGTGCGCCTTCGCCGGGAATCGCTTTGAAGTTGGGTAGACCAGCGAGCGCGAGGTTAACTTTGCCGGATGAACCGCGATACTTGTAGCGATGTAGATCTTCGCAAAACTCTGAAGGCAAATGTTCTTCGCCAATCATCTTCGAGAACGTTAGCCTCGGATCCACGCTCGACGAAATAACGTCAGCCTGAATCTCATCGCCATTCTTCAAGACGACGCCGTAAGCGCGACCGTTTTTCAACAGGATCTTCTCAATCGGCGCTTCGGTGCGGATCTCGACACCGGCTTCGCGCGCTGCGTCGGCAATGGAATTTGAAATTGCGCCCGTGCCACCGCGCGCAAATCCCCACGAGCGAAACGCGCCGTCTATCTCGCCCATGTAGTGATGAAGCAGGACGTATGCAGTTCCGGGTGAACGAACGCCGAGAAAAGTTCCAATGATTCCCGACGCAGACATCGTCGCTTTCAACACGTCAGTTTCAAACCACTGATCGAGAAAGTCGACCGCGCTCATTGTCATCAGTTGGACCTGATTATATTTGTCTTCGTAAGGAAGCTTCTGAAAACGACGACCGAGAAACGCCAGGTTCTTCCAACCCTTCGGACTCAATGTCGTTGGATCGGGCGGCGTCATGCTCATGATCGGCTTCACGAAGTGGGCCATCTCGATCATGGCTTTACCGTATTCGTCGTAAGCCTCGGCATCGAGTCGAGAATGGCGGGCAATTTCGCGTCGAGTTTTGCCGTGATCGTTCAACCGCCAGAGATAATCGTCGTTTGGCATCGGCGTGAACGTTCCATCGAGCGGAAGAATTTCGAGACCGTGCCGGGGCAGATCGAGTTCGCGAATGATCTCAGGACGAAGCAGCGAGACAACGTAAGAGCAAACAGAAAATTTGAAGCCTTTGAAAACTTCTTCGGTAACGGCCGCGCCGCCGAGTACATGACGACGCTCAAGGACAAGCACCTTCTTGCCCGCGCGCGCGAGGTAAGCAGCGTTCACAAGTCCGTTGTGTCCGCCGCCGATAACAACGACGTCATACTTGTTGCTCATAGTTGTGTGGGTAAAGCAGCTTGCTGAAGAATTGCTAGGATACTTATAATCGCTCGCCCTGACAATCACTCTTCTAAGGTTCACCTGATGCCAATCGGAACTGCGTTTCACGAAAGGACGTTCGCGCTGTGTGAAAGTCTTAACTATCGCGAATGGTCTGGTTATTACGCCGTCAGCGCTTACGAAGCCCATCACGAACACGAGTACAACGCGATTCGTAACGCGGCGGCGTTGATCGATATCTCCCCGCTCTACAAGTACCGGCTGACAGGTAAAGATGCGACGCGTCTTGTAGACCGCATCATCACCCGCGACATGAGTAAGGTTTCGGTGGGCCAGGTTGTTTACACGCCGTGGTGCGATGAACATGGCAAAGTGATTGACGATGGCACTGTCTCGCGACTCGAAGAGAACACCTATCGTTGGACCGCCGCCGATCCGAGTCTTCGCTGGTTCACGCAAAACGCTGCGGGGATGGATGTACAGATCGAAGATATTTCTGAAAGTGTTTCCGCACTCGCACTGCAAGGACCAACGTCAGGACGTTTGTTGAAGAGTTTGATCACGGACGGAGATATCAGCAATCTCAAATATTTTCGCGTGACGAGCGGAAAGATCGCCGGCATTCAAGTCGATATTTCTCGCACTGGTTACACAGGCGATCTTGGTTACGAGATCTGGATGCCGACGGAAGCCGCGGTGAAAGTTTGGGATGCGCTGACAACGCATGGACGAGCTTTTGATATTCACGCGGCCGGCATGTTGGCGCTTGATGTCGCGCGTGTCGAGGCCGGCCTGCTCTTGATTGAGGTGGATTTCAATAGCAGCAAAAAAGCGTTGGTTGAAGACCAGAAGTATTCACCGTATGAAATGGGACTGGGCCGTTTAGTGAATCTCGACAAGAACCGGTTTGTGGGCCAAAAAGCGCTGGTTGCTGAACAGAAGCGCGGACATGCGCGTGAGATTGTAGGTCTGGAGATCGACTGGCCACACGTTGAGAGTTTCTACGAAAAAGTTGGTTTACCTCCGGCCGTTTCGCCGATGGCTTCGCGGGTTCCAGTGCCTGTATTCAAAGACGGAGCACAGATTGGCAAAGCGACTACGAGCACCTGGTCGCCAACGCTGAAGAAGATGATCGCGTTGGCTACTTTAAAACGCGAACACACGAAGCCCGGAACAAAAGTGCAGTTCGAGATAACCGTCGAAGCCGTCAGGCACCAGGCGCGCGCAACAGTTGTTAAGACGCCGTTCTTCAATCCAAAACGAAAAACCGCTCTTCTTTAGGAGCGCAAGCGTCCTCTTTTAGGAGCGCAGGCGTCCTCGCCTGCCGATGCAGACTAAAAGATTCGATCGAGCTCCAGGGTTATTTTCGCGACGCGGGCAGGCGAGGACGCCTGCGGTCCTATTTAAATGACTGATCTTCGTGACCTGATCGACAGCTACAACTCAAGTGATCCACTCGATCACGCGTATACGATTCCCGCTTCGTGGTATATCAACGCCGGGCTTTACCAACGTGAACTACAAACTGTCTTCACCAACTCGTGGCAATTAGCGGCGCGACGCGATCAACTCACAAAGCCTGGCAGTTTTGTCACTACAACTATCGGCGCTGAACCAATCGTCGTGGTGCGCGGCAACGACAATGTGCTGCGTGGTTTCTTCAATGTGTGTCGCCATCACGCTGCCGCGGTAATGACTGAACCTGAAGGGACTGCGCCTCAACTTCGCTGTCCATATCATGGTTGGACCTATTCCCTTACCGGCGAGTTGAAGGGCACACCCGACTTCGGTGGCGTTTGTAATTTCGAACGCGAACAGAATGGACTGGTCCAGGTTTCGATCGCCGAGTGGGGGAATTGGGTGTTTGTGCGACCGGCAACGCAGGGAGTTGGATTCGAACAGTTTCTTGGCGCCAGCCTAATAGATGAAATCAGGCCGCTGAACTTACAAAATCTGCATTGGTTTGAACGTCGTTATTATCACTTCGACTGCAACTGGAAAGTCTTTGTTGATAACTATCTCGATGGTGGTTATCACGTTCCTTACCTGCACAAAGGTTTGGACAGCGTGCTCGATTACAGCCACTACATGATCGAGAACGGGGCGCATCATTGCCTGCAATGGAGTCCGTTAATAAGTGAAGGAGCGGAAGCGCAAACTGGCGCGGTGCGAAAAGGTGATCGCGCGCTCTATTACTGGATCTATCCGAACTTCATGATCAACTGGTATGACGGAGTAATGGATACTAACCTCGTCATTCCGCGCGGCGTGGATCAAACTGAAGTCATCTTTGATTTCTATTTTCCGGATGTTTCTGAAAATGCCCGCGAACAAAATCTCGCGAGCATCGAAGTGGGCCAACGAATTCAGGATGAAGATGTCGAGATTTGTAAGTCAGTGCAGCGTGGATTGAACTCGCGCGCGTACACAGCAGGCCGGCTGTCGGTCAGACGTGAAGCAGGCGAGCACTTGTTCCACCGCTTGCTACACGCAGATCTAATTTAGCTTGTCGGACCGACTTCTCTGCGTCTCTGCGTGCTCAGCGTCTCTGTGTTAAAACTGGATCCATCTAAGCGAACCCCTATTTAACACAGAGACGCTGAGCAAGCATAGACGCAGAGAAAACCCCTCTGCAGAGAACCTGCTAAGACATCAAACAATGCCAAAAGATAATCGTGGTCATCTGTTGCGAGTTCTTGGTCTGGGTTTTGGCCTCTCCGTAATCATTGGCAACACGATTGGCGGCGGCATCCTTCGTACTCCGGGAACGATCGCCGAACATCTGCCAAACGTTTGGCTGTTCCTCGGTGTGTGGTTGGCTGGTGGAGTCTACGCGTTACTCGGCTCTATTTCTTACGCCGAAATTGCCACCATGATTCCTCGCGCCGGTGGTCAATACGCATTTGCGCGCTACGCCCTGGGCGACTACGCGGGCTTCGTCGTCGGTTGGGCAGACTGGCTTTCAACTTGCGGCAGTACAGCAGCGGTTGGAATTTTGATCGGCGCATTTAGCGTGGCCCTCTTTCCGTCGTTGAATGGACCTTATTCAGCTCGGCTCATCGCTTGTGGCGTTGCGATTGTCTTTGGTCTCCTGCAGTGGCGCGGCATCGTGATGGGCAGCACCGCCCAAAACATCACCAGCCTGATGAAAGCGCTCGGCTTTCTTATCCTGATAGTCGCTGCGTTTGCGATGGGAACTGGTGGCGCCTTTTCGCAGCCGGCAGCGGTGGCTAACCTTGGTGGTCTATCGTTGTTTACCGCGCTGATCCTGTCACTGCAATCGGTGATCTACACTTACGATGGTTGGTATGGCGTGGTCTATTTTTCTGAGGAGGTCGTCAATCCTGGTAACGACATTCCCAAATCGATCATCGGCGGCGTGCTCTCCATCATCGCGATCTATCTGTTGATCAATATCGGATTGTTGTATGTGTTGCCGATGTCGCAACTGGTGGGAACGGACTTCGCCGTTGGCACAGCGGCGAATGCGATCTTCGGACGTCATGGAGATTCGATCTTTCGCTGGCTAACAATCGCGTCGATGCTGAGCACGATCAATGCGTGTCATTTGATGGCCACGAGAACGATGTTTGCGCTCAGCCGCGATGGTCTATTCATCAGGCAGGCGTCTGCGGTCAATAAAGGGGGCACACCGGCAACGGCCCTCCTGCTGACTGTGCTGACTTCGCTGGTCTTCATCTGGTTAGGCGAAACGTTCGACAAAGTTATTACCGTGGTCGCCTTCTTCTTTGTCGCGAACTACAGCCTGACTTTCATCTCTGTCTTCGTATTACGAAGGCGCGAACCTGATCGACAGCGACCGTATCGTGCGTGGGGTTATCCATGGACCACCGGTGTGGCGTTGATTGGATCGATCTTGTTTTTGGCGGGTGCAGTGGCGAGCGATACGAGAAATAGTTTGTATGCGTTGCTGTTGTTGGCCGTGAGCTATCCGCTGTTTCGGCTGCTGCGGAGATGAAGTCGTTCTAAAAAACCATCGACGGCAGTCGGTGATATTACGTGTGGTCGGAAATCAACCCGACATTGTCAATTTCCAATACTCGTGTCGTCGATCGAATCTTATGTACGCCGAAGCAATCCGCCATCTTTTTCCCAATCTCTTCTTCATTACTCGTCACGAGCGCAATGATGCTTGGACCAGCGCCGCTTAGCGCGACGCCAAGCAGTCCCTTCGTCAAAGGCAGCGATAACGCTTCAGCTAAACCCGGAACGAGCGACTCCCGCCGCGGCTGATGAAGTCGATCGCGCATTGCTTCACCAAAAAGTTCATAGCGCTTCGTAGCAAGTGCCGCAGTGAACAACGAACTCCGCTGTAGATTGAATACTGCATCCGCTCGACTCACCATTCGCGGCAATGCGGCGCGCGCAACGTGCGTTGGCAATTGTGAATGAGGTGAAACTACTATCGCGCGAATCTTTGCAGGCCAGTCGAGTTTGATCGTCGAAACATTTCCATCCGATCCAATACAGTTGGTCACAAACCCGCCATGCAGCGAAGCGCCAACATTGTCAGGATGTCCTTCAAACTCGGTGGCATAGTTCTGAATCGTTTGATTCGACAATTCAGTGCCACATACCATTCCAGCCAACTTAATTCCACCCACAATCGCGGCCGCACTGCTACCTAGTCCACTCGCCAACGGAATTTCGTTATGGACCACGAGATCGATTGGCGGCAAAGTTAACCCTTCTCGTCTCGCGGCAAACGACATCGCGCGATAAATCAGGTTCGTGTTGTTACGTGGCAACACCCGGTTCTCGCGCGCGCCGGTAGTGCGCACCCGACAATCAACTGAAGCTTTCGCCGGCGGCACAGCTCTGATGGTCAGATACAGTTTTAACGCCAGACCGAAACAGTCGAAGCCAGGTCCAAGGTTGGAAGTCGAGGCGGGTAACCGAACTTCATAATGTTTGGCCTTCGTGGGCATCAATCTACGACTCTGACAATTCCCTCAACACGTCGCGAAGCTGATCTGTGCCGCCAGTTATTCTCAACGGCGGATTTCCGTATCGGCCTTCAATTCTTTCTCCATCGGCCGCCAGCACGTTGCTGTGATACTTGTTCACGTAATCAGTGTCCTTCAACACATGCCCGGTCAACACCGCAACCACTGATTCGTCCGGGCCCAGATCACCGTTTTCGCGCAACTTGCGAATTCCCGCCACGGTCGTTGCCGACGCAGGTTCACAACCAATGCCGTCGCGTCCGATGATCGCCTTCGCATCGGCAATTTCCTGTTCATTCACGGTCAAAACGTGCCCGCCAGTTTCGGCAACGGCGCGAAAAGCTTTCGGCCAGGAAACGGGCGCGCCGATCTTTATCGCTGAAGCAAGCGTGTGCGGATTTTGTTCGTCAACAAAGACCGCGTGTTCCGGATCGCGTTGATAGTCAGAAAAATAGTCAGCAAAAGGCGCAGCTCCAGCCGCCTGAATAACGGTGATTCGTGGCAGGCGATCAATCAATCCCAACGACAGTAACTCGCGAAAGCCTTTACCAAAGGCTGAACTGTTCCCGAGGTTTCCACCGGGCACAACGAGATGATCGGGAACGTTCCAATCGAGCTGCTCGGCAAGTTCAAAAGCAACTGTCTTTTGTCCCTCGATGCGAAACGGGTTGATCGAATTCACCAGGTAGAGCGAACCGTCTTCCGACAACTCGCGAATGTCGCGCATACATGAATCGAAGTTTCCTTCAATCTCTAAAACGCGCGCGCCATAGTCCAACGCCTGCGCCAGTTTTGCATGACTGACCTGACCGGTCGGCACCATGATGGCGCACGCGATGTTTGCCCGCGATGCATAAGCCGCCAAACTTGCCGCAGTGTTTCCTGTGCTTGCGCACGCGACGAGTTTGGCGCCTAAGACTTTCGCCTGAGTTACAGCAACCGTCATCCCGGTGTCTTTAAAAGATCCGGTCGGGTTCACGCCCTGGTGTTTCAAGCGTAGCCGATCGATCTGGCAATAAGCGGCGGAACGAGGAGCGTGGTAAAGCGGAGTATTGCCCTCGTTTAGTGAGATAACCGACACGTCGCGCGTAAACGGTAAAACTTCTCGAAAACGCCAAACGCCACTGCGATCGCGTTCTTCGTGCGAAGTGAGCCGGGCGCGCCATATTGATCGCAGCGTGGACGGATCATGCCTGGTGCTTTCAGTCCACGCGATGTCGAGTAAGCCCCCGCAACGCGAGCAAACATAGATGGGTTCGTTGATCTCGAAACTAGCGCCGCACTCCGGATCGATGCAACGCTGATCAAATAAGGGAAGGGCTGTCATCGTGTTAAGCAGAAGTCATTGGCCAATATAAGGAGTGCGGCGGTAATAGCAAAGCGGAATGTTGCAACGCTCGATGCAAAATTTGTTGACATTGCTCGCCACTTCAAATACAACCCGACTCAGCTTTTGACGTTTTCAATGTAAGGAGATTTTGTGATGAGGACCCCCTTGATGATTCGTTTGTTGCTATTCGTCACTTTTCTGATCGCTGTGCCGGTGGCTTATTCACAGGACAACACCAGCCGCGACAAAACGCGCGACCGCCTGAATTCACTGCTGACTAGAGTAGGCCCGGATGTAAAAATCAGCTTTCAACAGAGCCCTAAATCGACCTACGTCTTCACCGGCATGTTGCGGGAAGGACTGACAAACTGCGACAGCTTCGAAGTCGTCATTAACGTGACGAGCAAGGAAACGATTGGCTTTCGTATATTCCCGCATTACAAAGGCGGCTACATAAATATCGATAAAGCCCGCAACACAACGCAGTTGTTGCGCAAGATTGCCCAACTGAACGACTCAACTTTCCTCTTCTGGGGGGCTGATGATACCGGCGACATTTTCACCGGCTACACTTTCACGCTTGAGTCTGGTTTCCCGGATGAAGCGATCAAGATCGTCTTGAGCAGTATTAAGAACTCCGATCAGTTTGTTGGTGAAATGCGGCCTTCAATTGACGGCAGTAACGCTCCGTAAATTTCTCAAGACGACGAATAGCAAAAGGGCATCCGACTTGGATGCCCTTTGTTTTTGGAGCGCAGGCGTCCCCGCCTGCCGTTTGCCAACAAGGTTCTTGAAGGTTAACCGGCAGGCGAGGACGCCTGCGGCCCTAGTCTAGAAGTTGAAGCGAACTTGTGCATCAATTCTGCGATTGTAAGCCGGGATGGCGCCGAAGCCACCGAAGCCGCCGGCGGTTGAAGTCGACTGGCCGAACAATCGGGAGCTCAGGTTGCCCACCGGATTACCGAGGTTCGCGTGATTGAAGATGTTGTTGAAGTTCAGTGAGAACGTCAGGCTATAGCGACTACCGGCGTTTCCACCGCCACCGAAACCGCCAAAGCCTCCGCCTCCAGGTCCACCAAAGCCGCCACCACCACCGCCTCCGCGAGGAGCACCACCGCCTCCGCCGCGACCGCCCATTCCACCCATCATGGTGTTGTTGCGTTGCTGTTGGCCTTGTTGATTATTGGCGTCGGTTCCATTTCCCTGGCGACCATTATTATTTTGCGCAGAGCTGCCACCCTCTGAGCCAAAGCCGAAGGTTTTGCTGATGCGCAAGTTCACAGTGGTCGACCCCGGACCTTCGAAACCGTTGCGCGGAATGATTGTGGCTCCCGGAAGTGGATTCAAATCAAAGGCGCCGTACTTCGTAACGATAACGCTGGGGCGACTCAAATCCGTCGCGATAGCAGGACGATCGGTGAAAACTGTGTCGAGGTTTATGTCGCGACCGATCGTGATGTTGAAAGGACGTCCTGATTGAACGATCACAAACGGGGCCAGGCTTACGCCCCAATACGTTCGAAAGTTTCCAGTCAAGACGAAGCGATGACGAATATCACCCGAAGCACGGCCGTAGTCGACCGCGAGATCGTAGGGATTCGAGGGGAAGCTGCCAGTGCCGTCGGCATCGCTCTTCGCTTTTGCGAATACGTAGTAAGCATTCAACGAAGCATTTCGGCTAATGCGATTGTTGACGTTGACGATGAACTGGTTCTGGTTGTATCTGCCACTCGATTCGTACTGAAAAATATTTTCGTTAACACCCATCGGACGAATTCCACTGATGGGTAGCGGCGCATTGACCGGACGCGTACGAAGGGTATGCAGCGTGCGCACGTTGATGTAACTCAACGCAACTGTCAGATTGTGTGGCAACTGGTGCTCGACGCTCGCGACTGCCTGCGTTGTGTAGGGTGCCTGGATGTTGTCGGCCAGTTGATAGATTGATAGGGGAACCTGAAACGCTTCGAGGGTAGCAATCGAGGGAATGGTTGGGTAGAAAGTTGGGTTGCGAACAATAAATTGTTTTTGATTTTCGCCGTTCAAACGCGAAGCATTCAACGTCAGGCTTTCGCCCACGCGATCGTAGAAAACACCAAACCCGCCACGGATAACAGTCTTCGGAGAAGGTCCGCCAAACGGTGACCAGGCAAAACCAACGCGGGGCGCAAAGTTTAGATTGCTGCTGATGTTGCTCTGATTTTCGTAACGCAGACCGAGACTCAAGGTCAGATTTGGTCGCAGTTTCCAATCATCTTGCCCGTAACCGCCAAAATCGAATTGACTAACTGACGACTGCGGATTACCACCGGCGATGGTGAACTGGCTCGCGCCCTGAAGCAGCCCCTCGACTGTTAACTGATACGCAGTAAGACTATCGAAGGTATAGGTGCCGCCAAAGTTCTGCGGCGAAAAATCGTCGATGCTGACATGACGCATGCGAGCACCAACCTTGAGCGCATGTGCGCCTTTTGTAAACGATGTATTGTTCGTCAACTCCCACGAGTTGTTGGTGTTTGTCTGTTGACCTACTTGTGAACCACCGCTGATAAACGCGTCGGTCACCTGAATCGTGGGAAGTGTATTGTCACCATTCTGGTGGCGAATCTGATGTTCAAACTGGAACCGCGTTTCGTTGACGATGGTCTTGTTAATGACCGCCGTCTCAGTCAGGTTAATTTGCTGTTCGGTGTTGGCGACATCGTAAGCACGCGAAGGCAATGAGAACTGACCAACGCCTGCGAGGTTCGTAGTGTGCGTATAGCTGTAACGCGCGACGAGTGTGTTGTTCGAATTGATTTGAAAATCAACGCGGGGGCTGAACGAGGTACGACGACTCGGCGTCGGCACAGTAGTATCGAAGGGCGTGACGTTGTTATTCGAATCGAGGATCAACGCATTGACGACTGCAGCGTCGTCTATATCGCGCTTTTCAAAGTCGACGAAGAAGGAAGCTTTCTTTTTGGAAATTGGACCACCAAAATTGCCGCCGTATTGACGCGATTGGTGGGAAGGACGATTCGGCGCAAAGGGATTGCGCGAGTTGAGCGCGTCGTCATTAAAGTTAAACGAAGCCTGTCCGCGATAACGATCGGTTCCGGGCTTGGTCAAAATTTCAATGCGGCCAAGTCCAAGTCGATCATATTCAGCGGAGAACGGATTTGAGTTGATACGAATTTCGCGAATCGAAGCACGGGGAGGAAGGCGACCGCCGGTAAAGCCGTCGATAAAAATCTGTCCACCGTTTGGTCCGGCTGATGGACCAGCCAACGCTTGTAATGCCGCGGCGAGATCATCCGGATCATCCGGCAGTGAATCGATCTGATCGCCCTTTATGATTAAAGCTCCCTGGTTATTTTCAGGTTCGGTGTTTACCGCATTGGTGTCCGCCGCAATGATAACTTTCTGTTCTTCGATCGCGACTTTAAGAGTTACATTGAGATCCGTCGGTTTGGCAGCAATAACATCTACTTCGGCGTTTTCGTAAATTCCAAAGCCGGGATTGACCGCGCGGACCGTATAACGACCGGGCGCGAGACCGTTAATCGTGTAGGAGCCTCCGTCATTAGTTTGTACCGTCTTCTCGACACCTTTGGCATCGATCGCGGTTACTGTCACGCCAACAATCGCGCCGCCCAGTTCATCAAGAACCTGGCCCTTGATTGAACCGCTACGCTGTTGTGCAAACGACAAAGGCGCAGTGCACAAGCATAGGGCGATTGCTATCAATATTCTCTTCATCCGAAAGCTCCTTCTGGGGTCCTCATGAACACGACGTGGAAGTAGTGTCCCACCATTTAAGTGGGAGCGGATTGTATCGGAACGAGGCGTAAAGAGTCTGTCAATGAATTGTAAAGTTTTGTCAGTTTGAACGATGATGCGATTGACACTTCTTTACGCTCTGAAATCTCACATTAATGTAGGATTTCGGCGACTTGCTAAGGGTTGCCGTTATGTCTTTCAATTACGTCGAACAAACAATGGAACGAGTGCTTGTCATTGACGACGACGTCGGCCTCTGTGAGCTGGTCGGAGAATATCTACAACCGGAAGGTTATACGGTTGAAGCAATTCATAACGGCGAGCGAGGGGTGGACCGTGCGTTGGCAGGCGAACACGATCTGGTAGTGCTGGATGTAATGCTACCGGGAACAAACGGCTTCGATGTGCTGCGACGCATCAGGGCAAAGTCGCGTATACCAGTCCTGATGTTGACAGCGCGTGGTGACGATGTCGATCGCATCGTCGGGCTGGAGATCGGGGCTGACGACTATCTGCCGAAGCCTTTCAATCCGCGTGAGCTCGTCGCGCGAATACGTGCAGTGCTAAGACGCACATTGCCGAGTGAATCAGCTAACAGTCCGCGTGAACTAATCTCGGTGGGTGACATCGAGATGGATAGCAACACGAGAAACGTAAGACGGTCGGGTGAAGTAGTTGAACTAACTGGCGTCGAGTACGACCTGCTCGAGATCCTGTTACGCAACGCCGGCCAGATCGTGAAACGAGAAGAATTAGTTAAAGAAGTTTTGGGTCGTGAGTTGTCGCCTTTCGATCGCAGCATCGACATGCACGTCAGCAATCTGCGCAAGAAGTTGGGCCATCAACTCAATGGCCTCGAAAGAATCAAGACGATACGTGGCGTTGGTTATATTTACGGCGCTCCCGCAGAGAAGTCAGAATGAAGATTCCGTTTCGTAGTTTGTACCTCAAAATTTTTATTTGGTTTTGGGTCACGATGATCCTGATCAATGTGGCGCTCTTCGCGGCAGTTGCGATCACCCGGCCAACGCCAACCAGCCGTTCGTGGAAAGACCTGGCCCAGGTAAATCCAAATGCAATCAAAGCTGCCGACGTTTACGAACAGGGCGGCGCTGCGGCACTCGCGGCAACACTTCAGGAAACAGAAAAAACTTCCGGTGTTTACGCCACTCTTTTTGACGAAAATGGACACGAACTGTCTGGCCGTCAGCCTCAACCAAATACTGATGAGTTGATTGAGAAAGCGACCAAAAGTAACGAGATAGAATTTAATTTCACGGGCCGAAACACACTCGTTGCCAGGCCGCTGAATAGCTCAAAGGGAAAGCACTACACCTACGTGGCCCATATTCCCCGTCAGCCGTACACGATGAGTTATCAAACTCAGGGACTGCGTTTGCTGGTAGTGTTGCTCGTCGGCGGTTTCTTCTGTTTTTGGCTTGCGCGTTATGTGACCAAGCCAATGATCGGATTGAGCGCGACGACTAACGAATTTGCGGAAGGAAACCTCGGGGCGCGGGCCGCGAACAAATTAACTAAACGCCGCGATGAAATCGGACAACTGGGCCGCGACTTCAACGGCATGGCCGAACGACTTGAGTCGATGGTGAAAGCACAGCAACGTTTACTCGGCGACATTTCTCATGAGCTACGTTCACCACTTGCGCGACTTGGCGTGGCCCTGGGACTTGCGCGCCAACGTTCGGGAACTGCAGCGAGTGGCTCCCTGGATCGTATCGAGCGTGAATCAGACAATCTCAACGAAATGATTAGTCAACTTCTGACGTTGACGAGATTGGAAAGTGGCACCGACGGGCGCAAACGAACAAACGTTGATCTCGACGCACTCGTGCGTGAAGTAGCGGAAGATGCAGATTTCGAAGCGCACAGTGTCAATCGCTCAGTACAGGTAGTTGCGAGTGATAATTGTTCGATCAATGGGATCGAAGAGTTGCTGCGGAGTGCAGTTGAGAATGTGGTCCGCAATGCCGTCCGCTATACCGCCGACGGGACTGCAGTTGAAGTAGCGCTTCGCAAGCAAAACGGCGGTAGTGATCATTACGCAGTGATCAGTGTGAGAGATCGAGGCAATGGAGTCCCGGAAGAATCACTGCAAAAGATTTTTCATCCGTTCTATCGCACTGAAGACGCACGCGATCGACAGAGTGGTGGCGGCACCGGATTAGGACTCGCGATCACGGAACGCGCGGTGCGGATGCACGGAGGAAGTGTTGAAGCAAAGAATGCGGCTGGTGGTGGATTGTCGGTGGAGTTGAAACTGCTGTTGAATGCGGCCCACAACGGCAATGCACATTTGAATTGAATTTATCCGTAGAGCACGCAGATTACGCGGAAATGCACAATAGACAAGCAGGGTGTTTCATAACGTTCATACATAACGGCTGCGTAATCTGCGTGCTCTACGGATAAATTGTTCCGAGGCTCCGGGCTCAGTGGTGACAGAGTCAGTACCACCTCGCGGTAGCAGGGGGTCCGCGAGGTGGTACTGACTCTGTCA
>DATDMC010000116.1:0-35444 GCA_036518995.1 Pyrinomonadaceae bacterium | reverse complement strand
GGATCGACTTTGGTTGCGCGGCGCGCCGGGATGTAACAGGCGATCAACGCCACAATAAGAAGCGACAACGACACTAACGCGATCGTCGGCGCATTTGTCGCCTTCACTCCAAACATCAGCGTTTCGAGCACTCGCGCGAACGCCAACGAACCGCCAATTCCCACAACGACGCCTAACACCACCAGAATCATTCCGCGCACCATTACAAGTTTGAAGACGTCGCCACGTTGCGCGCCGAGCGCGACGCGAATTCCGATTTCTCTCGTCCGACGCGCGACAGAAAACGTCAACACTCCATATAGACCAAGCGCTGTGAGCAACGTCGCCAGAACTCCAAACGCTGCTGATAACCACGTCACTAAACGTTCCTGGATCAACGAGAGATCGATCTCACTCTCCAACGTCTTCACGTTGTAGATCGGCAAATGTGGATCTATTGCTTTGACTTCATTCCTCACCGAGTCGGCAATACCTGCGGCCGGAACCGAAGTCTTCACATGCAGTGAAAGATCATAAAGATGTGGTATCTGCGAAGTCGACGTGTAGAAGTGTCGATGCATCTCACGACGCAGGTTGGAGTAAGTGACGTCCTTAACCACGCCGACAATCGTCGTATCGAAATCGCTGTCGAGAGAAATTCGTTTACCTAAAGGACTCGCGTTACCGAAAAAGTAATGGGCCATCTTCTCGTTGATGAGCGCGACTTTTGGACTGCCGGGTTTATCGCCTTCGTTGAAATCTCTTCCCGCCACGAGCGGAATACCCAGCGTCTTCAAATAACCGGTAGAGATATAAGTAACATCACAGCCCATGTCCTCGCCCTGGCGTGGCGTGTAACCTTCAACCTGAATTCCATTCTGGTCCCAGCCACCCGAGATCGGTGTGTCTGAACCGAAACTCGCCGCAGTGACTCCGGGCAACGCGCGCACTCTGGTTAACAAAGTGTCGTAAAAGTTGTGCGACTGCTCAGGCGTGTAGCCATTCAACGAAGGATTGACGGCAGCCAGCAAAACATTTTCTTTGTTGAAGCCAGGATCGAATGAGCGAAGGTTCTGGAGTGAACGAACAAGGAGGGCCGCCATCACCAGCAATGGTAGTGACAACGCAACTTGCGCGAGGATTAATCCACTCCGCAGACTGAAAAGTTTTCCCGCCGCTGCAACCGTGCGCGACTCGAGGCGTAGACCAGGATTGAAAGTGTGCCGCGCCGCCTGAATCGCGGGGGCCAAACTGAAAACGATGCCGACAACAAACGAGACGAACACAATGAAGCCATAGAACCGGAGACTAAATGGTGTGTCGAGATTGCGGCGAAAGTCGCCCGGAATGAAAGCAAACAAACCTGCTTTCACCCAGAGCGCAACAAACACGCCGACCAGACCGCCGGCGAGCGACAGCACTAAACCTTCCGTCAACCATTGCCGCAACAATCGCCAACGACCTGCCCCCAACGCCAGGCGGACCGAGATTTCCTGCGCGCGTACTGTCGCCCGCGCCATCATCAAGTTCGTCAGGTTCGCGCATAAGATCAGCAAAATAACGAAGGTTGCGCCGAGCAACAACAGTAAAGAAGTCCGCATTTCTTCCTGTACTGACTGCAGTCCCTGCGCTCCCGGTTGAAGTGCTAACCGCTTTGCCAAAAACCGCTCGCGATCAAATGCCGGAGTATCGGGTGAGAGATTTTTCGCATCAGCCTCGCGTATCTGGTGAAACAAAACATCCATCGAGGCCTGCGCCTGGGCCATCGGAACATTGCTCTTGACACGGGCGAGCACATTCAACCATTGGTGAGTGCGACTCTTGAGACGCGTGGCAGGAAGCGGATTGAAGACGAGCGTCATCATGAGTGGCACACGCACGTCCGGATCGCTGGACAAAGTCAGACCATAAAACCCGGGCGGAGTTACCCCGACGACCGTCATCGGATGTTCATTGATCAAAATTGTCTTGCCGACGATGGCTGGGTCTTTGGCAAAACGTCTGGACCAGAATGCATAACTCAAAACTGCTACGGGATGTCCGCCGGGAGTGACATCATCTTCCTGCGTAAACAAACGACCCACCCAGGGCTTGACCCCAAGCACTTGAAAATAATTGCCGCTGATCAGTTCCCCGTTCACACGCTCGTTCGTATCGCCGTAGCTCACATTCATCTGGGCGCCGCCGCGCGCAATGACGCCGGCCAACACATCGTTCTTGTCGCGCAGATCCTGATAGAGCGGATACGAAAATGAACTGTGATAGTCAGGACCATCAGCCGGGTTATAAACCGACAACACCACCAACTCTTCAGGTTTCTGAACCGGCAGACTCTGAACCAGAATCTTGTCAGTCATCGAGAAGATGGCAGCATTAGCGCCAATGCCAAGCGCGAGCGTAAGAACGACGACACAAGTGAAGCCGGGATTCTTCGCCAGCATACGCAACGCGTAACGGATGTCAGAGAGTGTCATAAGAAAGAGTTTCGAGTTCAGAGTTCAAAGTTTCGAGTTCAGAGTTTCAAGTTTCGAGTTCAGAGTTTCGAGTCTCAAGTTTCGAGTTCCTAGTTCAGAGTTCCGGGTTCCTAGTTCGAGTCCGGAGTTTCAATTTATGGTTACGATTCAAGGTGTCGGACTGAACGTGAAACTTGAAACTCGAAACTCGAAACTCGAAACTTTGGACTCGAAACTCGAAACTTCTTATTCGTCCCTTAGCGCAACCAACGGATCGACACGTGATGCGCGGCGGGCCGGCAAAAATCCAGCGAGCACGGCAACCAGAATTAAAACGGCGCCTGCTACAACTAAGGTCACCGGATCACTGGCTCGCAGACCAAAAAGTTGTGACGCGATCAAACTTCCGGCGCCCAGCGCCACCGGCACACCAACCACCAAACCAACAATCACCAGAATCAGACTCTCTTTCAAAACCAGCCAAAGAATGTTTGAACTCGCGGCGCCCAAAGCCATGCGAATTCCAATCTCATTCGTGCGTCGCATGACTCCGTTCGACATCACGCCGTACAGACCAATAGCCGCCAGCAACAACGCCAGCGCGCCAAAGAAACTCATCAATTGAGATATGAGACGATCTTGTCTGAAGGTACCGCTGATCTGTTCGGTGAGTGTGGTTACGCCAAAGATGGGCAACTTCGGATCGACCTGGGCGATTGCTTCGCGCACTGCCGGACCAAGACTCGCTGCATCTCCTGAGGTCTTAATCTGATAACCCGCAACAAAGCGATCGTCGAGTTGCAGGATCGGCTGATAGATTGTTTCGTTTGCTTGATCACGGGCCTGCGACGCCTTGATGTTCCCAATGACGCCGACGATCTCAACCTGGTCCTTTGGTTCAAATTTGTCACCAAAGCAAAGGAGCCGACCCAATGCGTTTTGACCTTTAAAGTAATGATCGGCAAACGCCTGATTTACGACTGCAACCTGGTGCTCCGCTTTGGTGTCGGTACTGCGAATGGACCGGCCTTGGAGTAACGGCACGCCCATCGTTTCGTTGAAATCCGGCCCGATCAAAACCACGTCAGACAACATCTTTTCACTTGGACCAGGCGTGTAACCGGAAATCGAAATGTCACTCTGCGACCTGCTGCCACTCATCGGCGCGTAACTCGACATCGTGACCGACGTCACGCGCGGCATAGTCTTTAGTCGTTCCAGCACCCGTTGATAAAGGGCCGGTAGCTCCGCACTCTTGTAACCACCGAGACGTGGATCGATGTCGAGAGTCAACACGTTTTCCGGATTGAATCCAACGTCGATCTTTTGCAGGTTGAGCAAACTCCGCGCAAACAAACCCGCTCCGGTTAACAGGACCATCGACAAACAAATTTGCGTAATCACTAATCCGGAGGCGATACCAAATCTTGATCTGCCAGTGTTGGTCCGGCTTTTCTCTTTCATCGCGCCGGCCAGATCGGTGCGACTCGCGCGAATGGCCGGTAACAAACCGAACAGCAGACCCGCCACTATGGCCACAGTCGCCGTAAAAGAAAGAACAAGAAGATCCAGTCTTGTTTGCAACGGCGTCTCTTTGGTAACGAGACCAACGAGGAGACGGACGCCCCATTGCGCAATCAGGACACCAGCCACACCACCACAAACTGCCAGCAACAAACTCTCCGTCAACAACTGCCTGATGATGCGCATGCGGCTGGCGCCGAGTGCGAGTCGCAACGACATTTCCGCGCCCCGACCAGAGGCACGCGCGAGGAAGAGACTGCCGACATTCGCACACGCAATCAGCAGCACCATACCGACGATCGCCATTAACATCTGCAACGGTTTCGAATAGACCAGACGCAGACCGGAAATGCCTCCTGCTCCTGAAACCATCGCGATTGAAGTGCCTTCAATGGAACGACGAGTGTCGTCATTGATCTGGCTGCCGGCTAGTTCAGTCAGATACTGACGCAGTGCAAGTGTTGTCTGCGCCTGGGCCTGGTCCATCGTGACGTTGCGCAACCGGCCCATCAGCGAAAGCCAGTAGACGCCTTTGTCGTCGAGCGTAGACTTGCGCATTTCGACTTGTGGTTGAAACGAAAGTGGCAACCAGAAGTCAGGCGCACGGCGTACCCGTTCACCAAAGAATGCGGGCGGAGTGACACCGACGATCGTGAAGTTGGCGCCGTTGATTAGAAATGTCTTGCCAACCACGCTCGGATCGCTGTTGAGAACTTGTTGCCAGTATCTATCACTCACCACCGCGGCGGGCGAAGCTTCGGGGCGATCGTCATCGGCATTCAGTGTGCGGCCCAACCGCGCGTTGACGCCCATAACGTTGAAATAATTTCCGGTAACGAGATGACCTGTGGCTCGTTGGACCGACGACGAACCGGCAGCCAACACACTTAACCGGCTCTCGCCACTACGAAATGCGCAGATGTCCTGAAACGATTGGTTTTGCTTTCTGAGATATTGATAAGAGTCGTAATTAAAAAGACTCCATTCACCGGATGGCACATCACCGCTATGGGTTCCTTCACTGCTGTCGTCACTAAATAGCACCAACTCTTCCGGATGAGGCACCGGCAACGACTTCAGCAGCACTGCATTTACGAGCGTGAAGATTGCAGTGTTGGCCCCAATCCCCAACGCCAAAGTGACGATGGCGATCAGACTGAAAGCCGGGCGCTTAATTAACCCCCGAACCGCGTAGCGGATGTCTTTTAGTAAAGTGTCCATGTGCTATCTCAAATTCGGATTTCAGAGTCTTTGCAAAACTCACTCCAGATACGTTATGGCTTGGCCGTCTGTTGTGAGGAATGGCTATGCCTTTCCGTTTTCATGGGCCTTTGGTTCCGGGCTGTGCCCTCCTCTTTAGGCTCGTCATTAACAACAGTGGGTATGAAAACAACAACATACGGTCGAAGGGCGCAGCCCAGGTTGCAGTACGCGCGTTACCGGAAAGGCGTAGCCATTCCTCACAACAGACGGCCAAGCCGAAATCTTAAATTCGTTCACTCGTACCGTAACGCTTCCAACGGATCGATCTTTGTCGCGCGACGGGCTGGAATTAAACACGCCGCTAACGCCACAAGGATCAAAAATCCTCCAATCACTGCAAACGTGATCGGGTCGCGTGGCTTCACTCCAAACAACATGCTGGTCAAACTCTCGAGATACTTCGAGATCACAAACGCCGCTAACAGTCCGAGGCCAACACCGATCACTGTCAGGATCATTCCCTGCCTCAGCACCAGGCGTAACACGTTGCCGGGATTTGCGCCGAGCGCCATGCGAATGCCAATCTCGTGCGTTCGTTGCGATACCGAATACGCCATCACGCCGTAGAGTCCGACGGCTGCCAGTGCCTGCGCCACCAGCCCAAACATCGTCAGCAACTTCGCAAACATCCGTTCCATCGAGAGGATTTCATCGGCCTGTTGGGCCTGCGTTTTCACATCAGTCAGCGGCAAGTTCGAGTCGATTTCCCTGACTGCTTCACGAATTCCAGCAACAAAATTTGTGGGTTCCCTTGAAGTGCGAACTTCAAACGTCGCGGCCGACATGCCGCCGATCGTCTGCCGGTAAGACTGATAAGAGGTTGGCGGGACCTCATCGCGCTGGCTTGTGTATTTCACGTCGCGCACCACGCCGACGATCTCGACTTCGCCGGGATCGTCGCTATCGAAACCGAATCGTTTACCAATCGGGTTTTGTCCTGGCAGGTAACGATTTACAAACTCCTGATTCACCACCGCGACTTTCGGCGCCTTTGCGTCATCCTGGGCTGTCAAACTGCGTCCCATCAACAACGGAATCTGCATCGTGGTGAAGAAGTTTTCCCCGACGTTATGAATATAAAGTGGACCACTTTCGGCGGGCTTGCCGTCTGGTCCAATCACTCCGGGCAGAAAAGCGGAGGAACTACGAGAACTGCCGGACAGTAATGCGTGACGCGATATCGTGACTGACTCCACGCCGGGCACCGCTTGTAGACGAGCGTTTAGTCGCTCATACAAATCGGCGAGCTTCTCTCCTTTGTAACCAATCAGACTCGGATCGACGTTAAAGAGCAGAAGATTGTTGGCGTTGAAGCCGATATCGACGCTGTGCAGGTTCTGCAAACTGCGGATCAGCAAGCCCGCGCCGACCAGCAGTAGAACTGACACCGTTACTTGAACCACCACGAGAGAGCGAGTCAGCAACGATCGACCGATTGCCGTCGAACTGCGTCCCGTGTCTTTTAAGGTCGGAGTGAGATCGACATTGGTCGCGCGCAGGGCGGGAACAATGCCAAAGACGATGCCCGTAAGCAGTGATAGACCAAAGGTGAAAGCGAGTACGCGGGGATCGAGTGAAACATCGAGCGCAGACATCTCGCGTCCGCCCCAATCAGTAACGACCAACAATCCATTCTTGATCCAGAGCGCGAAGAGAATTCCAAGTACGCCGCCAACAACTGCCAGCAAAATACTTTCAGTTAATAGTTGACGCACCAACCGCAGACGACTCGCGCCGAGTGCAACGCGGACTGCAATCTCTTTTCTTCGCGACGACGCGCGGACCAGCAAAAGGTTTGCGACGTTTGCACACGCGATCAGCAGCACGAGCGCAACGACTCCAAACAACAGGCGCAATGGCCGGTTGAGAAACTGGCGCATGTTCATTTCACCCTGGTTACCGGGACTAACACTGAGCGCTGGATAGTCGCCAGGTCCCAGAGTTCGCAAGGTAGTTTTAGTACGCGCCTGCCGTCCGGCTCGATGCTCGATAACCGAAGTGAGAAACGCATTTCCCAGCGTTGCGTTGGCCTGTTCAATTGTGGCCCCCGGTTTTAGTCGACCCATGAGTCTGAGCCACCAGATTCCTGCGCCTGCCAGGTTGGATCGCTCGGCGGAAATTTGTGGCTCCCAGGCAAGCGGAATCGAGACGTCTTCGGTCGATCCCACCTGCATCGTTCCTTCAAACCCTTTCGCAGAAACACCCGCGATCGTGAACGCGACATTGTTGAGGTTGACCTGTTTACCAATAATGGATGGATCACTCCCAAATCGGGTGGTCCAGTAACGATGACTGAGGACGGCAACTGGCGCCGCGGCCGGATTGTCGTCGCTATCATTGATCGTCCGACCGAGCACAGCCGGAACACCGAGCGCTGAGTAGTAGTTTCCCGACACCACCTGGCCGCGCACGACTTCGACTTGCCCGCCGGTGTTGAGATTCATATCGACTTCGGAGAATCCGAACGCGTCCGACAAAGCAGAATTGGGGTCCTTTGTTTGTTCGCGAAAGCGATTAAGAGTCTGGAGCGGAAAAGATGTGCCCATGGTGAGACCCGTCGCCGGATCGCGCCTATTGCTTCCACTGAACCCACCGGGACTAAATTTGTCTCCTCTGTAAGTCGCCCCGAACAGAACCAACTGGTCGGGTTTATTGACCGGAAGTTTCTTCAACAAAACCGCATCAACAACACTGAAGAGCGCGGTGTTTGCACCCACACCGAGTGCGATGGTAAGCACAGCAACAAGCGTGAATCCCGGATGCTTTAGCATCAGTTGAATGGCGTAGCGAGTGTCGTTGATTAGTTTTGTCATAATAATCCGTTGTCCTGTTCCTTCAGTTCTCAGATGACTGCTTCAAGAAGTCGTTTGTCATACTGCGTCTCTGCTCTGCGTCTCCGCGTCTCTGCGTTGAACCTGTAGTCCAACTAAACTTACGTCGCTTTCAACACAGAGACGCAGAGAACGCGGAGACGCAGAGTTATTGCTCTGAACTGTCCCTGCTCTCATTCGTATCGCAGCGCTTCCAGTGGATCGACTTTCGTTGCGCGGCGCGCCGGTATCAAACTCGCCGCGATTGCCACTACCAACAACCCGATCGAAACTGCGACAAAAGTTTTTAAGTCAGTTGGCTCAACGCCGAACAACAACGTCTTCAGAAATCTCGTCAGTGCGAGCGCGCCCGCGATTCCAGCTGCAATACCCGTAATTGCCAACACAGCACCGTTGCGCATGATCAAACTCAGCACATCGCGACGTTGCGCGCCGAGCGCCATGCGAATCCCGATCTCGTTGGTCCGTTGACTGACTGAGTACGAGATAATTCCGTAGATACCCACCGACGCAAGTACCAACGCCAGCGAGGCAAACGTGCCAAACAAAAACATCAACGCGCGCGTGACCGCAACCGACTCCGCGACGCGCTCCTCCAATGTCTTCACTTCGTAGATTGGCTGGTTCGCATCGATACTCAACACGCCGTTGCGCACTGCCGAAATTACACTCGTTGGCTCTGACTTCGTCCGCAACAACACCGTCATTCCATTCATCGGCATCTGACCAAATGGAACGTAAATTTCCGGCGTCACTTCGTCCGTCAAACTCTCCTGCCGGACATTGCCAACTACGCCAACAATCGTGCGACAAGGACCATCTTTGCAGCCGAAGCCCAGATGTTTACCGAGTGGCTCACTGTCGGGAAAATAACGACGCACAAACGCCTGGTTCACAATCGCGACTTTCGCAGAATCAGCATTGTCGTGATCGTCGTAAGTGCGCCCGCTCAATAAAGGAATTTTTAGTGTGCGGAAATAGTCAGGTGAGACGGACCCTATGCCTAACGGTTTATCTTTCTTGCGATCGGGTGGTCCATTGTTCTCGATCTGGGTATAGGCAATGATGCCAAACCCCGACAAAGGTCTATGATTGACCGTAGCAACTGACTCAACACCGGGGACAACTTTTAGTTTCTCAAGCAGTTGCGTCTGAAAACCGATTGTTTGCTTTGGCTCAGAATATTTCGAGCGGGGTAAGTCAACTCGTAAACTCAAAACATTTTCACGCGCAAAACCAAGATCGATGGCCAGCAACTGGTTAAAACTGCGCACCAGCAAACCAGCGCCCAGCAACAAAACCATCGCGAGCGCAAGTTCAGTAACAATTAACCAGCCACGAATGCTTGCGAGTCCAAAGCCGGTCACATTTGATGATTTACTTTCGCGCAGTGTCTTGATGAGATCGGGTTTGGAAGCAGAGATGGCCGGGACCAGCCCAAAAATGATTCCAGTGATGATTGATAATGCAAGCGTGAAGACAAAGACGCGCCAGTCCATATTGATCGAATTCAAATCGTGAACTGAACTCGTCAATCCTTCCGGCACAAACGAAGCAATGACACCTTTGCTCCACACCGCAATCAAAATTCCAAACACACCACCGACAAGACCAAGCACAACGCTTTCGATCAACAGTTGGCGAACCAGTTGCCAGCGTCGCGCGCCAACCGCAGTGCGCACTGCCATTTCACGTTGTCGACCGACGGTGCGCGACAACATCAAACTCGCGACATTCGCGCAGGCAAGAAACATGACAAGCGCAACCGCGCCCCACAGCACGAGCACAGTTCGCTTCACGCCTGCCACGAGCTGTTGATGCAACGGGACTACCGCTAACGATCCGGGCTTTTCTTTCATCTGTTCCGCAGTTTGTGCGGAGAGACGATTTACCTCGGCTTGAGCGCTTTCGACGTTGACGCCGGGTTTGAGTCGACCAACGACATCGACGAGCGTGAACATGTTGCCTTGTGTTTCTCTAACTCGATCCAAAGCGAGCGGCACCCACACGTCATATTCGTTGGGAAAGCGAAAGTTGCGCGGCATGATGCCGATGATCGCGTATGGCTTGTCGTCGAGTGTGAGTGTTTCACCGACGATGTTGCCGCTGCTCTTCAGTCTTCGTTGCCAGAACGTTTCGCTGACCAGGACCACGTGGTTGTGACCGGGCTGATCTTCATCGGCAGCAAAAGTGCGACCGCGCAATGGAGCAACACCAAGTAGTTCGAAAAAGTTAGCGGAGACTTGCGCCGCGGAAATTCGTTCAGGTTCACCACGACCGGTGAGATTGAAGTTGTCGCTGCTGTAAGCGGAAACATCGGCGACGTTACCGCCGCGATCGCGCCACGCGAGAAACTCAAAGGCGGCAATGCCCGGAAAACCTTCTTCGCCACTTTGCACTTTGTTTATGGCGATAAGCTCGTCAGGGTTCCGGAATGGCAAGGCACGCAACAACACGCCGTTAACGACGCTGAAGATCGCAGTGTTAGCACCAATGCCCAGCGCGAGCGTTAATACAGCGACGATCGTGAACGATTTATGTCGCAGCAAAGCGCGAATGCCAAAGCGGAGGTCTTTGAGTATTGTGTTCATAATTGATTTCTCCTCTGCGTCTCTGCGTTCTCGGCGTCTCTGTGTTGAAAGCGACGTAGGTTTAGCTGGATCACAGTTTCAACACAGAGACGCCGAGAACGCAGAGACGCAGAGTAGGAATTCACCAATCTGAAATCTGAAATCTGAAATCTGAAATCTGAAATAATTTCATTCGTAGCGCAGCGCCACTAGTGGATCGACTTTCGTAGCGCGTCGTGCCGGCAGATAACACGCCAACAACGCCACGACGAACAGCGTCACCGATACGAGCGCAAACGTCGTCATATCTGTTGTCGTCACTTCGAACAGTAACGTTCGCAACAGCCTCATCAAGCCAAAGGCAGCAACAACTCCAATCCCAACTCCCGCCAACGCCAGCACCAAACCTTGTTTCATCACCATCTTCAAAATGTCTGACGGCGAAGCACCGAGGGCCATGCGAATTCCGATGAAGTGTGTTTGTTGACTTACCGAGTAAGACACCACTCCGTAGATTCCGATTGAAGCCAGCAACAACGCGATGCCCGCGAAGATGCTGATCAGCAACGCCGGAAACCTGCGCATAAACGATGCCGGTGTTTGCGCAATCATTTCGTCCATCGTGTTGACGTTAAGAATCGCGGCCTCGGGTTCGAGGCTTCGGACTTCGGAACGGATTGCGCCAGCCAATGCGTTTGGATCGGTCGTAGTGCGCACTACAACGTTGGTGAAGACAGAAGCATTTTGCCGGAATGGGTAATAGACGACCGGCTTGATTGCCTGGTCCAGACCGGTGATGCGTACATCGCCAACCACGCCCACAATCAGATCGCCTGGTCCATCAAACGACGGGTACTTAATTTTCCGGCCCACCGGATTGCGTCCCGCAAATAATTTATCCGCAATCGTTTTGCCGATAATCACTACGCCCTGCGTGTCGGCCTTGTCGTGGTCGTCAAACATGCGTCCGGCAAGCAATGGGACTCCGAGCGTTTGAAAATAAGTGTCGTTCACGACGCGAATATTGGCTTCGGTTTCCTGGCCGGGCGCAGGAATCGGATCTCCTTCGATATTGAAGCGTGTGGTGTTGCCATTATTGAGCGGAAGAATGTTGACCGTACCCATACCCGAAACACCGGGCATCGCCTGGACGCGCTCCTGAAGTTGATTGTTGAACGCGATGGTCTGGTTATCTTCGGAATATTTCTTTACCGGAAGAATGACCGTCATCGTCAGAACATTTTCAGTTTTGAAACCGACGTTGGTCTGTAACAACTTGAAGAGACTCTTCATCATCAAGCCCGCGCCGATGAGCAGCACAACGGCAAGGGCGATTTCACTGACGACCATGGCGCTGCGCAGTCGGTGGCCCATACCAGCCGACGTGTTGCGACCACCTTCTTTCAATACCTCATTCAGATCCAGACGCGATGATTGCAACGCGGGAGCGAGGCCAAAGATCAAACCAGTTAACAATGACAAGCCAAACGAGAACGCAAGAATGCTCGCGTCGATGTGTAAGGTCTTGAGAAACGGCATTGCATTCAACTGGCTCTGTGGCAACACTGCGACCAACGCGGGTGTGCCCCAGTAAGCGATTGCCAAACCGGCCAGTCCGCCAACCAATGAAAGCAGAAGTGACTCGGTAAGGAGTTGTCGAACCACTCGCCAACGACTCGCGCCCAATGCCGCCCGCAGCGCGACCTCCTTTTGTCGGGCCAGGGACCGCGTTAATAACAAGCTCGCGACGTTTGCGCAGGCGATCAACAACACAAAGCCAACCGCCGCCAGCAATACCAATAAGACAGGTCTTACGGTTCCGATGATCTCTTCCTGTAATGGGACCAATGTCGCTTGTGTGCCGGCATGCGAGTCTTTGTATTGCTGCTCGATTCGGCCGGCGATCAGGTTTAATTCAGACTGTGCTTGCGCAGGTGTGACGCCTGATTTCAAACGACCAATCAAGTTTGTGCCGTGCAGTTGGCGCCGGCTCATCACGCTTTGACTTGGTTGATACGGCAACCACAGGTCGGCAGGTCTAAGTGCAAATTGAAAACTTTGCGGCAGGACGCCGATGATTGTGTAACTGTCGCCGTTGATGGTGAGTTGTTTACCAACTACACCCGTGTCGCCACCAAACTTTCGTTGCCAGAGTCCATAAGTCAACACCGTCACTTTTGGACCATCCTGTTTGTCGTCGCCGGCCTGAAACGTTCGCCCGATAACCGGATCGATTCCCAGGACTGAAAAGAAGTTGGCTGTGGCCCGCTGGGCGTTAACACTTTCCGATTCACCTGCGCCACTGAGGATCGCGCCACCGCCGGTGTAGGCCGCTAATCCATCGAAGACGGAATTCTGTTGATAGTCCTGATAGTCGGGATAAGAAAACTCGCGCTTGGAAAATTCCTGTTGGGGCGTGCGTTCCCAAAGGTGATAAAGCTGGTTCGACGATCGATAAGGAAGACCACGCAACAACGCGCCATCGACGACAGTAAAAATCGCCGTGCTGCCACCGATACCGAGCGCGAGTGTGACCACCGCAATCAGCACGAAGCCTGGTTTCTTGGCAAAGGAGCGAACACCGTAACGTAAGTCTTGAATTAGTTTTTGCATGGTCTTCTCTGTTTGGGACTTTGAACCTGCTGCTTAGTGCTTTGAACTTTGAACTTTGGACCTTGGACTTTGAACTTTGGACTTAGCGCCTTCGTAATTAATTCCGCCAATACTTCAAACCCACCCGCCAATCTGAAATCTGCAATCTGAAATCTTCAATCTCCTAATCTCCTCACTCGTTTTTCAGCGCAATCAACGGATCAATCTTCGTCGCGCGGCGGGCCGGCAGATAGCACGCGAGCAAAGCTGTCAGCGTCAGAATCCCGACAATCGAAACAAAGGTCAGTGGATCGGTTGCACTAACGCCAAACAACATCTTCGTCAGTAAATGAGTTAAACCGAGCGCGGCGACGACTCCGACCACAACTCCTACCAGAGTCATCTTCATGCCGTGGACCAGGACCAGACGAAAGATGTTGCCGCGACTTGCGCCAAGGGCGATGCGGATTCCCAGTTCACGTCCGCGTTGGCCCACGAGGTAAGAAATGACGCCGTAGATTCCCAACGCCGCCAGCAACAACGCGACACTCGCAAACGCAGTCAACAAACTCAGCGAAAAACGTTGCGTGCCCAGCGAACTCGCTACAACTTCGTCGAGCGTCTGAACATTCGAAATAATGTTTTGCGAATTCTGCTCGCGGATGACTTGCCGGACCGCGTTAAAGACCTGGGCATTGCCGCCCTGTGAACGAAGCACAACTCCGGCGCCGCCGAATCCTTCAACCTCACTGTCCGGCAAAGCGCGAAACGGAAGATACAGTTGCGCCTGAAGTGTCTGCTGGTGATCGGCGTCGAGTCCAAATTGTTTTACGTGGCCCACGACACCGACGATCTCGGAAGGCACGTCGTTGCCTTCAAGATTTATGCGTTTACCAATCGGATCTGTCTCACCGAAATACTTGCCGGCGAGTGCTTCATCAATCACAGCCACAGGTTTGGCGCGGTCATCGTCCTGGTTGTTGAAGAAGCGACCACGTTTCAATGTGATGCCCATCGCATCGAGATAGCCCGGCTCAACCGTGTAGAACAGGGCCATGTGCATGTCCTGATGTCCCGCAGGTTTTGGCTCGCCCTCGATCCAGAAGAAGAGATCGTCTTCGTTTTGCAGTGGCGTTGCGCCGACGGTAAAGGAAGCTGATTTGACGCCGGGAATGGCGCTGACTCGATCGCTGATTTGTCGCAGCGTGGTCCGCGATTCATCGGCCGATGAGTTGCGCGCAGCAGGCGGCAGACTTAGACCAAAAGTAGTGACATTGTCTGAACGGAAACCAGGATTAACTTTCCACAGCGCGCTCAGTGTGCGGACCATCAGTCCCGCGCCCACTAGCAACACCAGCGCCAGCGCCATTTCAACTGCAACAAAAACTCCCTGGGTGCGAACGCGACCGGTGTTAGCGCCACGGCCCGTTTCCTTGAGCGTCTCGTTGAAACGCCATTGCGAAGTCTTTAATGCCGGAACAAGACCAGTCAGTATTCCAGTGATCAATGAAACAACTGCCGTAAACAAAACGACGCGTGTATCAAGTGCGATTTCTGACGCGCGCGGCAGTGTGGTGGGCAACGCGGCGAGTGCGAACTTCGTTCCCCACGTGGCGATCACCAGACCAAGCACTCCACCAATCAATGAAAGCAAAACACTTTCAACTAAAGATTGACGCAACAGACGAGACCGCGCAGCGCCGAGTGCAGCACGAATCGCAAACTCACGCGTGCGTCCGGTGGAACGGGCGAGCATCAAATTGCTGACGTTCACACACGCAATCAACAACACGAAGCCGACCGCGCCCAGCAAAATCCAGAGTGTCGAACCGATGCCGTCGAGCAAGAGAGACTTGAGTCCCACTAGCTTCGCGCTGTTGTCCTTATTAGTGTCCGGATAAGTGATCGCGAGATTGGCCATGATGCGATCGAGATCAGCGTCTGCTTGTTCAATCGTGACGCCTGGCTTTAGCCGGCCAACACCGCGCAAACCCAACGCGGCCCCGCGGTTTTTAAGCGCGCGTGTTCCCCACTGGTTGATTGGGACAAAGACATCTCCGGAAAAGAGATTGAAGCTGTGTGGTGTCACGCCAACGACCGCATAGCTCTTGTCGTCGAGCGTGATGCTCTGATGGAGAATTTCCGGAGACGAGGCAAACTTTCTGGCCCATAAATCAGCGCCGATGATTGCGACTGGAGTGCTGCCTGGCTTGTCGTCGTCAGCCGTGAACACGCGACCGAGTTCGGGTTTCAGTTTCAGCACCTTGAAGAAATCGCCTGAAACAAACCGGCCTCTGACGCGTTCCGGTTCACCCGATCCGATCAAGCTGAAACCAGTCGAACGAAAGATGGCCATCGATTCGAAAGTCTGATTTTGACTTTGCAGATCGAGGAAGTTTGGATACGGAACCGCGCCCATATCGAAGTTTGGTTTGCTTTGGAGGATGGTGACGAGTTGGTCCGGCTCCGAAAAAGGCAACGGATTCAACAAGACTCCATTAACCACCGAAAACAACGCCGCATTGGCGCCAATGCCGAGGGCCAGAGTCAAAACGACCACGAGACTGAAGCCGCGGTTCTTAATCAACATGCGGATGGCGTAGCGAATGTCCTGGATCATGGCCTTTGCTTTCGTGCTTTGTGCTCGGTACTTGGGACTTTGTACTTGGTTCTTTGTGCTTAGTACTTAGTACTTTGTGCTTTGATCTTTGTGTCTTGGTGCCTTCGTGGTTAATCTTTGTTCAGCTTCTATGCTCCCGAACCCACCCGCTACCGCGAGGTGGTACTGACTCCGTGACTACTGCGACTCACTACTCAGCGAGCTCTAACAATCTGCAATCTGAAATCTGCAATCTGAAATCTTTTCATTCGTTTCGCAGCGCAACCATCGGATCCACTTTCGTTGCTCGTCGCGCCGGGACATAGCACGCGATCAGGGCGACGAACGACAACAACAACGTGATCGCAGCAAAAGTAAGTGGATCAGTTTCACTGACGCCGAATAACCAACTCCTCATTAAGCGCAACAACGCAAACGCAGCGCCCAGTCCTATCGCAACACCAATCATGATTACAGCCATGCCCTGGCCCAGGATCATTCGCAGCACATCACTAACCTGCGCTCCAAGCGCGATGCGGATGCCGAGTTCCTGTGTTCGCTGGGCCACCGAGTAAGAAGTCACGCCATAAATCCCTGCCGCCGAAAGCAGCAAGGCGATCACGCTAAAAAGCCCTAGTAGAAACAGGTTGAGACGCGGTTGCGTAACTGAGGTGCTGACGATGCGGTCCATCGTGTCGATATCGGAAACGGGCACTGTACGATCAACCTCAGCAACTGCCTGGCGGACCGCGTTCACTAAACTTTCCGGCTCAACACTCGAGCGCACGACAAGCGACATACTGGCAAATGGGTCCTGCAGCGTCGAAAAATAAAGTTCTGGTCCAGGTTCTTCACGTAATTCCTGGTTGCGCACGTTGCCGACGATGCCGACAATTTCAAACCAGACTGGCTGTTGATTGTTGTCGATAGCTCCAAACGTGATCCGTTTGCCAATTGCGTTTTCACCGTGGAAGTCTTGCTCAGCAAGTGCCTGGTTCACGATCATCGTGAACGGCGCGGAAGCATTGTCGTGATCGGTGAAGGACCGGCCCTGCAGTACCGGAATACTCATCGCGCGAAAGTAGTTTGGCGTGACGTTGCGATAGTTCACGACCGGCCACTTATCGGGAGTAGTTACCGGACGACCCTCAACCCGAAATCCCGCCGTTGGACCTTTAGCTAACGGCAAGGTATTGATCATGCCCGCGTCGCTCACGCCGGGAATCGCACTTACCTTCTCAATTACATGTTGATAGAAATTGATGTAGTCGGGATCAGTTTTGAAGTTTGTGCCGGAGGGAGAAACGCGCGCGGTCAAAACTTGCTGCGGCGCAAATCCGGTTTCGACTGCCTGCAATCGCATGAAGCTGCGAAACAACAAACCAGCTCCGGCAAGCAGAACAACTGACAGCGCAACCTCGGCAACGATCAGGGCCTGACGAAAACGGCTGCGTCGTAAACTTCCGCTTGTTCCGCGACCAGTCTCGCGAATCGACTCCTGCATATCGCCACGACTGAATTGCAGCGCCGGAGCAAAACCAAAGAGAATTCCCGTGAAGACTGAGGCTAATAAGGTGAATCCAAGCACACGCCAGTCGACGTGAATTTCTGAGAGGCGCGGAAAATCAACCGGCAACAGCTTCTTGATCAACGACAGCAACCAGAACGAAAGCAGAAACCCAAATGCGCCCCCGGCTAATGCGAGCATCGCGCTTTCGGTAAAGAGCTGTCGCATCACGCGCCATCGCGAAGCGCCAAGCGCAGCACGAATGGCCATCTCTTTTTGTCGCGCCGCCGCAGTCGCCAAAAGTAAATTCGCGACATTCGCACACGCGATCAGCAACACAAAAGTCACCGCGCCAAATAGCAGTAAGAGCATGCTGCGCGTTTCGCCGACAACATCGTCCTGCAATTTCACCACGCGGTTGAAACGGCGATTGTTCGTGTCGGGATATTGTTGACGAAGACGCGCGGTAATCGTCTCCATTTCAGTAGCAGCTTGTTGGACCGTGACGCCTGGCTTAAGCAACGCGACTGCCGACAAGTAACCCATCCCGCGTGCCTGCGTTACATCCATGCGCTCGTTGAGTTCCGGCACGAGCTTCAACGGCGGCAACCAAAGGTCACTCTTGTATGGATCCTGGAAATTTGCAGGGACGATGCCGGCAACTTTGTAGCTCTTACCATCGAGCAGGATCGACTTGCCGATAATCTCCTTATCACCACCAAAACGTCGTTGCCATAAACTGTGACTGAGCAACGCGACTGGTTCATGTCCGGCTTGTTCGTCGGCAGGAATAAACAAGCGACCGAGTTCCGGTTCGACACTGAAGACCGAGAAATAGTTGGCGGAAGTTTGCGAGATGTCGATTCGTTCTGCGGAGTCGGCCGACGCCAGATTTGCCGACGTGGTCCTAATCGCGGCGAGTTGTTCGAAGACAGTGTTCTGTTGGCGCCAATCATAGAAGTTGGCCGCCGTGACCTGAACACGTTTACCATCTGCATTCAGTTCGGGAATCGCGACAATGCGATCGGCATTTCGATACGGTAGCCGCCGCAACACGACACTGTTAACGACGCTGAAGATCGACGTACTCGCGCCGATACCGAGACCCAGGGTGATAACGACGATGGCCGTGAAACCCGGGCGCTTAACCAAACCGCGGAGTCCGTAACGAAAGTCTTTAAGTAGAGATTCCATAATAAATATTTCCGATTTCCGATTCTTCTCTGCGTCTCTGCGTCTCTCTGCGTCTCTGTGTTAACCCGATGTTTCGAAAAGCGAACGTCCAATCTCAACACAGAGACGCAGAGAGACGCTGAGACACAGAGAAAGCCCTACTCATATTTAAGTGCTACTAACGGATCGATCTTGGTTGCGCGGCGCGCTGGTAAATAAGAAGCCAGCAACGCCACAACCGTTACCAGCACTGAAACAAACAAAAACGTGATTCGATCAGTTGGACTTACTCCGTAAAGCAATCCCGCGATCAGGCGCGTCAGTCCGAACGAACCGATCGCGCCAATCACGACACCGGTGATGGCCAAAGCGAGTCCCTGTCCAACAATCAACTGGAAGACATCGCGGCGTTGAGCACCGAGCGCGAGACGGATACCAATCTCGCGCGTGCGTTGCGCGACCGAATAGTTGATGACGCCAAACACGCCAATCGTCGCCAGGATTAATGCCAGCGCTGCAAACACGCCCAACAACAAAGCGTTGAAGCGCTGGCCCGCAACCGAGTCAGCCACGATCTGGTCCATAGTCGTGATGGTTACGGGCTGATCCTTGTCGATAGCATTGATCTCCTGCCGGGCCGCGGTAGCTAACGACAGTGGATCAACTGACGTGCGCATCATCACCGCCAACGAATTCTGCGGCTCCTGTAAATGCGATAAATAGATTTCGGGATTTGGCGCGGTATTTAGACCGTTGTGATGAACGTTTCCCACCACTCCCACGATTGTCAGCCAGGGGCTCTCGACCACTTTGAGACGTTTGCCGATCGGATCTTCATTGGGCCAATACTGTTTAGCCAGTGTCTCGTTGATGATTGCGGTTGGTATCGGTTGCGAATCGTTGAAGTGTTCAGGAAAAGGTTCTTTTTCAAACCAGCGAATCAACGGCAAAGCGACGCGCGCATCAGCATTACTGAACAAACGTCCGCGGCGCAGCGGAATGCGCAAGGTGCTGAAATAATCGTTGCTGACTGTGCGCGTAGCTGCTTGTTGCTGATCGCCCTCGGGCACTGGCCGTCCTTCGATCGCAAACCCCGACCAGTTATCACCAGGACTTAGCGGCGTCTGCGTTGTCGCGCCAACCGATTCAACCCCCGGTAGATTACGTAACCGTCCCAGCAATTCTTCATAAAACGCCCGCTGCTTTTGTGGTTCGCTATACTTCGCCGCGGGTAAGCCCAGGTCGAGTCGAAGTACCTGATGTGGATCGAAACCTGGATCGACTCTCATCAAATGAACAAAACTTTTCAGCATCAGCCCGCCACCGACCAGTAGGATGACGGCGAGTGCCACTTCCATCACGACAAGCGCGCTACCTAAACGGCGTCGACTCGCGCTCATCGATCCGCGACCACCGTCGATCAGGGTTTCATAAAGGTGTTGTTCGGAATTACGCAGGGCAGGGACCAGGCCAGTAAGTACGCCTGTCAATAAAGAGAACACGAGAGTGGCAAGCAGCACACGACTGTCAAGACGCACCTGGTCCAAACGCGGCAGATGAAGCACCGTCATCTTGCTGATGAGGTCGACAATCCAGAATGCTGACAACAGACCAAGCCCACCACCCGCGATGCCGAGCAACAGGCTTTCGGTCAGTGTTTGTCTGATCAGACGAAGCCGTCCAGCGCCGAGGGCGGAGCGAATGGCCATTTCTTTGTGACGGGCAGCGGCGCGGGTAAGCAACAGGTTCGCCACATTCGCGCAGGAGATCAGGAGTACAAAGCCAACCGCTCCGAAAAGTGTTAACAGCGCGAGACTCGAATCACCCGTCACGTCTTCATGCAGGTTGATCGCAAATGAACCGTGTCCTTTATTCGCCTGGACCATTTCCTGTTCCAACTGCCCGGAGACCAGTGCGAGATCCGCTTGCGCTTGTGCAACCGAAACGCCTTCCTTCAATCGACCAATTACCTGATGACTATGTTTGCCAACTTTCTGAATTTCACTATGCAAGTCGATTGGTATAAGCACGTCGGGCATGAGTTCGAGCGTGGGCATGACGCCGACGACGGTGTAGTTCTGATTGTTGAGCGTGATCGAATGATTGAGGATGTCGCGGTTGGATCCGAAACGCTGCTGCCACAGTTTCTCGTTGAGGATGACTACGTTCGCGCCGCCGTTTTGATCTTCGCCGGGTGCAAACGTACGTCCAATGATTGGTCCAACTCCGATCACCGAAAAGAAGTCGGTCGAAACCCGGCTGACGTTAAGAATCGTTGGATCGCCATTGCCGGTCAGATTCAGACCATCCGGTTGGATCAGGGTGAGCGCTGCGAATGAATGCGTGCGTTGTTGCCAGGCAGCGAATTCATGACCCGAAACTGGGAGGTTGGCGGCGCCGGAGTTAGCGCGTCGTTCGTAAATAGAAACGATGCGGTCGGGATCTTTAAAAGGCAAGGGCCGAAGCAGGACGGCGTTGACGACACTGAAGATGGCGGTGTTAGCGCCGATACCAAGACTCAGCGTGAGCACAGCCACGAGCGTAAAGCCAGGACGACTTCTTAGCGTGCGTACTGCATAGCGCAAGTCTTGTAACAGTGTCTGCATAATTTCTCTTCTCTGCGTCTCAGCGTCTCTCTGCGTCTCTGTGTTAACCCGATGTCTCGACAAGCGAACGTCCAATCTCAACACAGAGACGCAGAGGACGCGGAGACACAGAGATCAACCTTCACGGTTCGCCTGAATATTGATCACCACTTTCAACTTTGGACCAACAAGTCCGCGTAAGCCATTTACTCCAAACTCATATCGATCGATCTCAGTCTCTCCAACGTAATAAACAACCTCCTGGCCATTCGGCGACTTACTTCGATCAACTTTAGTCACATTCAGCACGACGTCTTTCCTGTTCCCTTTGATCGTCAAAGCGCCTTTTACCTTCAACGTGTCGCGATCGGTGCCTGGTCCAACCTCCACACTCTGAAACTCAATCTGCGGAAAGTTCACTACGTCGAGAAACGAAGCGGCTCTCAATTGCCGGTCACGCTGTTCATTTCCCGTGTTGAGGCTCTTCACTCCAATCGTCGCCTTGACCTCTGACGCCGATACCGCGTCTTCATCCAGCTCAATCACACCATTGAGATCAGAAAACTTTCCCTTCACCGTAAAGAACAACAGCTTCTTAACGCTGAACTCCACACTCGAATGATCACAATCAAGGCGCCACGCGGACATTTCCGATTGTCGATTGCCGATTGCCAAATTTCTGCTCACTTCCTCAAAATTCGGTGCGGTTTACCCCGACTCGCCTTCCAGAGTTCTCATAACCACAGTCTGCGGGGGTAAACCACCCTTCCTAACTGCGCTTAATGAAAGGGCCAATCTGAAACTGAAGTCCGCCATCTCGAAACTCAAAACTCAAAACTCGAAACTTTGAACTCGAAACTCAAAACTTCTTCACTCGTATCTCAGCGCAACCAACGGATCGACCTTTGTCGCGCGCCGGGCCGGGATGAAGCACGCGAGTAAAGCGACTGCAATCAAAACTCCCGACACCACCCCGATCGTCAACGCATCGTTTGGTGTGACGCCGAATAACAAAGTCACCATCAAGCGAGTCAGACCAAATGCGCCGGCCAAGCCAACACCCACACCAATCAATACCAGCCCCATGCCATTGCGAATGATGAGTTTGAGCACGTCTGAACCACTCGCCCCCAGCGCCATCCGAATACCAATTTCCTGTGTTCGTTGCGTGACCGCATACGACATCACGCCGTAGATCCCAATCGCTGCCAACACAAGCGCCAGCCCGGCAAACAAACTCAGTAACGACATGTTGAAGCGACGAGCGGCAAATGATTCGGCCGCGACGTCGTCCATCGTCTGTAGGCGCGTGACCGGCAGTTGTGAATCGACTTTCCAGATCTCCTGCTTGATCACCTGCGACATGCCGGCCGGCTCCGCCTGCGTACGCGCAGCTACCGACATCCAACGTTTCCACGCAGCGATTTGGGTATAGGGTGTGTAGAACGCAGGCAGTTCAGGAAGATCCAGACCGAAATGTTTGACGTCGCCGACCACGCCAACGATCGTCATCCAACGCTGGCCCGGATCGCTGGCCCAACGAATACGCTTGCCAAGAGGATCTTCATTTTGGAAATACTGTTTGACGAGCGACTCGTTAGCGATACCCACCAGCGGCGCATGATCGACAAAATCCTGTGAGCCAAAATCGCGACCCGCTTTCAAAGGTATTTGCATGACTTTGAAGTAGTCGCCCATCACACTACGCGTTTCCAGATCCGGTTCATCGCCAGGCGCGATTGGCGGCCTGTTTTCAATGATGAAATTGTGATTGAGGGAATCGCCACTCAACGGCAATTCACTGATCATCGCGGCCTGAACACCGGGCAATGAATTCATGCCTGCAAGGATCTGAGTGCGGAATTTTGTTTGTGGACCAACGTCTTTGTAGCGCGCTTCCGGAAGTTCAATCCGCATCGTCATCAGATGGTCGGGTTTGAATCCCGGTTCAACTGAACGCAGCTTCCAGAACGTCTTGACTAACAATCCTGCGCCGACAAGTAGAACAAGGGCCACCGCCAACTCAACGACCACAAACGTGCTGCGCAATCGCTGACGCGCGCCTCCGGCAGTTGCTCCACGTCCACCATCTTTCAACGCTTCGTTCACACTACTCTTCGAGGCGGACCACGCCGGAAGTAGTCCGAAGATCAGACCGGTGAGTAACGAAACGCCGAGCGCAAACAAAAGCACGCGAGCATCGACACCAATCTCAGCAACTCGCGGCAGGTTTTCGGGTTTGAAAGCGACGAGAAGTTTTGTGCCCCAGTAAGCAAGCGCAACGCCAATTATTCCACCCGCCAGCGAAATCAAAACACTTTCGGTCAGCAGTTGTCTGATCAAACGCCAGCGTCGCGCGCCGAGTGCGCCACGAATTACAAACTCGCGTTCGCGTTCAGCGGCGCGGGCCAACAAAAGATTGGCAAAATTTGCGCACGCGATCAGTAAAACAAAACTAACCGCGGCGAACAGGATGATGAGCGACTGCCGCGACTCACCAATAATGCGTTCGTGAAGTGGGAACAACACTGTCGCGCGGTTCTTGTTGTCGGCGGGATACTGGGCGGCGAGGTTTTGATCGACCACCTGCATCTCGGCTCGCGCCTGTTCGAGATTGACACTCGCCGCTAGTCGTCCATAAGTGCGCAGGAAATGCACGCCCCTAAAGTTGGCGGCGAGCGGATTCGAAACGTGAACAGGTGTCCATGCTTCCGCACTCTGTGGACTCACAAACGACGCTGGCATCACACCGATAACGGTGTACATGTTTCCACTCAGCGGGATCGACTTCCCTACAATCTGTTCGTCGGAGTTGAATTGACGAACCCAAAGTGGGTGACCAAGCACAACTACATAAGGAGCGCCGTTTTTGTCGTCGTCGTGCGTGATGTAGCGACCGCGCGCCGGTTTTACTCCCAACGTGTCGAAGAAGCCGCCACTGACCTGGCCGATCTGAAATTGAATTGGCTCGCTGCCGGCAGTGTAAGCGAGCGGTTGCAGGACCATGCCACCCAGAGAAGCAAAAGTCTTGCTTTGCGCTTCGACATCGGCGAGATCCATTGCCGACTGGTTTGATCGAAATGTAACCAGCCGCGCCGGATCGCTATAAGGAAGTGGACGCAGCAACACGGCATTGATGACGCTGAAGATTGCAGTATTAACGCCAATACCAAGACTTAAGGTGATTATCGCGATGAGCGTAAACCCCGGCCGGTTCCGCAACGTGCGAACTGCATAACGTAAGTCCTGTAAAAGTGTCTGCATCAAAAGCCTCCTCCTCTGCGTCTCAGCGTTCTCTGCGTCTCTGTGTTAAAACTTGAGTAGCATTTAATCCAACCATAGGTGTCAACACAGAGACGCAGAGAACGCTGAGACGCAGAGGTAAATCTGCAATCTGAAATCTGCAATCTTCAATCTCCTCACTCGTACCTGAGCGCTACTAACGGATCGACTTTCGTTGCGCGGCGCGCCGGCAGATAACAGGCCATCAGGGCTGCTATCAACAACGTAAAGGTCACGACGCTGAAGGTCAGCAAGTCAGTGCTTGTTACTCCAACCAACAACTTCGTCATAAAACGAGTTAAGAACCACGCTCCGATTAGTCCTATACCCACGCCTGACAAAGCCATCGTCATGCCGTGCTTCAACACGAGTCTGAGCACGTCTGGTGACTGTGCTCCTAAAGCCATGCGAATTCCGATTTCCTGCGTGCGCTGCGTGACCGCAAACGCCATCACTCCGTAAATACCGCCCGCGGCCAGCACGAGCGCTACTCCGGCAAAGATCGTGAGCAGCACGGACGAAAACGAATACAAAGTGACTGACAACGATCTCACTTCATCCATCGTTTTTATGTCATAGACAGGTTGGTCCTTGTCGATGGCCCAAACCTGCTGACGAATTGCCGTTGTCATACTCGCGGGATCGTTCTGCGTGCGCGCAACCAGGACCATCGCATTCCACGAATCCTGCGCATGCGGCAGGAAGAAGTCGGGAGTAATCGGAGTATTCAGATCGTGCCGGACGTCCTGCGCGATGCCGACAATTTCGATCCAGGGATTGCGTTCAAGTGGACCATAAAACCGGAAGCGCTTCCCGATCGCCTCGCCGTTGCTCCAATACTTTCGGGCCATCGCTTCGTTGACGATGGCAACCGGCACGGCGCCGGCTTTGTCCTGGGACGTGAAGGCGCGGCCTTTCAACACGGTGATGCCCATCGTCTCGAAATAATCAGGAGTGCAAACGCGATAACGACCTTCATTTTCCTGGCCCGCGGCCGGTTCCGGTTGCCCCTCAACCAGAAAAGCATCGGACGAATTCGCGCCACCCAACGGGATATAGTTGACCATTGCCGCGGATTGAATGCCCGGCACTGATTGAACGCGATTTACCAGGTCTGTATAGAACGCCGCTCTCTGTGCATCGTCCTTGTATTTCGCGCCCGGCAGGACCAGGTTGGCAGTGATGAGGTGATCCGGTTTGAAGCCCGGATCAGTTTTCAACAACGACATGAAACTGCGCGTGAGTAGACCAGCTCCCACTAAGAGAATCAGCGACAAAGCGATTTCGAAAACTACTAACGAACTTCGCAAACGCGATGAACCGCCGCCACTTTGACGCCCACCCTCTTTCAACGCATTGTTGAGATTCGGTTTTGACACTTGCAACGCTGGAACAAGTCCAAAGATCAGGCCGCTGCAAACTGACAATGCAATCGTGAACAAGAGGACCGGCGCGTTGATGCCGAGTTGGTCCCAACCGGGCGCATACTTCGCGGCCTCACCGGGATTCGCGCCGCGCAGCAGATCGATGCCCCAGAACGCAAACATCACACCGATCGACCCGCCAATCAAAGCAACGATCAAACTCTCAGTCAGTAGTTGTCGAACGATGCGCCAACGACTCGCGCCTAACGCCGCACGCAGGGCCAGCTCTTTTTGTCGACCACTCGCACGGGCCAGCATCAGGTTCGCCACGTTGGCACAGGCAATCAACAGCACAAAACCGACTGCGGCCATCATTATCCACAATGCGCGATCGTAAAGGCGGACCGTGTCCTGCAGAATCGGAATGACGCTCGCGCCGAGACCTGTATTTTCTTCCGGATACTGTTTTTCCAAACGACCGGCAATCGTGTCGAGATCGGCTTGCGCGGCTTGTGAAGTAATGCCGGGTTTGAGCCGACCAATAACGTAATAACTGTGACTGCTGCGATTTTTCTGCAGCTCGGGAGTGAGTGGGATCGGCGCATAGAGTTCCGCGCCTTTCGGAAAGTTGAAACGCGGCGGCATCACGCCGATCACGGTCCGCGAAATTGAGTTCAGCGTAATTTGCTTATTGACGATGTTTGGATCGCCGCCAAAGCGACGTTGCCAGAGACTGTAGGAAATGATCGCGACTGAGTCTTTGCCGGGCTGATTTTCTTCTGCCAGAAAGCCGCGACCCAAAATCGGTTTGGTACCGAGGGCGTCGAAAAAGTTACTGGTTACAAGAAATCCCTGAACTCGTTCGGGTGTATCCACGCCAGTGACGTTGGCGCTCCACCAGCGATACAAAGCGAGTTGATCGAAAGTTTGATTTTGCGCTCGCCAATCGAGGTAATTGGCCATGGCGACTTCGTTGTGTTCGACGCCGCGACTCGGGTTCTTGTCCCAGATCGACATCACTCGATCTTCATTTTGGAATGGCAGTGGCTTGAGTAGCAGAGCATTGATGGCGCTAAAGATGGCGCTGTTGGCGCCGATTCCCAGGGCCAGCGTCGCCACGGCGATCAGCGTAAAAGTAGGACGCTTGATCAAGTTTCGGAAGGCATAGCGAACATCGCTGAGTAGTTTATCCATGATGCTCCTCAAGTAGCGCGAACTTTCATACGCGCAGTCGGGGTTAATAGAGCGATCAAAAATTCAATCAGCAGTCTGGGCTGATTACTCAAAACGCAAAGCAATTAATGGATCGACTTTGGTTGCGCGGCGCGCCGGGATGTAACTCGCCAGCAACGCCGAAACCAAAAGCACCGAAGTGGCTACAACAAACGTCAACAAGTCAGTTGGCTTCACTTCAAACAGCAGCTTTACAAGCAAGCGAGTGAGCCAGAACGAAACGCCGAGACCAACGAGGGCGCCAAAAATCGCGAGCCCAAAGCCCTGACCCAGGATCATGCGCACCACGTCTCCGCGCGACGCGCCTAACGCCATGCGTATGCCAATCTCTTGTGTGCGTTGTGTGACCGTGTAAGAAATGAGGCTGTAGACTCCGGTCATCGTTAACAACAATCCGATGCCGCCAAAGAGTCCGAATAAAAATGTGTAGAAACGTGGTTGAGTAACCGTGTCGGAAATTGCGTCAGTCAGCGGACGAACATTGATGAGCGCTACTCGCTTATCAACCGATTTGATTTCTCGCCGGAAAGCGTCGGTAACAGTTTCAGTCGGCACGCTCGTCCGCACCATGAAGTTGCCCCACGACCAACTGTTTTGTTGATAGGGCAAATAAATTTCCGGAAAGGCATCCTGCGTCAGGCTGTTGTGATGAACGTCAGCCACGACACCAACGATCTGCCATTGCACCGGATCACCGTCGTTCTGGTTCGCGCCGATGTGTGAAATGACTTTTCCGATCGGGTCCTCGCCAGGAAAATACGACTGGGCCAACTTCTCGTTAATAATCGCGGCGCCAATCTGTCCACGCTTGTCCTGGTCCGTGAAGAAGCGGCCTTTGAGTAGCGGAATCTTCATTGAGGCAAAATAATCGGGCGTAATACTTCGATTACTTGCCGACGGTTCTTTACCTTCTTCAGGAGCCGGTCGTCCTTCAATGCGAAAGTCCGAACCAACATTCCCGCCGCTAAAAGGCATCGGCGCTACAAACGAAGCGCTTTCAACACCCGGAATTGTTTTAAGTCGATCGAGAACCTGATTTACATAAAGCGCACTTTGTTCGGGATTATTGAAGGCAGCCGAAGTCATCCCAACTCGTCCGGTCAGCACTCCGTTTGGATCGAAGCCAGGCGGAACGTTGGTGAGCTGAGTAAAACTCTTGATCATCAACCCGGCGCCAACTAACAAAATCAAACTAAGCGCCACTTCGGAAACCACTAACGAGTTGCGCCAAAAACGCAGACTCCGGCCACTCGTCGCGGACTTCGAAGACGATTTGAGTACTTCATTTACTTCAGGACGAGAAGCCTTAAGCGTGGGAACGAGACTGAAGATGACACCGGTCAGCAGCGAAAGCGCGAGGGTAAACAACATGACGTTGTTGTTAATCGCGACTTCACTGATTCGCGGCAGTTGGTCCGCGGCGTAGTACTTAATAACGCTCAGGCCCCACACAGAAAGTAATAACCCGGTCACTCCCGCGAGCAGCGACATGATCAAGCTTTCCGCAAACAATGTTCGCGCAATGCGCCAGCGACTCGCGCCCAATGCCGATCGAATTGCGATCTCTTTTTGTCGGGTGCTGGCCCGGACCAGCAGCAGGTTGGCGGTGTTGGTGCAAGCGATTAGTAAGATAAAGGCCACGGCGCCGAGGAGTATCCAAAGCGCGCGACGGACATCTTTACCAACCAACTGTTCGTGAACCGAAACAAGATAAGCGGTTGTATTACGATTGGAACGCGGGTAAGCCTGGGCCAACTTTCCAGCTACTAACTCGAGATCAGCCTGAGCGCTTTCCAGCGCTACGTTTTGTTTGAGACGACCGAGCGCGAGCAGCACATGAGCGCCACGCTCCTTCAGATTTCCCGCTTCACCGGAAACGGTCGTGATGACTGATGCTTCTTTCGAAAGTGCAAACTCAAAGTGCTGCGGCAAAACCCCGATGATTTGATATTGCGATCCATTTAAAGTAAGCCGTTCATTCAGTATCGAATCATTGCCGCCGTACTTTGATTGCCAGTAGTCGTAACTAATGAGTGCGACTTTCGTACTGTTTGGCGCCTCCTCATCGGCAACGAAATTGCGACCTTTGATCGGCGTTACTTTCAACAGCGGCAAAAAGTTTGCAGTCACTCTCATGCCCCGCAAACGATCCGCTTCACCATTTTCAGTAACGACAAAACTGTTCGACTTGTACCCCGCAATCGTTTCGAAGCTTTGGGTTTGTTGTTGCCAATCCTGAAGATCGAGATACGAGATGTAACCTTCTTTACGACTGTCCGTTCCAGTTTCCCAAAGGGCAACGACGCGGTCCGGATCCTGAATAGAAGGAGGAGTAAGAATGAGAGCGTTGACGACGCTGAAGATGGCGGTGTTCGCGCCGATACCGAGTGCCAGCGTCAGTACGGCAACAACCGTAAACGCCGGTTGCCGTAAAAGGCTTCTGACACCGTAGCGAAGATCTTTCAGCAGCGTATCCATCAACAACCTCGGGGCATTGGACCAGTCGTTCGTTCGAGACACACGAGTGACGTTGACGCTGGAGAGTGAAGAGCCAGCGACCGCGAACGAACAGTTTTTTATGCAATCAGAGCAACAGCAGGTTTAGGAACTAATTATTCACAATCCATCCATCTTCGAGCCGAATAATCCGGTTACCGTAGCCGGCATTCGTCTCGGAGTGCGTGACCTGAATGATGGTGGTTCCTTCATCGTTCAGTCGCTTGAACATGTCCATAATCTCCTTACCCTGCGCTGAATGGAGATTTCCTGTGGGCTCGTCAGCAAGAATTATGCGCGGATTCGCCACCACTGCTCTGGCGATACCGACAAGTTGTTGCTGACCACCCGATAATTGAGTGGGGAATAGGTCTTTCTTGCCGACCATTTGAAAACGATCGAGCGTGTCACAAACGATCGACTGCCGATCTTTCTTACTAACGTCGCGATAAGACAAAGGTAACTCAAGGTTCTCGAAAACCGTCTGGTCATCGAGCAAGTGATAACTCTGAAACACGAAACCAATGTTGCTGTTTCGCAAAGTTGCGCGCTTTTTGCCGTCGAGCTTATGGACTGCCACGTCGTCAAAATAGTATTCACCGGTCCACGACTGATCGTGCATGCCGAGGATGTGTAACAACGTCGACTTTCCTGCGCCCGACGGCCCCATGATCGAGACGAACTCACCTGGCTTGATATCGAGGTCAATACGTCGCAAGACGTAAGTCTTCGTTGGGCCATGTGGAAAAGACTTCTCTATCGCACGCAGCCTGATCATGAAATCGCTCCGAACCCCGCTTCCTTCAACTGTTGTTCGTGGATTTCACGACGCTGTGACCCGGCTTCTTCTTCGACAATCAAACCGTCGAACAAGTGGACGATGCGATCGGCGTGTTGAGCGTAACGAGGATCGTGCGTCACCATGCAGATCGTCGCGCCGCCCCGATGCAATTCGCGCATCAACTCCATCACCGCTTCACCATTGGTTGAGTCGAGGTTTCCGGTAGGTTCGTCTGCGAGCAGGATGCTCGGAGCACCACCAACTGCGCGGGCGACTGCTACACGCTGTTGTTGACCGCCGGAGAGCTGACTCGGCAAGTGTTTAGCGCGATGGGCCATACCTACGCGTTCGAGCGCTTCGGTCGCGCGCTTCTTGCGTTCGCTCGAACTCATCCCACGATAAGTGAGTGGCAATTCGACGTTTTCATAGACCGTCAAGTCGCCGATGAGATTAAAGCTCTGGAAGATAAAACCAACTTCGCGATTGCGAATACGTGCGCGCTCCGAAAGCGACAAGTTTTCCACTGGATGACTATTCAGGATGTACTCGCCGCCGGTTGGCGTATCGAGTAAACCCAGAATCGAAAGCAGTGTCGACTTGCCGCATCCGGATGGGCCAGCAATCGAAACGTATTCGCCCTGTTTAATATCGAGATGAATACCCGAAAGAGCATGGGTCTCAACTTCATCAGTGTAGAAAACCTTCTTTACGTCCGAGAGGTGAATAAGAGGGCCCGATGAACTCATCATTTGCTCCTTAACTTGTACTTGGATCTTAGATTTTGGATCCTTGAACTGTGCTTCGCTAACAAAACACAAAGATCCAATATGGATACACCGCCAAAACTGAATTTATCGCACGCGAATTCTGTTGTAGCTATCGTACTGAGAAGTGTCGGAGACGATGACTCGATCTCCCTCACGCAATCCGCTCACGATTTCGACTGTGCTAACTGAATAACGACCGAGTGTTACCTGCCGGCGTTCAGCTTCCGTCCCGTCAGGAGTCAACACAAAGATGCCAATCGTCGATTGTCCCTGGCCAAAAGTTGGTCGGCCGACATTAAGTACGTCGTTCAATTTCTCTAAAATGATGGTGCCGTCGACACTAAGATCAGGACGTGCACTCGGCGGCAATGGACCAATTAAAGAAGCGTCGATGGTGACCGTCCCTTCCTTAGCGGCGGGATCGATACGCGCGACTTCGCCTTGAATCGTGCCATTTCGCGTGTCCACCGTTACTTGTTGCCCCAGCTTCACGCCGTTGATCTGAGTTTCAGCAACTTTTAATTCGGCTTTCAGTGACGCTGGATCGGCGACGCGCGCGATGTTGGTTCCGAGGGTCACTTGCTGGCCTTCCTTGACCGTGATCTCCTGTAACACGCCTCCAGTTCCAGCCCGTACTTTCAAGGCATCAACCTGCTGTTGCTTGAGTTTCGCCAGCGCCCTTAGCTGGTCGATTCTTGAACTCTGGGCATTCAACTGCGCAGTGGTAGATCTTGAGATTACGCTCAAGCGTTCTTGTTCAACCTTCAAACGATCAGCAAGATCCTGAACGTGAACGCGCGAGATCCTCAAGTTAAGTTCGGCAACTAATTTTTGTTTCGCGAGCACTTCGTCAGCATCGAGCTGCATCTTTGCCTGGCTATATTCGGCGTTGATGGTAGCGATCGCCGACTTTTGCGTCATCGTATCGCTCTCGAGCTTGACCTTCAGGCCTTCCTGATCAGCCTCGGCCGCCTTAACTGATATCTGCGCATCCGCAGCCTCTTGCTCCATTTGCGGATTCGACAGTTCGACGATAACGGTTCCGGCCGAGACTTCCACCCCAGCCTGGACCGGGATCGTTTCAACACGGCCTTCGGCAGGAGCTGGAACAAAACGCGTTACCTGCGGAACGAGGGTCCCAACCCCGTGGACATCGCGTACAAAGGGTCCGCGTTTGACCGTTTCAATCACAACCGTAGATTTGTCGATTGTGGGGGCAGCAGGTTTGAGCTTTGTTAGACCGTAAGTGATACCGCCAATGGCGGCGACACCAACGACGGCCAGAATCGCAGTGCGAATCTTCTTCTTCAGTTTGGACTTTGCCGGACGCTTGATATCCATAATTTTATTTCAGGGAACTTTTTGGAGAGCTGTACAAGCCTGTTTGAGAGAGCGGCGATTTTTGCGCGCGAAGCCGGATCGAATCGAGCTTTAGCTGTCGAGCTTCACGCACCTATACAGTTCTCCAAAAGAGTACCAATTCAAGATGTGTGCCAATCGGAAGTGAGTACGAAGCAATGAACCGTCTCGTTCAAATTGCCGAAATAACGGGCGAATTCAACTTGGACCGGCAGAACCGGATCGACTCGTTCCGGGTTAAGGTTTCGCTTGCGGGACTTGAGAATCCCATTTTCGAAATGCGCGGTGCGAATTATTGACTATTTGTTCATTAAAGTGAACCGGGAAACCTGAGCATCGGCCTCTGGTTTTCGGCTTAGCCGCCTGTTGTGAGGCAGGGCTCTGCCTGCCGTAAGCTTACCCTCAAAATTCAGGGCTGCGCCCTTTGCTGACCACCTGAGAAGAAAAGAAAATGAGGGCATAGCCCTCTTATCTTAAGTCTGACTACGGCAAGGCGAAGCCATGCCTCACAACAGGCGGCTAAGCCGATGCTTAGATCAGCCGCTTCACAAGAACGGGGTTACCCATTGAAATGGTTCTCTGTTGACTGCGTCCTTGGGCCCCAATCTGACGGTTGGGTGAATGAGAACCGGTTTCGACACTGAGTCTACCGTCCAGGGAATTTTAAGGTACTGACCGGGTAGGTCGCGGGGTGTCTGGTCGCGAGTTGGTAGTCTTTCCGCTCAGGGGGGTGTGCAGACTCAAACGCGTGCGCATGCGCTGTTGCCATTGGCTGCGACTCGTATTGACATCTTCCATCTGTTGGACCGCGTCGCTCAAAGTCTCACCACCTAACTGACGCATCTTCAGATAGAGCAACGCCGGAACGATTGAGATCAAAGGAACGATCAGAATATTTACCAAGCCGAGCACCTGCTGCCAGATCTGCTGGCTTAGATTACCATCCTCATTTTCCCGATCCGGATTTTCGCGCTTAGTCGGAGTCGGACCACCCGGCGTCGGAGCACTGACAGCAGTGTTTGAATTATTCTGCGGCTGCGGCTGCTCTTTTTGAGTTTGAGAAATAGTGACTGCGCCGCGCCGGCCGTTACCTAACTTGATACGTCCGACGAGTGTGCTCACCGTCATCGGAATCAAGAGCTGCAAAACTGAAACGATGATAACTGTGCGCCATGAACGTGAAGCTAACTGACGCGCGCGTTTTAGGGCGGCCTTCTTTTCGAGTCCTTCGATTAAAACTACCGGCGCATACAACGCATAGCGAATCGACATTACGATGCCGGGTATGATGAAGAGCATATAGCCGATCAGCAGCCGGATGAGCAGCCGCACCATCGTGCTGATGAACGGCCTGAGACGTTTACGTCCCACCGCAATCGCTTCGCGTAGCCGGACAGGCCGAAGCGGCGCAACTGAAAGTTGGACCACAATGATCGCCGTGACACCGGAGATGATTGCACTGCTAACGAAGTAAGCCAGAATCTGCAGCAGACCGACAATTATTATTCCGCAAATGAAGGCTACTTTTTGCCAGCCACTGCCTTTCCCAATGTACCTCTCGAGAACGAACATTCCCGTCATCAAGAGACTCGTAACAATAACGGGAATATGCGCCAGAAACGAAAGCTTAAGGAATTTCGGAAAGTACTCGCTGTAGAGCGAAAACGCGCGCCGATAAAGAGCGCCCACGCCTTCCGCGTTGCCACGTAACGAACTCGCAAAGGCAAAAGCAGTTTGCGGACGTTCACTCGGGACCTTTGAAAGCGCTGACATCACTACCCGGGCAACTCGCTTCGGTACCTTTGTCGCACGCTCGCGCAAATGTTTGGGATTCTCTTCCCGATGAGACTTCATCACCGTTGAAGTATTTCCCGAAAATGGTGGCTCCCCCGCCAACATTTGATAAGCAATCACACCAAGACTGTAGATGTCCGAGCGCGTGTCGATCTGTCCACCGCTGCATTGCTCCGGCGACATGTAGAGCGGAGTCCCCATGATTGCGCCAACTCGCGTCAACGCCGCACTTTGATCCATCGTCGTCATGAGGACAGAACGCGTCCCCGCATGATGTGTACCCTCACTAAATAGAAGCGTGCCGTCGTTGTCGTCCTGGTTCTCGCGTTCACTGGCAAACTTCGCAGTTAAGTTGGATGATTCATGCAACGCCGTTTTGGCAGCGAATATTTGAGTGCCTGCTTCATCGCCTTCACCAGCGACTTCGTATTGAGGCACTTCGTCGAGGTCCTGTAACAAAGTGGGCGTCTCTGAGTCGCCTCTCGGAGGATCAGGAGGAAAGTCAAAAACCGCGGTGGGCGTTGAACTCATGTGCGCCGAAAGATCATCTACGATGGTTGAAGTGGGATCTTCGTTGATGGCCGGCGCGGCGGCTTCCCCAAGTTTGGCGATACCGAAATCCAGCACTTTGACGCGATAACTTCCGAGGCGATTTGGTTCGAGCCAGATATTATCGGGCTTTAGATCGCGGTGGACGATTCCCTGCTGGTGAGCTTCGTGCACTGCCGAGCAGACTTGTTCAAGGATGTCGACAACCCATTCCAGGGGTAGACGTTCTTCTTCAGCGAGGACATCGCCGAGCGTGCAACCGTCGAGATACTCCATCACGAGGTAGGCGACCTGGCCGTTGGCAACGCGAGCAAAGCCAAAGTCAGTGACGTCAACTACGTTGGGATGGCGCAAACGTCCGGCAGCGCGAGCTTCTCGTTTGAACCGCTCAACAAACTCCTCGTTGCGCATGAATTGCGGCGCAATTAATTTGAGCGCAACGTAGCGGGCCGTGCCGAGATGGGTCGCCAAATAGACGGCGCCCATGCCACCAGAACCGAGCAGATGCTCGAGGCGATATTTATCGTCGAGAACCTCGCCTACGTATTTTTCAAGCCCCTTCATCATGAGACGCCCATGCTACAGCAAAATGGAATGCTGTGTCTGCTACGCATGAATGTGGTTGTGGAGTTTCAGAATTGGACGAATTCCAGGGGCGATGAGGTCAGTACCGTAACGCGGTAGCGTCGGGTCCGTTTGATTCTATGACCCTTAAGTTGTACACCGACCCGACGCTACCGCGT
>DATDMC010000115.1:0-189855 GCA_036518995.1 Pyrinomonadaceae bacterium | reverse complement strand
TAACGCGGTAGCGTCGGGTGTGTATATACTTGAGCGCCACAAAATCAACTTGACCCGACGCTACCGCGTTACGGTACTGACCTCAGCGCCACTAAAATCTGTGTGTAATTTGCGGTTACTCTAAGCGTGGATACCGACGCCGCTTTTCTCCATCAACTTCCCGCCCTGGAACACGATCTTCCCATTCACAATCACCATTTCGATTCCTGACGAGAACTGGTTCGGATTTTCCACCGTCGCATTGCCTCGGATCGAGGCTGGATCGAAAACGGTGATGTCCGCGAACGCTCCTTCTTCCAAAACTCCACGTCCCTTCATCGCTGGTTGGACCACACTCGCCGGCAACGAAGTAATTTTTTCGATAATGTTTTCGAGCGGCATGTTGATGTCGAGCGCATGACGCACCGCGGTTGAAAAACAACCGGCGCCCCGTGGATGCGAATTCGCGCGCGATTCGAATTGAATGCCGCCGTCAGATCCAATCATGCAATACGGTTCCTTCAGGGCCAGGTCGACAGTCTTGTCGAGCGGCATTGCCCCATCTGGAACCGCTACCAGTTTGGAGGATGACTTGCGATAGCGAGCAAAACTCTGCGCCGTCAGTCGTTCAGTGCTACCAACCACACGCAGATCGTTGAACGTGATTCCATAACGTTCCTGCCAACCCGGATCGAAGCGACGGTTGTAGAGATAAGTGGCCCAGTAAGAGTACGGATAGACGCAGATCGTAATGTTCAGCCCTTGCGAGTTTGCGTTACGAATTTTTTCGAGCGCGGCCTCCATGTGAAATGTGCCGCCAGTGGAATGAAGATGATCGATGTGAACACGCGCTCCACTATCGCGGGCCCAGCGCAGTGCTTCATCAACGCCGTCGAGTTCCTGTTCTTTCGATGAATAACGCAAATGAAGAAACAATGGCCGATCGTATTTCTTAGCCAGCCTCGCGTATTCGAGGACTTCGTCATACGGCGTCGGTTGATATTCAAGACTATGAGAAACACCTAGCGCGCCGGCTTCGAGATTTTTCTCAACTAATGCCTTGCGGGCCGGGATGCTGCCGGCTTGCCCGCGCAGCATCATTACAAAAGTTGAGACGCCAAAATTTATCGAATGGGGCAGACGCGAGAAGCGTTGATAGTAAGCTCCACAATCGGGACTGCCGCCGTGCATTTGCAGCGCCGTGGCTACTCCGTCAGAAACTTTGTACTTCTCAAAAGTGTCGTAAGTAGAACCGGGATCCATCGAATTGTCGCCGAGGATATCGATGAAGCCCGGCGAGACGATTTTGCCGCTGACGTTGACCGTTTGCTGGCCGCGGAGATTATTGCCAAAACGCATCTTGCCGGCAGCATCGATTCCGAGATCGATGGTCTGCCACTTGTTCTGGTAGAAAGCCTTTCCACCTTGCAAGACAAACGGCAGCGTCTGCGGTTCAACCGATTCGACTACACGTCCGCAAGTTGGAAAATCGAGAGCTAAAGCAAAGGGAAGGGAAAGTTCAAGAAATGTGCGTCGTTTCATGCGTCGGGAATGTGTCCTCGAGGCTTAGCCTACCATGAACTCGAACCGTGTGTCCGATCTCTCTCTGCGTCTCTGTGTTGAAATCGATGTACGAATAGCGGATCAATTTTTAACACAGAGACGCGGAGTACGCTGAGACGCAGAGGGTATCTATCTAAGTAGTGAGGGCAGGTTTGAACCAACTGCGAATTTTACGTGCGACTTGCCGGAAAAAGCGGATTACCCGGTGGAATAAATAGATCGATATACCGAGGCCAATGGCGACGATCAGAAACAACAGGGCCGGAAAGAAGACTGAAACGATTGTTGACCCGATCGCCAGAACGTCTTCCAACAAACTAACCGTCACATTAGTAACCGGCTCAGGCAGCGTGTTGAGAATTGCGCGCGTCGCCGCTTTAGTTCCGTGGGAACTCAACGCGAGTCCACCACCGAGTAACAGCGCAATCACTTGAACACTTCGATCGAAATCGCCAAAAGCACCCGCCGCCAACACAGCACCCGCCGGAACTCGAATGAATGTATGGATCACGTCCCAGGTGGTGTCGATCCACGGCACTTTGTCAGCCACAAACTCGATGACGTAAAGCCCGATGGCCACGCCAATCACCCACCAACTCGTTAAGACTTCGAGTTCGCCTGGCAATCGTAGATGCGCGAAGCGACTGAGCAGACCCAGGGTTGCGACGCAGGCGTAAAGATTGATGCCGGATACCCAGGCCGAACCCATTGCGATGGCGAGTGTTGAAATCAGGTTCATGGTCTAAATTATGAACGACTTGTTTGCCGTTTGTCGTTAGCGTTGATACGAGTTGGGAGGTTTTAGAGTTCGAATAGAGGAAGAAATTATTGGTGATTGGTCATCGGCCATTTGTCATTTATCATCGATAGGAGCGCAGGCGTCCTCGCCTGCGTGGTTGATACAAGCTTCATCATTTCGAAGTGGACTGTTCGCGACGCGGGCAGGCGAGGACGCTTGGGGTCCTAAACAAAATGACAAATGATCGATGAGCAATAGATGTCGTTATTAGACCACGCACCGCAGTTCACCGCTGAGCATGTAACAACGATTGCGCGAGAAGTCTATGGATTGAGTATTGTTGCGCAAGAGCTCCCAAGCGAGCGTGATCAGAATTTCCTATTAACTACCGCTACGAACGAACACTTTGTTCTGAAGATCGCCAACGCGTTTGAGACGAGGAATTTGCTCGAAGCCCAGAACGAAGCGATGCAACATCTCGAGGGCCGGGTATCATTTTGTCCGCGAGTGATAAACGCACTATCGGGTGAATCGATCACTCAGATTCTCACGAAGGAATCTCCGCACTACGTTCGTCTGATCACCTTCATTGAGGGTCAGCCGCTTGCTAAAGTCGAACAATCCCCGGCTCTTTTGTTCAACTTTGGGGCCAGCTTAGGGAAGTTGACGGCAGCCCTCGCTGACTTCGATCACGAAGCACTCCATCGCAGCTTTCATTGGGACCTGGCAAACGGATTGAGGGTCATCACCGAATACAACGTGTTGTTTAATGAGAATTTGTTACGACAACAAATGGACGAGTTTGCCTTCAAGTTTAAAAATGAGTTTAGTGTCCAACTCAACACGCTACCACGCAGCATTATTCATGGCGATGCGAACGACTACAATGTGATCGTCGATCACGATCGCGTTGTTGGCATTATTGATTTTGGCGATATGGTCCATAGCTATAGGGCTGGCGAGTTGGCAGTCGCTCTCGCGTATGTTGTGTTAGACAAACCAGATCCGGTGGCGTGCGCTCGAGGACTTGTGAAGGGTTATCTAAGCGAATCGGTTTTGACAGAAGCAGAGTTGAATCTACTGTGGCCGCTCATGTTGCTCCGTCTCTGCATGAGCGTTTGTATGGCCGCTTATCAACAGCAACAAAAGCCTGACAATGAATATCTCGATATTAGTCAGCGCTCAATCCGTGCTGGCCTGCCAGGACTGTTGGCCATTGATGTAAGCGCAGCGATACTGACTTAAAGTAAGTCGTGGCGAGTAGTAGCCCTGCGATAGCGGGTGGGTAACCTGGGTGGACGTATTTTTTCATTCACCCGAAGCGGTTACGTCCCAAAGCCCGGGCTTGCTTCAACCCTGGAGACAGCCCAGGCCAAAATTTTCTACCGCAACGTGGTTGTGCCCTTTCTCTCTCAACACGACGCAACCGCCTTGCGGTTACTACTCCGCGAACTCGTTACCCAGGGTTAAGCAACCCTGGGCTTTGGGACGTAACCGCTTTCGCGGTGAATCGAATATACGTCCACTCCTTTTTTCATACAGCCTCGATAGCTGGTGGGTTTTACTCGATTTCAAGGAGGTTTTTAATATGGCTGAAACCTCACTCCAGGTAACACTCAACGCGCGACGACGACTGCTCGGTCGTAACCTGAGCGTTGCCTATCGCAATCCGCTGAAGATTGTCCGTGGCTCGATGCAATATCTGTATGCTGAAGATGGACGCCGGTATCTGGACGCTTACAACAACGTGGCCCACGTGGGCCATTGTCATCCACGCGTCGTGGAAGCCGGGCAGCAACAGATGGCGTTACTCAATACCAACACTCGCTATTTGAGTGATTTGATAAACGAATACGCAGCACGTCTGACTGCAACTCTACCTGCCGGTCTCGACGTCTGTTTCTTTGTTAACTCTGGTAGCGAGGCCAATGAGTTAGCGCTGCGACTGGCGCGTGCACACACTAAAGCTCGTGATCTCATCGTTCTGGACCACGCGTATCATGGAAACACCACAACCCTCATCGATATCAGTCCCTACAAACACAATGGACCAGGTGGAAGTGGCGCGCCTGCGTGGGTCCACACCGTTCCGCAACCTGATCTGTATCGTGGCAGGTACAAAGCAGATGATTACGTGCAACACATCGTCGACGTGATTGAGCAATTAGGTGAAACGAACCTTTGCGGCTTCATTGCTGAATCGATGCCGAGTGTCGGTGGGCAGATAGTCTTGCCGGAAAGTTATCTGTCGCGTGTTTACGAAAGAGTGCGAGCTGCTGGTGGAGTTTGTATCGCTGATGAAGTGCAAACAGGTTACGGAAGAATTGGGACGCACTTCTGGGCGTTTGAAAGTTATGGCGTGGTCCCCGATATCGTTGTGCTGGGCAAACCGATCGGCAATGGACATCCGATTGGCGCCGTGGTGACGACCCGAGAAATCGCCGGTTCATTTGCGAATGGAATGGAATTCTTCAGCACTTTTGGCGGTAACAATGTTTCGAGTGCGATCGGGCTGAAAGTGCTTGAAGTTGTTTTAGCAGAAGAGCTACAGACGCATGCCCTGAAAGTCGGAACGCAAATGTTAACGGAGTTGCGACGGCTGATGGACCGTCATCAACTGATTGGCGATGTGCGTGGTTCCGGATTGTTCCTTGGCGTCGAGTTGGTGCGAGATCGCGAGACGCTCGAGCCCGCAACTGAAGAAGCGGATGCGATTGTGAACCTGATGCGTGAAGATGGAATATTATTAGGGACGGATGGACCACTGCACAATGTCTTGAAGATTCGTCCGCCGATGCCGTTTGATGAAGGAGATGCCGACGTGTTGTTGAAGACTCTCGATAGGATACTGACAAGCTTTACTCGCGCGAAAGCATGAAGGAAAGCGAGTGTCCGCTGGCGGTCCATCCGTCGTTCGAATACGCAATCGGCAGATCTACGATTGGTGAATCTTCACTCTCATCGGCCCACACAGAATCCGAGACTTGTTCACACCTGAGCAGATAATGTTCAAGGCCGGTGAAGACGCTGCGCCAGTAACCGCCGTAAAGAGTTTTGTAAACAACTCCGCCCACCTCAACATATACGCGATTGCCGCTGATAATTTTGTAATTGATACGACCCAGCAGATCGAGTATACGCGTTTGATCGTTGATGGTTGGTTTGTTGTTAGCGCGGTCGGTACGGAAGAAGGTTTTGGGAGACGGATCAGGAAGCGGCGCCAGATCGAGCGGGTCAACTTCACGCCACCTTCCCGGCGTGTATTGAACTCTTCGCTTCTTCTTTTCTCGTTCCAACCGCAACCTCCAGTGTGATGAGGTCTGCGTAGTTTAGTCCTAGTATGCAGCGAATGGAAGAGTTTTAGCGGGTTAACAAAATTATGGAATCTAAACCATTTTGGTGGTGGTAATGCCATCCGAAAACTCTTTTGCAAACAACTGGGGAACGCTGAAAGCGTTTCGTCTCAAAGCCCAGGGTTGAGCTTTGGCAACCCTGGGTAATCAAGCGAACAGACATCAACTCCGAAGGAGTTGCGTCGCAAACCACCCACATCCGGACGCAACTCCTTCGGAGTTAATGTTTTTTCGCGAATTTCCCCAGGGTTGCCAAAGCTCAACCCTGGGCTTTGAGGCAAAACGCTTTCAGCGTTTAAACAAAACGCTTTCAGCCTTTAAAGATGGGATTAGCGAACAATCTTCTTCGCCAATTCTGCTGCACGTACCGCAAGACGTGGCTCGTCGATCTTCTCCGCATACGCAGCGAAGTCTTTAGTTGGCCCTTTCCAGCGCAGTTCCTCGACGTCGTCAAATAACGGCGCATCGATACGAAGCGTGGCGAGGTCTTTGAAGAGTAATGCTTCTGACTTTTTGTCTTTCAACACATCTGATGGGAAGTTTTCGATTGGTCCATAACGATTAAGCAGCGAGGCTGAAGTCTTTGCGCCGCAACCCGTGATGCCCGGATAACCATCAGCCGCGTCGCCAACGAGCGCGAGATAGTCTGGGATCAACGCCGGCACAACGCCAAACTTTTCCTTAACTCCTGCGGCATCTCTGATAATTCCCCGGCGACCGTCAACCTGGACCACGTGATCTTCAACCACACATTGTGCGAGGTCTTTGTCAGGTGTCCAAATGCAAATTTTCTCAACGTCTTCATCCTGCGAGGCCAGGTGCGCCGCTGAGGCAAGCGCATCATCAGCCTCCAAGTCGATCATGGGCCAGACAGTAATGCCCATCGTTAATAAAGCCTCTTCAAGCGGAACAAACTGGGAACGCAGAACCGGTTCAATACCAGCGCCAGTCTTGTAACCGGCCCAAAGTTTGTTGCGAAATGATTCGATTACGTGATCGGTTGCGACTCCAATATGAGTGGCGCCGTCGTTAATAAGTTGAAGCACGCCGCGGAGCACCCCGCCCACCGCTCCATACGGCGGATCAGTTTTCTTAAATCGTCTGACGCCGTAGAAATGGCGAAAAAGTTCGTAAGTTCCGTCAACCAGATGAACAATCATTTTTGCACCTGAATCCAAAGTACCTTAGTTGGCGGTCCAGATACAAAGTCGCCATGATCCAGCTACTAAATTTTTTTTCGAAAAATTATTCGAGGTTGTCGATCACGATTAGTATCATTCGATTTCTATATAGAGAACCAAAATAAGGTTGTCAAAATTTAAGCCGAGGAGAAAAGAGATGCGTGTAATGGTATTTGTTAAAGCAACGGAAGAGTCTGAAGCCGGCGTGATGCCCACTGAGGAAATGTTGAGGGAGATGGGAAAGTTTAACGATGAACTAATTGATGCCGGAATAATGTTGGTCGGCGAGGGGTTGAAGCCGACTTCGATGGCGAAAAGGGTGAGGTTTTCCGGTGCGAAGCGAACGGTTGTTGATGGACCGTTTGCTGAAACAAGAGAATTGGTTGCCGGCTACTGGATCTGGAAAGTGAAATCGATTGAAGAGGCCGTTGAATGGGTCAAAAAATGTCCGAATCCAATGCTCACGGATTCAGAGATTGATATTCGACCGATCTACGAGGCGGAAGACTTTGGTGGCGACTTAATAGACGAGGTCAAGGCCCAGCAGGAACGGGCGCGTGCTAACGCAGAGTAAGTAGACGTCAATTCAAATACTGCCGGAGATTAAGTGCAGTCATAGATTGCGCAGTAGGGAAGGGTGGCTTGCACCCGCTTGATCTCAGAAACAATTTCCCTGAGCAATAGTGGGGCAAGCTACCCTTCCTGACTGCGCTTTTTCAAATAGCACTTAATGAAACTGGGGCCAACTATTAAAGATCAAAACGTTGATCATCCGCAGATGGACCAAACAAGGCCGGCACTTTCGCCCCGAGTAGTCTTAAATAAACAGTCAATTGGCCGCGGTGATGGGACCAGTGAGCGAAAGTATCCTGAATCATTTCGTAGCGTGGAGCTTCCATCACTACATTGCCACGGGCCAGGAGTTTCCAGTTTGTTTTCAAGTGTTCGTCGGTGGTTGCTTCAAACGCAGCGCGTGCGGACGCTGCGGCTTCGTCGAGAGCTTTGACGAGCGATTCGCTGGTCTCATGTTTCTCACGCTCGAAGTTTGAGCCGCCTTCAGGCGCCACGTCCAACTCGTCCTGATTAATCTCCATCACGATCCAGGTCGGAATGGTCGCCACCATGTCAGCCAGGTAACCCAGGATCATCGATTTCTCGTGGGGCTTCCAGTCGTACTTTCCGGATGGCACTTCCAAAACGGCGCGACGCGACCGCTCGACTTCACGGTTTAATTGCTCAAGCAAGTATTCAGTTAGATTCATGTCCTTCCTCCTGCAAGTTTTTGGCGGATGATAATGAGCGGGTGTTACGGGAGAATTGCGGAAAGTTCCAAGTTCAAAGTCCGAAGTCCAAAGTCCAAAGCACGAATGTCCTTTCGCCATTCGCCCTCTCCTTGCATCATCCTTGTATCACTATTGCAATGAGCCGAGCCTGCGTATTCGTAACCAGTCTGGCCCGCTGCGTGTCTATCTAAGTGTATCAAGGAGGGTTTGTTATGAAAGGAAAATACCTACGTAGGATTGGCGGCCTCATCTTCGCCATATTGTTGGTTGCAGGAGTTGCTTTCGTTTCCCCAAGCACAGTTGAGGCCCAGAGACGACGTATTGTGATCGTTCGTCCATATCCGTACCGGTTCCATTCGCCATTTGGTTACAGACGATGGGGTTATAACCCGTGGTCACCTTATGGGAATTACTATAGCCAGTACATCTTCGATAACGGCGAGCAAGCCGCTCAAGAAGCTTACAAAAATGGCTTTAAGACTGGTAAGGATGACGGAAAGAAAAACAAGAGTTTCGATCCCGAACGTTCACATTATTTCAAGGAAGCTGGCTTCGGTAACTTCAGCGAAATCTATCGCTCGAACTTCTCGAGAGGTTACGACGCAGGCTACCACGAGGGTAGCGACCGAGCGAGCTAATTAATAGGGGTGGCCTTCCATGGCCACCCTTTCTTATTGCAGATTGAAGATTTCAGATTGAAGATTGGTGGTCTGGTTCAGGTCCTCGCGCATCAGTAGGTTCGTTGCCGTAATCTTCAATCTGAAATCTTCAATCTGCAATCTGCAATTGAAATCCGCTGCAACCAAACACGTCGAACAAGTGTCTATCCCAATGTAACGGCCGGACTCTCCCGAGTAGCTTTTGAGGAGTTGTCTGGCCAATTTTGTTTGGTACAAAGGGGAACGCACGATGAAAAAACTTTTAGGTATCACATTAGCGTTGGCATCACTAGGAATCACGGGTGTCGCGTCGGAAACTAAAGCAGTTGAACTGACCAGGTCGAACGTTACGATGGAAGCGAATGCCGCACCACAATGGCAACACGATCGTGGCAGGCGAAACGACAATCGGCGCGCGCGGACTGTGCGACAGACGCGAGTAGTGAGGCAGGGTCGTCACGTTTACCGTGAGACGTACCTCGTTACCTACTTCGGAAACGGTCGAAGTAACAGCAAATTAATCAGTCGTGTTCGTATAAGCTAAGCATTAAGAGAACGAGAGAAAGGCGAAGTGCATTGTGAGTTTGCGCTTCGCCTTTTTGATTTGTAACTAGGTAGTGTTTTCGGCTTCGCCGCCTGTTGTGAGGAATGGCTCTGCCTGACTATTTTGGGTTTTCAGGCTGCGCCTTCGCTGGTCCAGGAAGAAGGCGCAGCCTAAATTGAAGTGACGACTTGCGGAAAGGCAGAGCCATTCCTCACAACAGGCGGCAAAGCCGAAGCAACGCACAAGCAAAGTACAAAGCACCAAGTACGAAGAACTAAGTACGAAGCACTAAGTACGAAAAACCAAGTATAAAGCACCGAGTACGAAGAACTAAGTACAAAGCCCGAGCATTCCGTTTAGCTTGATGGTGGTTTCATTCCCATCATGCGGAGATACGTGATCACGTTTCCGTAATGCAGACTTGTATGCGCGATGTTTTCCATCAATGGTCCAACTGCGCCATCGTCTGTTGCGTAAACCGTATTGCACTTGTCGAGCGCTTCTTTAAGTTTGGGGATCAAGGTTGCTTTGTCTGTCTTACCTTTTTCGGCTGGATCGGCCCACTGCACTTTATTGCCTGCACCAACCGTGCAGAAATAGTTATACGAGTCAGTGATGTGTCCGATCAGTTGACCAAAGGTCCGGACCGAATCGACTGGTCGGTAGTTGTATTTGTCCTCCGGGACCATCTGGGCGGATTTAGTTACCCAATCGCTGACTTCGGCAAAACCTTTACGCATTACGAGCGCGGTCTTTGCCTTGTCCGAATCTTGCGCTGACACGGTCTGTGGGGTTCTGGTAATCAGTGTCGCTGCAACCAGCAAAGCACAACACGCCAAAATAGTAAGTCTGATCTTCATCTTCTTTTCTCCAGCGTTAACTAAAAGTGGTTTGAGTTTGATTTAAAGCGCTGCGAATCTTATGAGTCAGTCTGGCGTAGCGCAAGATTAACGACGTGAACGGGATGAATCGAGTGACGAAACGACGAAAAGTGAAGATTGGTGATCGGTAATCCCCTGCACGGCAGTGCAGGAATGCTTCAAATCCAACCTACAAATTAGCGCCCCGAAAGTTTTGAATCCCAAAGACGGCGGTATCAAATCGGCAATTAACAATCGGCAGTCGGCAATCTCTTCATTCGACCTGTTTCGCAGCAGTCAGAATCTGCTCTGGCGTAGCGCGGACCCAATAGTTCTCGGTCAGGTTCACCCAACGCACAACACCATTCGCGTCGATCAAAAACTCTGCCGGTCGTGCGATATCGTGTCCATTTTCTCCAGCGCCTTTATGGACCAGGTCGTAGCGACGAATAGCCTCAACATTTGGATCGGCGAGAAAGGTGAACGTGTAACCAGCCTTCTGCATAAGATCGCGACTCACTTCAGGAGCATCAACACTGATCGCCACTGGACGAATACCGGCTGCAGATAACGCGGAAAGGTTCTTTTCAATACCCCGCAACTCGGAGTTACAGGAAGGTCACCAATAGCCGCGATAGAAGATCAGCAAAACGCCTTTTGGCGCCTTGTCATTGATAGGCGAAGTGAGTAGTTCGTTTAATGAGACTTGTTTGTTGTTTGCATCCGCAAGAGTAAATTCAGGTGCTTTCTGGCCGATGTGTGGTGCGCCTTGAGACGCCGGCAGCCACTTCGCGACGACGAAAAAGTTAAAGAGGAAGAGGCCAAAAATCAGCACTCCCAAACCCACCACTAACGATTGAAAGATCTTAGAAAGTTTTCCGCGATTCTCCGTGAGCGTGCGTCGCAATCCCACCGCTAACAAGCCCAGCGCGACTACAAATAACAATAGATTGACCCACGGAAAGTCGCGTGTTAGCGGGAACAAGACGAAGAGAAGGAAGTAACTCAGAGATGCAAATAGAGTCAGCAGGAAACCGAGCAGCAGCGGCCAGTTGAAACGTTTTGCGTTCATACTCAATTCCTTGTCCGATGTGCTCAGAGCTTTTTGCAAGAGTCTCCTTGACCACCGCAGCGACTCTTGCAAAAAGGATCATTTCCAGTCGCGACGGCCATAGGCGACGACGGCGCAGAGTAGGCCAATAAAAAACGGAAAGATACCGGCCCTGGCTCCCTGGCCCATGACGCTTAGTACGACCGCGCCGATCATGATGATCAGAAGTCCGCTGGCGGCCAATGGAGTCAAGAAGCGTTTGATCTTCGTCAGGCCGGGTAGGACCAATCCAAGTGCGCCGAGAATTTCACAAACGCCGATGAATCTGACAAACATCATCGGCAACTGGATCGCATCGGGCGCGGCCTTGTGCATGTCTTCAGCCGAAAAGACAAACTTGAGTCCACCCGACAGGAGAAAAACCAGCATAAGTAGAATTTGAATGATCCACAGAACGATGTTCATTTTTGTTACCTTTCAAGTGAATAAGCAAGAGTTGAGACGATTACGCTGGCTCCTGGTAGAGACCCAAAATATTGCCGCCCGGATCTTTGAAGCGCGCGGTGATCTCAGGAGCGTCGTGTCCGATCGGTTGTACTATTTGACCGCCGTTGGCCTCGATTGTTGCCGCTGTTTCAGCCACCCTGTCAACCATTATGTAGATCAGTATGCCAACCTGGTCCAGCGCTGGACGTCCCTTGACCCACGTACCGCTTACCTGGCCCACGCCATCGTCGAACGCAATACTTCCATCGCCGCGGGTCCTCGTCTTCCAGCCGAACGCTGTTTCATAAAACTTGCGAGACTGCTCGATATCAGTCGCCGGAATTTCTACATAACAAATTTTTCCATTACCCAAAGTTGGTCCACTCATAGTCGCTCCTGATATTTCAGATTGCCGATTGGCCGCTAGACAACTGCATATTTGAAATTCACATAAAAAAACGTGATCAATATTAAATCTGAAATCGGCAATCTTAAATCCTGGTGGTGCTGAATCACTCGGCTCGTCGTGTCTCAATCAACGGTAGCAGAGCACGAATTCGCGCGTCTCTCAAGTACAGGCCGCCCCAGATCATCACTCCTAGAACCACTGGAAGCACGATTGGAAAAGCGCCTTCAAACATTCGCACATGAGTCGCCACCGCTCCCCCGAGATAACCGGTCAAAAGAATCGCACCGAGCACTGCAGACGTGGGCAATAAATAAAGCAGCGTGCAAATGATGAGCACGATTCCCAACGGCACGATAACTGTTTCGGGAAAGCCTAGCCGCACAGTCTCGGTAACTACAAACGCCGGTTTCACTATTTTCATGATCCCGTCCATTAATAGAAACAGGATCGGTAATCCACTAAGTATGTATCCGGCAATGCGAGTGCCTTTTGAGCTCTGGTCCATCTTTCCCTCTATTCTGATCTTTTAGTTTGGCATTCCATCCAACTCAATCACCGGACGCACCTCAACCGTGCCTGCCTGCACCATCGGGATCTTTTCGGCGATGCTGAGTGCCTCATCAAGATCGTTTGCCTCGACCAGAAAATAACCGCCGAGTTGTTCACGTGTCTCGGCAAATGGTCCATCAGTCACCAGGCGCCGACCTTCGCGCACGCGTACAGTGGTCGCAGTCGCAGTTGGATGAAGCGGATTGGCCCCGAGAAATTTTCCCTGCGAATTAAGTTGATAAGTCAACTCGATCGATTCGCTATAACACTTTTGCCGTTCTTCTTCACTCAACACTTTTTCATCAAGATAAATCAGCAACATGTATTTCATTTTAATTTTGCCTCCGCCAGTTAATCGAATGAGTTGTCGCAAAATCGACACCCCGGCGTAAAATTTTTTATTATCCGCCATGCTTCCAAACACCAACTCCGCCGTCGACGACCTTTATCGCTCTGATTGGGGCCGTATTGTAGCGACTTTGATTCGACATTTTGGCGATTTTGAAGTCGCCGAGGAAGCAGCGCAGGAAGCCTTCGCAATCGCTGTGGATCAATGGCGAACCGAGGGTGTGCCTGAATTCCCGCGCGCCTGGATTATCCAAACTGCAAAACACAAAGCCATCGATCGACTGCGGCGCCAATCTCGCTTCGAAGAGAAGATGGAGTCGTATGTTAACTCGGGTCTGGTCGAAACGGTTGCCGAGCCGAATTACGATACGGACGAAATACCGGATGATCGACTCCGACTCATCTTCACTTGTTGTCACCCGGCATTGTCGTTGGATGCCCAGGTCGCTTTGACCCTGCGAACTTTAGGTGGTCTGGAAACTGACGAGATCGCGAGAGCGTTTCTGGTTCCGCCAACCACGATGGCCCAACGATTGGTGCGGGCGAAACGAAAAATACGTGATGCTGGAATTCCTTACAAAGTTCCGGACACTCACGACATGCCCGAGCGATTGGACGCAGTGCTCACGGCGATCTACCTGATTTTCAACGAAGGGTATGCACCCACGCGTGGCGCGCCGATCGTTCGTGCCGATCTCTGCACTGAAGCAATTCGTCTCGGGCGTTTGCTGCGCAGCCTGTTATTGCCGCAACCGCCTGCGGAAGTTACGGGATTACTGGCGTTAATGCTGTTGCACGATTCGCGGCGGGAAGCGCGGCTTGATGAAAATGGTGAGCTGGTTGTACTCGAAGATCAGGATCGTAGTCGTTGGAACGAGAGTTACATTAGTGAGGCGCTGTCTTTAGTTCAGGAAGCACTTATTAGTGAGCCGGGTGCATTTTCTCTGGAAGCAGCAATTTCAGCGGAACACTGCAAGGCGAAGCAACCCGAAGAGACAAATTGGCGACAGATAGTTGGCTACTACACGTTGCTCGAACAGGTAACCGGCTCACCAATCGTTTCGTTGAATCGCGCAGTCGCAGTGGCGATGGCCGATGGGCCACAGCAGGGACTGGATCTGATCGATTCGCTCGCGAGTAACGGTGAACTGGATGACTATCATTTGTTACATGCAGCGCGCGCGGATCTGTTGCGACGTATGGGAGCATCAGCGGAAGCGGCGAAGAGTTATCAGCGTGCCCTCGAATTGGTGACGAATGATAGTGAACGAAGCTTTCTGGAAAAACGACTCAAAGAAGTTAGCACTTGAATTTTCGCTTAGCCGCCTGTTGTGAGGAATGGCTATGCCGTTCCGTTTCAAAGCGCTTTGATGTCTGGGCTGCGCCCTCGTTAATCCTTTGTTGGTGATGGTGAAATGACAGCAGTCAGGTCGAAGGCATAGCCTAAGATAGTGGACGAACCTGACGACGGAATGATAGAGCCATTCCTACAACAGGCGGCTAAGCCGAAAGACGGATCTGAAAGCATATAGAAACGGAGAACACCATGATGCAAACGTTGCGACACGATCTGACTTACGGGTTTCGAATGCTTTTGAAGCAACCACGCTTCACTGCGGTTGCCGTCCTTTCGCTCGCCATCGGTATCGGCGCCAACACAGCGATCTTCAGCGTAACGAATGCACTTCTTCTTCGACCGCTTCCATATAAAGATGCTGACCGTTTAGTGATTCTCTGGAACCGTAGTCCTGGTCTCAATGTCGAAGAAGACTGGTTTTCGCCTGGACAGTATCTCGACATCAAAGCCGAGAACCAGGTCTTCGAAAATGTAGCTGCAACCATCGACAGCAGTTTTAATTTAAACGGCAAGGGAACGCCGGAGCGAATCGAAGGCGCGCGAGTTTCGTCGTCACTCTTCAAGGTGTTGGGGGCGCAACCTTTGGCTGGTCGCACTTTCACGGAAGAGGAAGACGAACAAGGCCAGCCGACTGTTGCGATTCTCAGTCACGCCTTTTGGCAACGTTACTTTGGTGGACAGTCAGACATCGTTGGTAAGTCGCTTTCGATCAATGGCTCACCAGTACAAATTGTCGGCATCATGCCGCGCGATTTTCTGCTTAACAAAGAGGTGATGCCGACCGTCAACAAGATCTCTAACGCCGAGATTCTTTTGTCGCTGCCGATGGGTTGGGGGAAGAGAACGACGCGCAGCAACGAAGACTACAACATCTTCGGTCGACTAAAACCGGGAACAACGGCGGCCCAGGCCCAGGCAGATATCGATCGCATCGTGGGCCGCATGAAAGAACAATATCCGGACAACTACCCACCCGGCAGTGGTTTTATGATCAGTGTCGTGCCGTTGTTGCAGCAGGTCGTGGGTGATGTCAGGCGTCCATTGTTAATCCTGCTTGGCGCGGTTGGTTTTGTGTTGTTGATTGCGTGTGCAAACGTCGCAAACCTACAACTGGCCCGCGCCGCAGTCAGACAACGAGAGATTGCGACTCGAGCTGCAGTTGGCGCCGGACGTGTGCGACTTATTCGACAGTTGTTGACAGAAAGTGTGTTGTTGTCGCTGATCGGTGGCTTGTTGGGACTGTTGTTAGCGATTGGCGGTCTACGTTTTTTACTCAGTCTTGGACCAGATACGTTACCGCGCTTAGGTGAAATCGGAATTGATGCGCGAGTACTCGGATTTACTTTTGCGGTTTCGTTTATCACCGGAATTGTCTTCGGCATATTCCCGGCGCTGCGCTCATCGCGTGTCGATCTTAATGGTGTGTTGAAAGATACGGGGCGGAGTTATTCATCAGCGGGTCAGCATCGACTGCGAAATTTGTTCGTGGTTACGGAAATCGCCTTGTCGTTGGTCCTGTTGATTGGCGCCGGCTTGTTGGTGCGCAGTTACGATCACATTCAGAACGCGAGCCCCGGCTTTAATCCGAAAAATGTGCTGTCGTTTCGTTTGTCGTTACCGAATTCGAAATACAAGGGCGCGGCAGTCACGACTTTTTACAAGCAGCTACTCGATCGCATTAAAACAGTCCCTGGTGTGGAGAGTGCGGGCACGTCCTATTCATTGCCGCTGAGTTCGGTTGCCTTCGCGTGGGGACCGATCACTGTTGAAGGCTACGCACCAAAGAATTCCGCCGACCTCATCATCTCGAACGAACGATTTGTTAGTCCTGGATATTTCCCTGCGCTGGGCGTGCCTTTAGTGAAGGGCCGTTTGTTTGACGAACGCGATGCCAAAGACGCGCAACAAACCGTGATCGTAAACGAGAACCTTGCCAGGCGCTTTTGGCCCAATCAGGACCCGATCGGCAAACGGCTTGAAAGAGGCGACTCAGAACCGTGGCGTACAGTCGTCGGCGTGGTGCGTGATACAAAAGAGTTTAGTGCAGATAAGGAACCGCCGATCAGTGTTTATCATCCGCACGAGCAGATTCCGATTGGTACGATGTTCCTGGTGGTCCGATCCACGAATGATGCGTCGGCTTTGACTTCCGAAATCACGAAACAAATTCAGGCTATCGATCCTGAGCTACCGCCATTTGAATTCAAGACGATGGAACAACGTCTGGCTGATTCATTGACGCGGCGCAGGTTCTCGACCTTCTTGTTGGGCGTGTTTGCCGCCGTCGCGTTAGTGTTGGCCGCGATTGGAATTTATGGCGTGATGGCTTACTCGGTAACGCAGCGAACGCAGGAGATCGGAATTCGGATGGCGCTTGGCGCCCAACCCGGAAAGATCATGTTGATGGTTGTGCGACACTCGTTATTGCTGGCAATCTGCGGAGTGGTACTCGGACTTGCAGGAGCGTTTGCGTTGACGCGAGTAATGTCCAGTTTGCTCTTCGGAGTGAGCACGACTGATGCTCTGACATTTGCTGCACCCCCGTTGGTATTAGGAGCAATTGCGTTGTTAGCTGGTTATTTTCCGGCGCGCCGCGCTTCGAAAGTCGATCCAACAATCGCGCTCCGAAGTGAATAGTGTTTGATATGCTTTAGGGGCCTCTTGCGAGAGTCAACTACGCCGCGGCTTGGCCGTCTGTTGTGAGGAATGGCTCTTTCCGTTTTAGGGTTTTTTGGTTCCGGGCTGTGCCCTTTTTAGGCGCGTCATTAACAAAATGGTGGTTAAAACCATAGGGTCGAAGGGCGTAGCCCAGGTTGTAGTGCACGCTTTAACGGAAAGGCATAGCCATTCCTCACAACAGACGGCCAAGCCGTAGCGTAGTTGGTCTAAAGCATATCGGACATTGATGACCGTATGAGCACGCCCCTTCTCGCTGGCACAAAACTCGGTCGCTACGTTATTCGCTCCTTGATTGGCGCGGGAGGCATGGGTGAAGTTTACCTTGCTGACGACACATTGCTCCGCCGTCCTATCGCCATCAAACTACTCATCGGCGACTACACACTCAAAGAAGAACGATTGCATCGCTTTGAGCGCGAAGCCTATGCCGCTTCCAGTCTTAATCATCCGAACATCGTCACCATCTACGAAATCGGCTCCGACAACGGTCATCATTTTATTGCCACTGAATACGTCGATGGTCGATCACTGCGTGAACATACTTTTACCCGCCAGATGGATTGGCGCGAGATCGTTGAAGTCGCCATCCAGGTAGCCTCGGCGCTCAACGCCGCTCACGAGGCCGGGATCATCCATCGCGATATAAAACCCGAAAACATCATGTTGCGGCCGGACGGTTATGTGAAGGTCCTGGATTTTGGTCTCGCCAAGTTGTCAGACGACACCTGGACCAGCAATTCCGATCAGGACGCAGCCACACAGATCGTGATCAAGACTGAACCGGGTCGGGTGATGGGGACCATCGATTATATGTCGCCGGAACAGGCACGTGGTCGTGAAGTCGATCCCCGGTCAGACCTCTTTAGTCTTGGTGTGGTGGTCTATGAATTGGCAACTACCGTCAAACCATTTTCCCGCGAGACTAAGAGCGACACGTTGGCTGCAGTCTTAACTGCCGAAGTGGCGCCGATGGCGCAGCGCCGCCCTGCAGTGCCGGCCGAACTCGATCGCATCGTAGCGAAGTGCCTGTGCAAGAATCGCGGTGAACGTTATCAATCGGCTAAGGAACTGCTGGTTGATTTGAAAAACCTGCGGCACGAGTTGGAAGTCGCCAGCAAGCTGGGCTTACCAGTTTCCACGGCGAAAGTTAGTCTTTTAACTTCGCCTAATCCGATCGCTGTTAATACTCCGCCGCGCCAACTTTATCCTTCCACTATAAGTGAGCTTTTCATCCACGAAGTGAAGAGACATCCGCGTCGTAGTTTTGCTTTCTTTGGTGTGATCGGGATCGCGTTGGTAATCGGCGTCGTCGGGCTTTACAAGCTGGTGAAGTTGGCGACGCGGACTGATTCTTTCCAAAACATGCGTGTCGCGAAATTGACGTTGTCGGGTGATATTAGTCAGCCCGCGATCGCCATCTCGCCTGATGGGAAATATGTCGTTTACTCAGAAAGCGCGGTTGGTGAAGAGACGCTCTGGGTAAAACATGTTGCGACTTCCAGCACGGTCAAAATAATTCCGGCGGCCGACGTCCATTACAGCGGCATCACGTTTTCACCCGATGGTAGTTATATCTATTACGCGAGCGTGGCGAGCAGGCAGTCGTCGCTTTCGCAAATTCCGGTGTTGGGTGGACCACAGCGTAAGTTGATCGATGATGCCGATGGTCCAATTTCATTTTCGCCGGACGGAACTCGCTTCGTATTTCGTCGCAATGGCAACGAGTCGCAGTTGTTAACGGCAAAAGTAGACGGATCTGACGTCCAATTAGTCTCCACTCGTCAGGGAGGCGAAACGTGGCTGGCTCCGGCATGGTCGCCATCCAGGCATTCGATAGTTGCCGGAGTCTTGTCGCCGGCCAACAACCGGGCGCGTCTGGTTGAGATTTCACTTGACGATGGTAAGGAAACATCAGTGGCGACTGATGAGTGGTTGACTATCACTTCGGTCGCGTGGCTGGCAGACTCGAGTGGTTTAATCCTGACCGGCAGAGACGTTGATACCAAGTTTAGTCAACTGTGGTTCGTTGAATATCCGGGAGGCAAACGGCGCAGAATTACTAACGATCTCGAGAGTTATGTCGGAGTGAGTTTGACCGCAGACGGCAATACGCTCATCAGTATTCAAATTGAGCGCGTTACAAATCTATGGGTTGCGCCAAATGGCGACGCGAATCTCGCGAAGAAGATCACGTTCGAAGCCGGCCGGGATGAAGGACTTTCGGGACTCGACTGCGGCCCGGATGGACGCCTCGTTTACACAGTTCGACTAGTCGCCCAGGCCGATCTTTGGACCAGCGATCCGGATGGCAGTAATGCTAAACAGTTGACCTTCAACGCGGGCCGAAATTTCTATCCCAACATAACGTCGGACGGCCGCTACATAGTTTTCATATCTGATCGAAACGGCCGCAATCAGATCTGGCGCGTAGACGTTGATGGACGCAATCCACGGCAGCTAACCAACGTCGAGGGAATTTCTGATCGAATTACCCTTTCGCCCCTTGACTCCTCGGTGTTCTATCCAGTCTATTCCGAAAAGCTTTCTACCATCTGGCGTGTGCCCATCGACGGTGGAAGTCCGGTACAAGTGACAAGAGTAGATTCCTTACGACCCGCGATTTCGCCTGATGGAAAAATGTTAGAGTGTGAATATCGGAATACCGATGAAAACCAGTCTTCGAAAATTGCGACGATGTCGGTGACGGGTGAGTCGGTACAACTTTACGACTTTCCTAAAGTAGTCCGATCAAGTCTCGTGTTTTGGAATAACGACGGAACGGCGTTGATTTATCGAGAGGGTCGTGATCGGGTCGATAATTTGTGGAGTCAAAAGCTTGCCGGCGGGCCCCCGGCTCAATTGACCCAGTTCAAGACTGATCAGATCTTCTCGTTTCGTTGGGACTATAAGCGCAAAGAAGTGGTATTAGCTCGAGGTCGAGACGGTTCAGACATTGTGATGTTTACCAACTTTAGATAGGTGTTTTTGAAATTACTAACCTCGGCACCTCAGGCTCTCAAGTTGGCCCAAAGTGCCTCACACGAAAGGAGACGCTATGCCGCAAGTAAAAAAAGAAAATATGAGTTACGGTGGTGATGATGGTGGTAATGGAGACTGTGACGGGTTTCGGTGCGATTGGACCTGGTCCAAGAGTGGTTTCGGCTGTGACTCGGGGGAGGGAGGTTGTTTCGCTCCGATTTTCTCCGAAGCCGAGTTGTCAGACTTTCACACGGCGGATTTAGAAGAGGCAACTAAGAAGATCAAGCGCATAATTGCGAAGATTCCGAAAGATCCGCAGGGGCGTAAACTTTCACTTTGTTATACGAACATGGGCTTTTTGTTGGCCTGGACGACCCCGCACGGATCGAGAAAAGTGGTGAAGACCGGCGTGACGCGACGTGATAGCAATGCGAAGGTGGCAAGAGCGTTGAAGCTGAAAGTGAAGTAGTGATCACTGGTCATTGATCATTTGTTATTTCGCCGCGGGTCGGTGCAATTTCTTCTCTGCGTCTCAGCGACCTCAGCGTCTCTGTGTTGAAAATGCCTTCCGCTTAGTAGACATCAATTTCAACACAGAGGCGCAGAGAAGAAGGCGTCTCGTGTCTTCATCTCTTCTTAGCTGCCGCTCGCCGTTCGTTCTCAGCAATTCTGCCTTTCACCATCCTGCGCACCAGGCTGGCAGGAATCGGTTTGTCAGGCCTGAATCTGATCGTGCCTTTACTTAGTTCGAAGTCCTTAAGTTCGTCCCGGTGATCTTCGATCGGCTTTGCACCGGGATAGAACGAACAGTGATCCCGCCATGCGCCAAACGACACCAGCATGCCGTTCTGTTTGAAAGTCGGCATTTGATAGCTGATGCACTCGATTGCTTTTGGGGCGGCAGCTCTAATCGTCTTGCGCAGTTTTTCGAGTGCCACCCGTTGTTCATCACTGACTGAAGCGAGATATTCGTCGACGGTTTTGGGAACATCAGTTTTCATTGCGACACCTTTGCCGTGAGCATCTCTTCAAGCCTGTCATAACCGGCCTCGACGCCTTTGTCCATTCCCGAAGCGACTGCGCCATCCCTGGCTTCTTTCGAAGGATAGAGAACAGTCAACGTAAGGATCGTTTGGTCGTTCGCTTCGGTAAGCTCTATCGTGGCCAGTTGTTCGCCGGCTTGCGCATCGCAGCCAAAGTCAAAGATCTCGGTGCGCACCATTCGCTGCGGCGGCGTCACTTCCTGGTAGACACCATGCATCGCCATTTCAACGCCATCGGGTCCGGCCCAACCCCAACGGAATGTTCCGCCTACCTGCAGATTGTCTTCACATAAAGTCATCGTCCATCCCGGTGGTCCATACAACCATTGTTTGATTAACTCTGGTTTTGACATCGCGTCCCACACGAGATTGCACGGCTCATTGAATTCTCTATTGATGATGATCTCGCGATCCGTCGGTGTAGTGATTTTCAAGTTTCCCGACATCACAGTCTCCTCGATTAAGGTTTAGAATGCCTTCTTTCCGAAATCTTTTGTTGTAGTTTTCCGCCCAGCCAGCCGCATGGAATCGAGATCAGAATCAAGGTGATGGGATACCACTTGCGTCCATACTCTGGTCCACCATTCCACGTCGCGATCGTTCCGATGAGTGAGAACACAACACCCACGATACCGAGCGCGATTGCATGGTGCATCGGCTTAACCGGAGCGAGCCCGGCTGAGAGATAACTTCCGGCGATGGCAAAGACGGTGCGATAACCAGTTGCCAGAGCGAATTTTGAATCGGCCATCGGCTCGCCCCACGGTGGGTAAATTCCGGTAGCATGCATGACGAGATCAGCACCGACCGAAAGCACGGTTATGGCAAGCAAGCCGGCGAAAACAGCGCCAATACTTTTCAAAGTAGTGACAATGGTTGAAGTCGTTTTCGTGTTAATTGGCACAATCGAATTTCCACTGAACTGTTCGTAGCCGTCTCGTTCAAGCATCTTCGTGTTCTCCTGTTCGAATTTCTCTTTACAACTGTTAGTCGAATCAGGAGTGTGAAGATCGACAGCTCGCTAAAATTTTTTGGTTCTTTGTGCTTGGTACTTCGATTCGGCTCTGCCGCCTGTTGTGAGGAAGGGCTCTGCCTTTCCCTTAGCGGCTACCTTAATACTTTTTTCCCTTTAGAAGTCACCAGCCGGAGGAAGGCGCAGCCAGAAAATATAAGCAGCTACTAACGGAAAGGCAGAGCCATTCCTCACAACGGGTGGCAAAGCCAAACTCCGCACCCACCACCAACGTCCGAGCCCTGACCCCCGAGCCCTGACCCCTATCACCAGTTGAAGACAAACTCCCTCAACACGTTGATCGCTAAGCCGGACGCCAACGCGTAAGTTCCTTCGCGCAGTCCGTCCTTGTAACCATATCTTTCCGGATACCACGTCACGGTCGGGATGATCGCTCCTGCATAGGCGCCGGCAAAGATGGGCGCGGAGATAACTCGCTTGCCGCTTCGTGTACGTGAGGTGACATTCTGGACCAGCGCATCACTTAAGCGCGGCCAGAATCCTTTTCGCTTACTCCGTTCAAATCCGGTATCGAGATGCAGCGCTTCCGATAATCCATAAGTCACTGTTTGGCGAATCGCGTTGCCGCCCAGGTTCGAGGCGAAGCGTTTACCGTAACCCTGCGCTCCCTGGCCCCACTCTTCCGGATTGTCGTTCCATTGATTGATAGCGGCTGAAGCAGCGGTCTTGAGTAAAGCGAATGGGCCAACCATATTTATAACGTAACGACGAAATCGTTTGTCGCTGTCCGGAAAGACGTACGGATCGGTTGACGTCTGATTTTGGTAGGGCCGGCTTGGCTTTAGCGTAAACCACGAAGTCGCGCTGGAGGGTTCACGTAGCTCGACCGTGAGTTTGAACGGTTCCTTCTCCTGCGCTTGCGTCACTGTTAAAAAGGCGAAGATCGAAAACAAAACCAAAGCCGTCCGCTGCAAAGATTTCATCGTCACATTTTCTCCATTTTGAGATTTTGCCGACAGTATAATCCGCCTTTTGTCTTTATTGTGTTCCGCGGATGTTGTTATCCTTGGCTGCTCGTCGACCCTCTGCGAATAGCACAATGTTCCGACTCTGACGACATCGCAATCGCGAATTGACCTCATGACAGAAAACAATCAAGCACCCGACGCCACTGTTCCGGTCTCCGAAAAGAACGAGTGCACAACTAATCTCCTGCTCGACGAGCCCGAGTTGATCGATGCGTTTAATGGTCCGCATGAACGTATCGCCGCAAACATCGCGACCTTGATTTCCCGGAAAGATGCGAAGGGCATTTCAATCGGCGTTGAAGGAAGTTGGGGCTCGGGGAAATCAACCGTAGCCAGACTACTTATCAAGAAACTTCAGTCTGACAACACTGCTGTGATCTCGTTCGATGCCTGGGCCCACGAAGGCGATCCCCTGCGCCGCACATTTCTTGAGACACTCATCCGCCGGCTTAAAGAACTCAAGTGGATTGACCCTGAGAAATGGAACCAACACATTGAAGTACTGGCAAATCGCCAGGAAACCGTAACGACAAAAGACGAGCTCACCTTCAGCCGGTCAGGCGCCCTCGTTGCCTTCTTGTTTTTGCTTCTTCCGGTTGGGGCGCAGTTCATAGCCGAGGCGTTGAAGGAAATAGAAAGATATCCGCCGATCCGGCAGCGTTTTTGGTTATTGTCGGCAGTGGGAGTTGTTCTTACAGCCCTTCCTTTTATCGTGACGCTGGTCCTGTACAAGACCAAATCGGATGTGCTCGGCATCTTTTTTAACAGAGGCTTAACTGGAAAGACTACGGTTACTCAAAAAACCGGAAATCCAACTTCGATCGAATTCGAAGATCGGTTTACTGAGTTGATCGAAGAGGCTTTCATTGATCCGACGAGGCGGATTGTTATTCTGCTCGATAACCTCGATCGCGTTGACTCAAAAGACGCGCTACTTATCTGGTCCACCTTACAAACGTTTCTACAACATCGCGAGCTCGAGCGGCCACCCTGGCGTGAACGTCTCTGGCTCGTGGTGCTCTACGACTTAAAAGGTCTTAGCTCGTTATGGCAGTCTGAAGATGCCGATGATTCGCCGGCGAACGGTGCTAAAAAGAGTAAGACGCAAACCGCCGCGTCATTCATCGACAAGAGTTTTCAGATACGCTTTGAAGTGCCATCGCTTGTCTTATCTGATTGGGGCAGGTTTCTAAAAGATCAGCTTAAAAAGGCGTTCCCAAATCATCCTGAGTCAGATTTGCATGAGGTTTATCGTGTGCTCGCGATCGGTCACGCAATAAATCAGACGGCAGGCAGTCCGGTGCCAACGATTAGAGAACTGAAACTTTTTGTTAACCAGATGGGCGCTATTCATCGTCAGTGGACAGCGGGACCAAACCCCACCGATGACAAATTCCAACTTTCGCATATCGCTTATTATGTTTATTTGCGTCGAGCCGGTGCAGATATAGTCAAGAAGTTACTCGTGGAGCCGCCGGAAATGTTTCCACGTAAGGAGTATCGCGAGCTATTGGGTGACGGTGTGCGCGAAAGTCTCGCCGCGATGGCTTTCAACGTTGAGGTAGATGTTGCGCAGCAACTGCTGTTCTCAGACAAGATCAAAAACGCCTTAACGCTGGCATCAAGTGAAGAACTTCAGCGGATCGAAAAGCAGATTCCGAAAGGCTTCTGGGAAATCTTCGAGCAAATAGTTACCAGTGAATGGACCGGAGAAGAAGTTGTAAAGATAGCGGATGCAGCTTCGGCACTCGAGGAGAGCAAGTTACTTGTCAACGCGCCGGAGTCTTCGGTGCGCTCAGTGACGAGAACCATGTGTCGTCAAGCCGCTGCCGTACCCGCGTGGGTCCCTTTGAATGAAAAGAGAGCGCAAGGCTTGGCGACCTTTGTGAAGTGGAAAATCGGTGGAGCGAATGAAAGCGACGCTAATAAACTTGCGTTTGTGCGAACGTTGCTTGAAGGCACAGTAACGGGACTTCGAGGTCACGTAGTGGGTGCTGTTATTCAATTTAGCGTGACGACGTGGATACAGTGGGTGAACCTGCTTTTCGAGGAAACCTTACCTGAGATGAGGGCGGATGCCTTCAAGGCGTTTACGGACAAGCTATTCGCCACCATCGAATCAAATGACGTACTGCCGACCGAAGCAGTGTCGGCAATATTGGAAGTCGCATCTGAACTGGCGCATGACCTTAATACGGATGAGCGGGTGAGAGATCGGCTGAAAGAGCTTGCCGGTAAAGGCGAGGTAATGAGTCGTTTAGACAGGACGGCCCAGGTTTCTGCAAGCACGGTTGGCCTGGCGTTTTATCTGTCGTTTCGTTATGCGGAATCGGAGGTCCTGCCGGGAGTGTTTGAAGGTTTTGTGGAGAAAACGAAGATTTCTCCACAGCTAATTGAGGGCGCTGAAACTGTTACCGCGTTTACAGATACGCTTGCTCGTTTTAACCAACTGCCCTTGCTGTTTCGACCTCATTTGAAAAGTCAAAAATTGAAGTCGCTACTTCTCTTATCGCTGCGGTCGATATTGGCAACTGATAAGGTAGCGGAGTTTTTTGCCGAAGACTTAGTTAGCCGAATCGAGTTTGTTTACCGGGACGTAGCTGTAAAGCTGGACGACAAAATAACGTTTAGTGGAGTTGTTGAAGGTCTTTTGAAAAAGCATCCGGTGGCCTCACAAATCACAGCTGGAAAATTTCATCCTGAGAGTGCGTGGTTGTATCGGCTAGTGTTGAAGACGACTGAAGGAAAAATTGACTTAACACCGTGGTGTAGAGCGGGCTTGCAAACATTGAGTTTGGAGATCTGGCAAAAAGAGTTGGCACTTCCCGGACAATTACTGAAGCTTGCCTTCCAGGTGATGGATCCCGAGAGATTTGAGCTTGGCTATAATTTTCCAGAAGCCTTAAAAGACTATGCGAACCAATTAGTTTCAGGTGATCCCGATTCTGCAATCACCCTCGCTGGGAATGCGGCAGCTCTGTTGGGCCGGGTTGACGGATATCTGCGCCTTAATTTCTGTGAACATCTTTTGTCGTTACTCGATGAGGATCCAGGGGAAGACTTTTTCAAAGAGTTTGGCGAAGAGCTAATTATTCAGTTGTTATCTTCCGATCGTGGTGACGAGCTGTTAACGCTGTTTGCTTCGCTCGATTTCAATCTGCCGACGCTGCAGTGGTTAAGTCAAACACTTACTCAACACTCTCAAGCGATTTTGGAGAGATATTCTCGGCATTCGGCTTTGAAGGAATTTACAACGAGTATTGAGAACCGTATCTCACGGACACCTCCTGACCGGGCGCTTTATGGTCCACTTTCAGCAATCGCCAAGGCTTTGCATCTGGAACTTTTACCGGAAGGCGCCCTGGCTTTTACGTCACGCGAAACCGGACCTCCACGAATCGTATTGATGGATGCTCTCGGATTCCGCGGAGAGCTGTCGGCCTACTATGATGCGGATAGCGGTGAGGCCAGGACCCAACCGTCCTGGTCTCCCGATGGACTAAAGGTGGCCTATGTAGCCCGGTTCGGTGATCTTTCGGAAGTGCGTCTTATTGATTTAAAGGAAATGAAAGGAATCGATCTATTTGAACAAACATTCCTGACCTCGAGTCCATCCTTCTCTCCAGACGGAAAAAGATTGGCATTTGTCAACAATGTGAGCGGCACCATTTGGACCATAAACATTAGTTCAGGAGAACAGAAACAAGTGTTAGATCGAGAAGGATCCGATAGGCCGCGCTGGTCTCCCGACGGCGAAGAGATCGTCCTTGAATATACGTCGGATTCGTTTACGAGTGTTTTAATGCTGAACGCCGACGGTTCGGAAGAGCGGTTAATCACGCATGGCCCAAACGATGTCGATCCTTCGTGGACACCAGATGGCACTCGGGTCTTATTTGCGCGAAGAGAATTTATGACTGCTTCGGGCATTTACGAATTGAATGTGAAAAGCCGTACTGACCCGGTGCTAATACTTCCGACACCAGATCCTCATTGTCCCATTCTGCTACCGGATAACGACACGCTTCTGTTCCAATCCGGATCGGGCAGTGAGGCAACGATCAATCGCTATAGCCGTTCAACCGGTGAGCTGAAAAAGATCGCCGATGGTAGCGATCCGGCGTGGGTTAGTACTAAGGGAATGCCTTCGGATACTACCTGGCTACCGTTGCCTGATACGAAATAAGTTGTGCGATCAAAGCCAGTAATTCCAACGGCGCTTTGTTAGACGAGTGATCTCAGCGTCTCTGCGGATCTCTGCGGCTCTGTGTTAACCCAGGGCTCAAACTATTTTGCACTTAGATTTCAACACAGAGACGCAGAGATCCGCAGAGACGCTGAGAGGTTGGTAAATCCCAATCGGCAATTGGAAATCGGCAATCTCAAATATCAAAACGTCTTCCCCTCACCGACATAATCTGTGTAAGCTACGCATGTCCGCTTCTCCAACTGATTGAGCGAAACGATCCAACCCAACACGATATTCAGTCACTATAAGATCCACTCCAAAATTGGAGCCGGTGGCATGGGCCAGGTGTATCTGGCGGAGGACACAAGTGAGCTGGGCCGCACCGTCGCCATTAAACTATTGCCTTCACAGTTGGCCGCGGATCCGAAGTGGATGCGCCGTTTTATTAGAGAGGCGCGATCGGTGTCCGCGCTCAACCATCCCAACGTATTGACGATCTACGAATTCGGTCAGCATGGTCCAACTCGCTTCATTGCGATGGAATACGTTGAAGGCGTGACGTTGCGCGAGCACATGGCTGCGAACCGGCTCAACATTCATGAAGTCCTCACCATCACGATGCAGATTGCTGCAGCTTTGAATGCGGCGCACGAAGCCCACGTGGTCCATCGCGATATTAAGCCCGAAAACATCATGATCCGGCGCGACGGCATCGTGAAGATTCTCGACTTCGGGTTAGCGAAACCCGTAATACAGTCCGGTGATTCGGATCCTGGCACAAGCTCAATGCCTAATACCGAGCCTGGCATCGTGTTGGGCACGGTGAGTTACATGTCGCCCGAACAATCGGCCGGAGCGAAAACGCTCGACTATCGCACTGACATCTGGAGTCTGGGCGTTGTTTTGTATGAGATGGTTGCCGGCCGTGTTCCTTTTCAGGGACAGGAGTTGTATCAGCAAGTAGTAGCCATTCAGGAACAAGAACCCGCGCCACTCTCGAGTTTTGACGCACACATGCCACGTCGTCTGGAACAGATCGTGGCCAAGGCGTTGGCTAAAAATCCCGACGATCGCTATCCGACCGCGAATGATTTTCTGACCGACCTGAAGAACCTGAAACGTCAGCTTGAAAATGAAGCCGAACACGATCGGACGGCGCTCTTTGATTTGCGGATGACCAATGCGAGGAGTGAGCAGAGCCAGGAAAGACCGGCCGTTGCCGTGACCACTGAGCCTTATGCAACGTCGAGTGCGGAGTACCTCGTCAACCAGGTGAAACTGCACAAACGCGCGGTAACGGTAGTTCTTGCTTTGGTTGCGTTGAGTGTTGTGTTGGGACTTGCCTGGTATTTCAAACACAAAACAATCGCCCCTCTCACTGATAAAGACACGATTCTGCTGACCGAGTTTGAAAACAAAACGGGCGATGAAGTGTTTGACTTAACACTGCGCCAGGGACTTTCAGTCCAGTTACAGCAGTCGCCTTTCCTCGACATCTTCCCGGACCAGCGCATCAGGGCAACCTTGCAGTTAATGAGTTTGTCGCCTGATGAAAAGGTGACGCGTCAACGAGCGCGTGAAATTTGCCAGCGGCAGGGACTAAAAGCCTTTATCGCGGGCACGATTGTGAGGTTTGATCGCAACTACTCGATTACCCTCGAAGCACTCAACGGACAAACTGGCGATCAAGTCGCGTTGGTCCAGGTCGAAGCCGAGGGGAAAGACCAGGTACTGAAAGCGCTGTCTAAAGCGGCGAGTGAGTTACGTGAAAAACTCGGCGAATCGTTGAGTTCGATTCAAAAGTTTGACGCAAAGTTAGACGTAACTACGTCGTCGCTTGAGGCGTTAAAAGAGTATGCGTCAGGTCGGAATGAACAAGACAAAGGCCAGTTTTTCAAAGCGATTGAGTTTTACAAAAAGGCCACCGAAAAAGATCCGCAGTTTGCAACCGCGTGGTTAGGGCTCGGACTTCAATATGCGAATACAGGCCAGCCTGGACTGGCCACCGAGTGTCTGACGAAAGCTTTTGCGTTGAGCGGCAAAGCCAGCGAAGACGAGCGCGCGCGGATAACCTACTTCTATTACCAGATCGTAACCGGCGAGTTGGACAAGGCGATCGAAGCGCAACAGGCTTACGTCCGTAACTATCCTCGCGAGTCTCGTGGTCCAGGCAATCTGGGAAACCTTTATTCGATTACGGGCCAGTTTGAAAAGTCAGTTGCCGCGACGCGGGAAGCACAGAAGTTAAATCCAAACACAGCGATCTGGCCCGGCAATCTGGCGGAAGCGTTGATCGGGTTAAATCGTTTTGATGAAGCACGTGATGTTTGTCGACAGGCGCTGGCGCAGAAGTTGGACAGCATGAGTATTCGTGAACGGCTGTACGCAGTCGCTTTTGTCAGTAATGATGCGCAGTCGTTACAGGAACAACTTGCATGGGCCAACGGTCGACCTGACGAACATCGCGCGGTGTCGTGGACGGTGCAGTCTGCTGCGTTTTCGGGTGAGTGGAAAAAGTCGAATTACAACCTGACGCAGGCGAGCGAGTTGGCCCAGCGTGCCGATTCGAAAGAAGTTGTCGCGGGATATGCGGCGGACCAGGCTGTGCGGGCTGCGTGGTTGGGCCAATACTCCGACGCTGTTTGGTTTGCAGACGCGGGGCTGTCGCTGGAGCGAAATCGAAATGTACTTACGCGCGTAGCGTTCGCGTTTGCACTCGCGGGTGAAGCGAGTCGCGCGCAGTCAGTTATTCAGGAGCTTGAAGGAAAGTTTTCCGAAAGCACACTTGTCGATCAACTTTGGTTGCCACAGATCAGGGCCGCGCTTGAGTTGAAAAAAGGAAACGCGCAGGAAGCGATCGAGCAGTTGGAGAAGACGAGGCAGTATGAAGCAGTGGGTGAATTGAGATCGCAGACGTTGCGGACGATGGCGTATTTGAAGTTGGGAAAGGGAGCGGAGGCTGGAGCTGAAGCGCAGCGAGTGTTGGACCATCGTGGTGAAGGTCCGCTTTCATTGTTGTGGCCATTTGCGAAATTGAACCTGGCGCGAGCGGCTGAGTTGCAAGGCGACACGGCGCAGGCGCGTAAGGCGTATGAAGAATTCTTGGCGTTATGGAAAGATGCCGACGCGGACTTGGAGTGGTTGCAGGATGCGAAGAAGGAATATGAGAAGTTGAAGTAAGCGGCCTCTGCGTCTCCGCATCTCTCTGCGCCTCTGTGTTGAAAAATGGGGCAAATTAGCGAGACACTGATTTCAACACAGAGACTCAGAGATCCGCAGAGGCGCAGAGATAAAACCCTCCTAAAAAATCTGAATAAATCCTTCACCGGCGGTGTTATGCATACGGTAGAGAAGAAATCAGCCAATAAAAGTGGAACCCAGGTGTTAACAAAAGTGAAATCTAAGTAGTCTTTACTTATGGAGAGCGAATTACCCGCACTACCTACAAAGGGAGAAGTCATGTTGAAGATACACGCCAAAAATCTTGAGAATGTCGCCGTTTTGAGTCTGGAAGGAAAAGTTGTGAATGGTGAAACCGAAGTCTTGCGCACGGCTGCGCGTGGTGTTTCATCGACTCGCGCCATTATTCTCGACCTGGCGCAAGTAAGAACTGTTGATGCTCACGGCCTGGGAGTGATGTTGGAACTGCGCGAGCAGGCGATTTCCAGAGGACTTCGCTTCAAGGTCATCAACGTCAACCAACCGTTGAATCAAATCTTCGAAATCACTCGTCTCGACTCCGTGTTCGAAATGAACTCGCGGATTGAATATTTCCCGACGGTTATGCGGGAACAACGAGCGGCTTAGATATTTCAGATTGCAGATTTCAGATTGCAGATTGGCGTGAAAGATAGTCTGCAACTGGAATCGGCAATCTTAATCATTCGCCAGTTCCACCCGCTACTGCGAGGTGGTACTGACGCTGAGACCGCTTAGATTTGTTATTTCGTCATCCAGTCCCAACAGCTCCCATCGCAATAAAGCAATCGGAACGTTTCCATTCTTCCAAAGATAGTCGTGAAACTTTCTCAGGTTGAACGACTCACCCTGGACTCTTATCGCATCAGCCAAAAATTTCACGATCTGCAGTTTCCCGATCTGGTAAGTGATCGCCTGTCCCGGAGCTGAGGCAAAGAACACAGCCTCCTGCCACGCGGTCGCATGATCAAGCGCGGCAACTTCCATCAAATAGGCGGCAGCCTGTTCAACCGTGAACTGACCGATCGCCAGCTTCACATCAACTTCAACTCGCACCGCGCGCAATCGCAAAAACGAATACATCACTTCACGCGTTTTCGGACTGTCATCAAACAGACCAAACTGCATCATCAACTCTTCAGCGTAAAAACCAATTCCTTCGTTAGCTCCCGAGTCGTAGTAATAGCGACGGATCTCGTTCTCATGGGCCCACGAAAGTACTAGCTGCAAAAAGTGACCCGGAACTCCTTCGTGCACGATCAGTGGTCGCGGGTCTTTCGCGATCGAGAGTGAGAAATAATCCAAATCGGGACGCGGTACTTTTATGTAGCTGATTCCATCCTCATCGAGCCGGTTAGCAGAAGTCAGATCGTCGGTAACACCCATAAACGACAACGGCGCGAGGTAAGCCGGCAAGGGCAGATTGTGATAATGCTTCACCCATTCGGGCACACTCAGCACGTCCTTCTCTGCCAAAAATTTTCTGACGTCGTTTTCGAGTTCGGCTTCGCGTTTGATTTGTGCGGCTTGATTTTCGAATACAGGCAGATCGGGAACACCAACATTTCTGATGCGTTCAAAAGCCTCGAATGTGACCGAGCGTTCCCACTCCTGTTTTGCTGCGTCGAGTAACTGCTCGGGAGTGAACGGCATCAACGCGACGTTGTGTAGAAAAAATGAATAAGCTTCACGTCCTACGGCTGTTTCTTCCGACATTTCAGACAAGTGCGTTTCCAGCCATTCGCGAAAATCTTCCAGTGCGACAGTCACTTTGGTCTTCGCTTCATCAAGTTGAGACCATGTGTCAGCAGGGACAAAGGTTTGTAGTTCAGTTACAACTGTCGACAAGCAAGTGGTGACGTTTTTGAGTTTGTCGATTGCGGCGAGTGCGAATGGACGTATTGCGTGACCGGCGAGATTGTGTTTGCCGTGTTCGACAGTCGTGGGAATGCTTTGCATGCGAGTTACAAGCTCAGCACATCGTTCGGCTTCGAATGGAGCAGGTTTGATTAAAAGCAGGAAGATCGCACCGAGTGTTTGGTGTACGTAGAAATCAGGGTTCAGCTCGTGGCTGCGAGTGATGTCCAACTCCCAACGAATTCGCGCAAGCGCCGATGCAATCAGTCGATAATCAACTTGTTGAGTGATGGACCAGGCGACTGAGTCTATCGCTTCAAACTCTTTAACGAAGCCGGCGAGTTCATCGCGTCGTTGCGCGATTGCGGCGGTGGACCAGTCAGGCACCCAACCCTTTGGACGTTCCATGCGGGGAATGTCGTCGTAAGAGATGGGCATGTTTGCCGCGCGCCAGATCCAAAAACGTTGCGAGAGTGATTGTAGGGTTGAATATTCCGTCATGTTAGGAGCGCAGGCGTCCCCGCCTGCTGGTTTGAGCACGCGTGCTATGTTCGTGGCGATGAAGTCAGTACCGTAACGCGGTAGCGTCGGGTCCGCAATAAACTTAGGCCCGCAAAATCCATCTGACCCGACGCTACCGCGTTACGGTACTGACTTCATCGCGACTAACCGCAGCTATAAATATGTCACTCCTTCGGAGGGAAGAGTCTAAGTCGAAAATACCGCTTCGCCGAGCACGTCCATGCGTGGTGTTATTCCCAGGCCAGGCTCTTTAGACGCAGCGAGACGTCCATTAACTCTCTGCGGTGCGCCTTCGGCTGTGCTCACGGTCACATAGCTGTTGAAATCAGTTGCCGTAAACAGGAAATCAGTCGGCGTACTATGGGCCAGAGCCGCAATCGCTGCCGTGATTATGTCGCTGCCCCACGTATCTTCGATCGTCAACGCAATGCCGGATGCGACACACAAATCTCGAATCTGCCTTGCCTTCGTTAGTCCACCCACTTTAGAAATTTTTAAGTTAATGGCGTCGGCAGCATGATCGGCGACGGTGCGCAATATCATTGCGAGTCCATCTATAACTTCGTCGAGGACAAACGGGCGATTCGTGTGGCGACGAACCGTCAAACACTCTTCATAACTCATACATGGTTGTTCGATGTAAACGTCGACATCTTTTACAGCATGGACCGCCCGCAAAGCTTCATGTTGTTTCCAACCCGTGTTCGCATCGGCGATTAACACATCGCTTGGTTGCAATTTTGCGGCGCACGCCTTGATACGTTCGATATCTATATCAAGAGCACCGCCGACCTTTAGTTGAAACTTCGTATAGCCTTCAGCTCGATAGCTCGCAATGCTTTCGGCCATGGCCTCGGGGCTGTCTTGCGAGATCGCGCGATAAAGAGCGAAGTCGTCACCATATGTGCCGCCCAACAAAGTGGCGAGGGATTGATTGCAGGCTTTTCCAAGCAGGTCCCAACAAGCCATGTCGATTGCCGACTTTACATACGGATGGCCGCGCAATGCCTGGTCCATTCGTTGGTTGATGACCCCAAGTTGCGTTGGATCCATTCCCAGCAACTGCGGCGCAAGTTCGGCAATGCCTGTGCGCGCACCGGCGGCATAGGCCGGAAGATAGGTTGGTCCTAACGGACAAACTTCTCCGTAGCCGGTGAGGCCTTCGTCAGTTTTGATTTCAACAATGTTTGAGTCCAAAACGGAAACACTATGGCCGCGTGACCATTTATAACTTCCTTCGTGCAGCGGTAGTTCGACTCGATAAGTGGAGAGTTTCGTGATTCGCATATTGATTTTGTCTGTGTCGAGTAGATCCAGCGGCGATGAAGCGTCGGGTCAGTTGAGTTTGTAAGTCTGGTGATATTAAGAGACCCGACGCTACCGCGTTACGATACTGACCTCATGCCCTGGAGTTAATGCCAGCCTACTACGGCCATTGCGGTGCGTCACTTATACCGAAAGCAGACAGGCTGCGTCCAGAGCCACGTGCTTAAGAAGCCGTCAGTGCCCACCCGTTACCGCAAGGTGGTACTGACTCTTTGTTACAACGACTTTTGCCCTTAAGCCTTTGTTCGGAAATAGACGGCGGCTTTGCCGAACATTAATAAAAGAATCAACACGAGCATCCAAAACAGATGGACCAACAGCTCCGTAGTGTTATGGAAAATGCTGACGACCACGTGAAAGGCCATCCAGAGCAGACAAAGCCAACGGGCCCAGTTCGCGCCGCGCAACACAAATAGACCGCTTACGAGTGCAACTACGGCGCTTACAAAAACAATCCCGCTATCCATAAACTCATGGCCTGCGATCCGCCCGGCATTCCCACCGAGCAGCGGCCAGACAGCTTTGAACAGACTTCCAATGCCAATGATGATAAATAAAACACCGACGATGGTGACGGTAAGAGGTCGCTTCATTTGTTGTCCTCAAGTTTGACTGGCTGCAGCTCTAAGTTTTTCGTACCACTTAGTCGAGATCGGAGATTCTGCGCCACGATTGAGCGCTGCATCTGCGCGAGCAAAGGCAACGACGATGTCTTCATACGTTTGTTGTTTTGTATGTTGCCACGCATCGGCAAAAGCCGCGATGACTTGTGGCATGTAGGAATTGATTCTCAAGAAGTCGAGAATAAGATCGTGGTTCGCAGTAAACGAATGATGCAGATCGGGTAGCTGCTCTTTGACGATTGTTTCAAGCGCTGGTTGTTCAAACATCAACTTCGCAACGCAGTATGACAATCCCTGCGAGTAAGCGGTTACTTGATCGTGTTGATCCGGATCGAAGTTGTTTGTCGTCGAAATATTGAATTTTGCCTGGAAGTCGCTGATCAATTTTGCGACTTCTTCATCGAGTTGATGTTCAGTTCCGGCGTAGGTCGCCGTGAGAACGTTTTGGAAAGTTCGTGCTTCGGGTTCAGTCTCACGAAAGCCATTTGGACCATACATCGGATGCACGAAGACGGCTGACAGACGCGGATTAGCCACGAGTTCTAAAGTTGCGGAAACAGCGCGCCAAACTCCCGCTTGAACTGACGGCAGCAGCCAGAGAGTTGTGCGTTGCTGTAACTCCCGGCAACGATAAATTTCTTCGCAAGCCAACTCTGCATAGCCGGCGAGCGGCGTTGCGAGTATGACGTGACGAGCAGTTTGTAGTCTGGCCGCATGTTCATCGCGTGATGTGTTTCGTTCGACGATATAGATATTGAGTGGGTCGAAATGCGGGAAAATATCGTGGCGTAAAAATCGACCAAACTCGCCGTCACCGCCGATTATGAGAACGTTTCGTGGAGTGGAAGACATAGATGCGTGATCGAACCGACCGACTTGCAGTCTTATTTTAGGAGCGCAGGCGTCCTCGCCTGCTTGCTCAGTTAAAGATCACTCAACCCTTTAAAGTGATCTTTCAGCGATCGAGGCAGGCGAGGACGCCTGCGCTCCTAAATATCAACGTCGCGAATCGATCATTGCTGTTTTAGTCGGTTCCGTGCTATTAACCACTATCCCCCTTGCTCGCTCGGCCGAGTGGCGAACCCCCAATCCGAATTAAAGTTTTCTCGTAATTCCGATCGTCAGTCTCCCCCAACTGGACCGTTTTTCGTGCTGAAGCTTGGTCTTTAGCCCAACGCTGTAGTGTCTTAACAGAAAGACCAATCGAATTTTAGGGAGTGCCATAAAAAATGAGCTCACATTCAAATATTGTCCGAATCGTCGTTATGACTATTCTGCTTCTTTGTGCTGCCACGATTGCCAATGCGCAGTTCAAAGCCAGCATTCAGGGAAGTGTTTCCGACTCAACCGGCGGCCTGGTGCCCGGCGTGAAAGTGAAGATAACTGATTCAGGCACTAACAAGAGTCAGGAAGTACAAACAAATGACGAAGGCTTTTATCGTATCTCCGGACTGGCCCCGGGAAAGTACTCGGTCGTTGCCGAGCGCGACGGTTATAAAAAATCCGTTCTGGAAAATGTTACGGTCGAAGCTGAAAATGTTCAGGCGGTGAACATTGTGCTCGAAACTGGTGACATCAGTGCTACCGTCACAGTCACCGATGAAGCAACCGCAAAACTCGAAACGGAAAACGGGAATGTTAACCGCGGTATCACCGACCAGGAAATTAAACGACTGCCGCAGGTTGGCCGCGATCCGTATGAATTAGCGCGACTCACGCCTGGCATCTTCGGTGATGCGGCGCGAAGTGGCAATGGAAACTCAGCCGGGTTGCCAAATGCCGGTAGCGATACTGGACCAGGCGGATCGAGTAAATCGATCTTTCAGGCTGAGAACCAGCCACAAATTACCGCTAACGGTCAACGCATCTCCGCTAACAACTTTCAGATCGACGGCGTTTCGGTTAACAGTCTTACGCACGGTGGCGCGGCTGTAGTCACACCGAACCAGGAGTCCGTAAAAGAAATTCAAATTTCCTCGTCCACGTATTCCGCTGAAGATGGCCGAAACTCCGGCGCGCAAATCAAAGTAGTTTCGCAAAATGGTACTAACGATTTTCACGGCAGCGCCTTTTTGAAATACGACAGTCCGAAATTAAATGCGTTCAATAAATATCGAAATGACTTTGGCCGCGGACAATTTGAACGGGTCGACCGTCTATTTCGGCAATTTGGCGGCAGCATTGGTGGTCCACTTTATCTGCCGCACTTTGGCGAAGGTGGTCCAGTAACAGTTGGTGGTCGCGATAAATCGTTCTTCTTCCTTTCGTATGAAGGACTACGCGAAAACTCGACCGCAACTTCGACTGGCTATGTGGAAACGCCACAGTTCCGGCAGAGCATCATCGCTGCGCGTCCAGGTGGCGTTAGTGCACGCATTTTGGCTGATTCCTTAATCCAACCGCGTATCGGCGGCACACTTCAGTCGAGCTGTATTGATGTGAACGGTGCTTGTCAGGTAATTGGAACCGGCCTCGACGTTGGTTCGCCAACTGGCGCGTTGGGCCAATATGTCAGTCTCGGAAATATTGCCGGAGGCGGACTCGACGGCATTCCTGATATTCAGAAGGTCATCATTGCCGCGCCGGCGATCAATCGCCCGAACCAGTACAACGCGCGTTTTGATTTCACGCCTAACTCGAAAGATCAGTTTGCGTTTAGCACTTACCTGACGCGCAACTTCTCGATTGGTAGCGATCCAGGTTCAGGCGCCAGACCGCAAGCCGACATCACCAGCACGCCGCATAACACGGCCATGACATTTCTTTACAACCGCATCATTTCGTCGAGCCTGCTGAATGAAGCGCGCTTCAATTTCACCCAGTTTTCTTATAACGAAATTGAATCTTCACAAGCGACTAATTTTGGTATTCCGCGCGTTGAGATCGAAAGTCTTTTGAAGGATGGTCGTATTCGTTTTGGCGCGAACCAGGCCGAGACAACTCCGGGTATCTTCTCGGAAAAGACGTTTGAGTTTCGTGATGTAGTAAGCAAAGTGCATGGCAATCATGGCTGGAAGTTTGGTGGCGAGTTTCGCAAGGAACTCAACGACGACAATCTCAACGGCGCGTCGCGACCGCTCTACACGTTCGGTGGATTGTTCAACTTCGCTAACGACACGCCGCTCTTCTATCAAATCAACGCCGATCCAAGAACAGGTGGACCAGCCGACGCTCAGCGCCACTTTAGATCGGGTGGTTTCGGCGTGTTTGCTCAGGACGACTGGAAAGTGCGACCAAATCTGACCCTCAATCTTGGTCTGCGTTACGAATACTTCAACGTGCTCAAGGAGAAGAACAACCAGGTTGCGAACTTTGTTTTTGGACCGGGTGGTGGCCTGACTGGCTCGAGCGTTCAACCAACCAGCAGCCTTTACGATCCCGATCGAAACAATTTTGCTCCCCGTTTAGGCTTTGCCTACAGTCCGAAATATCGCGGCCTGGACCAGAAGCTGGTGCTGCGCGGCGGATTTGGTGTCAGCTATAACCGCATTCCCGATGTTGTTTTCAGCAACACGCGTGGCAACCCGCCGTTCTTTGCTCGTTATTCGATTTGTTGTGGTACTTCGCCATTGGATTTCGGCACTCCCTTCGTAGGAGGACAGATCCTCTACACGTTAGGAACCAGTACGTCACCATTCAGCTATCCGGCAAACCCAGCCCTCGCCGTCGGTATCGATCCGGCGACAGGAGCGCCGCCTAATCGCACGGTCGAGGTTTATGGTGCGTTACAAGACACGCCGACCGCTTATGTCTACACGTATTCGTTTGAAGGTCAATACTCGTTGCCGTGGAATTTAGTTGGCGAGTTGGGGTTTCAGGGCAGTTCGAGTCACAAGTTGATCCGGCTCGTTAATCAGCGATTCGTGCAGCCGGTTATTCCGACAAACTTCTTCGCGTTTGCGGTCTACATTCCCACGCCCGACGTCAACGCGAACTACAATGCGTTGAATGCCCGAATCACACGTCGCTTTGCGAAGGGTTTTCAGTTTGACGCAATCTATCGCTGGGCCAAGAGTATTGATACGCTGTCGAATGAAGGGCCGGGCGCTGTAACCAACCAAACGTTCCCACAGGATCTTAGTCAGGAACGTGGTCCATCAGATTTCGACGTCAAACATAATTTTGTCGCTTCGGGTTTGTGGGACATTCCGTTTTTCAGAACGGGAAAAGGGCCCGTGAACAAAGTCCTGGGAGGTTGGCAGATTAACGGCATCGTGACGGCCCACTCCGGATTTCCGTGGACGCCGCATACTGGACAATGCGTTCGTTCAGCAGGTTCGCAGGACTTCATTTGTCCTTCGCGTCCGCCGCGTTACTTTGGCGGCGCGCTCGATGACACAAGCAACGACGCGTTTATCCGACCCGGCGGCAACTTCCCGGGAGGTGGCCTCGTCTATTTTGATCAAAACAATCCGGACGGTAGATTACTTCCGGGCATTGGTCGTAATAGCTTCCGTGGTCCAAGATATTTCGCGACCGACTTGAGTTTAAGCAAACGAACGGGTCTGCCCGAGTTTTTGAAACTTGGTGAGGGTGCGTTTTTTGAAATCAAAGCGAATTTCTTTAACGCCTTTAACCAGTTGAATCTGGCGTCGTTCAATTTCTTTTCACCGACTGTAGACAACCCGGACTTTGGTCGCGCGCAACGAGCGTCCGCGGGACGAGTTGTTGAGTTTCAAGGCCGGCTAAGCTTTTAATCAACAGATGAGGTCAGTACCGCGTTATGGTACTGACCTCTCTGCGTAATCTGTGTAATCTGCGGATAATCTACCGACACACAAATGAACGTCACTCGATCTCTCGCAATCTCAATTCTCGCGATCTTCGCAATTCTTTCGCTTGTCCTTACGCCAACCACTCATTCGTCGCAAGCGCCAGATGTAGAAGCAAGAGTTAACGCGTTGCTGGCGAAGATGACTTTGGCAGAGAAGTTGGGCCAACTGCAACAGCTCGATGGTGAAGGCAACGGCGACTTCCGTCCCGAACAAGTCGAGTTGCTTCGCAAAGGTCTGCTCGGTTCAACGCTGAATGTTCGCGGCGCGAAGAAGACAAACGAACTGCAACGAGTTGCGGTTGAAGAGTCGCGTCTCAAAATTCCAAATCTGTTCGGTTTTGACGTGATTCATGGCTATCGCACGATCTTTCCGATACCGCTTGGTGAAGCGAGTAGTTGGGACCCTGCGCTCGCGGAAAAGACTGCGGGCATCGCGGCGAGTGAGACCTACGCATCTGGCGTGCGTTGGACGTTTGCGCCGATGCTCGACATCGCGCGCGATCCGCGTTGGGGTCGCATCACTGAAGGCGCTGGAGAAGATCCATATCTCGGCGCTGCCTTCGCTCGCGCTCGTGTTTTAGGTTTTCAAGGGCGTGATTACAGTGCGCCGGGGAAAGTTCTCGCCTGCGCCAAACATTGGGTCGCTTATGGCGCCGCAGAAGGTGGACGCGACTACAACACGACCGACATGTCTGAACAAACGCTGCGTGAGATCTACTTTCCGCCTTTTCGTGCAGCAGTTGATGCAGGTGTCGGAACGTTGATGAGTGCATTCAACGATCTCAACGGTGTTCCCACTTCGGCAAATCCTTTTACGTTAACCAAAGTCTTACGCGGCGAATGGAAGTTTGATGGTTTTGTCGTGAGTGACTACACCTCCGTGAAGGAATTAATCAATCACGGAATCGCCACCGACGATCGAGGCGCGGCGGAAGCGGCATTGAATGCCGGGGTCGATATGGAGATGGTGAGTCGTCTCTACAACGAACAAGGTCCAGGTTTGTTGAAAGACAATAAGTTGTCGCAGTCGACTATCGATGAAGCTGTTAGACGCATCCTCAGAATCAAATTCCGGCTGGGTTTGTTTGAACATCCATACGTGGACGAGACAAAAGAGAGCGGCGCAATTCTGACCGCCGCGAATCGCGCTGTAGCCCGTGAAGCTGCAGGCCGTTCGATGGTCCTATTGAAGAACCAGAATGATGCATTGCCTCTTAATAAAGACTTGAAGTCGATCGCGGTGATTGGACCAATGGCGGATGATGCCCGTTCGCCACTTGGTTGGTGGAGTGGTGATGGGCACGATGCCGACACAGTTTCAGCGTTGGCCGGAATTCGCGGTAAAGTCGCGTCAACCACGAAAGTGAACTACGCGAAGGGTTGTGAAGTGCTCGGCGACTCGACCGCCGGTTTCGACGAAGCGGTTGCGGCCGCTAAAGCCTCGGATGTAGCAGTTGTTTTTGTTGGCGAAGTAAAGGAAATGGTTGGTGAGGCCGCGTCGCGTAGTTCGCTCGATTTGCCGGGACGACAAATGGATTTAGTGAAAGCTATTCAAGCGACTGGCAAACCGACTGTGGTTGTCTTGATCAATGGCAGACCACCTACGATTGGTTGGATTGCCGACAATGTTCCGGCTGTGCTCGAAGCGTGGATGGGTGGAACGGAAGCTGGAAATGCGATTGCTGATGTTTTATTTGGCGACGTGAATCCGGGCGGCAAGTTGCCGGTTAGTTTTCCGCGCACCGTCGGGCAGGTTCCGATCTACTATAACCACTTCAATACGGGTCGTCCGCCCGATGCCAGCAGTCGTTACAACTCGAAATATTTAGACGCTCCGTGGACGCCGCAATATCCGTTTGGATTCGGCCTGAGTTATACGCAGTTTAAGATCGCGAATGTGCAACTCAGCTCAGCGACGATTGGACCAACTGGACGAATCACTGTCAGTGCTGAGGTTACGAACACCGGAAAACGAGAAGGCGATGAAGTTGTACAACTTTACATTCGCGATGTCGCGGCCAGCATGGCCCGTCCGGTGAAAGAGCTGAAAGGTTTTAAACGGGTCACGCTGAAACCAGGAGCGACTCAACGAGTTGAATTCACACTTGGGCCAGATGAACTCGGGTTCTACAATCGCGAGATGAAGTATGTGGTTGAACCCGGCGAGTTTAAAGTTATGGTTGGTTCAAGTTCTGAAGACGTGATCGAGAATAGCTTCACCGTTCAATAATTGTTGGGGCGTCCCTCCGTGGGCGCCCCTTCCGACACGATTAGCCTATTGTCTTTAGCGATGGAGTTACAAATTAGAAAAGGGCGCCCACGGAGGGTCGCCCCTACAATTCTCCTCGTCATTTTTTGTTTTTCCACTGCAGTTGCTCAACTCTCACCGCAGGACCAAAACTTTCTCGATGATCTACAGCATCGCTCATTCCAATACTTTTGGGACCACGCCGATCCGGCTACCGGCCTCGTTTTGGATCGCGCGCGCACGGATGGGTCCGAACTCGACGAAGGGCATCGCAATGTTGCCAGCACCGCTTCTACAGGTTTTGGCTTAACGGCGATTTGTATTGCGACTGATCGGGGCTGGATTTCACGATCGCAAGCTCGCGAGCGCGTTCGTAACACACTCGACTTCTTCGCTAACAAAACATTTCACACGCACGGTTGGTTTTATCACTGGGTCGACGCGAAGACTGGCGCGCGTCGTTGGAACAGTGAAGTTTCTTCAATCGATACGGCGCTCTTGTTGGCAGGCGTGTTGACCGTTCGGCAATACTTCAAAGACGATCCGGAAATCAGCAAGCTGGCGACCACGATCTACGAACGCGTTGACTTCAAATGGATGCTAAACGGCGATCAGTTTTTGTTGTCGCATGGCTGGAGACCTGAAGAAGGTTTCTTAAAGTCGCGGTGGGACACCTACAGCGAGGACTCGATTCTTTACCTACTCGCAATTGGCTCGCCCGGTCATCCGATCCCACCTGAATCTTGGTATCGGATCTGGCGCGATCGCTACCTTTACGCCGGTTATCCTTTCTTCACTACGATTGGTGTGCCGCTCTTCATTCACCAGTACTCACATGCCTGGGTCGACTTTCGAAATCGACGTGAATTACGTGGCGATCGGATCGACTACTTTGAGAATTCGATCAACGCGACGTTGGCTCATCGCAAGTTCTGTATGGATTTGTCGTATGAGTTTCCCGTGTTTGGACCAAACCTGTGGGGAATAACTGCTTCGGACAGCGCGAAAGGCTATCTTGCCTGGGGTGGACCACCGCGCGATCCGGCGATTGATGGAACAGTGGTCCCATCGGCTGCTGGTGGTTCGATCATGTTTACCCCGGAGTTGTCGGTGATGGCGTTGCGTAATATGCGAGAGAAGTTTGGTGAGAAGGTTTATGGGCGTTACGGATTTGTCGATGCTTTTAATCCGGCGATTAACTGGTATGACAAAGAAGTAATTGGAATCAATGTGGGAATTATTATGTTGAGTGCAGAAAACGCGCGCACGGGAAATGTGTGGCGCTGGTTCATGGCGAACCCTGAAATTCCCGGTGCACTGCTTAAAGTAGGCTTAGTAAAGGACCGCCAACCACAGGACCGCAGGCGTCCTCGCCTGCCTTCTAAACCACAAACATCTTCGGCTACAACCGAAAAACTTAGCTATAGGTAGCTTGATTCCTACAGAGCAGGCGAGGACGCCTGCGGTCCTAATTTCTTAGTCTTTACACAATTGCGGCAATAGCTTCTTCAAATTCGCGAGCTTGGGCATGTCGTTATAGACGATGTACGGCTCGTTTGGATGATTCACCAGGTAATTCTGGTGATAGTCTTCTGCCGCAAAGAACGCGTTCAATGGCGCCACTTGCGTCGCGATCTTGCCGCCAAACACTTTCGCTTCATCCAACTGCTTGATGTACGCTTCCGCTATTCGCTTCTCTTCGTCGTTGCCATAGAAGATGGCCGAGCGATACTGCGTTCCGACGTCCGGACCTTGCCGGTTTAGTTCAGTCGGATCGTGCGCGACCGCAAAGAACACTTTCAGCAATTGGCCATACGTAATTTGTGAAGGATCGTATGTGACGCGGACCGACTCAGCGTGGCCGGTTCGACCTGACGAGACCGTGTAATATTCTGCCGTGTCAGCCGTGCCGCCGGCATAACCCGACTCGGCTTTTGACACTCCTTTCACGCGATCGAAAACTGCTTCGACTCCCCAAAAGCAACCACCCGCAAAAACTGCTGTCTGCTCACCTTTAGTTTTAGCCCGGGTAGCGTCAATCCTGGGATCTGGAATGGCGACGCCCGCTGCGTCAGCCGCTGTGCATGCGTTAATGAACATTGTTGTTACCACTGTAATTAATAAGATTGCGCAAAGTTTTAGCATGGCTTTTTGTCTCCGTTGTATATACGCAATGGTAAGGGTAAATGGATTTCAGCGCACTGCCAAGTGAGGTAGAATCCACGGGCTTGTTTAAAGCACGCTTGAGCATTCCTGACCTGCTTTAAGATTTCTTGTGCCTTTGGGTCTTTGTGGCTAATTCTTCTGAAAATTTCCCGGAATGGCTCGTTCCTATGGCGGCCACACTGACGCAGGATCGCTTTACCGGTCCTGAATGGTTGTTCGAGCGGAAGTTTGACGGCATCAGGTTGGTTGCGTTTAAAAATGGCGCCGACGTTCAACTGTTTTCCCGCAACCAATTGCCGCAGGACCTTCCTTTAATTGCCGGCGCCATTGCAGCGTTACCACCAAAACAACTAATTCTTGATGGCGAACTGACCTGGCCACACGGCCAGGTTGCCTATCACGTCTTTGATGTTATGTGGTTGGACCATGACGTGACGCAGCTAACGCTCGAACAGCGCCGGTTGTTGCTGAGCGAACTGCCGTTGAGTGGTCCATTGCAGCGGGTTGTGCTGGTGGAATCCCACGAGCCGTGGGAACTGGCGGCGAAAGAAGGTTGGGAGGGCGTAATTGCCAAACGTCGCGATTCGATCTACGAACATCGACGTTCCAAAAACTGGCTGAAGATGAAGTGTGAACTTCAGCATGAGTTTGTGGTTGGCGGGTTTACTGATCCACAAGGTAAACGGGTTGGACTTGGCGCATTGTTGGTCGGTCATTATGAAGGCGACGACTTTTCCTTCGCGGGCAAAATCGGTACAGGCTTCAACACGGAGCTGTTGTTGGACCTTCGCACGCGACTCGATCAGCTCGAGACGACCGCATCGCCATTTACAAAAGCCAAGGGATTGCCACGTCTGCGAGTCCACTGGGTAAAACCTGAAATCAGAGTACAAGTGGGATTCATCGAATGGACCGGACATGGAAAACTACGTCATCCACGTTTGTTGTCAGTGAAGAATTAGATTGGCTCTCTCTGCGTCTCCGCGTCTCTCTGCGCCTCTGTGTTGAAAATCGGTGGTCCGCTTATCAGTATCTTATTTCAACACAGAGTCGCAGAGAGACGCGGAGACGCAGAGGCTGAAAACTTATGATTTCCCATCCTGAAAAGATTCTCTTCCCAAATGACGGAATAACGAAGGGTGAGTTGGCGGCGTACTATGAAATGATCGCGCCGTTGATGTTGCCGCATCTACATGGCCGGCCGGTCACGATGGAACGATATCATCGCGGCATTACGGCGTCGGGCTTCTTTCAGAAAGACGTCGTGAAGGGATTTCCTGAGTGGCTCGAGCGCATCGAAGTGCCGAAGAAAGAAGGCACGGTTCATCATCCACTCGCGAACGATGAACGCTCACTTCAGTGGCTGGCAAATCAGAACAGCATCACCATTCACGTCTGGCCTTCACGAGTTCCGAGTCTCTATTACCCGGACATCTGCGTGTTGGATCTGGATCCAGCGAACGACGAAGAACCAGAACGACTACGTAACGCCGCATTGCTGGTGCGCGACTTTCTGGCTGAACTTGGTCTAAAGAGTTGGGTTAAGACGAGCGGATCAAAAGGCTTTCACATCGCTGTGCCTCTCGATGGAAAGTCTGATTTTGATGTGGTGGCAGGATTTTCACATCGAGTGGGCCGCGAGTTGGTCAATCGTGATCCTGACAACTTGACTCAGGAGTTCAGCAAAGTTGATCGAGGTGGAAGAATCCTCGTCGATACAGGTCGCAACGGTTACAGTGCAACATACGCGGCAACCTACACCGTGCGCGCGAAAGACGGCGCTCCGGTTTCTGCACCGTGTACGTGGGAAGAAGTTGAGACTGGTAAAGTTGGACCACGGACCTTCGGTTTGCGTGACATGAAAAAGCGAGTTGCGGAGGTTGGCGATCTGTGGGCTGACTTGCTGACGACGAAGTTTGATCTCAGATCTCAAAAATGATTTTCTCTGCGTCTCAGCGGAACTCTGCGTCTCCGTGTTAAAAATTAACGGCCGCTACACGAACGTCGGGTTCAACACAGAGACGCAGAGTTCCGCAGAGACGCAGAGGAGAAGCCAGGTGAGATAGACACTTATGAAGCGAATTATCCCACTCATACTCTTACTCCTGATTGGTTCCTCTCAGGCTTTTGCGCAGCGACAGATCGATGAAGACTTTCTCAATGCCGTCCAACAAAAAGATCTGACGAAGATCAATCAGCTACTTAGCCAGGGTGCGAACATCAACGCGCGCAGCCGGATAAACGGCTACTTTGCTCTGCAGTACGCGATCAATTGGCCAAGTCTCGACCTGGTAAAACTACTGATCGACAAAGGCGCCAATGTCAATATTGCTGACGATGGCGGCAACACTGCGTTGACTGAAGCTGCCGGCCGGCATGGCCCTGAATACACTGCGATCGTCAAATACCTGATCGCGCGTGGCGCCGACATTCACGCCGATCACGATGCTGCGATCTTCGCTGCAGCCAATCAGGCCGAACCCGAGATCGTGAAGCTACTGCTGAGTAAAGGCGCACCTGTAAATGCTCGCAACAAAGAACGAGACAACAACACCGTGTTGATGGAAGCCGCCGGTGGTAGCTCTGTTGAGACTGTCCAGTTGTTATTAACTGCCGGCGCTGACGTGAAAGCTGTCAACGACAACGGCGAAAGCGCGTTGATGAAAGCCGTAGCGCTCGATCATCGTTACCAGCCGCAACAACGTTTGCCCATGATCGAGTTGTTGTTAAGCAAGGGCGCCGACATCAACGGCACTGACAAAAATGGAAAGAGCCCTTTGCTGTACTCCGTCACGCAATACATGTCAGAAGCGGGTGGCGTGATCTCGCATCCGGAAGTGGTGAAGCTTTTACTCGAACGCGGCGCAAACGTCGCTGCAGTTGATCAAAATGGAGACAATGCGCTGATCATTACGACCGGAGTCTATCAAGGCCCAATCGAGATCGTTCGCCTGTTATTACAAAAAGGGATTAATCACAATGCGCAGAACAAACGAGGCACGACTGCGCTGATGGTGGCCGCGAGTAAGGGCAAAGCTGAGGTTGTTAATTTGCTGCTCGAAAAAGGGGCTGACCTGAACTTGAAAGACAGTGATGGTGCCACAGCGCTCGATTACGCTGTCGAGAGTGGTCAAACAGAACTTGCGAAGTCTCTTTTTGCACGGTCAGCTAAATCGAAGAACGATTACAAGACTGAAGCCGATCTCTTGCGAGCTGCAACCAATGCAGCGCTGTTGGAGTTTGCCAGTCGCAACAATCTTGAAGAAGTTAAGAAGCAGTTGGCGAACGGCGCTTATATCAACACTCGTTCACGTGCAGGCGCAACGCCGTTGATGTTATCGGTGGAATATAGTTACGGACGCCAGGATGTAACCAATTTCCTGTTGGACCAGGGCGCCGATTTGAATCTGGTTGATTTGACCGGCAATTCTGCGTTGATGAAGGCGGCACATACAAACAACGCCGAAGCTGCCACTGCATTGACTAATCGAAAAGCAGCTTCCGATCTTCGTAATAAAGAAGGGCAGACTGCTTTGCATATAGCGGCGGCGGGACTGCATACGAAGATCGTTGCGGCGATACTCGCGCACAAATCAGAAGGGCTCGATGTAAACGCGCCGGATGGAAGTGGTCGAACACCGTTAATACTCGCCGCGGACAATGAAGATTCTGTTCCCGACGATGTGATGGATCTGTTGCTGAACAGCGGCGCCCGGATCGATGCGCAGGATCCGCAAGGGAATACGGCATTGATGATTTCCGTGCGGCAGGGAAGTATGTCAGGAGTTGAGTTTCTTCTGGCTCACCGGGCCAACGCCAACTTGAAAAATAGCGCCGGTGAAACGGCCTTGAAGTTAGCGCGTAAGATCCATGAGAACGATCGGATCATTAATGCGAAGTTAATTGAAGACAAGGTTGTGGCGATGTTGGTCCAAGCGGGCGCGAAGGAATAGGAGAGACGAGTTTCGAGTTTCGAGTTTCAAGTTTTGAGTTTTGAGTTTCGAGTTTTGAGTTGCTCCGCGGCTCTTCTTCTCTGCGTCTCTGCGTCTCTTTTGCGTCTCTGTGTTGAAATCGATCTCTATTTAGTTAGTTCTAATTTTCAACACAGAGACGCAAAGAACACAGAGACGCAGAGATGCAGAGAAGAAAAGAGATGAGCGGGAGTAGAAGCAGATCGCACATTACAGGAGGCATCATGAAGAAGGCGACGCTGGTTGTTATCATTACTCTGTTTTTGAGTATGAGTTTGAATGCTCAAACTCGACATGTCCCGACCGTTGATGACCTCCTAACCCTAAAAACAGTCAGTAGTGTTTCGATCTCTCCCGACGCCAAGTGGATCGCTTACACGGTTGGTTACGGCGATTTCAAGTCCGACTCATTCGTGACGCAGATCTATCTAATTGACGTTGCCAGTGGTCGCAACTTTCAACTTACTCGTGGCGACAAATCTTCAAGCAATCCACGCTGGTCGCCTGACGGAATGTGGCTGACGTTTTTGAGCAACCGCGTCGAAGACAAGAACCAAATCTTTGCGATCAACCCTCTTGGTGGCGAGTCAATTCAGCTCACCAAATCGGAAACATCCGTCAGCAACTTTGCGTGGTCCGAAGATGGAAAATCGATCGCATATCTCGCCACCGAGCCGCCGCCTCCCGTTGCAAAAGAACGCAAAGACTACTTCGGTGACTTTGAAGTGGTCCGTCGTGAATACTCCTTCAGTCACATCTGGACTTTGACAGTTGCTGATGCACTGAGAGCGCCGATCGCCGGCAAGCAACGGACGAAGCAGAAGGACTTCAGTGTTGACTCGTTTGCCTGGTCACCCAATGGTTCGAAGATAGTTTTCAGTGCGACGCTTAATCCTGATCTGATCCAGGGTGGCACATCAGATATCTATGTGTTGAGTGTGACTGACGACTCGATTAAAAAGATCGTTTCTCAGGATGGACCAGACGGGGGACCACGCTGGTCGCCGGATGGAAAGCAGATCGTTTTTGCGTCGGCGATGGGCAGAAATCCGTTCTTTGCTACCAATACGCGATTGGCGGTGGTGGCCGCAGATGGTGGAACGCCACGGTCTATCACCGACAGCTTTGACGAGAGCCCCACCGTTGTTGACTGGAAACCGGAAGGCATTTACTTCAGTTCGTTACAGAAAACCGCGGGTCATCTGTTTCGACTCGACCCGTCAACCAGCAAAATAATTCGGCTTACCGGTCCGGACAATTTGATGGGAGGTTCGACATCGTTGAGTCGTGATGGTAAGACGATGGCCGTCACTATTGGGTCACCAACTTCACTTAGCGAAGTATTTGTGACCGATACCAATAAGTTTGCGCCGCGAAAACTGACCAGCTTCAACGAACAGACGAACAACCTGATTTTAGGCTCGCGCGAGTTAGTTTCCTGGAAGAGCACCGACGGCACACAAATCGAAGGCGTCGTCATCAAGCCTGCCGATTTCGATCCGAACAGGAAGTATCCGTTACTGTGCATCATTCACGGTGGACCAACTGGTGTCGATCGTCCGCTCTTGCTGTCACCCGACACGCGCACTTATCCAGCCGACATCTGGGCGGCCAAAGGCGCCGTAATTCTGAAAGTGAATTATCGCGGTAGCGCTGGTTATGGTGAGGCCTTCCGCCTTTTGAATGTCCGCAATCTGGGTGTCGGTGATGCGTGGGACGTGATTTCGGGTATCGACAATCTGATCGCGAAAGGTTTTATCGACCGAAACAGAGTTGCTTGTATGGGCTGGAGTCAGGGTGGATATATTTCAGCTTTCTTGACTGCGTCTTCAGATCGTTTTGTGGCGATCTCGGTAGGCGCGGGCATCTCTGATTGGGCCACCTACTACTACAACACTGACATCACTCCGTTTACGATCCACTATCTCGGAAACAATCCGGTCAATGATCCGGAGATCTATCAGAAGACATCGCCTATCACCTACATCAAGAACGCGCGCACTCCGACTTTGATCCAACACGGTGAATTGGATCGTCGTGTGCCGATCGCGAATGGTTATGAGCTACGCCAGGCGCTGGAGGATCGCGGCGTGAAGGTGGAGATGATTGTCTACAAAGGTTTTGGTCATGGCATCACGAAGCCAAAGTCGCAGCGCGCGGTGATGCAACATAATCTTGGTTGGTTCAATCACTACATCTTCAACGATCCGTTGCCCGATTTCACCAATCCCGACCTGCCGAAGAAAGACACGAAATAGAGTCCTAAAATTTATCCGCAGATTGCGCAGATTACAGAGATTAACGAAAAGATAGATCTGTATCTCTTGGTTACTCTGCGTAATCGGCGTAATCTGTGGATATATCTTATGGAAATCAAAGTAAAACATTCACTCGTTATTCTGGCGTGTTTTCTTATATTCGCGCAGCCGTTACCAGCACAAACACCCGCGGATCAGGACGACGTCATAAAGACCGAGACAGACGTCACCAATCTTCCTTTCACCGTCACCGATCAACAACGTCGTTTCATCACGACCCTGCGCGCGGAAGACGTGCGCGTGCTCGAAGACGGTGTTCCACAACAGGTGTTTACGTTTCAACGCGAAACGGATCGGCCCCTATCGATCGCGTTTCTGATCGACATCAGCATCTCGCAAAGCGTTACGCTCGGCGCAGAGAAAGCGGCTGCGCGTGGCTTCATTGAAAAGGCGGTGCAGTCGCGTAAGGACCAGGTCGCGATCCTTCCATTCACTGGCCAGGCGTTTTTAGAACTGCCGTTGACGCGCGATCTCTTGAGTGCTTATCGCGTGCTGCAGGAGATCGAGATTGCCGCACCTGCATATCAAGGCGCAGGCCGGCCGCTCACCGGCATTAAGACTGGTCCAGGTTTGCCGGCTACTCCGGCTGAAGGGTCGACTGCTATTTGGGATGCGGTTGCCTTAACCTCGAGCCAGGTTTTGGGCGCTACAAAGGACCAGCGCCGCCGTGCGATCATTTTGTTGACTGACGGTCTTGATACAACCAGTCGGGTGAAGCGTACCACTGCGATTGATAATGTATTAGGCGCTGAATCGGTCGTTTATGCGATCGGCATCGGCAACAAGAATGAGGGTGTCGACAAAGGCGCGATAAGGGAACTTGCCGAACGTACAGGTGGCCGCGCATTCTTTCCGAAGAAAGACGAGGACCTTGAATCAGTCTTCACTGAGATTGAGCAGGAGCTGCGAACGCAGTATCTCATTGCGTATTCTTCCAGTAACAAGAAGCACGATGGGACGTATCGGAAGATCACAATCGAGATTACCAATCCTGATTTGAAGAAATTCACTGTGCGTCATCGACCCGGGTATTTTGCGAAGAGTGGCTGAATTCCTCTCTGCGTCTCTGCGTACTCTGCGTCTCTGTGTTGAAAATTGAAGTTCGAATAGCGGTAGTAATATTTCAACACAGAGACGCTGAGTACGCTGAGACGCAGAGAGGAAAAAGATCTCGCTCGCCTGCGACCAATCTGCAATCTGAAATCTTAAATCTGCAATAACCTCAATGGCTCATCGCGTAGATCACGACATTAATCCCAAGCTTGTAAGCCGGTAGACCATACTTCGCCGGGTAACGAGAGTCGTTGATCCATTCCCACGCATCACCCAGATCGCAGTTGAAGGAGATGAACGTGACGATGCGCCCGTTCTTGTCTTCCACGCCCATGTAGTGTGGGACGATGCCGCCTTTTTCTGAAGTCTCACCGCGCATCGCATTATAGACATTTGGGACCTGGACCACTTCTTCAACGTCGAGATACGAATGGAAGATTGGATGTGAGAGCGGCAGATCTTTGGGTATATGATCGCCTTCCGGCCAAACCTTTTTGAGTTGTGTCTCCAGGTTTTCCCATTCGTACACACCCCAAAAGTCGTCGAAGAACATGAATCCTCCGCGGGCGACATACTCGCGCAGGCGCTTGGCTTGTTCGTCTGAAAGCTCGAGAAATCCGGGTTCGACAAAATAGATGATCGGATAGTCGAAAATGCGGTCGTCCATTATTTCTATTTGCTCGGGACGCGGTGCGATCTTCAGGTTAGTGCCGGCCCATTCACGCAAACCAACGATGAAATTGTTGTCGGCTTCAGGGTAGTCAGTGGTCCATGTGCCATAACCATAGCCGCGCCGCCCAAAGCCGCGTGAGGGAGAATCGTAGATAGTGCGCACGAAAGTGTATTCACCAAACGACGGGCCGGATCGTTCGGGCTGTGCTCGTTGGCGACCGTCGCGTTTCCGGATCTGATCGAATGGACGTTGGCCCGCGATTGGGATCAGGAGAGCAGCGATGCAGGCTATCGTTAGCAGAAGCTTTACCATGATTTTAAAATACATTCTCTCAGCGTCTCTGCGAACTTTGCATCTCTGTGTTGAAATCACTCTAGGCTATTTGCCCGATCAGATTTTCAACACAGAGACGCAGAGATCGCAGAGACGCTGAGACCGAACCCGTTATTGCCGAGTCTTCGCACCCGACAGCTTCCGATAGTATTCCTCAACGGCTTTTCGGTATTTCTCAGGGGCGGCGCCTTCATCTCTCAAGCGCAAATTCGTGCGGCCACTTTGCGCTTGAATCTGGCGGCTCAATTCCAGCTCGAGTTGACGCAACGGTTCGACAACATCTTGTTTCAATAAGTTCGCCGTGGCCGCGTCTCCTTCCATTCGTCCGTCCGCGAGTTGTTTCAACTTATCGATCACTTCGTCGAGCTGGCGACCGGCGCCATTGGAAGTTGCGCCCCACTCGCGACGAAGGTCCTGAGCTTCGCGTAAACGTTCTCTTACTTCCGCCGGGAGTTGTCGATTGTCGCCCTCGTCGCCACCCATCTGGCCCCATTGTGGACCAGCATTCCGTTGGCGGTCGCCAGCCGATTGACCTCCACTTTGTGATCCACTTGCTGGTTGTTGCCCGCCTTGCTGTTGGCCCCTTTGACCCTGTCCCTGTTGACCTTGTTGTCCTCGTTGTCCCTGTTGTCCTTGCTGACCTTGTTGTTGCCCCGACTGCTGACCTTGCTGTTGTCTTGGTTGCTGTCCCTGCCTACTGCCACTGCCTTCCGCCTTCTGCTCCCGTCCCGACTGTTGTCCATTCTGATTACGCCGGTTCGCATTTTCATCCAGCCGGCGACGAAGCGAATCGAGACTATCAGCGAGTTGGCGAGTTCGATCGAGATTTTCTTCGGCACTCGATCCGTTCGCACTGCGTGCACTTTGTTCGGCCGCCTGCAGTCGTTCCGAAACTGAATTCAACGCCCGTTCGATCGCGCGTTCATCAGAATTCTGTCCACCTGGTTGATTGCCATTGAGGTTCTGCTTGCCCTCGCGAATGCGATCGGCAACGCGATCTCGCGCCAACGAGTCGGCAGCATCTTTCAACTGACGCGCCGCTCGCTGCTGTCCCTGACCACCGCCCTGTGCGCGAGCTGACGCTTCAAGGTCTTGCTGCAAACTGTTCACACTGTCAGCGAGAGTATCTTTTCGTTCCGCCAACTGCTCCCGGACGCGTTTCGAATTTTCATCCTGTGCGCTTTGTCCACCACGACGCGCCAGGTTTTCCATGTCCTTGGCAATCTCGCGCTGGCGCGACGCGGCTTGCGCAGCACGTTGGCGCAGATCGCCGATCTGTTGTTGTTGCCCGGATGAACCCGATGGACCACTTTGTCGACCTGATGCTTGTGCACCGCTTTGTTGCAAACGATCCTGGGCCTGACGCAGGCGATCGAGCGCGCGCTCCTGTTGCGAAATCGACTCGTTAGGATTGTTGCGTGACGACGCCTGCGCTTTTTGTAGTTCGTCAGCCGTTTGGTTCAACTGACGACTCAACTCACGCAACTGTGCATCTTGTCGTTCGCGAGAAAGTCGTTCTAACTCGCGTGCTGCTTTACGAGTTTTCTCAATCAACTCCTGTTGTTGACGTTGATTGCCGCTGCTCGATCCGTTGGCTGGTTGGCCCATGCGACGACGTTGTTCATCGAGCGCTTGTTGCTGGCGCCGGGCGAGTTCTTCGAGACGTCGTTCGGCTTCCGACTTTTCCTGTTGTGCCTGCTGTTGCTGAGCACGATTCACGGTTTCATACTGGTTCTTCATCTTGTCGAGCTCCAGCTCAAACAAGCCGGCCAGTTCCTGCTGTTGCCGTTCTGAATTTCCGCTTTGTCCCCCGCTACTTTGATTGCCAAAAGCAACTTGCACTTCACGAAAAAGCGAATCAGCCGCGAGCAAATTTTGTAAGGCGCGTTGTTCGGGTGGCAAAGCATCGCGTCCCGTTTCCTTGCGCAGCGGCGGAGGCGCGTCTTCCATTTCTTTGGCGGCTTTGGTCAGCTTCTCGGCGATCTCAAGCATCTGTTTTTGCGTGTCTCCACCGAGACGCCGGCCCATGCGATCGAGAAACGCCAACGTGTCAGTTCGAAGTTTTTCCTGACCGGCCGCGACCGCCTCGTAACCATCTTTTCGTTCCTGCGGTGTGTATTTGTCGCCTTCCCGAATCAGGCGATGGGTGGCCGCAATGAGATCTTTTTGCCGCCGCGACAGAGCGTTCTGATCCTGATCACCCTGACCGCCACCACCTTGTCCGCCTTGTTGCTGGGCCTGTTTGTACTCCATCTCAAATGGCTTAACTTCGATGAAGTAAATGTCGCTTGTCGCTTCATTACTCGCGTCACGAGCTTTGGCGTAGTACGAGATGAAGTCACCCGGTTTGAGTTTGTACTCTTCGAGAAAGAAGGTGTAAGCGCCGGTCAGAGTGCGGGCCGATTCGCGCGTGAGTTGCTGTAGATTTACTGCTTTCTCCTCACCACCGTTGACGGAGAAATGCAGGTCCATCGAAACGACACCGTAGTCATCTTCTGCGCGCGCTTGGGTAAAGACTTCCTCGAGACTCGTCGCTTTCTTATCGCGTCCGGGTTTATCGAAAGAGATGGATGGCGGCTGGTCTTCGAGAATCGAAACGTCGTATTCATTCGAACCGCGATAGGTCTCGCCGTCAGTGCTTACCAGTTCGATGAAATAGCTCGTCTCGCCGGCAACGGTTATTTCGCCCACAAAGTCTGGTCCCTGCGGACGCATTTCCGACTTTTTACCGTCAGAAAAAACAATCCGCGCCGCACGCACTTTTCCGGTGAGTCGCGCAGTTACAGTGGCGACTGTTCCTTTCAACGCCGCGATGTCGCCACCGTCTTCGATTGCTTTGCTCGGAAGATGTGAAAACGCGGGAAAGTTCAAATTGAGGTCCAGTTGTTTGACGAAAGGTAGATCGATAACATTGAGTTTGAAGACGTCTGAACGAATGGTGTTTGATTCGACGAAATACTCCATCGAGTCCTGAATATTGAAGACTGAAAAACGAAAATCAGTGCGCGCCTTCGCGGGCTCCATCACCTGACCTTGCCAATCGTTTTTCGAACCCAACGGTCGCGAGTAAATAGTGACATTTTGCGAATCGAAGTTGACGAGGGTCGCGAGGATATCCTGATCGGAACCTTTAGGAACGCGAGCTGTACCCGGTTTCACTTTAATGCTCATCGCGTTGGTCGACGCGGCGAACGTCGTGGGCGTGACGAGTTGGGCCACGCCCTGTGAAATTTCGCGTGGTCCCCATTTCAGAACTGCGGCAAAGATCACAAGACTTGCCAACGCGGCAGCTCCGTAAGTCAACAGCCTGGAGCGACGAATTACATTACCAATGTTGACGTTTGCTGAGACGTTGTTTGCGTCGGCATAAAGTCGATTGACGAGCGCCGGCGAAACATTTTGCCGCACATCTTCTGCCGAATATTCGATCGCGGAAACGAGACGATCTTCAGTGCCGGGAGTTCGTTCTTCAATTAAGCGGGCGAGTCGAGCGTCGGAGATGCGTTTCAGGAGTGGATGGACCAGCGCGAAGTAGAACGTGGCCAGGCACGTCAGAAGAGCGCCGATGCGTAAAACGATAATGGCGGCATTGTTAGTGCGAAAACGATGAGCGGCCCAACCGGTGAGTAACAATACGACGGCAACGACGCACAACAGAATGGCAACGCCACGAAGCGTTAATAGTAGCTGCCTTCGTCGACGCGCGCGATTGAGAAGATCGTTGAGGATTGTCGTTTCAGGGCCCATGAATATTTCCCCCGAGTTGGATTGCTCTCTGCGTCTCAGCGTTCTTTGCGTCTCTGCGTTAATAAGGTGTCGCTAATAGGATCCAAATTTTAACGCAGAGACGCAGAGAACGCGGAGACGCAGAGTAGAACACAAAGTACTAAGCACCAAACCCTAAGCCACCATCTTTACAACCTTGATGCGTCGCGCGAGCACCGACTCAGTTAGCAGGAACAAGAGCGCGACCAGTAACAAGGACCACCAGACTTTTTGCCTGTTCTCCAACTCTTCACTATCAAGTTTGCGTTCAGCCGCACTGCTCTCGGCGTTACCCGCGCCACCAGTAACGCCCGCGACGAATTGCCCGAAGTCGAGTTTGGTAAAGTCACCTTCCGACCCATCAATATCGACAGCAGCGAAGTCGGGTGCTTTGCTATAGCGCAAGCGATAGAAACCCGGCTCACGACCGGTCACGAGCAGATCACCATCAGGCGTCAAACGGTTTTCTGATAGGCGCGAGCCGCCCGGTGTGTCGACCGCGGGTACTGCATTTTGATCTTTGGCGACAGTAAATGTTTCGCCCATGCCGTGCCAGGAATTCTCTTCGCGTGAACCCACATACCGGACCATCTGATGCACAAACGGCAAATACAACGGCGTCAACGGTAGATCGTTCCAACTTGGACCAAGCGACGAAGTGAAAAGCAGCACGCGACCCTTTCCACTTCTCGACTCCAGCAGCGCCGGACTCCCATCTTCGAATCTCGCCAGGACACTCGCGTTCGTAGCGGGTTGTGAACGGAAGTAACCAACTACATGCGCGGCTGCCAATCGGCCACTCTCCTGAAAAACTTCAAAAATCGGATGGTCAAACTTCACTTCGCTAATCGCTACTGTTTCGCCGCCTTTAGTCTGAACTGATTCGGTAAGCGTCGCCGGCATCACCGGTTGCAACGCATTTCCGAAACTGCTGACGTCAGTGCGTGGTCCAGTCGCGACAATGAGTTGTCCGCCGTTCATGACGAACTTGTTCAGGCCAGCGCCGAGCGCAGGTGAAATAATTCCGGCGTCGTTGAGAATAATCAGTTTGTATTCAGCGATGCTGTTTGGATCGACAGAGCCCGAAGTCTTCAAAGTGAAATTGAAGGGAAGATCTTCGTTGGTGGTCAGCGCGCTTTGCAGGTGCAGGCTGTCGCTTGCGCCGCGAGTTGAACTTTCGACAATCAATCCTTTCGCAGGTACTTCGCGTCGCAGCGTGAAATAGAAACGATTGTCGTCGGGAAAGTCGGCGGAACTGATTTGAATCGTACAGCGATTGGCGCCATCATTTAGATTGAAGCCAGTGAATTCCATTACTTTCGAATCGCGACTGTTCAAACTCACATCGCGCTTCTCGACGGTCTGGTCATTGATCTGAAAATCAACCGCGAGATGATCGACGGGCGAATCGCTGAAGTTGGCAATGTGCACGGCCAGTTTGTCGAGATATTTTTGACTGAATACTGTGCCGCGCGCTTCGACGTTTGTTACCGCGATGTTCGCGGGTGGCGCATTGCCACTCACATCCAGCGTGGTCAGTTGCGTGTCGTGCGCGAGTTTGAAAGTCGCGTTTGCCTGGTTCCAACCGGTGGCCTGGAAGTCGGAGATCATCACGATCTTTTTTGGCCCCGTTGTTTTCAATTCCGATAACAACGACTCGGCTCCGCGCAAGGCTTGTTCGTAGTCGGTGGCTTCCCAACCTGCTGCGAGCGTGCTAATCGCAAACCTGAGGCGGTTCTTGTCGACGGCGAAGCGATTGATCACTGAATAGCGTTTGTCGAAACTAACTAATGCGATCTGTTCGTCGTTACGAGCATCGTCGACGGTCGCTGCCGCCCGTTTTTTCGCTTCGGCAAATAGTTGATCGCGACGCATGCTGAGTGAGTCGTCGATCAGGATGACGGTTGCGCCTGCGCCTGAAGTTGTTTTGGCGGCGCTCTTGTTGCTGAAGAATGGACGAGTAAACGCGATGACGATAAGAAGAATTGCCAGACAACGAATGACCAAGAGCAGGAGGTTTTGAATCGTGCGGCGGCGAATGGTCCTTTGCGGGACCTGACGTACGAAGACGAGAGCAGGGAATTGCACGCGCCTCGCCCGCGTGCGTCTCACTAAGTGCACGAGTATCGGCGCCGCCAGAGCGGCTGCACCAAGAAAGAAAAGTGGAGCCAGGAAAGACATTGCCGATTTTCAATTGCCGATTGCCAATTTCTTAGTAACTGAGCTTACGTTCTTCTTCTCTGCGTCTCAGCGTTCTCTGCGTCTCTGTGTTAAATCGACGTGCATTTAGTTGAACCTCATTTCAACACAGATACGCAGAGAACGCTGAGACGCGGAGAAGAAGAGATTATTTTCCGCTTCTCCTCGACAAAAACGAAAACAGCGCATAGTCCAATGGCTGTTTCGTTGTTAATAACTCATAGTCAACATGATTACTCGCGGCGCAGAGTCGCATGTCTTCAACATGTTTCCGCATGCGTTCGCGATAGCCATTCATCACCACATCAGGCAGCACCGGCATTTGTTCCTGCGTCTCCGCATCCTCCAGCAACAACACCGGATCACTGAAATTAAAATCAAGTTCGTTCTGATCCAGGATGTGGAACGCGATCAAGTCGTGCCCTTTGAAACGTAGATGCTGAAACGCATCTTTGAGCCGATCGGGCTCGTCGTAAAAGTCGGAAATAATCACCACAATGCCACGACGGGTTAGTGCATCAGCCAACTGATGCAGCGACTCCGTCAGTTTGGTTTCATTGCCTGCTTTTAAATTTGAAAGATGACCAAAGATGGTCCGCATGTGACCCGTGCGATTGCGCGCCGGTACGTGTGTATGGACCGTTTGATCGAAGGCGACGAGTCCGACCGAATCTTGTTGTCGATTCAGCAGGTAAGCGAGTGACGCCGCGAGAAACTGCGCATACTGCAGTTTAGTTACAGGCCCACTTGCATAATTCATCGAGGCGCTCGTGTCGATCAATAGATGACATTGTGTGTTCGTGTCGGCGCGGTATTTCTTGATGAAGTAACGATCGGTACGACCGAGTAAACGCCAGTCGAGATAGCGCAGATCGTCACCCTGGTGATACTGGCGATATTCGGTGAACTCGGTTGAGAAGCCGGTGAATGGCGAACGATGCATGCCGGAGATAAACCCTTCGACAACAGCGCGAGCGAGAAGTTCGAGTGAGCCGAGGCGGCCGAGTAATTCCGGATCGAGAAAGCGCGCAGGAGTAGAGGGAACCGAGGCGGCGGTTGTTGAAGGGGGAACCTGCTTGTTGCGTCTAGGCCAGATCATTGGACATTGCGTATTGATCGTTGCGTAACGATCGTGGCGTATTGATCGTTGTTATTTGGTGTCGGTGTCATGTCGTCAGCGTCGCGTAGCGACGTTCTGAATTTAGCCCGGCCCTTCAGGGCCGGAAGAATCGGTAATAAGTTTGCGTCGCGTAGCGACGTTCTGAATTTAGCCCGGCCCTTCAGGGCCGGGAAGAATCGGTGATAAGTTTGCGTCGCGTAGCGACGCTTGAATTCGCCATCACCGATTCAGGCGTCGCGATGCGACGCGGAAATGTTTTGTCGCCCGTCCAGCCGTTGAAACGGCTGGCTAAATTCAAGCGTCGCTACGCGACCAGATCAATGATCACTGACCAATACGTTTTACAACCCGCTCTTCGGTTCCGGCACCGTCTCCAGCAACCGTCTAATCACCGCATCCGAATCAACCTTCTCAGCTTCAGCCTGGAAGTTGAGCAGGACGCGATGGCGCAACACCGCGGGGGCGACTGCGCGAATGTCTTCACACGAAACGTTGTAACGACCACGCAAAATCGCTCGCGCCTTGCCACCAAAAATTAAGAACTGTGAAGCGCGCAACGAGCCACCCCACGTCACCCATTTGTTAACAAAGTCAGGCGCGGCTGGCGTTCCGGGTCTACTCGCATTCACGAGCCGCACCGCATAACGCGCGACGGTATCTGAGGCTGGAACTTGTCTCACGAGTCGTTGAAATTCAACGATCTCGCCCGCATTCATTACTTGTTTGAACTCAAAATCCTGCGGCGAAGTTGTTTGTTTGACGACCGCAACTTCCTCTTCCTCCGGCAAGTAACCAATCTTCACCATAAACATAAAGCGATCGAGTTGTGCTTCGGGCAGCGGATATGTGCCTTCCATCTCGATCGGGTTCTGCGTGGCGAGCACGTGGAATGGACGCGGCAAGTCGTAGCTGACACCTTGCACCGTAACGCGCCCTTCCTGCATTGCTTCAAGCAGCGCCGCCTGAGTTTTTGGTGGCGTGCGATTGATTTCGTCGGCCAAAACGATGTTCGCGAAAATTGGACCACGAATAAACTGCAGGGCGCGACGGCCGGTGGCGCGATCCTCTTCGATGATCTCGGTCCCGGTGATATCGGCCGGCATCAGATCGGGAGTGAACTGGATACGTTTAAACGAAAGATCCAAAACGCTCGAGATGGTTCGGACCAACAGCGTCTTCGCCAAACCGGGAACACCTGTGATGATCGAGTGGCCGCCGACAAAGAGCGACAACAGCACCTGCTCCACGACGTCGTCCTGTCCGATGATCGCCTTGCGGATTTCGCGCAGCAGAAGTTCACGCGCGGAACCGAGTTTGTCGAGCAACTGCTCGTCGCTGAGTGTTAATTGATCAACGGACATAAGATCCTTATTTAAGATTTCAGATTTAAGATTTCAGATTGATCCGTAGATGTGCAGTGTCTTTTCAATCGGCAATCTGCAATCTGAAATCTGCAATACCCTCACTGTCCCACTATTTTCAACAACAACTCCTGCGCTTTCTCGTAGCGGGGCGCGGCTTCGAGAGCGCGTAGCACCGACTTCTTTGCTTCGGGTTGGCGGCCCAATGTGTAGAACGCATTCGCGACGTTGTAATTCGCCTCGGCAAGGTTGGGAGGCTGCAAAGCAAGCGCAACTTGAAACTCCGCCAATGCTTGCGTGTTGTCTTTCTGCTCAAGGCTAAGTTCCCCGGCGCGTGTGTGCAAGCTGTAATCGAACGGCGAGACATAAAAACTCGCGCGCAATGCCTCGAGTGCCCTGCTCTTGTCGCCCTGCGTCATTCTTAATCGCGCTACAGTTTTCATCGCCGCGACGTTGTTTTCGTCAACTTTAATTAGCGCATCAAGCACATCCGCCGCACCGTTCAGATCACCTTTTTGCTCGAGAATCTTCGCGAGCGCGTCGTAAGCATTTCCGTCGCCAGTGAAATAGGGAAACAACTCGATCGCTCGCCGAAAATGCACAATCGCGCCGTCTTTGTCGCCATCGGCCGCCAACAGATCGCCGGCTCGCAAGCGCAAGGCGAACGAATCATGCACCGCGAGTTGCTGCAAAACTTCTTCTTTTGACATGGACGCGACTGCGTTTGCTTCTGTCCTCAATGCGTCATTCAGCGGCTTCGCTTTTTGTTGGACATAAGCATTGAACTCGCGGTCGAAATCACTCTCACTCATTTTAAGAACTTGCTGAAGAATTGTTGCCGTTTGGGCCTTGTCACGATACATCGCGAGCATGCGCAGAATTGCGTCGAAGCCAAATCGATCGACGATAAACTCACAAACCTGAGATGCTTCGAAGTAAGCAATCGGAACGTCCTGTGGACTTCGTGGACGCATAAAGCCACTGTCGAGGTCCGCGATCCTGAACCACCTGCCCGCCGCAAACGACGAAACAAATAGCGGGTTCCAATCGTCACCCCAACCGGGTCGACCACGTCGTTCTTCATAGACTGACAATCCCTCGGAGAACCAGCGCGGAATGCGATAGTCAGTCATTTGCAGCGTGATCACGTGGGTAAACTCGTGCCAGAGTGTGCTGCCCCAATTGAACTCGCCGGCTTCGCGCGCCGAAGGTGAATCCTGCGCGATCACCTGGCCGAAGCAAACACCTAATGCGCCCAGGCCCGGAAGGCCGAGCGTGCGCACTGCGAAGTCTTCATGGTTTTGAAAGATCTCAATTGTGATCGGACCTTTTGGCGTGAACTTATACTTCGCGGTCAGCTTGTTTGAGGCTTCTTCAAGCAGATCGAGCGCGTAACCTGATAAAACGTCACGTTCCTGGGCCGACGTTTTCACCACAAACATCCCGCGCCTGGCTTCCTGAAAGTCAGCCATCGTGTCGAGCAAGTCGAGAGTGTTCTTGGCCCATACGTTGAACGCGTCGCCCTTGAACGCTGTCTCAACTTCCGCCCGGCCCTGTTCCATCTGGCCCATACGAAGCAACGCCATTCCCAAAGCGAGATGTGCGTCCCAGTTATTCGGTGAAATCGCGATCGCGCGACGCGAGAAGGCCGCGGCCTGTTCGGTCCGGCGAGTGTTAGTTGCGTAATGAGCGAGCGTGTTGAAGAGATCCGCGTAGTGTGGACTGATCGCCAGCGTTGCCGCGACTTCAGGTTCGAAGTCGCGATCCTGTAGATAAAGCGTCGCGGCGCGCAGAGCGTGAATCTCCGGTGAGCGGGGATTGATCTTGATTGCTTTATCTAACTCAACAACGGCAGGTTCGATTTGACTCGCATCAAGAGCAAGCGCGGCTTTTAATGCCAACGCATCGACGTAGTTTGGATTGATTGCGAGCGAACGTGTCAGAGCCGCCTGCAATTCTTCGCCGCCCTCGAGCCGCTTGTTTAGTGCGACATCAAGATGTGCACGCGCACTGTTGGGATTGAGCTGCAGCGCATCGTTCAGGAATTGAGCAGCGTCACTGTAGTTATATTTTTGTGTGAAGAGTTCGGCAGCGCCGAGTTGGGCATCGATGTTGTCAGCCGCAGCTTCGATAGCGGCACGATACATGTTGTTCGCGTCCTGAAACTTTTCGAGATGTACTAACGCGTGCGCAATCCAGGTCAACTCACTGGTCGATTGCGGATCTTTGTCGGTGTAGTACTTCACGAACGATTCGTAAATTCTTTTGGCGCGTTCGTTCTGGCCGACAAGTTCGAGAGTTTCAGCGAGCCGTAGTTCACTTTCGAGTTTGTCGCCGGGACCAGTTACGCTCTTCTCGCGATCGGCAACGGCGCGTTCGAATTCAGTAATCGCTTCGGTGTAACGACCGGTTAACGAGAACACTTCTCCGAGTTGATGTCGAATTGGACCAGCGTCCGGAGCTTTTAACAGAAACTTCTTTGCCGACGTCTCCGCTTCAGCATAACGGCCAGTTTCAATGAACGCTTTTAGTAAATACTCCTGCGCGATGGCATCGGTTGGATTGGCAGCGAGGCGCGCATTCAGCAACCGGATCGCGTTTTCGTAATCGCCCTTTTTAAGTTCGGCGAGGCCCGTTGGTCCTTGTGTCTGCGCGAAAACGCAGCCGCTGATGACGCAGATCAGGATGAACGATTTTAAGAGTCGTTTGGACAAATCTTATGACCCCGCTTGCTTGATTGAACGATTCACTTTGGCCAATTCGATAAACAACCGTTCTAAGTTCGTTTCGTATTCCGTTTCCTGAAGGTTCGACTTGCGCGCGATCAGTTGTTCGATTTCACCTTCGAGTCTGGTTCGTTCACGCAGAAGTTTGGCAACCGCGACGTTTTCGGCAGCTTCAGCGACGGTTAATGAATCGAGATAGGTGGCGCGCGCGAGTAGTCCTTCGCCTGCTTCAACTCGTTCATGGCCCACGCCGTCACCATTGTCTTCGAGTAGCGCATGTTCGGTCGCGAGTCGGCCTGAGCGAGTGTAGAACTCGGCGGTCAGACGATTGGCATATGTGAACGCTTCAAGGACCGAGATGTGCCCGTCCTGGTCCGTGTCTGAGTCGGTGGCGTTGAGTGCATCAATGAAGAAGCCGGGGAAATGCGTGGCGTTTGTTTCCTGACCGTTGCGAGTGGCAGTGATCACAATCCGACCTTTGGCCGACAAGCCTTTTGCAAATTCGCCGCTGGCGCTCGACATGTTCAGCACTACGACTCGTTTGGTTGGTAAGGCAGTGAACAGAACGTTGTATTCTGAAGCAGGAAGATCGGGCCCGACTAAGTTGAACTTTGATTCCTTGCCGTCGAAAGAGCCGTGGCCGATGAAAAAGACGAAGAGGACGTTGTCAGGTTGGAGTTCGGTCTTGAGCGTGGTGAAAGTTTTCCTGACTTCGGCTGCGGTTGCCTGTGCTTCTTTTAAGACTATGATTTTGGCGACGTCGAAGCCGTAGCGGTTTGATAGAGCTGTTTGCAGATCATTGGTCCATTGTTGGAACTGCTTGCCGTATTCTTCTTCGCCGCTGGCGCCGTTGATGATGACCGCGAATTTGTTTGGGTCGATGGGGGCGAGCTTTGGTTTCGGTGTGATCGTCTGCGCGCACACGAGTGACGTGAGGAGAAAAAGTAATGCGACTGATGCGGCGCGCTTCATAATGTTTTAGTTCTGCGTCTCCGCGTTCTCTGCGTTTCTGCATTAAAAATAGGCTTTAGCTAGCGAACCATAGTTTCAACGCAGAGACGCAGAGAACGCGGAGACGCAGAGGGAACGAGAATCAACTATCAAGCCAGTCCTTCGCGTTTTCTTAAAAACCACTCACTACACAACAATCCAATGATCAGCATGAAGTTGATCGGCATGTCCCACAGGTCTTTCGTCACTCGTTCTGAATACGGACTCTGCCGGTAGGTCAGATCATCGAGCAACGACTGTGTCTGATCCGGCGTGTAATACTTCCCGCCAGTCTCGATCGCGATTCGTTTCAACAAATCGCTGTTTTGCGCCGCGCCGTAATATTCGCGATTCAAGTCACTCACGAGGACATCTGATTTCGCACTCAATGCTCCAACCGAAGCACTCGTGCCCATCAACTCAATCTTATGTTGGCCCAGTTCATCAGCCTTGAATTCGCCGTTATAAGTATTCGCATCGTTCAACGTCGTGAACTTCAACGGCACGTCAACTGTCGCTCCCGACGGCTTTGTGATCCGCGCGGTCGTATGTGCGTCCGCAACGGAATTGAACTTTTTGTCTCGAACATCAGCGACGATCTTGATCGTGTCGTCTAACGAGTAAACATCCTGTTCCGACGCCACTTCCGTTTGCAGCGGCGTGCCACTGACCAGATACCGCAGCATCTGCCGCCAAAATGTTTCGTGCGAATTGCTCTTTGAATCCATACGCATGCGCCAGCGCCAGGTATCTGATGCGGTTAGCGCGAGAGTCTGTCCGCGCCCGTATCTTTGTTGGACCAGCAGCGGCGCCGTTGGACCATCGCTGCGTTTTGCTTCCAACAAAACCGAAGCACCGGGTTTGATTCCGCTTAACACTTCCGACACTGAGATTGGCGGCAGTTCGTTCCACAATTTTTGGTTCTGCGAACGGTCTTCACTCAATCTCGTGATTGGATGCGTTTGTCCGGCGGCCGTTAATACTGGTTTGTACGCGGGTAGAAACGAGTTGGTGTCGTCAATCGGATTTCCGGTGAGCGCGACCGGCAACAACTCTTCTATCGTTGTGCCTTTATACTTTCCGCCATCGAACGCTAAACGCCCGCCCAACGCGAGAAAACCACCACCGCGCCTGGCAACGAAAGCTTCGATATTTCGCAGCTCGTCCGCACTAAAGAACCCGGCTTCCACACTGCCAATCATTAGCGCGTCATAAGCAAAAAGTTCTTCTTCAGTTTTGGGAAAACCCGCGACTAGTTCACCCTGACTGCCGAGTCCCTGCCGATAAAACTTGTTCTCACCAGTGCGCTGCAAACAAACAAGCGTGACGTTCTTTTCGTTTGGCAACAGCGACTCGCGAATTTTTCCCAACTCCCAACGCGGCTCGCCTTCAACATAAAGAATTCGCAGTGGTCCAGGTATGACTTCGACGAGCGCGTCCTGTTTGTTGTTTTCAATTGTCACTTCGCCATCAAGCGGCGTGATTTCAACTGTGTAACGATGAATGCCCGGCGTGGTTGGTGTGATCTCGACATTAACGGCCTGCGTGTCGTTGCCGCGAAAGTTGAACTCTTCAGTCTTTACCGCGCGTCCATCTTCACGTATGCCGATCAAAACTTTAGTAGCGCCATAACCAGTCAATCCGACAAAGCCTTCGATGTTCAGTCGTGAACCGACGAGTACACGACGTGGCATGTTTATGCGAGTCAGTTCTGCATCCATCGGACGAGACGTGGCGCCCACACCAACTGTGTAAACAGGAATATCGCGAGCACGCAGTTCACGTAGCGTTGCCGCTAGATCGCGTGGCACATTCGCAGCGCCATCGGTCGCGATGACTACTGCTGACAGCGGCATTCCCGATGAGCGCTTGAGTGTTTCGTCGAGGGCGCCCGAAAGATCACTCGTGCGGCCTTCGCCATTCAAGTCCTTTGCTTCGTTGACTGCTGACAAGGCGCCGGCAAAGCCGTAAAGATTTGTTTTAAATTTTTCCTCAAGCCGGTTCATGAACGACGGTTTGCCGGAGTTTTCGTTCAGTAGACTTTGTTTGACCGTATCGAGACGCGTGGCGCCGCCGCTGGTGTCCTGCAACTTCATGCTAAGCGAATCGTCGACAACAACAGCGACATAACTGCTGCGCGGGATCACAGACGAGACTACGACCACGGGCCTGAGCAACAAGACCACCATCAGGACCAGAAGTGCGGTACGCAACACGACGAGCGTAACTGTGGTGCTGGTTTTCAGTCGCCAGCCAGGCTTTAGATAGATGAAGTAAATAAACGCGCCGACGAGGAGAGCGAGCAGAACCAACAAAACGATACCGGGACGCACGTCGAACCCAAACCGTCCGTTAGAGAAAACGGCCTGCTCATGTCCGAACAAAAACCGTACAAATTGGTTCATTGATGGTGCCCGCCATTATACACACCGGTCCGGTGGCGCCATTCGGGGATTCTTCTTAGTAGCCATTACAAACTATGTAGTTGTTTGTAGTCGGGAAAAGTTTCGAGTTCCGAGAGAAGAGTTAACTACTCTACGTCTCTGCGGTACTCTGCGTCTGTGTTACCCTTTGATCCAATTACGCACACGTCGGGTTCAACACAAAGACGCAGAGTAGTTAGACTCGATCCATAAAATCGTAAAAAGCCTAAAATTACATACCAATGAAGCGTAAAAATTCCGGGTTAGCGCTGCTCTTTCTCGTTTGTGTGTTGCTTGTGCTCGTGGGAATTTTTGCTAATCGTCATTCATCCGCGAGCAAGATCGCCGCTGACGAACCGGCGAGCGAGGGCCGGCCGATTACTCCAGCCGGAACACTCGTTCAGGACTTAACTACTAGACAAGCCGCGGTCGGCGCTCTAACGGTCGACTTCCTGCGCAGTCCTGATCGCTTAGGACCAGATGGGCTGGGGCGCTTCCTGGTTGCTATTAACAGCGGATTCGGAATTCAGTTTTCCGGTAGCGGAAACAAGGGCCAACAGTCGCTGAGTGTTATTGATCTGAAGGCGCCGCGTGGACCAGCAGTCATTCAAAACGTTTTCTTCCCTTCGCCGCAAAGCGCGAATTTTGGTCTCGCGTTCTCTCAGAATCTTGAAGACGGGGCTTACACGTTGTATGTCTCGGGAGGATTTGAAAACAAGATTTGGATATTTCGTTTTAACCCGACGAGTCAAACGCCAGTTACTCCGACTTCGTCCGGACCAGAAACCACAGTCACCGCGCCCTTCATTGACGTCACTCCACTTTCAGCAGTCGCAAACTCACCGCGCTACAACAGCAATCATGTCCCTGTTTATCCGACCGGCATTGCGTTAAGTCCGGATGACAACAGCTTGTTTGTCGCAAACAATCTTGGCGACACGCTGGGAATAGTTGACGACTTGCGTGGTGAACGAAGGTTGACGCGCGTCGATCTCAGGCACATGGACCACGACGTTTATCCCTATGGAGTCGTCGTGAAATCCGATGCGCCGTCAAGCGGTAACACTTTTCGGGCAAGAGGTCATGCGATCAAAGCATACGTCTCGTGCTGGAACGACGCTTCAGTAGCTGTCGTTGATCTAAAAGCAGCAAACAAAGTTTCCTATGTTGCGGTCGGACAACATCCAACGAAGTTGTTGATGAGCCCCGACGAGACGCGCTTGTTTGTTGCCAACTCAAACGATGACACGGTTTCGGTTATTGATACCTCGACTGATAAGGAGATCGAGCGCATCAATGTCCGCTTGTCTGAGAGTGTGCCGATCGGAAATTCACCTGAAGGTCTTGCCTTGAATGGTTCCGATCTTTACGTTGCGAATTCACATAGTAACTCGATTGCCGTAGTGCAGTTGGCGTCAATCGAAACGAGGTCGAGTGGACCAGCAGCCGACAAGGAAGAACGTGACGAAGAGAACGAAGCGCAGGGTGAAAAACCTCGAAGCAAAGTGCGCGGATTTATTCCGACGGGCCAATATCCATCGGCAGTAGCGATTGCCGGAAACACGATCTTTGTTGGTAATGGCAAAGGTACCGGACTCGAAAACTCGTCGGTGGTAGTCAACAACTCGGGTCGCGTTCCCAACACACCGAATGATCGGTTTCCAACTGGCAGTGGTCGAGGCGGCGGACAGGGCGGTCAATACAGCGTCAGCCTGGTAATAGGAAACATCAGTGCGGTTTCGGCGCCCGACGATCCTTCACTCGCGCGTTACACGCAACAAGTCATGCGCAACAATGGGTTGTTGGGCCAACCGCAGCCGAGTTTGTTTGCCGGTCGTTCACCGATTAAGCATGTCATCTACATCATCAAGGAGAACCGGACCTACGATCAGGTTTTGGGTGACGTAGTGCAATCGGGTGATGGAACAAAAGCAGATGGCGATGCGTCGCTCGCAATCTTTGGCGCTGGCTCGACAGCCGCACGACCTGATGGCGCGAAACAAAATATCACTCCGAATCATCACGCCTTGACCCAACGGTTTGGCCTGTTCGATCGGTTCTTTGTGAATTCGGAAGCGAGTCCCGATGGCCACAACTGGTCCACTGCTGCGTTTTCCAGTGACTATGTCGATAAGGCGTTTCGTTGGGAGTATGGCGGTCGTGGCCGCACTTATGATTACGAAGGCTTCAACCGGCTGCCCAACTATGAGCCCATCCGCAACTCGCCATCGATGTTTGGACCAGACGTGAATGTCGATCAGGTTGCCAACTACATGCGCAGGTTTATTCCGTACCTGCATGGCTCGCGTGATGTGGCCGAGCCGGCAACGCTGTATTTGTGGGACGCGGCGGCGCGTGCCGGTCTGACATATCGCAACTACGGTGAGTTTATTGCGACCGTGTCTGAGGCCGATGTAAAAGCAATCAAAGACAATCGTTCAAAGTCATATCCGGATTTGACGAAAAATGCGTCAGCATTTCCGACAAAGAAGTCGTTGGAAGGACACTTCAGTCCTGACTATCGCAATTTCGATCTGGGTACCCCGGATTCAATGACGATCGATTCGTATCGCGCGGCGAAGGAGTCGGGTGGCAAGACGAGTGCGGTGGTCACTAGCGCGCATCCTGAAGAACGTTTTCGTGGTAACTCGAGAATCGGCGTTTGGCTCGATGAGTTTCGGACCATGGCTTCAGAACGTGCGGCTGGAACTTCAGATCGATTGCCTAATCTGTCGATCGTTCGTCTTTCAAATAATCACACTGAAGGTTTGGCCGCGCGCCGGCCGACGCCGCAGTTTTATGTTGCGGACAACGATTATGCGATTGGCCTGTTAGTCGAAGCTGTTTCGCATAGTGACTATTGGAAAGACACAGCGATAGTTACAGTTGAAGACGACGCGCAGGATGGACCAGATCACGTGGATGCGCATCGATCGGTGGCAATGGTGATAAGTGCTTACAATCGTCCGGGATTGTTGATCCACGAGTTTCATAACACGGTGAGTTTGATTCGGACGATGGAGATGTTGCTCGGCATTCCGGCGATGAATCAGCTCGACGCTACTGCAACCCCAATGAACATCTTTCGCAGTGAACCGGATCTGCGACCATACCAGGCGATTCTTCCGGACGTGTCACTCGACAACCTGACCAATCCTCCGGCACGCGACGCCGCCACAGCGCATTGGATTCGTGAAACGGAAGATCAGGATCTGACGCACGCCGACATGGCCGACCCATGGGTGTTGAATCAGATCATCTGGTTTTCCGTAAGACCAGATCGACCAATGCCAGGTGTCGCTCGATTGCCGGCGTTTGATGCGATGCGGTTGGGTGTGGTGGAAGAGGAAGAAGAGAAGGTGGCGGTGAAGGAGACGAAGAAGAAAAAGCGCGATAGCGACGACTGATTCGCGTCACTGGTCCATCTCGTCGATCCGGCGTTGCATGTAACTCTTTTCTACCGGATTTGTAGTCAATGCAATCGCTCGCAGGTACGCGGCTTTTGATTCGTCGAATCGTTGCAGCCTGCGTAGTAGATCGCCACGGGAGGCGTGATAGAGATAGTAGTTATCGAGTTTGCTGCCGGTTGCTTCAATCAGACTCAACCCTGATTCAGGTCCTTCACTCATCGCGATAGCTGCCGCGTGATTCAACGCAATGATCGGCGACGCATTCAAGCGCATTAGCTCTCGATACAACGCCGCAATCTGCGCCCAGTCAGTCTGATCGGCTGATAGTGCTTCGGCATGTAGCGCCGCGATCGCGGCTTGTAATTGATATGGGCCAATTCTTCCCTGCCGCAAGGCACTTTCGGTCAGTCTCAATCCTTCTTCAATCTCCCCGCGGTCCCAGCAGGAACGATCCTGTTCTTCAAGTGTTACGAGTTCCCCGGCTTTGCTAATGCGCGCCTCGCGTCTTGAATCCTGCAAAAGCATCAACGCCAGCAAGCCGAGATTCTCCGGTTCGGGAGAAAGCTGGGCGAGCACGCGTCCGAGGCGAATCGCTTCCGCGCAAAGATCGTTTCGCATCAGGCGTTCGCCGGTAGTCGACGAATAACCTTCATTGAAGATCAGATATATGACTGCCTGCACCGAAGCGAGCCGGGCGGGAAGGACTTCGAGCGGCGGGACCTGGTAAGGAATGCCGGCGACACGGATTTTACTTTTCGCGCGAACAAGACGTTGGGCCAACGTTGTTTCAGGAAGAAGAAATGCACGCGCGATTTCTGCGGTGGTCAGGCCACCGAGTGTGCGAAGTGTCAGCGCCACTCTCGCTTCCTGACTGAGCGATGGATGACAGCAGGTGAAGATCAATCGCAATCGGTCGTCAGGAAATTCCACGACTTCATCAAGCGGTTCGTACGTGTTGTCGGGTTGAAGTCGATAAGCTTCATACTCGAGTTCGGGCTGTTTGTCGGTTTTTGTTTTCTCGCGGCGAACGGCATCGACCAATTTGCGATGAGCGACAGTGGTGAGCCACGCGCCGGGATTGTTTGGTGGTCCTTGTTCCTCCCAATTCGTTACCGCCGAAGCGAACGCTTCCTGCAGCGACTCTTCAGCGAGATCAAATGAACCAGAAACACGGATGAGCGTTGCGATAATGCGGCCATACTCCTCGCGAAAGACTGATTCAAGGATCTGAGTTGGCGTCGACATCGCATGCGAGATTTGCATGCGACGTGTCGAAGATGCAAGCGAGGCAGAAGCAGAAGGCAGAAGGCAGAAGGCAGAAGGCAGAAGGCAGAAGGCAGAAGGCGGTGGGCACTGCTGTCTGCTTTCTGCCTAGTGCCTTCTGCCTAGTGCCTTCTGCCTACTGTCTACCGTCCCTGGTGCCGGAACGGTCTAATCTCGATGCTGCCCTGGGCGCCCCCGCATTCAGTGGGAATTTTGCTGGCCCATTGAATTGCTTCGTCGATGTCTTTGCAGTCGAGGATGTAGTAACCGGCGAGTTGTTCTTTGGTTTCCGCGAATGGACCATCGGTAACCAATACTTCGCCGTTCTGGTGACGAATGGTTTTGGCGGTTTCGGTCCGTGCTAGTGGTTCGGCGCCGTGAAGGATGCCGAGTTTGCCGGTCTCTTCCAACATCGAGCGATGCGCCGCAATAACCTGTTCCAATTCCTCGGGCGTTAGGCCAACGTCTTCTCTCGTGTAGACAAGCATCATGTAGCGCATGGAAAGGCTCCTGGGTGATTGGGATTTAGTGCTTGGCACTCTGGACTTTGAACTTTGGACTTTGGACTTTGGACTTTGAACTTGGGACTCTTGGGACTCCGGCTGGCTTTGCCACCTGTTGTGAGGAATGGCTATGCCTTTCCGTCAGCGACTTACTTAATTCTTAGGCTCTGCCTTCTGATTGGTCACGAAGGAGGGCGCAGCCCAAAGTAAAGGAGCAGGCTAACGGAAAGGCGGAGCCATTCCTCACAACAGGTGGCGAAGCCAGCCGGAGTTCAAAGACCGGAGTCCAAAGACCGGAGTCCAGAGTCCCAAGTTCAAAGTTCAAAGTTCAAAGGGCCAAGTCCCAAGTTCAAAGTTCAAAGTCCAAAGCCCCCCGATTACTTCGTCTTCATTATTCCTTCAAATGGCAGCACGGTCACGCTGACGATTCCGGCCTTGATCATCGGATCGGCGTCCATCAGCTCGTGAGCAGTTTTCTCCGAGTCTGCCTTAACTATCACGATACCAAACGCGCTCTCGTCGTTGTTTAGCGTGTGCCCGAAGAGTAAACAAACGCCTTCGTCGGTATATTTCTGCCAGTAGTCTAAATGCGCCTTCAAGACCGGCATGTCTTCCGGCTTTGGGCCTTCCTTCAGAAAGTTGGCCCGCGCGACCTTGAACATACCGACAAATTCCTTAGGATTTTCCGACGCCGCGGTGGATTTATAGACCGCAAAACTGCCGGTCATGAAGATAACTAACAGAGGTAATAGCAAACGGATTTTTCTGCTCATTTATTCAAGCTCCTGTTATGGCGATAATATTAGGCACACGCCGGGGTGGCGCGTTCGACTAACGGGCGAATCTCAATCGTACCCAATTTTGCCGACGGAATTCGCGACGCGATCGCGGTTGCTTCGTCGAGGTCCTTCGCTTCAACCAGATAATAGCCGCCGAGTTGTTCGTGGGTTTCCGCAAAAGGGCCGTCGGTGACGAGTTGCTCTTCGCCTCTAATCCGAACACTGGTTGCGGAGTTTGTCGGATGAAGCTGGGAACTGCTCACATAGTTTCCGTTGTCTTTAAGGTCCTGACTAAACTTCATGTAATCCGCGTAAATAGCGCCTTTTTCTGCCTCACTCAGGTCCAGCCAATCCTGTTCCCGATCGTAAATTAACAGCATGTATTTCATGTTGGTTCTCCTTTGAAACTTTCACCTTCACCACTACGACGTGTGAAAGAGTTTAGATCGACAGCGATCGCAGAAAATTTAGGGACTCTCGCAAAAATAACAACTCCGGTGCGATGAGGTCAGTAGTAGCGGCGGGCCGGCTTGAGTTTTGCGGGCCCAAGTCTATTGCGCGACCCGACGTTACCGCGTTACGGTACTGACCTCATTGCCACTAAGATGGACTATGCGAGGCCTCTTTTGTGGCGCCATATATATTATGCGGAAACATAAATCAAACTGCTGACTAAAACCATGGACAACAAAGACTTTCTCAAACAAGCGAAAAAGCTATCCGACAACTTCCGCATCACTGACGGCAAAGACTTTCGCCTCAAGAAAATTGATCCGGCCGGTACTCTGCACTATACCGATGCCGACAAGCCGAAAGCCGAGGAATCGTTACTTAACGGCGTGCGGTTATTGTCGAAGTTACAAGACAAGTTGTACGCGCAGGATCGTTGGGCAGTGTTGCTGATCTTTCAGGCAATGGACGCGGCGGGAAAAGATGGCGCCATCAAGCATGTGATGACCGGCATCAATCCGCAGGGTTGTGAAGTCTATTCATTCAAGACGCCGACGTCTGAAGAGTTGGACCACGATTTTCTATGGCGTTGCATGAAGCGCTTACCGGAGCGCGGTCGCATCGGAATTTTTAATCGCAGTTATTACGAAGAGACACTCGTCGTTCGTGTTCATGAAGAATTTCTCGCGAGTCAGAAAGTTCCCAGCAGGCTGATTACTAAAGACATTTGGAAAGAACGACTATCCGACATTTCAAATTTCGAACGCTACCTCACACACAACGGCATTGCAGTCGTGAAGTTTTTCCTCCACGTCTCGAAGGCGGAACAAAAGAAACGTTTCCTCGAACGCATCGACAACCCTGATAAGAACTGGAAGTTTTCCCTGACCGACATTCATGAACGCCAGCACTGGTCGCAATATATGGAAGCGTATGAGGACACGATCAAACAGACGGCAACAAAATTTGCGCCGTGGTATGTCGTGCCCGCTGACAACAAATGGTTTACGCGGATGGTCGTCGCGTCGGCCGTGATCAGGACGCTGGATTCACTCGATCTCGAGTATCCGGAGTTGAGTAAGGACGAATTGAAAGCGTTGGATGCGGCGCGAGTGTCGCTGCTGGAGAAGGATTAGACCTGGAATAACTCTGCGTCTCGGCGTTCTCCGCGTCTCTGTGTTGAAAACTTATGTCGGTTATACCGAAACACCGGTTTCAACGCAGAGACGCGGAGTTTGAGGTGTTAGCGTTCAAACTGAATCAGATAGCTTCAGTTCTGAGTGGCCGCAGTGCGGGCAGTAATATGCATCTTTCAATACGCCCCCGAAATCCGATTCAGTCGAAACTGGATCTTCCGTGCCGAGGTCGACTTTCGTGGCGTGGTGGTTCATCTCGGCGCCGCAGATAGGGCAAATAAGTTTTTGTGCCATATACAGGAGCGCAGGCGTCCTCGCCTGCAGTGTCGTGCAACCAGAATTTTAGTACCCGAAGGTGAACGTCGGCAGGCGAGGACGCCTGCGCTCCTAATAGAACGCGCTATATTTCCACGCTTTCTCGTCCGTACCTAAGCACCTTCGACATCCAGCTCAATTCCTTCAAAAACTGATCAATCCGTTTCACGTAAGCGGCATCTCGAATATTGCCGGCCTCGTCAAAAAGCTTGTGCGCTCCGGAAAAATTTCCGTCCCAGAAAATTGTAACCAAACCTAACTCACGTAAAACTGGCAACAGATTTTGGATCATTCGCGCGCCGCCAAACACTCCCGCCGAAACACCACAAACTCCAACAGCTTTGTGGATGTACTCTTTCAGATTTGTATCGAGCGCATGTTTCAACAGTCCGGGATAACCATGGTTGTATTCCGGGACGACGAGCACGAGGCCGTCGGCGCGGGCCATGGTCGCTGAGAACTTCGGATCCTTGATTGCTTCACCGGCATCGTCAATCGAAAATTTCAAATCACGAAGATCGATAAATTCGGTCTCAATCTCTGCGCGTTTCCGGACCTCGCCAAAAACAAAGCGTGCCACGTTTTCACTGGCGCGACCCTTACGCGTAGTTCCCAGCATTACCGGAATGAAAAGTGGACGGGTCATGGTTGTTTTATTGTCTCGGGCTCTTTGGCCTGCGCTTTTTCTTTTTCCACGTCGGCAAGGATTTTCTTATAGGCCGGCAACGACGACAATGGTTTGAAATCAGTTTCATCTCCAACTGAATAAGCCCAGCCCGGGTTGTGTTCAATCGCACTCGTCAGTGCAGTCATTGCTTCGGTAGTTCTGCCGAGCCGCGCCAGAATGCGGGCGCGTTCATAGTATGCATCTGCACTCTTCGGGTCGAGTTGGAGCGCTCGCTCCGTTGCTCGCAGTCCGGTGGTCCACCGTTGTAGTGCGCGGTTAGCGCCGGCGATAGAGATGTAAGGTTCGGGAGATTTCGTGTCGATTTGTGCCGCCAGATTAAGAAGCGGTAGCGCTTTCAAAGGAGCATCCTTGTCGAGCTGAATGCGGCCCATATTCAAGTTGCCGAGAAAACTGCCCTTCATGCGCATTGCCTGGTTGGCGACTAATTGTTCCGCCAGATCGGGTTCGTCCTCTGAATAAAGCTCCTCGACCATGGACCCAAAAAGGTCCTCACTTGCCTCCGGATGTTTGTCCGCGGCCTTAAAAACTCCATCAAGTTCAGCCTCGCGCTTATGCGTTAACTGAAAGTAGATGACCTCGTAATAATTGGCCCAACTGTCCGGATCGCATTCGAGGGCTTTGCGTAGCTCAACATACTTCTGCTCGGCTTGACTCTCATCAGAAAGCGCGAAGGCCAGCATTCTGTGACCTGTCGGATCGAATGGCTCGAGGGCCACATAGCGTTGATAGATTTCGATCGCCTTCTTTCGGTCTTCCGGTTTTTCTGAACCTCCAAGCTCCTGGCCCAGCGCAAAAAGAGCCGGCACATAAACTGGTTGTTCTGCGCTTAACTCCGTGAGAAGTTTCAAGGCCTCCGCGCTTTGTTTTGTTTTCATCAACGCCTTTGCCTTGAGGAAACGCAGACTCTGATTGGCCGTGTCGGACTTTAGTGCGGCATCGATAATTTCAATTGCTTTCGCCGGTTTGCTATTCAACAGTAGAACAGCCCTGACGAAGTCGGATCTGCTGACAGTCGTCTGATTACCGGCGCGATGGTTTTTGATGGTAGTAATTGCTGGTGATAACGACTCGGCAATGATCCGTAGTCCGCTTTTTGGTTGTTCGATATCAATCAGGTACCAGCTTGCTCCTCGCTTGCGTAACTGAAGCATGAACAGATCGCTGAGTGGACTAACCACCAAAGCACGCGCCCTATCACCTTTTTCGTCCAGATGAATGAGGCGATACTTTAGACCACTCGTTAAGTCGAGCCCAAAAACGATTTCCAACTGGGCCTGGTGAAATGCAGCCGTTAGCGATTCATTCTCCGCTGCATTCATTTTCTCGAGTTCGCCTGGTCCAATAAACTCATCTGCGAGAACACTGAGATCCAAAGCGGCTTCGATCGTTGGTTGATCGTGGACTGCAAGCGCGCGTACCAGTTCATTTGTTAAGTCACTGGCGGTCTTTTGAAACTCTGCGGAAGTACGTTTGGCTTCGATCACTTCCAAATCGATCAGATTCAATGCCGCAGAACTGATCAACGCACTCGTGTTGTTGCGAATGTGAGTTGCATCAACATAGTCAGTGCCCCAGGTTGGATCGAGTTCCACCCATCGTCCGGTCCAAACTTCCACCCACGCATGTCCACCAAACGAATTTCCGCCATAGGCAATTCCCGAAACCATGCGCGCCGGCAATCCGAGCGAGCGCGCCATCGAGACGAAGAGTTGACTGAACTCGGAACAATCTGCTTCGCGCGTGGCCAGGGTTTGGCTGGGATTGGCCTCGGCCGTTAAGCGCCACTCGAGATTTTTATGAATCCATTCAGATAGTTTCCGCGCAACTGACCACGCATCTTTGTCGGCGCCGGCAATCTCGTGGGCCCGGTCAACTACGTCCTTGTTAGTTGAGGTGAACTCATCAGTCGGTTTTAGGAACTCGGCTAATTTTGGATCAGTAACAGGCAGTTGCAGCTTTGCCTCAGTTCCCGGGTGGCGAGCACCGATGGTGAGTAGCAACTCAGTAGGACTCTTTTCCTCAACCGTCTGCCCGTTAATTGAAATGTCTTCGCGAATGTTTTCGATTGGGCCGGCGGCTTTGCTACTAATCTTGATAACCAGGTTGGTGATGTGTTTTTGATCAGCGATCGTTACTCCGTGCGGCTCGAGCGTCGCGTAACTGATATTAGTTCCGCGCGGCGAATAAGACAGAGCCGAGACTGAGTAGCGACCCTGCCGGTCCATTGAGACGGAGGAATATGCTTCGAGCGCGCCAGGCTTTGTGGTGGCGTAAAAGTTTTGACTATGAAAGGCGCGTGCGAGCGAAAAGATCACATCTGCGACTACTGCTTTTTCGCCGTTGTCGTTGTTGAGTTTTACTGCAGCTTCAGCCGCCTCGAGGTTGTAACCACCAAACGCCACTACTCCGCCGGGTACTTTTTCAGCCGCGCTCGAGTAATCACGGGTCGAGGCAAGATTATTCTTTGCTTCAAGCCCGGTAATTCCGTCGCGGCGGTTTGAAATCACGAAGAAGTTGTTTTTGGTCGCTACGTAATAAGTTGACTCGCCGTTTTTGATCTCGAAAACTCCATCAGTGGCTTTCGCACTATTCAGCAACTTGCCTGAAGTTAAAGCATCGGCGAGCTTCGTCGTCTTCAAACGACAGAATCCGGTCCAGCCGAGGCGATCCAAATTATCGAGCTCGGGCATTTGTAGTAGGGCAACACCGCATTCTGGTCCAAGTTCCGCCAGGATGTCTTTCTTGAACTCACCTTGAAAGCTTGAACTCAGTTCGGCTTCTTTACCGAAAAATGACTTTGCGAACGTGTCCCAACTGTTAGCCGGATCAAGCGACATGAAATAGTAAGCAACAGTCGAAGCCGGCAGGAGATCGCGAGGAGCGGTCAGGTCCTTTGGGCTAAACTCTTTCAAATCCTTGGACCACTCGCTATCACTTAAGACCAGGTGGTGGGCGTTTTCCCATGACGCGGGCAGGATTCGCAGGTTGCCGCTTTCTTTGAGCGCCGGAATATCGGAAGCATCACCGAGCAACGCAGCGAACAACGACTTTAAGTCGCTGAAATAGATCGCTTCGCCGCCTTTAGCTGCTACCTGTCGAAACTCTTCGTTTGTGCCGAGATGATCTTTGTCAGCGTCAGTTCCGGTGTGGGAGAGAAGGTCCGTGATCGTCGCGAGAGACGGGGCAATGATGGCGGTATCACCCTCATAAGCAATGTAAGTGGCTGACGTGGTTATTTGCCAGTCAGTGCTCAATCCCCGTTTTTCAAAAACTTTGATTTCCAGTCCCTGCCAATTTAACGAATAGGTTGAGGTGCAGTTGAGCAATGGACCATTCGACTGATCAGGCGGACCGATCGTGGCAAATTTTTGGGCTGAGTAAGGAAGCAGCGCGGGCAATGCGGCAATCAATCGAGTGACGCCCGCAACGTAACCAGTCAGTCCGGTAAAGTCACCAACGCCTTTTTCATAGGTATTGAGAGTGCGTTCAAATCGTTCTCGATCGTTAATGCGCAGCACGATTGCTCTGCGTCTTGCGCTAACTAGTTGTTCGTTCGCGCCCGGCGTGGTCCATTCAGAAAACACGATTGGAGCGTCAGGCTTGATTCCGCTGTAGTCGATCAAGGCTTCCGCGTCAGGTGGCGCATTCAGTTGCTGGCCGATGGCTTGTCGAAATCCGCCCATCGTCAAAAATAGATTCGATTGGGCCCGCGCAGAATCCATCTGGATGCCGTTGAGCGACTCGTAAAACTTTTGTACTGCTTCGCTTGGTTTGAGAATCGCAGTGTATTGACTAACTCGATTTGGAAGTAAATTTTCCGCGAGCGGCTGAATAGCGACGTCTCTTTTCGGGATCGATTTCAGATCGACTGGTGGCCGGGTGATTTGCCAGGCGAAGTCCGCGAGAGATCGATCTTCGATTCCTTTTTTGATTATTCCATCGAGTGCAGCGCCAGTTCGTTTGGCGTTCTCCAACTCGTCGCGAAAGCGAATTGCTTTGATAGTAAGATCCAGGTCAGCGCTTTTGATGGTTAGCTTTGAAGTTGCAGAAGTCTTTGGTCGTAATAATTCAAGGCGTGGGATATCACTGACGCCGGCTGAGTAGCGCAAATTCTGCAGCGCGCGCTTGGCGACTTCGGCATTTGTCGACTGCGCTAATTTCAAGAGCGAAGTGAGATCTAATGGTTCAGCGCGTTTATTTGCTACCTGCAAACCGACGATTAGCATGGGATCGTAGTTCGCCTGAATCAAGCGGGTCAGCGGCAGTCTGAAATCCTCGAACGGAAGATCCAGCATTAATATCAGCGCGCCAAGTTGCACGTTGGGATCTTCTGAACGCCACGACGAAATTGGTTTAGGCGCCCGGCCGGGAACAACTGGTTCAAGTTGTTTGACGGACACTGTAATTTCCGATCGCGGAGCTTTCCGTGCCGGCGGTGGTGGTGAAGCAGGCGCATGAGCACTCTGCTCAAAGATCGCTTTGAGCAATTCAACCTGGCGTTCCTTAGTCAACCACGGCCAGACGCGCGCAATATAATTAGTGCGAAAACCGGATATCGAGTGTTCTGCTAATTGCGCTAAGACGTCTGATGCAGTCGCAACTTTTTTGGCAGCGGCTTCTGACACCAATGGTTCAGGATCGTTGACTTCCTCCCAGAGCCAGTCTGCAAGGAGAGGATTGTTACTTCCGGCAATTGCTTCAACCGCGGCTGCGCGTACCAGTGGCCTACGGTCAATGAGCAGATCGACGGGTTGATCGGGATTGGCTGTGGCGATCTCGGTGAGTCTTTTTATCAATGGACCACGAACAGCATTTAGTTCGTTGATTTTGTTGACCAGAATCTGAACTTCATTAACCGGCGCGTCAGTGCTTTTGATCTTCTCGCGAAACTCTTCCGTGTGTTTGACGTCGAGCGTTCTCGGGAAGACGACCGACTGAATAAGCGCCTTGAAATAAGGTTCCGCTTCAGTGACGTTGGCGACGGGAACCTGCAGATTGATGGTAACGGCAGTTGGGCCAACGACGGTGACCCAACTGGTGCTGCGGACCATTTCACCTTCCGGATCGGGTGATTCAAAAATTACTTCGCGTGCTTCAAGGTCCTGAAACTGAGTTTGGCGAGTGAGTGGCGGCTGCCTGGCGCCGGGGACGCTGTTGATTGCGCGCATCAGGGCGGCAACGTAATCGGTTAACGGAAAGCCGTTCGGAATCTCTTCCGCGACTAACCGGAGTACGGCAGAGTGTGGACCGTTGAAAGTAAGAGCTTCGCCTTGTTGTTTCCAGTCACTCGGGACGCGAAAGATGAATTGCTTTCCGGGTGCGACCTTGCGCGTGAAATTCGTAGCTGGTAACGGACAGTTTTTCCACTCCGCTTCACGCTGTTTCAAGCGGTCCGGCGCGGTCTGAGCTGACGCAGCAAAGAGTGTTAGAAGAATGAAGCCGAAGGCGAGGCTAAACTTCCGCATTGTCTAAAAAACCTTTCAAAACTGGTTGGTCTGGGAATGTGCAGGAACAAATGCCAGGTCTCGAAGCGTGAGAACTTGCGCGGAAGAATATACAGGAAGGTTGTTGGAGACACCACTGGCTTTTGGTTCGGTGGTGATTCAGGCTAAGAAGAGATCGTTTTAGGTTTTCTGAAGATACCACCGACTTTACGTCGGTGGAGTATTAATTTCAGGCTAATAGAAACTACGTAGGTCTCTAGATACCCCCGACTTTACGTCGGGGGTTACTCAACTTCAGGCTAATAGAAACTACATAGGTCTCTAGATACCCCCGACTTTACGTCGGTGGTTACTCAACTTCAGGCTAAAAGAGATCATTTTAAGTTTCTGAAGATACCTCCGACTTTACGTCGGGGGTTACTCACTTCAGGCTAATAGAAACTACATAGGTCTCTAGATACCCCCGACTTCACGTCGGTGGTTACTCAATTTCAGCCTAAAAAAGAGCTCTTAAGCTCGCGAAGCTGCAGCGGCGTTATTAGGCTGAAATTGAGACTCCACCGACATAAAGTCGGTGGTATCTTGCGGTTTAAGAGAGCGGCTATTAGGCTGAAATGAGTCACCACCGACGTGAAGTCGGTGGTATCTATGCGGTGTAAGAGAGCGTCTGTTAGCCTGAGATTGAAACTCCACCGACGTAAAGTCGGTGGTATCGCTACCACCGACTCGTCAAATCAACCCGACCTCACTTACTCCTTCACGAACTTCAACGCCAACGAGTTCATGCAATAACGCAGTCCCGTCGGGGCGGGGCCGTCATCAAACACGTGTCCCAAATGTGAGCCGCAGCGGTGACACCTCACTTCAGTACGCACCATGCCGAGCGTTGCGTCAGTCTCCTCGTCCACACTCGTCTTGACGGCCGGCTGATAAAAACTCGGCCAGCCAGTCCCTGAATCAAACTTCGTGTCTGAACTGAACAATTTCGCGCCGCAAGCTGCGCAGTAGTAAGTTCCTTTTTCGTGATTGTCCCAATAGGCCCCGGTAAAGGCGCGTTCAGTCGCTGCCTGTCTTAACACCTGATATTGTTCCGGCGTCAATTCTTTACGCCACTCTTCATCAGTCTTCACAACTTTTTCGTTATCGGTCATCTGTTTCTCCTGCTTGCTTATCTGCTTTTCGTCTTCTGCTAATAGTTTCTTGATCGTTTGCTCGGCTTCGTCGTAGGCGCCTTCGCCAACGTGCGACCAGCGAATCTGACCAGTCTTATCAAGGATAAAAATGGTCGGCCACGCATCAACCTTATACGCACTCCAGGTGGCATAAGCGTTGTCCGTTACGACCGGGTAACGAATGCCGAGTGATGCAACTTCACGCCGCACGTTATCGACGTTGTACTCCTCGTCGAGTTCGGGAGAATGCACGCCAACGATCGTCAGTCCTTTATTACCGTAGCGCTCATTCCAACTCTTAACGACTGGCAGCGTGTTCCGGCAGTTGTAACAACCAAAAGTCCAAAACTCGATCAACACGACACGGCCGCGAAGCTTCTGTAACGTCAACGGCTCGGAATTGATCCACGTGCCGGCGGCAAAGTCAGGCGCGACGTTGGCTTCAGTTGCTTTAACTTCTTTCGCTCGCTCCAATCCCGGGCCATACGGGCCGAATGGGCGTCCTTTAGTCAGCGCCACCGTGGCCGCCATTAGACCAACCACAATCACGGCAATGAAGAAGCGAATTCTTGTACTTTCTTGTCTAAACATATTTCCCCTTACTAATGCCTGCGCGTTTTATGCAGATTCGATCCTGAGATGCGCTTTCAACTCAAAGTCAGTAATAATGTCCCCGTTCCAACCTGCATTAGACACTCGATCGTCAACTAATTCAACGGAGAGTAGTAGCGCATGACTACGCCCACTCGCATTAAAATCATCGATTCTCATACCGGTGGTGAACCGACGCGAACAGTGATTGCCGGCGGTCCCGACCTCGGCGACGACTCTCTCGCGGTTCGCCGGGAGCGGTTCCGCACTCAATTCGATCACCTTCGATCAGCAATTACGAATGAACCACGCGGATCGGATGCAATTGTGGGTGCTTTATTGTGCGAACCGGTCGATAAATCCTGTGTGACGGGCGTTATCTTCTTTAATAACGTCGGTTATCTGGGAATGTGCGGGCACGGAACGATCGGGATGGTCGCCACGCTGGCGTATTTGAATCGAATTGGTCCGGGAAAACACCGGATTGAAACTCCGGTTGGAACGGTCGAGGCTTTACTGGAGGAAACCGGAGAAGTCACGGTTGCTAACGTTCCGAGTTACCGTCATGCAAGCAATGTAACTGTAGACGTTAAAGGGCATGGTCCAGTCACCGGCGATGTGGCCTGGGGAGGGAACTGGTTTTTCCTCGTCAACGATCACGGCCAGAACATCGCGCTCAACAACCTCGAGGCGTTAACCGATTTTACCTGGCGCATTCGTCAGGCGCTGACTGAAAACGGGGTGACCGGCGAAGGTGGACAGGAGATCGATCATATCGAGTTGTTTGTTCCTTCTGAGATCGAAGGCGTTGATAGTAAAAACTTCGTTCTGTGTCCGGGCAAAGCTTACGATCGTTCCCCGTGTGGTACTGGAACGAGTGCGAAGTTGGCGTGCCTGTTTGCGGATGGAAAGATTACGGCCGGACAAGTTTGGCGACAGGAGAGTGTGGTTGGGTCGATCTTCGAAGGTTCGGTTAGTGTGACTGACAACATGGTCCATCCAAGCATCAAGGGCTCTGCTTTTATCACTGCTGAAGCCGACTTGATTCTGGACTACAAAGACCCATTTTGTATGGGCATCCGCTTATGAGTGCAAACAATATCGATGTCTTGATCATCGGCGCCGGCATCGTTGGAGCGGCGTGTGCGATGGAGTGCGTCAACGCTGGTCTAAAGGTCGGCATCATCGAAGCGAAGATTATCGGCGGCGGCGCGACGTCGGCGGGCATGGGCCATCTTGTGGTGATGGATGATTCCGAAGCGCAGTTTGCATTGACTAGTTACTCTTGCCAGCTATGGCGCGAAGTGAAAGAAGAACTGCCGCGCACGGTTGAGTACGAAGCTTGTGGAACGATCTGGGTTGCGGCTGACGACGAAGAGATGGATGAGGTCCGTCGTAAAGAAACATACTACACGGAGCGCGGCGTTGCAGTTGAAGTGCTTGATGCGAAAGCGCTTGCCGAAGCTGAACCAAATTTGCGACCCGGACTGGCTGGTGGTCTGCGCGTCCCTTCCGACAGCGTTATCTATCCTCCGTGTGCTGCAAAATATTTTGTCGATAAAGTTGTTGCGGCCGGCGGTAAGTTGTTTTTGGGGACTGCCGTTGAATCGATAGAGAGAGACGGTGTGCGGTTAGTTGACGGCGAGTTTATCTCGGCTGGTGTGATTGTGAATGCGGCGGGGAGTTGGTCACCAGAGTTAACGTCCGGCATCAGTGTCAAGAAACGCAAAGGTCACTTGTTGATAACGGATCGCTATCCGCAGTTTGTCAGGCATCAACTGGTCGAGCTTGGCTATTTAAAGAGCGCGCATTCGGTGTCGTCGGATTCAGTGGCTTTCAATATTCAACCACGAAAGACCGGGCAGATGTTGATTGGTTCATCGCGGCAGTATGGAGTTGAGTCGTCGCAGATCGACACGCCGATAATGAACCGCATGTTGGACCGCGCGCTCGAGTACATGCCTGGGTTGAACAAGTTGTCGTCGATTCGAACGTGGACTGGGTTTCGCGCGGCCACACCAGACAAGTTGCCGCTGATTGGACCACATGAAGGACACGAGCGACTTTATCTCGCGACCGGACATGAAGGTTTAGGCATAACGACATCGTTGGGGACGGCGCGGCTGCTTGTCGATCAACTTGTTGGACGCGAGTCAGCGATTCCGGTTTCCGCTTACTTGCCATCGCGAGTTACTTCGGAGGGTTCGCATGCCTGACAGTGTGACTGTGGTTGTGAATGGAGTGTTAGTTGAGATGCCGGTGGGAAGTATGGTGTCGGCGGCAATTTTGAAGTCAGGTGTTTCGACGTTTCGCAAGTCGGTGACCGGCGAACCACGCGGACCATTGTGTGGCATGGGGATCTGCTACGAATGCCGCGTGACAATCGATTTCGAAGAGCAGGTGAAGAGTTGTCAGACAGTTTGTGAAAACGGCATGGACATCAGAACCGACGAAGTTTAAATTCCACAAACGGCAGTTTGTGGATAGTTCAAATCCAACCCACACAAGAGCGCCCCGAAAGATTTCAAGCCAACCTACCGATGACAGGATTTACATGATTAACAAGATAAGAAGTGATCAACCAGGCAAGAAGGCTGGACTTGAACAATCCATAGACTGCCGTCACTGGGATTTCTATTTCTTCAGCTCGCCGTCAACCAGCCGCCAGATTCCCAACGAATTCTCTTCCTTCAACTCATCTGGCAACGCTGCATCCGGAAAACTTTGATAACAAACCTGTCGCGTAAAGCGAAAGATTGCTCTTGTTCCAACCGACGTCGAGCGTCCATCAGACGTCGCGGGATATGGACCACCGTGTACCATCGCATGACAAACTTCAACCCCGGTCGGATAGCCATTGAACAACAGTCGTCCCGCCTTCTGCTCGAGCGCATTAATCAAGTCGTGATTTGTCGAAAGCTCTTCATCGGTACCATGAATCGTCGCCGTCAACTGTCCTTCCAACGAGTGGACCAGTTGAAGTAGTTCTTCGCGATCGGCGTAAGTCACAATCAAAGTCGTTGGTCCAAATATTTCTTCGCTCAACGACGCATTCGTCAAAAAGTTTGCTGCTTCCACTTTGAATAGTGCCGGCGCCGCGCCACATCCCGCTTCGGCCGTCTTCTTCATCACAGTCACAACACCCGTTTGCTCAAAACGAGTCGACACGCCGTTCTGATAACTCGATCTAATTCCCGACGTCAACATCGTCTGCTCGGCGCTGCCTGACAACAATTCGCCGAGACGCGTCGCGAAAGCATCAGCTTCTGGACCAGCCTGCAGGAACACTAAACCGGGATTTGTACAAAACTGTCCGGCGCCCAGCGTCACCGATCCTTGCATGCCCGTCGCTAGTTGCTCAGTTCGCGTGCGCAGGGCTTCCGGCAAAATTACTACCGGATTCACGCTGCTCATTTCTGCATAAAACGGAATCGGTTCGGGCCGCGACGACGCAGCATCAAACAATGCGCGGCCTCCCGAACGTGAACCAGTGAATCCGCCCGCTTTGATCAATGGATGTTTCACCAGCGCGACGCCGATTTCGTTTCCCGATCCATACAGCATCGAGAAAACACCTTCATGCAGTTCACCTTCGCGCACCGCGTTTGAAACCGCGAGGCCAACCAATTCGGAGGTGCCTGGATGCGCATGATGCGCTTTAACGATCACGGGATTGCCGGCCGCAAACGCCGAAGCGGTATCGCCACCGGCAACCGAAAAGGCGAGGGGGAAGTTGCTGGCGCCGAACACGACGACTGGACCAAGTGGTCTAAGCATCGATCTGACATCGGGCTTGGGAACAGGGGCACGATTCGGATCGGCATGATCGATACGCGCATCCACCCACGAGCCTTCTTCGATCAAATTGGCGAAGAGACGAAGCTGTGCACACGTGCGACCAGTTTCTGTGCGAATGCGTCCTTCCGCCAGACCCGATTCCTGAGTCGCGCGGGTGATAAGCGTATCGCCAAGCGCTTCGATGTTTTCGGCAATCCGGCGTAGAAAGCGCGCGCGTTGGGTTCCACTCGTTTGCGAGAACGACGAGAAAGCCTGCGCGGCAAGTTGTGCGGCAGCATCGACTTCGGCTGTGCTTGCGAAGTGATACGACGGTTCTAACTTCTCGCCAGTCGCGGGGTTGAAACCTTGTAGACTCCCAACGTTCGACTCGCCGCGTTTGAAACCGATAATTGATCGACCAGTTAATTCCATTTAGTTTGGCCCCGTAAATAGTTAAGATTTCAGACGGTACAACGCCGCCCCCTCAGGAGCGCAGGCGTCCCCGCCTGCCGGCTTAGTCACAAGCCACTTTGAACCAAAGCGCTACTACATTCGGCGAGCAGGCGCGGACGCCTGCGGTCCTATTGAAAACTCCTGGAGATCCGCGACGTGGTACTGATTTCAGGACGATTTGCCAGTGTGTAGCGAATCACCTTAAGTGCTTCGTCACGTTCTGCGCCCGCCAGTTCCAAACGCGGCGCGCGCACTCGCTCATGGCCCATGCCAACTTCCTGCTGTACGAGTTTGATTAGTTGCACAAACTTCGGGACCGTGTCCATTCGTAGCAGGGGCAGGAACCAGTTGTACAATTTGATCGCCTTTTCGCGCTCGCCATTCATTGCGTAGTTGAACAGATCAACTGACTCTTTCGGCAACGCATTTACCAAACCCGCGACCCAACCCGTCGCACCCACGGCGATCGCTTCGACAATAGCATCGTCAACGCCGACGAACACTGCCAGTCGATCGCCGACGAGTTCGCGAATCCAGGTGACGCGGCGTGCATCAGTGCTCGACTCTTTTACCGCCTGAAAATTTTCATGTTCGTTGCTGAGTTCGGCGATTTGTTCGGGCAGGTAATCGGTGCCGTAAGCGACCGGGTTGTTGTAGAGCATGCAGGAAAGATCAGTTGCGCGAAACACGGCTTCAACGTGCGCCTTCATCTCGCGCCAATCGCTTTTGTAGACATACGGAGGCAGGACCATCAACCCACGGCATCCCATCTCTTTCGCGCGCTGGGCTAGACCAACAGCTTCGGCCGTACTCAGGGAAGCGATGGCCGCAACGACGGGCACGCGATCGCCCACCGCGTCAATACACGTTTTCCAAAGCGAGTGTTTTTCTTCAACTGAGAGGGTCGCGCTTTCACCCAACGAACCTGGCGTGACGATTCCGGTGCAGCCGTTGTCGACCAGCCAATTCACATGTTTCGCAACTGCCTCATGATCGATCTTCAAGTCGCTATCAAAGGCAGTTGTAATGGCCGGCATCACGCCAACCCAATTAATGGACATTTTTTGGATTCTCCGTGCTTTGTGTTTGGTGCTTTGTGCTTAGTACTTTGTGCTTTGTATCCCTCTGCGTCTCAGCGATCTCAGCGTCTCTGTGTTGAAATTTAGTCCAGCCACCCAAACTCTGTTTTTAACACAGAGACGCTGAGATCGCTGAGACGCAGAGGCAGACTGTAAATAGGTCGCGTACGGAGCGAACTGCCGTCACCGTTTCTCCCACTCACCCATTCTCCCACTCGCTCGCCCGCTCACCGCTCCGACGCCAAACTCCCAACCTTAACTGCAAACACAGGCGGGCGCACTGACTCCGGTTGCCAGCCCATCAGAAACTCAACCGCCGCGCCGCAAATTCGTCCCTGACATGGTCCCATGCCGCAGCGCGTATGTAGCTTCGCCGCGCGCCATGAATCGCTCGTCTGCAACCTTTCAAATACGACATCTTCGCAACGACAAACGATCGTGTCAGCCGCAACCAAACTTTTCAACTCGTCCCGCAACTGAAAGGTGCGATTCAACTTTTCCGCAAACCGGCGCTGCTTAGCGCGTAATGAAAACAACTCACGCGCGTCGTTCTCTTTGTCACAAGCTGCGAGGCCCGCAATTTCACCTTCAACTAACGATAACTCCAGTCCGCCAATTCCCGTTGCTTCGCCGGCTGCATAGATTCCCAAAACTGTCGTTTGCTGAAGCTCATCAACACGAACTACGCCGTCGTTTAGTTCACAGCCTAACAGTTGGGCCAACTCCAAATTCGGCACGAGATGGAAACCACAAGCAAGATAATCACACTCGATCTCGAGAGTTTTACTGCCGTGCTGGAGCGTCACACTCTCGATTTTGTCTTTGCCGTGTGCAGCAATGGGCCAACAGCCCTGCAAATACTTAACACCGGACAATTGTCGTCGCATCGTCATCGCCTGCGACAACTTTCCAGACTGACTCAACAGACTGAAACCAAATCGTGCCAGGTTACCGCGCGATGTCTGTTCCGCAATCAACAACAAGTTCGCCCCTTTGCGTTTCAGGTAATCAGCAACCGCCAATAACAATGGACCACTGCCGGCGAGCACGATCCTTTTACCTTTAATCGGCAAACCTGTTTTGACTAACGCCTGAAGACCCCCGGCGCCCATCACGTTTGGCAATGTCCAGCCAGGAAACGGAAGAAAACGTTCACGTGCGCCGGTCGCCAGAATCAGTTTTTGATAATCGAGTTGCAGGACCTGGTTGTCCTGTTCAGCGAGTAGGACATTGGTTTCAGGTCGATCGTAAACACGAGCGCCGTTGATAAAGTCGATCTTTGCCCCACGGATTTTTTCGAACCACGCCGCTGCTTCCGGAGATGTTGTTTTCTTTTTTTCGCCGCGCCAGATTTGTCCACCCGGATCGGGATTATCGTCAACGACACTCACGCTGCGACCACTTTGCGAAACGCGATATGCGGCGGCGAGACCGGCTGGACCAGCACCAACAATGAGCACGTCAGTTGTGATGTGGTTGTGCGTCACGACGAAGTTTTAACCACAAAGGCGCGAAGACACAAAATGGATTCTGAAAAAGTTAGCGCTCGAACACTCACAAAAAAATACACCGAGCGCAGCGCGTTTGTCCCCTTCAAACTAACGCGCGCGCTCGGTGTCGCGCAGCCTCTTCTTGCAGGAAAGAAAAGCCGGCGCGATCTTGTTATCAGTGCTCAGTATGGACCATTCGCGACGACACTATATCGATTAGATCCTGAATTTGCGATTTGTCCAGGTAGAAATTTGCACCTGCTTCAAGACAGACCTCCTGGAGGACCACTGAAGGATCGCCGGTGAAAATTGCGATTTGGGCGAGGGGAACGGCTTTACGAATTTCTCGTAATACGCGGATGCCTTCCCGATGAGGCACAGAAATGTCAAAAATTACGAAGTCTGGTTGCAGGGTATGGATTGGTCCAATGGCGTTGGAATTACCTCCGGCCGTACCGACCAACTTACATCCGTCAATGAGGGAAATAGCTGATTGCAGTTGCTGCTGGATTATTTCCGAGTCGTCAGCAATAAAAACTTTCAAAGCTCTAAAAACACTCACTTCCTAAACAACGACCAAAGCGAGCACAGTGTGCCGTTACAAAAGCTTTCATGCTATCAAGCTAACTATGATTCTCCTGTAAGGAAAGCACTCTGAAGGCTGTCAGTGTTTCCCCTACACGAACGGGATCAGGCTCAACCACAAAGACACAAAATCACGAATTTACTTAATCAGTTTGTGTCTTTGAGACTTTGTGGTTAATCCTTCCTTCGTTACAAACTCGGCGCGGAGAACGTGTCGCCTTGTCGGATATCGCCCGTGTCAAAACCTTTCTTGAACCAGCGAATACGTTGCTCGGAAGTTCCGTGCGTAAACGAATCAGGCACGACATGTCCGGTGCTTTGTCGCTGAATCGCATCGTCGCCAATCGCGCTCGCGGCATTCAACGCCTCTTCAATATCGCCTTCTTCAAGCAGCCCTTGCTTCTGCACATAACGCGCCCAAACGCCGGCGAAAAAGTCGGCCTGTAATTCAAGGCGCACCGACAGTTTATTTCCCTCAACTTCACTCGCGCGTCTTTGCATTGCCTCCACCCGATCAGAAATTCCCAACAACTTCTGAACGTGATGGCCGACTTCATGAGCGATCACATAGGCCTGGGCAAAATCTCCCGGCGAATGAAAACGTCGTCGCAACTCTTCGTAGAACGAGAGATCGATATAGACTTTTTGATCGCCCGGACAATAAAACGGACCAGACGCCGAACTGGCGGATCCACATGCTGACTGGACCTGATCGGTAAATAGCACAAGGGTCGGATCGCGGTATTGCTTTCCATTCTGCCGGAAAATGTCCTGCCAAACGTCTTCAGTCTTGCCCAGCACGACCGAGACGAACTTCTTCATGTCGTCTTCCTGGCCGCCACCTTGTCGTTGACTCTGTGAAGTTGGCGCAGGTTGGTCGGTAGGTGCTTGTTGGAGCAACTGTCTTGGATCTGCGCCAAACAGGACCGCAATAATGATGACAATGAGTGTGCCGAGTCCGCCGCCGACGGCTATTCGACCGCCGCCTCCGGACATTCCGCGTCGATCTTCGACGTTGTCGCTTTCGCGTTCACCTCTCCAACGCATGCCAACCCTCCGTGACTGTGAATGATGCCGCGCATTGTTGCACATCAATCTCAGATCTCAAATGAGGAGTTATCCGCACATTACGCCGATTCCCAGATTAGATCTTATAAAGACCTCGTTCTGAATTTCTCGGTGGAATCTGTGTAATCTGCGGATGACTCTTCTGAGATCTAAGTGTAATAATCCAGCGCCATGAATGATGAGGTTTGGAGATTTGGACTCGCGGCTTTTGTCACGTTGCTCGTGGTTGTCGATCCGCCAGGTGTAGTCCCGACTTTCGTTGGTCTAACAAAAGGCGAAACACCGCGGAGCCGACGTCGCATCCTCGTGCGTGCCGTACTGATTGCTTTCGGTGTCGCAGTCTTTTTTCTGCTCGCCGGTCGTTACGTTCTTTCGTATCTGGGTGTGACGGTGCAGGCGTTTTCGATCAGTGGCGGCGCGCTTCTGTTTCTCGCTGCGCTGCCGATGCTCTTCGGTCAACGCGGTGGTTTGCAGGCGCCGGAACATCAGGAGCACGAACACGTTGGTGAAGACATCTCCGTGTTTCCCCTCGCTATTCCCTTACTGTCTGGACCAGGCGCGATCGCGACCATCCTTTTGATGACCTCACAAACGGGCGGCGATATGCGCAAACTAGTGGCCGCCGTGATCGCCATCGCAGCGGTGTTTATCGTTTCGTTTATTGCGTTAAATCTTGGCGCGAGATTAATTGCAAAGGTGGGCGAAGGCGGAGTTCATATTGCGACGCGTGTGATGGGGATCATACTTGCTGCGTTGGCGGTGCAATATGTGTTGAATGGAATCACCGGGTATTATCGTGCACTCGGAGGTAGTCAGTAGTCAGTTGTTAGTGGTCAGTTGTTTTCTCTGCGTCTCTGCGTTCTCCGCGTCTCTGTGTTGAAATCGAAGTACAAATAGATGGAGTCACATTTTCAACACAGAGACGCAGAGAAACGCAGAGACGCAGAGAGGATCAATCGAGACTTGCGTGCACCAGCACTTCTGCTGGAATCGGTTCTAAGAATCTCGACAATCTTTCAACTGGGCTGCGTTCAACTCCGCCTCGTAGTCGATTTTGCGGCTACGGTCGGCAACTGAAACGCGTTTGAGCACCAGTTTGGTGCGAACTGAGCCAAGCGGAACTGCTTTGCCGAGCTCGAGATCACGTTTAAGCGCGCGCAGTTCAGCAGTTAGTTCGGCAATAGTTTGGTAGCGGTCCTTAGGTGACTTGGCGAGGCCTTTGTTGAGGATGCGTTGTAGATCTGCTGGAGCGTCAGCATGGGTCGCATCGGGCAGCCGCGGATCGCGATGAAGAATCGCATGCATGGTGTCGATGCGATTGTCGTGCACAAACGGAGCGATGCCGGTGATCATTTCACAGAGCACAACAGCGAATGAGAACACATCGCAACGACGATCGACCTTTTGGCCCAGCAACTGTTCGGGCGCCATGTAGTTGACTGTTCCCAGGAGCGTGCCCGATTCGGTTTGAACGCGTAGTAAAGTTTTTTGCGCACTGTCGGCTGCCAACGTCTTTTCTCGATGGGCTACTAATTTGGCGAGGCCGAAATCAAGGATCTTCGCGTAACCATCGCGATTGATCATCAAGTTCTCGGGTTTTAGATCGCGATGAACTATGCCGACATCGTGGGCCTTACTGAGACCGTCACCTATTTGAATCGCGATATCGAGAGTGTCTTTGATCTTTAGCGTGCGCGCTTTGATCTTTTGCCGGAGCGTTTCGCCTTCGATGTACTCCATCGCGATGTAAGGCCGGCCATCTTCTTCCCCGACTTCGTAAACGGTGAGAATGTGTGGATGATTCAGAGCAGAGGCCGCGCGCGCTTCCTGAAAGAAACGGCGGCGACGATCCTGTTGTGAGACATATTCGGGCGGCAACACTTTGACAGCGACAATGCGTTGCAGCTTATTGTCGTAAGCTTTAAAGACTGCACCCATCCCACCGGCCCCGATGGGTTCCATGATGCGATAGTGAGCAATCCTCTCTTCTTTCAAGTTCTTCTCTGTGACTTTGTGACTCAGTGCTTTCCGGATTGAAATTGACGTCCGGGTAGTTGAACTCAATTTCAATACAGAGAGCACAGAGACGCAGAGACGCAGTGTTCTGAGATCTTAACTGTGAGATCTGTCTTCTTACTTTTTCATCGCCAGCGTGAGTCCGTCGCCAATGGTCAACATACTCGGGGTGACGCGTTCATCACGGTGAAGTTTTTCGTTTAGTTTTCGAATGGCGGCTGTGTCGATATCTGAATCATTAGGATCTACGACGCGACCTGACCAGATGGTATTGTCGATTGCGATGAGGCCACCCGGATGGAGTAGCTTAAGCGCGCGTTCGTAATAGTTGTCGTAGTTTGACTTGTCAGCGTCGATGAAAGCGAAGTCAAAAGTGTCAGCCTGGCCGTTTGCTAAAAGTTCGTCGAGCGTTTCGAGCGCGGGACGCAGGCGTAAATCAATCTTGTGATCTAAACCTGCTTCTTTCCAGTAACGACGCGCGACTGATGTGTACTCTTCACTAACGTCGCAGGCGATTATCTGACCATCTTCAGGTAGAGCCGACGCCACCCAAAGCGAGCTGTAGCCGGTGAACACTCCGACTTCGAGAGTTTTCCTGGCATGGATTAGTTGGACCAGCATTTGTAGGAATTGGGCCTGGTCTGGTCCAATCTGCATTTGTGCGTCTGGTAACTTTTGCGTCTCTTCGCGCAGGCGACGGGCGACGTCAGTTTCGCGAACCGAGGTATCGACAAGATATTGATAAGTGCGTTCATCAAAAGAAAAGTGGCGTGGCATTTACTGGCAGTTCCTCCTGTGTTATCAGCGTAACGTAAACATTCGAGTTGGTCGAGTTGCGACTTAATTAAGACTCTGCGTCTCAGCGTTCTCAGCGTCTCTGCGTTGAAATTGGTGTTTAGGTTAATGACCCAAATTTCAACGCAGAGACGCAAAGAGAGCTTTAAACTTATTGCAGTTGAACTGTTCCAGGCGTTAGATTACTAATATCCCTTTCGAAAGGTTCCCCGATCAATGGACACAACTCTTGCCGCGGTCGTTCCTCTGTTTCGTGCTAACAACGATCTATTTCGTGGTGGACTCGCAGGAATAAGTCGCGAAGATCTTTCGCGCCGCCCGCACGGTGATTCGAACCCGATTATCTGGGTTGCCGCCCACGCGTTGTCGTGGCGCAGTTCACTGGCGAAGATGTGTGGTGCGGACGTGACTAATCCCTGGGCCAGGTTGTTTGAAGGTGGTTCAAAGCTTGACGACGAGATGGAATATCCGGAAGCTTCGGAAATTATCGAGCTTTGGGATGACACAACGCGAAAACTAATGAAGCGATTTGAAGAACTCGGCGATGACGAGCTTGCGAAGCCGGCGTCTTTCGGAGTGCCGTTTGGTGAAAACACACTGCGCGGCGCCATCGTGTTCCTCAATTTTCACGAGACGTATCATATTGGCCAGATTGGTTTCCTGCGAAAGTGGCTTGGTTATTCGCAACTCATCGGTTGAGAACTTCGAGTGACGTGTTGTCGTATTCCTCAAACAAATTGCGGAGGAGTTTTTTATGACTTGTCCGAGATGTAATACCCAGCAAGGCGACGATCTTAAATTTTGCACCATTTGCGGCGCGAATTTGCAGGCTGTGCGACAGGCCCTGGAAGCGCGCGAAGGCGAAGAGAAGTTCAACTGGAACAATACCTGGTTGGCTGACATGTTTCTGTCTCACAAAGAGCAGGAACGAAGACAAGCCATGCTGGATCGCGCCGCCGGAATTACACCGGAGGTCAAACGGTATAAGGAAATTAAAGCCGGCGTGATCACGAGTAGCGTCGGCGTCGGTGTTTCGATTTTCCTATTTATCTTCATGCAGGGGCTAATCCAAAACAGCAACGTGACGCGAGACGCTGCGGTGGTCCTCAGTCATGTTTGGGTCGCGGGCGTCATTCCATTTTTTGTGGGGTTGGGGTTGATCCTGAATGGAGTTGTAGTGGGTAAGAAACTAGTCGAAGCCCAGAATCGCCAGGCCCTCAAAGATTTAAGTGGTGGCGGTCAACAGTCGTTACCCGCACCCAACACGAACGATTTCAGTTCCTCACCTTACAGCGTAACTGAATCGACGACCCGCCATCTGGAAACAGTAAAACGAAAATGATCGTGGAAGCGGATTAACCACCAAGACACAAAGGGCACTAAAAGGAAAATCAAACAGGTGTCGTGAGTTGAAGGGGCGACCGTGGACGGACGCGCTCCGACTGAAGATGTTCCGTGTGTAAATCATATTCTGTGGTTACTCCAATAAGGATCTGGACATTTTAGAGGGCGCTCTTCTGTCGGAGCGCGTCCGTCCCGGTCGCCCCCTTCGAATAGAGGCTATGTATTCGGGTACTGCCTCCCCCGACTCTTCCAAACCTCTTAAAGCATATCGGACATCATGCACAAAACAAACGCCGTTAGATTGTTGGACCAGATGGGGATTAGCTATGAGTTGCGTGAGTATGAAGTTGATCCGGACGATCTGAGTGCTGAGACGGTGGCGGCGAAAGTTGGTCTGCCGCCCGAGCAGGTCTTTAAGACTCTTGTTGCACGCGGCGATCGGAATGGGATCTGTATGGCGGTGATTCCTGGCGACACGGAAGTCAATTTGAAGTTGTTAGCGAATGCGTCTGGTGATCGAAAGATTCATCTCGTTGCGATGAAGGAGTTGTTAGGACTGACTGGATATATTCGTGGTGGTGTCACGGCGTTTGCAGGTAAGAAGGATTATCCAGTGTTTGTAGATGAGACGATGGAGTTGTTCGATGTGATCTCTGTTTCGGCCGGCACGCGCGGAATCCAGATCTTACTGAGCCCGGAAGATTATCTACGAGTTACAAAAGGACAAATCGCCGCCCTCGGCGAGTAATGTCCGCTATGCTTTAGCTTTTCTCCGCGTCTCTGTGTTGAAATCGGGGTGCGAGTAAATGGATCCAGTTTTAACGCAGAGACGCTGAGATCAAAGCACTAAGTTCAAAGCACCAAGTTCAAAACCCAAAGCTCATTTCTCCCGCAACATCATCTCCAGCTCTTCCGGTGACCTGGGCCAATCTTTCTTCAACAGTTGCGACAACGCTCGATCCGCCAACAACTTCCCACCAGTCTGACAAGTTGGACAATAGTTCGTCTCATTCGACGCATAACGAATGCGTTGGATCTTGTTTCCACAACGCGGACACGGCTCTTTGTATTTTCCGTGCGTCGCCATCTCTGGTCTGAAAGCCGTGACTTTCCCTGGAAACTTCTCCTTCGACTCCGCGCGAAAACGTTCTACCCACGTTGTCAACGAACTCTTGATTGCGGCAAAGAGCTGCTTGATCTCCTCGTTCCCTAGTTTCTGTGTCAAAGCGAATGGCGACAACCGCGCTTCCCAAAGAATTTCATCAGAATAAGCATTGCCGATCCCACTGAAAATTCTCGGATCGGTGAGCGCGCGCTTCAACGTGTGGTTCTTCGCTTGTAGAGCGTAGGTGAATTCTTTAAGACTCGCGTCAAAAATTTCCAGTCCACCCGGATTGAGTTGATCGAGTCCCGCTTCGCCTTCAACGAGATGAAGCGAAGCACGTTTCTGTGTGCCGGCTTCAGTCAATAACAAACTACCACTCTCAAATTCAAACAACGCCAGACCTTTGGCCTTAGCAGCCTTCGCACGATCTTCGTACCAGTGCAGCCTGCCGGCGATCATCAGGTGCAGCACTAACCACAAATCTCCCTCGAAGCGCCAACAGATACGTTTGCCAAGTCGCCGAATCTCTTCAACGGGTTTTCCTTCGATACTACTGAGCGGAGGCACGGCTGTGCGCAGGAGAAACGGCGAAGAAATTCTAATATGTTTTAGCTTGACGCCCTTGATTCGTTTTTCGAGCGCCTCTATGTAGACCACGATGTCAGGAAACTCAGGCATAGTTCAAGAGACTTTTGCAAAGCCTACCCTTGTGACGATGAGGTCAGTAACGTAACGCGGTAGCGTCGGGTCGCGCAATAGACCGGCCACAAAAAGGCAGACCCGACGCTACCGCGTTACGGTACTGACCTCATCGTCTCCAGGATTGTGATCTTTGCAAAGGCTCTCAAGTTCAAATAAGGAGTCGACGCGTTTGATGTCAAATGTGTTGCGATGAAGCCAAAATGTCACACGAAATTTTATTGACCCGCCAAGATGACATGCCTATACTCTGGCCCACTCAAGGTTAACAAGGAAACGCCGCAATTCAGCCTCGCCGATTGGCATTCTTGATGGTCAATCACTTATGAAACGCAAGTTTAACCCCCGACAAATTCCGATATACCTGTCATCTACTGGTTCTTTACTTGAGCTCTCGATAGCTTCATTGTTGGTATTAAGACGTGCGGAACGCCGTTATTATCAATGGAAATGACTTCATCCCCTGTTCTCAAGATTGTAGTTCCCTGACTACTTTATTACAGCGGGCGCACCGCTTTGATTCGGTCCTGGAAACATCAATCGCCTCGGCCCTGACAGACGTCGAAGTCACCCCTGATCTGATCCTGCCACGCTTTCAAAGCGAAGGCTGGGCGGAGCATGAGTTGGAGTTTTGTGCCCGAACGTGGCCCAATGCTCGCATCTTTGCGTTGTTGTGTGATCGCGAACTCAAACACAAAAGAAATATCCCGCCTGAGTTATTTGAAGTCGACGATTTTTTGTTTTGTCCGTACGACGAGGCGGAGTTGTTATTACGTATGAAGCGGTTGTTGAAACGTCGAAAAGAAGGAGATCAGGCCAGCGGCAATGGCCATCATGCAGACATGTTGATTGGTCAAAGCGAAACTTTCACTCAGGCAGTTCGTCAAATTGGTCTACTGGCCCAGTCGAAGGCCCCCGTAGTAATTTCAGGAGAAACGGGAAGTGGTAAAGAACTCTTTGCGCGGGCGATTCATTATCGCAGTCCCAGAAGCGCCAAGCCCTTCATCCCCGTTAACTGCGGCGCGCTACCCGATGAGCTTTTTGAAAACGAACTCTTCGGTCACGTTAAAGGCGCCTACACAAATGCAAGCTCGGCTGAGAACGGATTGATTGCGGAAGCTGAAGGCGGAACACTTTTTCTTGACGAAGTGGACACGCTTTCATCGGCGGCCCAAATTAAGTTGTTGCGTTTTCTCCAGAGCGGTGAGTATCGACCACTTGGTTCGGCGCGTTCCTCGCTCGCAGATGTGCGGATCATCGCAGCCACAAACACCGATCTGGCGCGGCGAGTTGAACAGAAAGGTTTCCGCGAAGATCTGCACTACCGGCTTAATATTCTCTCCTTAACAATTCCCGCGCTTCGCGATCGCGCTACGGACATCGTCGAGCTCGCCAATCATTTTGTTGTAGTTTACGCGCGAGAACATGGACGTCTGGCCCCGCAAATTTCTGAGGCCGCGCTCACGAAGTTGGTAAATCATTCCTGGCCCGGCAACGTGCGTGAGTTGGAAGGTGTGATACAGCGCGCGATCGTGCTTCGTGACGCCGATGTATTAACGCCGTCTGATTTGGATCTTCCCGAGTGTGACGTGGCTAACTATTCGCCGTCCGATTTATTCAGGCTAGGGAAGTCGCGTGCGATTGTGCAGTTTGAACGTAATTTTATTGCGCGTTTGCTGGCGGCGCATGGTGGAAACATTTCGCGCGCGGCCAAGGCAGCGGGTAAAGATCGAAGATCGTTTCAACGTCTCATCAGTAAGTATGCCTTAGATCGAAAAGCGTTTGAGCCACAAATGTCATAATCAACTATGGACCAGCGTGAGCGCTTCCTTCGCGACTGTTTCCGGCACTTCATGTCCGCCGGGAAATTCGCGAAACACCACGTCGTAACTTTTATCTTTCAAATCGGCAACAATGCGCCGGCTGCATCGATCGATCGGAAGAATGGGATCATCGGTGCCGTGTGAAATAAAGAAACGCGGTGTTCCGTGTGGTGGACCGTCGATCACAAAGCCAGGTGAAAATGCAATGACCCGATTGAAGAGATCGCCATTGATTAGTCCTAATGATAATGCGTAAGACGCGCCATCCGAAAAGCCACCGATGGCGAGATGATCGGGATCGATGGCTGCCTGATCGTAAGCCCGTTCAAGCGCATGATTGATGAAGTCGACATCGCGACCGAAAGAACCGCGAATCGCGTCCCATGTTTCCTGTCGCGAGTTAACAGAGAGAATTGCCACGCCTGTCTCCTCGGGAATTTTGCCGAGATAATCAAGCATGTCTTCGGCGCTTTGGGTGGCGCCATGAAGCATCAGCAAAAGGGGGACCGGACCATTCGCCGACGCTTTTGGCAACTGAAGTATTGCGTCTCGATCGCGATCCATGCCCAGGTAGGTTTGACCTGGACCAGATGACTTGGACGGCCGGTGTGGTTTCGCAGTTAAGCGGCCGTCGTTTACTGACATCAGTCCTCCGAAGTCGTTACAGGCAGTGTTGAGCGCGAGCGCCGTTATTAACGCTCCACCGGTTTTACAGAAATGTCTTCGCGTGACCATAGGTCTATCTCGTGGCGATGAGGTCAGTACCGTAACGCGGTAGCTTCGGGTCGGATCATAAATTGTGGTTCACGGTTGCCAAACGGACCTGACGCTACCGCGTTACGGTACTGACCTCATCGCCGCTGGTCCTATTTGTTTCTCGAAGTAAATGCTCATTGGATCTTCTTTATATTCGCCGAATGGCCCACGTCGTTGAAAGCCGTAACTTTCGTAAAGACCGATGGCATCTTTTTGGTAGATACCTGTTTCGAGTCGGAGTAGCTTAATGCCTGTTTGCTGCGCGTGAGTTTCCAGGTGGCCCAACATGCTTTTCCCCAGACCGAGTCCGCGAAATTCCGGGCGCACGTACATGCGTTTTACTTCTGCGTAATCCTCAGCGAAGAGTTTTATTCCACCACAAGCTGCGGGTTTTCCATCAGCACGAGTTACATAAAACGCCACACCGTCTTGTAGTAGTCGTTCGACACTGAACGCATGACGGCTCTCGGCTGGATAAGGCATCGCGTGTAAGTGCGTGTCCAGCTCCTGCAGCAACGCCAGCGCGTCGTCAGTGTCAGGTCGTTCGGCAACGATTGTCGTGATCATGTTATCTGCGTGATCGGCGTAACTCTGGTGACGATGAGGTCGGTACCGTACGCGGTAGCGTCGGGTCAGCTTTACTTTGCGGGCCTGAATCTACTGCGAGACCCGACGCTACCGCGTACGGTACTGACCTCATCGCCCCAACGTTAATGCTTCGCTTTGAGTTTTTCTTCCACCTGTTTCTCGACTATTCCCCTCGGTGGCAGTTCCATCGCACCCGTTCCGAGCAGTCCTTGTTTCCCTTAGTTTTTACGCCGTTTACGTTTTCGTCTTTCGCCTTCGCAAATATTCGTACGTTTGAACCAATTACGACTTCGGACATCTGCACTTCATGCTGAGTGCCGTCACTCATGGTCATTTGATAGCCTTGCGGAAGAATCGCTTTGAACGTTTCGGTTTTCGATTTGTTTGGATAACTAATCGTGATCTCGCGCGTTTGCGAATCAACTGCGACGACGCTTCCTTTCCACATATCGCCGACCATCGTCTGCGTTTTCTGGGCCGAGGTTGCAGTGAAAAGGAGAAGGAGAAATAAGTAGCTAATTGCGCCGAGTTTTAAATGTTTGATGAGTTCGTTCATATTCCAAAGACGTGGATGTCGCTCGAAGGCATGTCGGTCTTATTCAATATCTGCTGACGGCTTGAGCCTCGGATTTTTTATCCAATCCAAGGCCGATACAAACGATACCTTATCGTAGACCAGAACAATGGTCCCTAACGGCATTGTCTTACTGACTTCGCGGGCTGCAAAGACTGGAATGCGGATGCAGCCGTGACTTTCAGGCGTAGTTGGCACAGTTTTGCTGCCATGGATCGCCACGCCGCCGCTGATAAAGTTTGCGTAGTAAAGCGATCCGAGTGGTCCATATTCCCACCCGACATGCTTCTCGTAAACTATGAACCGGCCCCGCGGCGTATAGCTCACGCTGTTGCTGTCTTCGTCAAAGAAAGTTTTGCCACTACCGGTTGAAACAGGTAAGACTTTCACAGCGCCTGAATCACTAACAATTAAAAGGACCTGCCGATCAATGTCGATCTCGACGTGTTCATAGCCCAGCTCTCTAGCCTTCGGCGCGCTGGCGACTTCTATCGCTGCAAGTTCTTCGCGCGTAAGTTTGTTTGTAATCGCGCGTCCTTCCCACTTCTGAAACGCGATTAAGGCCGAACGCGAAGTTTCATCGAATACGCCATCGATTGGACCAGTCCAATAGCCGAGCGACGCGAGTGTTTGTTCGGTAGTTTTTATTTCAGCGCGGGTTAGTAAGGCCGGCTTTTGTTGGGCGTTGCAAAATGCAGTCGAGATAAAGAGCAAACACAAGACAGATACCAGGCGGGTTGGCTTTAGTTTCTTCTTGTTTCGTCGCTCCATGTCAACACACGATTGAACGCTGGGACTAGAAAAGTTCTTCAATCCGGTTTGGCCGCCTGAGGTGAGGACTGGCTCCGCCTTCCGTAAGTCTGAACGCGATACGCCGTCTCGTCGTTCACTTGAAATCGGTCCATCGCTTTAGTGCCGCGTCCTTACGACAAGCTGACAACGGTTTCGCGGTAGCGCTCAGTATCTTTGTTACATCGTGATCGCGATTAGTGGTCACCTGCATACACGCACAACCATAGCCGTAATGTCCGTTTGTCTCGACCCATTGTCCCTTGCCAAAGTTGGGCCAATCACCGTCGGCTTGGTGACCGCCTTGAACAGCGATGATCCATTCGTCTTCGCGATCGTACAAGGAAGCGTTGGCAGGTGTCGGATTACTAAACCAGCCACAGCGGGTTTCGAAGGTTGGTGCGTTGCTTGTCGCGCCCGTTTTGTTGGGTAGCGAAAGTAGTAAGCAGATTGTCAGGGTGAAAAGTAGAAGTAATAGTTTCATGTGTTTAGCTTGTCGAAAAAGATCAAGTGTGACTGCTCAGCAACTGTTGAATCCACTCACTGCGGACAGATCCCGCAACAGTCTTTCCTTTACCGTCTCGCAGGTTAGTACTTATGCCACGCTCGAGAAATTCTTTAATGATCTCGCGTTGTCCGTCAATGGCAATTTGTTCTCCTGAGCCACCACGGCCGGTGTTTTGAACGGCCAGATGAAACGGCGTCGAACCAGGTTTGTTTTTGATGGTTGGATTCGCGCCCGCGTCTAACAGGAACTTCACGGCCGCAGCACAGCGTGTGCGAACAGCGCGGTGCAATGGAGTCGCGCCATTCTTGTCCTGCGAATTGATGTCAGCGCCTTTATTGATTAACTCCTTGATGGTTTCCACTTGTCGCTTCGGGTCCCATGTTGGTCCAGTGAGGAAACCGTCTACCGCGTAATGAAGCGGATTGCTGCGTCGATGGTTGTTGGCGGCATTCGGATCCGCGCCCGACTCCAGCAACAGGCGGACGATCTCGACACGGTAACCAGCGGCAGCTAAGTGAAGTAACGTATCGCCAGTGTAAATCCAATGAAAGATTTTTGCGTCGTAGAGTTTCGGAGTTTGAAAGGCGCCGGTGGCTAAAGATGGATCCGACTTGAGCAGTTGTTTTACTTTGCTCGGATCGTTATCGAGAACCGCGTCGACGATGTCGTTCGTTAGGGGCATTGTGTTTGCGATTTGATCCCTCGCACGGCAGTTTGTGGAATTCAACCTCAACTCTTCAATTCGCCAGAAGATAGAAAACGTCAGTTCTGATCTGCGTTGGATCGTTGTTCCATTCCGGCAGCCAATGACCATAAATTTCCCAGCTTGGACCAGCAAACCGTTTGCCGTTGGTCCGCGCCCACTCATGAATTGCCTGATTGGCCTCGCGCAGTTTGGGGTATGGTCCGAAATGAGTTGTCGAAACCACCAGACCGGCTGGCGTTGTCGAGCAAACTACTTCATTAGTTTCGGTAAATGGTCCAAGCAGCTCAACTCCAATTTCAACTCGCATGGCGTTGTCGAGATAGATGGCGACATGGCGACCGCCCTTAGCCTGTTGGGCTTTCACTGCGTTCCACACCAGACCGCAACACTCAGGTACGACGCGTGGCAATTCTGACTGGCGAACGGTCTTTTGAATGACCGCAACCGGAATGCCGGGGAGTTGCTGAACTTCGATGTTGTAAGTTGGCATAGTTTATCTCCGGTAAAAACCACATTATTGTGGTCTCTACTCGTAGGTGCGAATTTCGATCAGGTGATTGTTTGGATCGTTCAGGTAAACGGTTGGACCAAAACCTTTGGCTCCTATTTCGGAGCCTGGACCCACGTTGTTGCCCACACTATGAAACGAATCTCCATAAGGGATTCCACGTTCTTTTAAAATGTTAAAGACCCTGTCGAAGTCTGAACGTGAAAGCGCGAAGGCGTAGTGTTCGTTACCCTTGGTCCCCCACGGCGCGAGTTGCAGCGTGAAAGTCTCGTTTACCCGGATGATGGAGAATGGTCCATCCTCACCCTCGTGTTTGAAGCCGAGTACGTTGACGTAAAAATCGATGCTCGACTGCACATCGTTAATGTTAAGAATCAGATGATCGATTTGGGTCATAAGATTTGGTAAACAGTCAGAATGGTGCTCAAGATACCTCAGAACCGGGCACTTCTGCGAGGCTTTCCGACTTGTTTATCCTTAATGTATCAACTCGTTCGAGTCTTCGGCTTTGCCGCCAGTTGTGAGGCACGGCTCCGCCTTGCCGTCGAAAGTCGTCGCGAGTTTTTGGGCTGCGCCCTCTCAATTAAACCAGGAGGAGGGCGCAGCCCCGCATTTATTAGCACTCTTACGGCAAGGCGAAGCCATGCCTCACAACAGGCGGCAAAGCCGAGCTCCTTGCCGAATTCCCGGGCTGATTCTAATCAGTTAGAATGCGAGCAAAAAATACCCAGGAGCTTCATAGTGCGATCCAAATTTGTCTTTACTGTCCTTGCTCTTTGCACGCTCTCATTCGTCGCCTTTGTCTTTCTCAAGGCAACACCCAAACCCGCTGATGATCTGATCGTCAACACGAAGAGCGGACAGTTGCGCGGCGTGACCAGGCGAAGTGGTGGTGGGGCGGAGTTCCTGGGGATTCCTTTTGCGTTGCCGCCGGTTGGCGATTTGCGTTGGCATGAGCCGCAGCCGGTCCAACCGTGGAAAGGAATTCGCGATGCCTCCACCTTTGGCTCTCCGTGTGCGCAAGCGGTATTAGGCGACTGGAATCTTCACGACTCACAAACCAGCAAGGAAGATTGTCTTTACCTGAACGTCATCACTCCTGAACTTAAACCGAATAAACCATTGCCGGTGATGTTTTGGATTCACGGTGGTGCGAATGCCGGCGGCACGGCTTCGAGCGCGCTCTACAAAGACGGCACCCTCGTCCAACACGGCGTGTTGTTGGTAACAGTCAATTACCGGCTTGGCGTGTTTGGTTTCTTCGCTCATCCGGAACTGACAACTGAGTCAGGGCATCACGCCTCCGGCAACTGGGGCCTGATGGACCAGATCGCAGCGCTGCATTGGGTGCACGACAATATCGCTAACTTTGGCGGCGATCCCAACAACGTCATCGTGTTTGGCCAATCCGCCGGCGCGCAAGACACAAGTTTATTGATGGCGTCTCCGCTTACTCGCGGGTTGTTTCATAAGGCCATCGTGCAAAGCGGCAGCGCAATCGATCCGCGTATCCCCAGTTTGAAAGATGCAGAGCTCAACGGCGAAAAGATCGCGACGAAGTTAAAGGTGCAGGGAAGTGCAGACGTAATAAAACGATTACGACAACTGCCGGTCGGTGAAGTGATCAATGGCGTAGGCGTGCAGGATCCGGTAGCACCGCCGTTGATTGGACCAAACGTTGACGGCTGGGTGTTACAGAATTCCGGCGCCGCGATCTTTACGGACGGTAAGCAAGCACCCGTTCCGCTAATGATCGGAGTGACGGCGCGAGAGTTTAATCTGGATGGCGGCGTGGAAGCTGCGCGTCAGATGATCACGGCGTTTACGGGTGACCTGGCTCCGCGAGTTCTGGCTTTGTATGGCCTCGACAATGGCGGCGCCGGCAAAACGGATCCGGTTTATGGCCCACCGGAAAATCAGTGGTTCTCCGATCTCATCTTCCGCTGTTCGGCAACTACTCAAGCTGCCTGGCAGACTGCTTCTGGTTATCCGACTTACCAGTATCAGTTGGAACACGCTATACCCGGACAGGAAGCGCAAGGAGCAGTTCACTCCACCGATTTGCCTTATGTCTTTGGCTACTATCCGCGGGCCGGCAATCTTTTTGGCAGCTTCAACGATACTGACTACAAGCTTGCGGATTTGATTGAAACCTATTGGACCAACTTCGCTAAGACTGGCAATCCAAATGGCAGCAACGTCCCGAACTGGCCCATGTTTGGTGAAACGCAGGCGTATATCTCATTTACTCAGGACGGCAAAGTGGTGGCGAGTAAAGAATTGCGAAAGCCGCAGTGTGATGCGTTCCGTGATGTGCTGAAGTTGAAAGTTGGACCGATGAAGCGGTAGCGTCGTGCCGGTTGCGGCAACCGCGAAGCGGTTTCGGCTCAAAGCCCAGGGTTGCTTCAACCCTGGGATACCGAGTGGTGTTTACTACCCGGAACGGGTTGCGTTCTGGTTGTTCTAGAGGGCGCAACCGCTTCGCGGTTGAAACTGCTATCAATCGCCTTCCCCGGGGTAGCCGAAGCGGCAACCCCGGGCTTTGGGATGCAACCGCTTCGCGGTTAACAAATGCAGCCTCACACAACAAATCCATGCCTCACACAACAAATCCATGCCTGACAGGCGGCGAAGCCTAAGCGCGGTTTCCAGAATGATGGTCCATCAGTCGCTTCTCTTTAGCCAATAACTGCTCATCAATTCGGTGGCCCAACGTGGTTGTCGAACTTCTTCACGCGGCAGAAATTCATCCATCACAGGTTTAATATCAATCACCGGTGTGCCATCAATCGCGTCAAGCTCTGCCACATAAAGTCGTGTCTCTTCAACGCCAACAATCCTGCAAATCGTGGTTCCTAAACGATTCGGGCGGTTCTTGCCGCGTTGCGAGAAAATTCCTACCGCGGGCCAGTCGCGAGTGTTTCTCGGATGACGCGCCGCAGTTACGATCTTTTCGGAAGCAACTTCGTGGAAGAGAAACACAATCTCTGCGTGCGAAAACTCTGCCAGACCCTGCAGTGCTTCAGCAGTGAAAGAAGGTTCGAGCACGATACAACTTTGTTCGTTTCCCCAAAAATCATCTTCCGGAGTTGTACGCGATGCTTGAACGTATCCGATTGGTTTAACTGAAAACTCCATGAGTTATTCCTTCGCAAGAGGACGCAAGTTATACCGTTGCGAACATCCTACTCCGCGTCTCTGCGTTGAAATAAATGTGGACTTACTCTTAGCGAAGTTTCAACGCAGAGACGCAAAGAACGCTGAGACGCAGAGTAGCAATCACTTCACTTTAATTTCCAGTTGTGGTTTCCAACCGGCCAACACAAACTCGGGGCGACTATAATCGGCGATCAACTTCGCATCTTTCACTTTGTCGAGTTGGCGAGACCACGGCACGCGCCGGCTCACATCGACCAACGTGCCATCCGGATTTTTACTCGCAAACTCCCAGAACCTGACCTGGCCTCCCTTGTCCGCATCGCTCCAACCTTCGGGAGAAATGTTTGTAAGCGTGGCGTTTAATAGGACCACTTCGGCAAATGGGTAAGTGAAGGTTTCATTACGTGGCGACCGCGCGAGCGTTGTCGGTTGCGAAGCGATGAACGTGCTGTCTTTGAACACGTTGCCGTGCACGCCTTCGTGATTGCGTGGCCACATCATCATGCTTCTGGATTTGATCGTGCAGCGTTCACAAAACAACGTACCGCGACCGAGAATCGAGTCGCCTCCGCCATCGACGGTGCTATCAACCATGTAGGTGCGACCGTTTGCCTGCAATGCGTCGCCACTGCCGATCACCGTGACGTGTGAAAGTATGTTGCGATCGCCGTTAATTAGCAGACCTTCGGCCTGGCCCTGGAGCGTTGTCTGCAAAGTCAGGTTTACGAGATGGATGTCGTTACAGTTATCAATCGCGATGGCGGCCCGCCGCGAAGGAAACGTGCCCGCTTCCGGATTGGTGCGAATGTTCGCCGGATGAGGATTGAAGACTTCGTTGTTGGCATAGCGAACAATGGTTTTGTCCTGGCTTTCACCGATTAACGTGACGTTGTCTTTGTTGCGCGCGTAGACGATCTCTTCATAGACGCCGTTGCGTACTTTGATCGTAATCCGTTGCTTTGAATGATCGGGAACAAAGTCGAGCGCGGCCTGGACCGTATTGAAGTCGCCGGTCCCATCAGCGCTAACAGTCAACGTTTTCGCGTTAGTCTTTGGGGCTTTGCTTGATGGTTTGGTGGTAAAGCGCCATTTATCTTTGGCAATTCCGGTGAATCCGTCGACGCTGAGCACTGCCGGATCAATCTCGACGTAATAACTTTTTCCGTATTCGAGCAGATCGTGATGCGGATGAATGGTTGCAGTATTGCCGTCTATAGTGATGGGGTAAAAATGAAAGCCATCAGTGAATCCGCCGATGATCGTAAGTTGATACTCGTTAGAGGTTGGCACTGCGCCGGCTGAAGGTGTCCCGGGTTTTGTGTCGCGATTGGTCGGCCGTGACGCGCGTTCATAAGGATAGGGAAAAGCTAAATAGTTCTTCGCGCGAATCGCGGGGTCGACGGGTTTGGTTGGACCAGCGGGAATACTCAAGTCGAGTGTATCGACAACCTGACCGTTGGACGCGTCAATGATTCGGATGCGTCCTGATGTCCCGACTCGCGGCCCGCTGTTGAATGTGAGCTTTAGTTGGACGTCGGGATTTACGAGCGTCGCGCCGTCGCGTGGGAATAATGTTTGGGCCTGCGTTAAGCAGGCGATGAAGAGAATCAAAAGAAAGCCGGGAATAGTAGTGATACGCATCGTTATGTTTTCGCTCAGTATGTTCGATTTGTTTTAGTCAGATCGGGAACTTTATTCGACGGGGGCGCCCGGGACGGACGCGCTCCGACAGAAGAGCAACTTCTGAATTCTCAAATCCTATTTGCCGTAATCACGGAATGCGATTAACACGCAGAACCTCTATTCGATGGGGCGCCTGTCCGCGTCACCCTCTTTCGTTTTTAACTTCATTCATGCTTCAACTATCTGTTCACTGAAGCAGAGAATATATCCATCGACGTCTTCAATATAAAAATCTCTGCAATTCCATGGTTGGTCTGCAAGTGCTCGAGTGATGCGAGCTTGCTTCGTTTGCAACTCGTTGAATAACGACTCGATGCCTTGAACTCCGATATATACGTCGAGGTGCTCGTTCTCTTTGCGATAGGCGCGATCGGCCACGGTTTTTGGAGCGCATTTCAGATGTATCGAAAAGCCATCACGACCGACGCTCGCATAAAACGATCCGTAGACAAAGTCAGTTTCAAAACCTAAACAGTCGCGGTAGTAGTTAATTGCTGCCGGCAGGTCATCAACGAGAAACTGTGGCGTTAGACTGGTAAGTTTTGTTGCGGTTTCAACGGCGATGCTGCTCATTGATTTCTCCTCGTTAATGTTAATGCTACGGTTTGCGCGCGTGATTGATCTTGTCCGGCTTTTCAACCTAACACAGGCTGAGAACTAAAATTCACTTAAAAAGATTCAGTAGCAGGACGAAGTTCAATACCACTGTCACCCAGAATGCGATTTGAAACGACTGCTTCTTCACTTTGTGATGCCGCGCTCGCTGGGCGATGAATGCGCCGGGCCAACCACCAGCCAGGCCCAATATATGAAGCGAAATTTCCGGAGTTCGCCACTGATTATTCTGCGCCGCATTCTTGTCGTGAACGTAAACGAGGAATGTGATCAAGCTGGCTACCAGATACACCCCAAGCATGAAAAAAGGCACATACCCCATGACGATTAAGATAATGAGAAACGCGACAAATAAGATAAAGACGGGAAGTGAAGCGTTCCATTCTTTGGCCCGCGCTCTGGTGTCGCCGATAAACTCAACCCGTTCAGCTCGTGTCCGTCCTAGTTTGTCGACGCCCGTTTCATAGGTGACGATCTCGTTATCAACCGGGCGCCGCCGTCGATTTGAAAAGGCCTTGATGTGGACAAAGATCTCCTTGCCACCGCCCTTGGGTGTGATAAACCCAAAGCCTTGATCGTCTTTCCATCTGGTTATCTTGCCGAGCCGTTTCATATGTAAGAAAGTTGAAGGACGCGTCACTATGTAGCATGGCACGTGGAGGATGCTAGGTGTAATGGCCCCGTTTATTTCAAGCGGCGCATCGAAGGTTAAAAGCTTGTTAGCGCTGTGAGTTAAGCTGCCCGCAACAACTCTACCAGGGCGTGAGGCAACTCAATGAAAACGAACCAATCCGCGGGATAAAGATAATCCTCTCCACTTTCGTCAATCACTCGTAGATCGCCATCTATCTCGGCGTCGTTGTCAGTAATTACCCGATAGATTTTGTGGAGTTCTAATGAGGCTTCGTAGTCTTCATTCTCGATACAAACTACGAATTTGAATGCTGGCTTTTTTTGAGTCATTACTAGTCCAGATAGCGTTTTCGCTTTATCTGCTTTCTGCCAATTCCATGGGCTTCGTACCAGTGCAATTCAGCCAACCGTATTCTACCGCTTCTAAGGCGTACTTGTGCTACTCCTTTTAATTTGCGCCAGCGTCCCATACCATATTTTCGTTTCAACCGTGCCAGTTCGCGGATCTTACTACTGACCGCAATTATTTCAATCTCAGTGATTTCACCGATGATTTCAAAGTTCATCGGCAGTTATTTAAACAAGGATCATTTGCGGACTCAAGAACGTTTCGAAATCTAAACTGCCTTAGTACTTCACTTCGGTATGTTCACACGGAAGCTTTCGGACCAAATCATACACTTCCGCATAATTAACAATCTTCAGTGGCAGCAACCACGCTGATTGCCCGTTCTTAAATTCAATTTCTGTTCGCCAGACTGACTTGACCTGGGTAACACGGTTGATTTTGATCTTATCGACAACCCTACTCAACTCGATCCAACTAAACTTGTGTCCGTCGTTTCGGACGAGACCTTCGTCGGAAAAGTATTTAACTGATCTAACGTAAGCTCTGCGAAAGAGCCACAGGACCACGCCAAAGATAAGCAAAAGTGCAAGACCAATACTCATTGGCGCTGGCTGTCCTTTCAGCAATGCGTTCAGGAAAACCAGCAACCCCAGGGGAATGACCAGCAGCCCGAGTAGGAGCAACAAGATGAATTGCAGGTTGCGTGTCTTTACCGTGATGGTCCATGGTTGTTTGTCTTTAGTTTTTACAACGGGGGCTGGTGGGTCTTCGGGAACCGCGTGATTGAAAATATAGGCGACCAGGTGGCGATGGGTCGCCAGGCTGAGCGACTTCCATTTCTCAAGTGTTTCGAGTTGCTCCGTGGTTGTGACTTGCAACTCATCAACGTGTTGTCGTAGTGCGTCGATGATCTTGCCCACGTGTTCTGAACGAAGCAGTAAGAACGTTCCTGCCGATTCGGGTTGGAACAATTCCTGACTGCTTAACGAACCTTTAGGACGTGCATTAAAGACCTGATCGTACTGGCCCCAGCGATCCAGAAATATCTCTTCATCGCCCCAGGCGCGACTCAACGGCCGGCACCCGGTGATCTCATCATCAAGCGAGAGCATGTCGACTAGTTTCAAGCTATCGGGTTTCATGTTTTCCGAGCGAAAAGAATTCGGAGATCTTTTTTGCTGCCTCGACGGGAGTCATTTGACTTGTATCGATCGACAAGCCTGAGTCGGGGAGTGTGGGGTAAACGAACGCACCGCTCTGACTGAGCTCGCGATAGAGTTCCAAAGATTGAAGTTTGCCAAACTTGATTCGTGAAGCGTCGGTGAGTCGTCGCTCAATCTCTTCCACCGGGGCTGTCAATTCAACAAAAAGTACTTTCCCGCCCGCGGCTTCAACTACATCAATTGTTTCCCTGATAAAAGATGGTCCAACTGTTCGCTCCGGGGCAAACGTAAAGATGAGCGAAACGTCCTGCTTTGCTGCTTCGATGAATACTGAAAGCCAAATTTGTTCTCGCAATAGCTTGAACGGGTCACTGCCAAAATCAAAGACAGCACCCACTGCGTCGACGACGAGATGATTGTGAAAGAGACGCAGTCCGGTTAGTTTGGCAAGTTCGCGCGCGACCGTGAGCTTTCCTACTGCTGCCGGGCCATGGAGAAATATGAGCTGCATTTGATTTGAATATGCGAGCGATCGGGATGCGTGTGGCATAGCGACGATAACGCGTGCGTCACTCGACGACAATGCGTCGCGTAGCGACGGTCAGAATTTAGCCAGCCGTTTCAACGGCTGGTATGCGATTGCAAAGGACGGCGTCGCGTAGCGACGCATGAATCGTACGTCAATCATGTCGTCGTCGCATCTCACTGAGTGCCTCATTCACGCGTCGCTACGCGACGCGAAATCCTGACCGCTCGTGTTCCAGCCGTTGAAACGGCTGGCTAAAGTCAAACATCGCTACGCGATTGTCCAGCACATCATTGCTACGCGATCTGCGATTGGTTGCCGCCGTTTCAACGGCGGGTGTGCGGAGGCTACGCGATGTACGATCCAAGCCAAGGGACATTCGCGCGTGCCGCAGCGACAGCTTGCTCGGCTGTCTCAAAGCGATTTGTTGCCTTTTGATCGGTTAGCTTCCAGCCACGGTCCCAATGAACCCGATAACGCTCTTTCCAGTCTGGCGGGTGGTTCGGAATTTTGCGTTCCCAGTCAGGCACCGAAAAATATTGTTCCTCGTATCCGAATGAGCCGTCTTTGTCACGCCGGATGATGACAACGCGCTTTTCTTTGTCGTCAGTGTAGAAGATCTGAATGTATTCAGGCATTAGTTCGATCGGCGGCGTCTGTCGAGCGTCAAACTCACGCGCGAGCATCCATGCTTCTTCCGGAGAGAGTGGGCGAATCTCGGCGTCAGATATATTGCCTGCGTCGCGTTCGATCTCGATACCAAACTGTATGGTCGCATTGTTGGTGAGAACCACAAACGGCTTTCCGTCACGCACGACTTCACGCACCACGATTAGACCATCCAACGGGCCACCTCGATCGTTGTAGATCAACTCCTGCACGCTTGGGTTGCGGAAGTCACTGCGAACTTTAGCGATCCAGTCTTCGGGCACGGTGTAAAGGGCCGGCACGAAACGTTCGCGCACCCAGATTGGATAACCTTGTTCGTTGAGTCCGTGTTGAGTGAGAGGCATAGTTGTAAAATTGCGAAATTGCAATCACGCAATTCCGCATTCTCGCAATCAAGTTTCGGCAACGATAAGCTCTTCTGAATTATTCGGTGGACGAAGGCCGTCGGTTCTGTTTGCGAAGTAACGTTGGGCCAACTCGGCTGCCGGCACGTGCTTCACTTCTTTAAAACCGGCCTCACGCGCCAACGTCAATATTTCTGCCGGCGTAAAGAAGCTAATGAAGGGCGTACCGCTTGCTTTCGCTCCTTCTGCTGCACGCTCAACGCCGAAACGAACTTCAGGATCTTGCAACTCAATTGGCAGCATGAACGACATGACGAAGGTAGATCCTGAAGCCAGCGTTGCGATCTGACGCAGCGTTGCCATAATCGCTTCTTTAGTCAAGTACATGCTTACACCGGTTGAGGCTACCACTGCCGGACGTGAAACATCGAAACCGGATTCCATCAACCGCTCCCACCATGCGTCTCCCGCCTCAAAATCGACTGGCACAAGTCGTAAAAATTCCGGAACGCCAAAGCCGAGATCGACGAGACGTTGCCGTTTCCATTCTTGTGGTCCAGGTTGATCGATCTCAAAGACGAGTATTTGTGAAGCAAGCTCAGGATGACGTTGAACAAAAGTATCTAACCCGGCGCCGAGGATGACGTATTGCTTAACGCCATTCGCGATCTGCTGCTCGACAAGATCTTCAACGAAGCGCGCGCGGGCAAGAATAGAAGCACGAAACGGCTTCGTAAACGGACTCATGTCGGGACGATTGCGCCAATCTTCATCCGGGGCCGCGATCTTCATGCCGACGTTGTCTGCAAATACGGGGGGTGGCGCATCAACGTCGAGGTGCAGCGCTCGCCAGAGTGCGGTACGTATGGCAGTGTTGTCAGGAGTTGCTGGTTTGTCTGGCACTATTTCCTGCTAACCTCTTGAGTCAATCGATCCAGGTTCTGCTCATTCGCCTGCTCAAGGAAGCCGCGCATCTTTTCCGCGAAGGTCTGATTTTCAAAAACTCCAACCCACGACACCACCGTTCCATTCGAATTTGGCTCGAGCGAAATGGAGAGTTCATAGTGTGGGAGGCTGACATGTTTAATTCGGAGCAGGGAATTGGGAACTATTTCGAGAAACTCTGATTGGTTCGGATAGTCGGCGCCATCCGGACCATGCATAGTGAAAATCCATGAGCCATTTTGTTGGAATTCGAATGTCTCAAACGTGTTAGTGAACCCTTCCGGTCCCCACCAGCGAGCGAGCCGCACTGGATCTTCTATAGCAGCGAAGACAGACTCAGGGTTAGCAGGAATTTCTCGCGAATGACGAAAGACTGACATCAAAACCTCCATCAACAGAGTTACCTATTAAGGATAAAATAAATATTCCGAATTGGCACAGAATCTGTCGGAGCGCGCCCGTCTCGGGCGCCCCGGTTGAATAGAAGATCCGTCAAGATGCTTAAGATCGAAACTCGTCCAGTCATGACAAGTACAGATTGAGAAGCTGCTACTCGACGGGCGGCCGGGGACGGACGCGCTCCGACAGAAGAGCGCGCCCGTCTCGGACGCTCCGGTTTTCATCCTGCGGTGAATTTGCCGCGATGCTGCGGCGATCACGCCGCACTATCATTTCCTATTACTTAAGCGAATAACTCCCTTCTACTCCCTCTTTTACTGCGGTAGGTGTGCCGCACATGCGGATTCTGTTTATAAAAACTCCTCAGTAAAATTCGCACCTCTTGACTGGCCCAATCATTGCTCTAGCCTTCCCGTGCTTCGATGGACAATGAGAAACGTACCGACATAGACAATTTGTCGCCGGAGTTTGTCTCTGAAATTCTCCGCTATCTCGTTGCACACCCTAAAGCTAAAGACACTGTCCGCGGAATTGAACGCTGGTGGTTGTCGCAGAACGTAAGCGTCGAAGCTAAACGCAAACTTGAAGACAGTCTTGATTTTCTGGTGGCGAAAGGTTGGGTGATTGCACGTCGTTCAGCCCAATCGCCAACCTTCTACTCGCTCAACGAAGCAGCATTGGACCAGATTGAAAAGTTTCTCGAAGAAGAGTTTTGATGAACTCATCACCTAGATCCAGTCTCACTCAAGCAACGACTATTGATTGGTAAGGAGGATTCTCAATGGTAACGCCTGCGCTAAGTTACCCCGGTGTTTACGTTCAGGAAGTGCCCAGTGGTGTCCGCACCATCGTCGGTGTCGGCACTTCAATCGGAATGTTCATCGGCACTGCCAAGAAAGGACCAATTAACCGGCCCATACGCTGCGTCAGTTATCTCGATTACGCGCGCGTTTACGGCGAAGATCCGTCCGGTGGTGACCTGGTCCGTTACGTCAAATTGTTCTTCCTGAACGGCGGCACTGACTGTTACGTGATGAGGCTCGCAGGTGGCGCCGCCGCCGCGCGGATCACGTTGCGCAACGAAGCCGGCGCGAGCACGCTTCGGCTCACCGCCAAAGATGCAGGCGTGATTGGGAACGATATTCGCGCACGCGTGACCTATGCGGGCGCCCAACCTGAAGTCACTTTCAACCTGGAACTTTTCCGTTGGGAGCTGGATTCCTCCGGCACGCGCACGAAGAAAGACACCGAGATCTGGACCGGCTTGAGCATGGATCCAAACTCACCCTCGTATGCGCAGGACTTTCTCACCCAAAATTCAAAACTTATTGACGCTGTCGATCTTGCAGTAGCGGCCTCGGCTAGTGGTTTCTCATTGAGTGGACGCTCGATGACGGCAGCCAACCTGGCCACGCTACTCGGAACGAACTCCGTATTTATGATTAGCGTTGATGGCAGTCGTTATATCAGGGTCGATACTTCCACTTCTCCAGCGACTGTCGCCGGTATACAAGCCGCCATCAATGCCCGCTTTGTCGCCGAAGGATTGCCAACGACAAACGTTACCGTCGCAGCAGTCGCAGGCATAACCGGCCTCGGCAATAGAGTTCAGATCACTTCAAACGGCGCGGGTGATGTCTTCATTAGATCAGCTCCCGAGCCAGGTGATTTAGCGGTGCCGCTAATGCTGGGCACGGCCCAGGGCGGTATTGAAGTTTCTCGTCATGCAGTGCGTCGTCCGGCTCCATCAGGCGTGTCGACCGTCGTTACGTTGGGGACGCTCAATGCGTTCGTTAGTCAAAATGCCAGCGCAGTGACTTCCGTGTCGTTGCAGGCACTCGATTCGGTAGGTTTACCAGTCACAGTTCCCATTCCGCTTAGTGTCGATACCGTTCCCGGCCAGCGAGTTTGCATCGACGCTTACGCGAGTTCGCCGAATGGCAACAGTGATGGTTTGCGCGAGAAGCTCGCATTGATTGCGCAAACGATTAACAACTTCACGCCGCCAGTCGCGACGCAAAAGTTTTCCTGGAAGGCGGAAGTTTGGGGAAGTCGTTTAGGAATCCAGCCGGGTGACATCTACGACGATAACTACATTTCTCCGGCCATCGTCGCGGTACCGGCGCAGTTTGCATCTTTGTTCACTGCACCCAACGTCCATTTCTTCCGAGTTGGACTCGGTGGGTCGGGTAGTCAAACGGCCAATTCGGTTGGTAATGACGGCGGTAAACCGACGCCACCTGATTACGACGCCGCGTACGACATCATCGACAAGGAAGTTGATCTCTACAATCTGATGGTCCTTTCACCAGATGCGACCGTGCCTGTTCAATCACTTTATGGAGTGGCAAGTGTTCGTTGTAAGAACCGGCGCGCGTTCTTGTTGATGGATCCGCCAGATGCCTGGACCGACGCGCAAACGGCCTCAACCGGAGTCAACGCACTACGCGTTGGTTTAGTGAAAGATTACAGCGCTCTCTTCTTCCCACAAATCACGATCGATGAAAGTGGACTAAAGAAAAACATTGGACCATCTGGTGCGATCGCTGGTCTGTGCGCGCGTATCGACAGCACGCGCGGTGTTTGGAAAGCGCCGGCTGGTACTGAAGCCGATCTTCGCGGAGTAGTTGGACTCAAACAACGTTTCTCCGATGGTGAGAATGGAATTCTTAATCCGCGCGCGGTCAATACGCTGCGTATTTTCCCCAATGGCATCGTGAACTGGGGCGCGCGCACGATGGATGGGGACGACAGCTTCGGCAGTGAATACAAATACATTCCGATTCGCCGTCTCGCGTTGTTCATCGAGGAGAGTCTCTATCGTGGATTGAAGTGGGTGGTGTTTGAGCCAAACGACGAACCACTCTATGCGCAGATTCGTCTCAACGTTGGCGCCTTCATGCACAACCTGTTTCGGCAGGGTGCGTTCCAGGGACAAAAACCGAGCGACGCTTACTTCGTTAAGTGCGACACGGAAACGACCACGCAGGCTGATCGCAATTTGGGCATCGTGAATGTCTGGGTTGGCTTCGCGCCGTTGAAGCCGGCAGAGTTTGTGATCCTCTATCTGCAACAAATGGCCGGACAGATTGAGACGTAATACCGGAGCAGGAGCTGAGGAGCGCAGGCGCAGGAGCGCAGGCGTCCCCGCCTGCTTACCTGGCAAAGCGATACCTGCAAGAGATTCGTTTACCACGAGATTTTTGATCACGAAGAGAGCAGGCGAGGACGCCTGCGGTCCCAATAAGGACATCGGTCCCAATAAGGAGCTGAATGAATCATGGCTGCACCGCAATTTCCTGTAAACACGAGCCGCTTCGATCCCTACAAGAACATGAAGTTTCGCATCAAGTGGGACGGAAAATATGTGGCTGGTGTCAGCAAGATCAGTGCTCTCAAGCGCAGCACCGAACCAGTCACGCACAGAGAGGGAGGTGATCCGAGTACCTCCCGCGTTTCGCCGAGCATCTGGAAGTTTGAACCAATCACACTCGAACGCGGCGTGACGCACGATCCGGAATTCGAAGCGTGGGCCAACCTCATTTACAACACGGATGGCGATGCCGCGATTTCGCTCGAGAAGTTTCGCAAAGACATCATCATCGAGTTGTTGAACGAACAAGGCGCGGTGGCGAAGGCTTATAAGATCTATCGCTGCTGGGTCAGTGAATACCAGGCGCTGCCCGAACTCGACGCCAACGCACATGCAATCGCCATTGAACACATGGTGTTGCAAAACGAAGGTTGGGAACGCGACGTCGCCGTGTCTGAGCCGAAGCAAAGCTAGTTAGAGGCCTTTTGCAAAAAGTCAGCTCAGATGAATGTGAAACGTGGTCCAGCGCAGTTGGGAAGGGCGGTTTACCCCCGCTGGCCCAAAATTCAAATTCCTCGGTGTGGACTTAATTCAAAGTAAGCGGGGGTAAACCACCCTTCCCAACTGCGCTACTCGATGGGCCTTTTTGAGTTTTGCAGATGACTCTAAAGCATATCGGAACACTGAGCCGAGATGTTTGTTGAAAGTATTCCATTGCGTTTCGCCGGTTTAGGACTCAACGCGCGCATGCGTGAGTTAACCGGACGCGACGAGTTCGAAGTGCTCGGAACCAACACGGCAAACGCGATTCGATTGCTGTCGTCTTTGTTGGAAGACCGGGACGGACTCGACGCGGCAGACCTGGTTGCTTCGGATCGCGACCGGCTGCTCGCCGCAGTTTACCGGCGCGCTTTCGGTGATCGAATTGAAAGCACAATCACTTGCGCTCGCTGTTCACAACCTTTTGATCTCGACTTCTCGCTGCGACAGTTGATCAAAACAGTTGACGACCGAAGCGACGCTGACGATTGGACCTTTCTTGGTGACGGCAGATTTGAAAGCTCAACCGGCGCTAGTTTTCGTCTTCCGACTGGCCGCGACGAACTCGAACTTTCGGCGCTCAGTCCTGCAGTCGTTGAACAGTCGTTACTGAAGCGCTGCACCGAAGAAAGCGGCTGGACTGAGAGTCAGACTGCGTTTGAAGAATTGTTGGAACGTGTTGCGCCGTTGCTCGATCTCGAACTCGTGGCGCAATGCGTCGAATGTGGACACCGGCATACGGTCCAGTTTGATATTCAGACCTATGTGTTAGGAGCAATCGTTGGGGAGCGACGACGTTTGTTAACCGAGATCAATCGCCTGGCGCGTGCTTATTCATGGTCGCTCGCCGAGATTCTTTCACTCCGCCGCAGTGACCGGCGACAGTTCGTTGAGTTGATCGAAAACGAATACGTCACCTGATGCAAGTCGTAAGTGATGAAAAGTTATTTCGCCAAATTGGCCGACCGCGCCACACTCGGAAACGTAACGGCTCCTTCCGCCGCGCATGCGCCGCGTGTGTCTGATCCTTTTGACGAAACAGCGCCGCCGCAGACTCCACTACCAGCTTTAAATAACAAGTCTCATGTTCCGCCTGCTCGTGAAGCAATATCTCCGGTCGTCGATAGTCAACTGGTCCAACGGGCTGCCCCAAAAGTTGAAAGTCATCAGCCGGAGCCCGTCGAACTTCCTTCCGAGATTTCAACCTTACAGCCGAGACCACGAGAAGAGCGTGAAGTAACGGAACGAATCCAGGCCGTTGAGCAGGTTGTCGAAAAACCAAAAGCCGCAACGACAAAACCGGCAACTCAGAAAGAAGAGGTCGAGCCGCCTCAGTTAGTTCCCAATCAGATAACGAACTTCAATCCGCCTCAATCTAAAAGCGCTGAAAAAGATCAAGAGAGAAACTCGGAGAACAACGACGATTCGATAGCTGAATTGCAACGCGAACAAGCACTGCTATTGCGCAAAGCAGATCTGTTTATGAGCAGTTTGTTTGAGGCACAACGCGAGTCACAGAGCGCAACGGAAAAAGAGGTTGAGCAGTCGGAAAATCAGGTCGCGAAGTTGGAAAGAGAATCACCGAAGCGTTTGGAACCAACGCCACGAGTTCAACCAACGGTTACGCCAGAACCGGAAGGCCCATCATTGATTATCGGCCAGTTGACGGTTGAAGTTACTTCGCCAACGCCAACTCCTGCTCCAGCTCAGCCGCAACGCGTGATTGTTCGCGGCTCAAGAGGCCGAGGTTCTGGAGTGAGATCGAGCCAACGCTTCGGGCTCGGACAATTCTGAACGCATGTCAACACTCGATCTATCACTGGTTACAACTACGCTGCTTCGCTTGTTGAAGGCGCGTGTCGATCCTTTGTGGGCCGAATTGTTTCCACCCGTGCCACCTCCGCCGACGATTACTTACTCGGGTCTTTCGAGTGACAAGCTGACAACTGATCAAGCGCTCAGCATGTTTTTGTACTCGGCTACCGAAGACGCGTATTTCAAGAACCAACCACCCGTCTATCAGGATAAGCCACCCATTCGTTTCACGCCGATGGGCGTGGTCCTGCAATACCAGATGGTCGCCCACGCGGCCGATCTGGGTGACGCAGACGCGGCGATGCTTCGTCTACAAAGATTGTTTGGTCTGGCGCTTAAGACACTTCATGACTTTCCGAGTATCGACAAGACGACCCAGATCGGTGGGGCGCTCGTTTTTCCACCCGCGTTGCAGGGTACCGACAACGTTATTCGCATCACTCTGCGCAATGTTCCGCCGAATGAAGTAACGAACTTCTGGACCGCCGGTAACCAGTTCGTTCGCCTGGCTGCCTATTACGAAATCTCGGCGACTCTACTTGAACCGGATCGACCGGAATCACGCGGCCAGCGTGTGCTGAGATACGGGGTGCAGATCTTCGTAAACGGCGCGCCACGACTCGACTCCAGTAGCAGTAAGGTCACCTTTCGTCTGCCCGGTGAAACGGTAGATCGCACTGCGGAAGTGCAACCAGCCGAAGCGGCAACCGGAGAAAATCTTTCGTTTGAAGGAACCGATCTGAGTGCCGATAGCACGAGTCTACTGGTTAGAAAAGCCGGTTGGGACGACGCGCAGGAAGTTGGAACTGATTGGGGCGTGGTTGCTGGTCCAGGAGCAATTCAGGCGCAGGTTCGCAATGCCGCAGGAACAAAAGACATCGTGCCCGGCGTTTATTCAGCTTCCGCGCGCGTAACACGTTTTCGAACGATGCCCGATGGCGCCATCAGGCCGATCGCGCAGGAATCAAACCAGGTTCCTTTTACAGTTGCGCCCAGTATCACGAATCCGGCTTTCAACGCCGTCGCAGTCGCCGTTGGACCACAGAACATAGTCACTATCGACGGTGGCATTTTTCAGCATGCCGATGTTGATCCGGCCGGGGTCAGAGTTTTTGTTGGAGCTGAACCGGTCCCGTTAGAGCCAACCGTGACTTTAACGCCCGGACATTTCGAAGTTGTAAATCCAACTCGCATTCGTTTTCGCTTTCCTTTGCCCGGCGTTACTGCGGGTGCGACGTTGCCGCTAAGAGTCATTGTGAACGGGGCCGAGAACGCTCCGCGCTGGGTCCAGGTACCGTGAGTCCGACTAAGAAAAAATCGGCCAAACGAAAAGCGACTCGGAAGACTACGAAGAAGAAGTCCCCGGCGCGACGGCAAGTCGTATCGACTGATGATCGCCGCAGTAGCGACGAGTTGCAGTTGTTACTTTCCTGGTTTCGTCTTTTGGCCCGTTGCCGGAGTACGTGGTTGGAACATTTGTGGACGCATGACCGTGCGCTTGATGAGAAAGTCACGATAACGAGCGCCGAGTTTGGTGCAGCTTTATTGGACCGCGATTCACCTGAAGCCGAAGCCGAATGGGCAAGCGAGCAGGCGGCCGTCAAGAGTTGGTATCGCGAGGCGACCCAAATCAAGAAGGCGCTTGACGAGTTGCCAGACTCTCAATTTCAAAAGCTGGCAATTATTTTTGGCATCGATCCGGAGGAGCTGTCGTTACTACAACTCACCGCCGCTGTTTCATTGGACCCGAGTCTTCGCAGCGTGTGTGCGTTCCTTCACGATCACTCCGGACGCGCGTTCATGACGGAAGAACTTGCGTCACGGTTGTTGCGATACGGACGTGACCATACGTGGCCGGCCGAGTTGCGGATCTTTCGCTGGCAACTGGTCCATCGGCGCGATGCAGGTGTTGGTGAACCCGCCGCGCTGATTTGTGATCCGCAGATTCGCGATTGGCTGGTCGGACGCGACAGTTTGAATGAGCAGTTGATTGGCGCGGCCAAGCTTGTTGATGGACCACAATTCAGCCTGCCGGAATGGCCGGTTGAGGAAACTGCGAAGTGGGTTGAAGAAGTGATGGCCAGACCGGGTCGACCGCGCCTGCGAGTTTTTGTAGTCGCTCCTTACGGCGCCGGCAAGCGCCAATTCGCTGCGGCGATTTCCGACAAACTCAATATGCGAATGTTGGTCGTGGACGCCGACGCCACGAGCGATGCGCAGTGGCCTGACTTCTTCACGTTTGCTCAACGGCAGGCATTTGTTGATAGCACGGTGCTCGCATGGACCGGCGAAGCGATTTTACGACGATCATGGCCCACCAACCGATCTTTGTTTCCGCTCGAATTCATTCTTTGTGAGCCGGGCGCTGAACCCGCGCCGATTGAAGCTGCCATTGATCTACGAATCGAGTTGCCGGTGCCTGAGCCGGCCACACGCGAGAAACTCTGGAAGTTGGCAGTGCCCGAAGCGGCCAGGTGGCCCGCTGCGGAACGTCGTAAGTTAGCCGAGCAACACAATGTCTGGCCGGGTGACATTGAAAGAGCTGGACTACTGGGTGCAAAAACTCCGGCCGAAGCTTCGACAGTCGTGCGCGAGTCGGCTCGTTCGCGGTTTGGAAGTCTGGCCCAGATTCTCGAATGCCCATTCACTTTAGACGATCTCGTTTTACCTGAAGGCGTGATGCGACTGATCGAGTCGATCATCTTCGAAGCTGAGGAACGAGTGAAGTTTTGGCGGGAAACGGAAGCGCGTCGTTTGTTCCCGCAGGGTCGTGGGCTGGTGGCGTTGTTCAGCGGTGCGTCCGGCACGGGCAAGACAATGACGGCGCAGGTGATCGCCCAGCGGTTAACTCAGGATCTGTGCCGGGTGAATGTGGCCCAACTCGTCAGTAAGTGGGTCGGTGAGACAAGTAAAAACGCCGAACAAGTAATCCGCGTAGCGGCGAATAACAATGCGGTCCTGTTTTTTGACGAAGCAGACGCTCTTTTTGCGCGCCGTGCGACTGAGATCAGAGATGCGCAAGACAAGTTTGCCAATACTGATACCGCGTTCCTGCTGCAGGCCATCGAGTCGTATTCAGGTGTTGCCATCCTGGCCACAAATTTAAAGTCGAATATCGATCCGGCCTTCATGCGCCGGTTGCGCTATATCGTTGAATTTCCGAAGCCTTCTCCGGATCTGCAACGTCAATTATGGTCCAAGCTGGTTGGCGCTCTTGCGGGTGAAGTCCGGGCAAAAGCGTTAGCGCCAGCGATTGAACTGCTGAGTCAGACGAGTGACGCCACCGGAGCGCAAATCAAGTTTGCCGTCCTGGCCGCGCTCTTTACCGCGCGTAGCGACGACAAACCACTGACAGCGCGTCACCTGCTTATGGGTCTCGATCGAGAACTCGGCAAGGAGGGACGCACGATTGGTCCAAAACAACGAGAGTTGATCCTGAAGTTGGAGGAAGCTGCGTGAAGAAACCGCGCATACAAATTGAAAACCTTCACATCAAGGCGGCGGGCTTGTCGCCTGAACAGGGTCGACAACTTGCTCGTTTGGTCGCAAGGAACCTCGCGCGCGTACCTGTTTCAAGAACAGGAGTAGTCAAAAACCTGAATGTCAGTCATCAATCAAAACCAGCAACTTCGATAGCGAGCCTGGCGGATCAGGTGGTGGACCAGATTACGAGGAAGATCAAGTAAAGCGTAATGAAGGCTTCGCACCAGTCAAAAACAAAGAGTGCCGGGCCGGCGAAAGCCGCCGCCAAGCCTCGCGTGCAGCCGAAGATTCGTACGGGCGCCGGCAATCATCATCGCCAGCGCGACTCGTTTGAACGGCAGGCTGATGACATCGCCACCAGAGTGGTGCGTGGTGAGAGCGGTGTGTCCCGTTTGATCGACCCGACTGCCGCTGCGAATTATTGGTTGCCTTCAAGCATGGGCTCGCCACTGCCCGCCGGTCTGCGAACTGATCTGGAGCTTTCCTTCGGCGCGGATTTCTCGGCAGTGCGAATTCATACCGATTCCTTTGCTGCCGATTCAGTCGCCGATGTTCGTGCTCGTGCGTTCGCAAGCGGCCGCGACATCTTTTTTAATCGGGGACAGTTTTCGCCTTCAACGCCATCCGGAAAATTCCTGTTGGCCCACGAGTTGGCCCACGTACTGCAACAAACCGGTCGTGTCGGAAGTGGTGGACGACTGAGAGCGACATCCGTCCAGTCGTCAGGTATGCCTCAATTCGATGGCACGATGCCTGACTTTTCCACGCTCAAAAAACTTCACGCGCCCAAAAGCAATAAGACAGCGACAACTAAGTTTGAAAGCATTGCGGCTGAACTCGCCAAAATTTCTGCGAGCGCCGATCCGGGCACTGGATTGGAAACGTTCTTCACGGGCGCGCTTCCGAACATAAAAGATTGGTCCGAAGAAGCCGAGAGCTTGCTCTACGACACTTTGAAGTTGCATGAGAAATACGATCTCGCCGCACAGTTAATTGAGCGTGACGATTTCAAAGGTGGCGCCAGAATTAGGACTGCGGTTTGGACTGGAGAATTAGTAGCGTCTCTGGAAAAGCGAAATAAAGCTGAAGCTGTTTATCCGATTGCGGTCGAGAAAAATGCTGCGCTCGCGTTTTATTACGCCGAATTGAGCCGGTTGGTTGAGGTATTTATTTTCAAACCGGCAAACGATCCCATTCCGCAGATGAGAAGGTTTGGGACCAAGGAAGACGATCCGAAAGCGCAAACGATTGAAGACCACGCGACTGAGCTTTCTGCAAACCTGGATGAAAACACCAAACTCTCGAGCAATGAATGGATCTACAGCGCCCTGTTCCGGCTGAACCGGTTGAATCGTTTGCGGCGCGATAAGTGTATCGAGATAAACAATGCCGCTGTCGCGGTCCACGACAAAACTGATGAACAAATAATTTTTATCAAACGCCGTTTTGCCGAAGGGGTCCGCGATTGGGGCGCCAAGTATCTCGAGTCAACAAAAGATATTTTTAACGACGACGGCAAAATGAATACCGGAGCCCAGACAGCCTGGGCCCCGTTACTCAAAAAACTTGGCGCCGCAATTTCCAAGATTGGTCGGGATGCTTTAACTGCGTGGGACAGTAGCCGGGCGTTCGATGAACTTTTCAGGGCTTATTATGATGCGAAGGACGATGCTGCCAGAGTAGCTACAGCGAAAAAGCTGACAAAGGTCAAGACTCTTGGCGAACAAAGCGGTCTCCCTGATCAACTTGTCAGGTCTCTGAAGGAGCTAAATCAGCCGGGAACAGGAGGCGAAAGCCCTGCGTCCCAATACGAATTTGCCGAGCGACTCACCGGGATCTCTTCCTCTCTTTATCAGTATCAAACTGAACTCGAAAACGGACAGGCCGCCCTGTTTCACAATGGCAAGACCGATGACTTGCTGGCTTCGCTTTGGCTGGCAGTCTGGGTCCACGATCAGGTCCACACGTTGAATTGGTTGATTGGCGGGACCGCTGGTCCAAAACAGATCGAGTTGGTGGACCAGCGAATCATCGAGAGATTGCGTTTTGCTCGTCGCTTTCGCTGGTTGGCCAATGCGCTCGGCTGGACCACGGTTGTCGAAGCCGCCAATGTCATCATTACCGCTAAGAACGAGAAGCAAAGTGTTTTGGCCATTCTTCCTTTTTCGGACGGCAAGTATTGGCACTATGACGATAAGGCCCCGATCGAAGACCTGGCAAAGATCCCAACAGTCAAGGGATGGCAGCCGTTCACGGGCGAGCACCTCGCTTTGCTGTATCGCAAGGCCTACTACGATGACCTGGCAAAAATGGTCAAGACGCTCACGCCCGCAACCGACGCGGACGAGAAGAAGTTAGTCGATTCCGGTCTCGTCGATCCCTTCATTGCCGGACGAGCGGACAAGTTAGTTCGACAACAGCCGTTTCCGGAATTTTGGAAAGTCAATAGATCCGACTTTGCGATCAAGGAGAATAGCAAAGAAGATTTTACGGCCCTCATCTTTCGCCATCCTTCATACCGCGAACTCTACGACCATAAAACTCAGACGGGCATGGATTGGATTCTGCCGGTAGCACCCGGTAGCTTGTGGGCCTGGTTCATTCCCCCGATCGAAAAAGTCGTTCCTACCTTACGCGCGATAGAACTACTTAATGGGCAGGTAGCTTCCACTTTCACCGGAGAAAAAACGGAGAAGGACAGGCTCGCCAAAGCAGGTCAACTCAGTGATAGAGCGTGGCTCAACGTTCTCGATAAACTAATCGAAGACCAACTAGCGCAGAAGAAGTTGTCGCCTGAATCACTCATATCGATGAGGGCCGCGATTCAAACTTCACTGTCCGAAAAACGAGACGAATCGTGGAATGAACTACTAAAAGCAGTCAAAAAAGGTTCGCGGCTGGATCGCCAGTTAATAGCAAACTGGTCCCTCGATCATCTCCGGAAATACGACGACGATCATCATCGTTACGACGAACCGATGAAGGCCCTCGAGCCGATCATCAGGTTCTTCGTTGCTGTGTCAATGCTTGAAGACAAGGACATGGACGCGGAAATGACGTGTCTCATGCTCGAGTTGGCGCCTACGATGGCCTCTGCTTTTGAGTATGAACAACGGTTCGATGTTGTCCACGCTTACCTGGGCTGGTTGGAAACGGCCGTCAACTATCTTCCGACTTTGAAAGCGATGTCGAAAGAAGAACGACACGTTTTCTTACCGGATTATCAAAACACTGACGACTGGATCAAGTCTCACGAAACATCGCTGCTTGAAGTAACTGATCACTTCAAGGCGGTCCGCGAGAGTGTTCAAAAGAAATCCGGCTATAAGGCGAGCGCCACCGATCAAACCTTCAAAGTTTTTATGGCCTACAGCAGTCCGTTACCGGTAGGTCTGAAACTTTATCCACGCGAAGGGCAATCCATTCTCGGTGAGCCCAAGAGTGTTCATTATGTAGTTACAAAGATTCTCAAGGACTTCATCTTTCATCCTTCGTACGGCTATGCGCAGGAAACTCCTGCCACCAAAAAGTCTAAAAAGAAAACTGTCGTTACCGGCTATTCCAAACAGAAGATTTTGCAATTTGACGACAAGACCCCGCTTGAACTGGCCAAGTCCGAAAAGTTACTCGAAGTCCGAATCCTCAATCGTAAGGAAGAGGAGATCGCCCGCAAACAAATTGGACCAGAAGATGTCGACATTCTTGACGACATTCACAACGGTTTAGCGTGGTCTGCTTTTGGCAGCGCCATGGGAAACATCGAAGCGGGCATTGAATGGGCCGTAAACACCATGCTGGATCTGGCCGAGTTCATTCCCGGTGTCGGACAGGGAGTTGCCGCGGCGAGAATCCTGGCGACCATCGCCCAGTTTTGGGCCGAAGGAGACTACGACCAGATCAAGAAGTTTGTCTCCGGGGAGATATTCGACATTGTCGATGGTTTACTACAGCGCATCAAAGATGCTGCCGATCCCGAGAACCTGGTCCAACTGTTATTGTTTGGCGATCAACGGCTCGATGAGTTGTTCGCCCATTCAACGATCGGCAAAGGAAAAGACAAACCGCAGCTTGAAGATCCGCCTGACAACAAAGGCAAGTTTGGCAAGATCAAAAAAATAATCGCAGGCTTTCGGCGGTTGGGACGAGCGTTATTCAAAGCATTGCGAGCACTGCACGATCGTGTGCAGGTGCCGATGGAAGACTTCCACGCCTACGCGGCTTCTCGTCCGCTCTTGTCATTTGCGCTCCAGTTTATAGCTGACAACATCCAGACCATCATCAGTCTCGCGAAAGCAGGATATTCGCTGTTTACCAATATCGGAAGCAAAGAAGACAAGGGCAAAGGTGTCGCTGACCAGATGAAGGACATGCTGAAGCAGCAACAGGAAGGCTTTAGCGATCGCCTGCACGACATCCTCAAGCAGTTGGAGACTCTTAAACTTCCCGACAACATCATCAACATCTCACCGATTGTCAGCGCCATCCTCGATTTCCTTGAGGGATTTGTAGTGAAGCGTCTTGGATTAAAAGCAAAAGCCGCTTTCTTCATTCTGCAAAAAACAGGTGCGCTTAGTTTCTTCAATGAACGGGTTGCGGATGAGATTGTTAAGGCTGGAATCGATCCGAACATTTACTGGCGCGAACAAGTTATCCCTGAGATTGAAGGCAGATTCAACGACACTCGTGACACGGTTGTTGGCGAGATCAACAAGCTCATCGCTTCACCAATATTTGGCGGCGCCTTCACGCAAGTTAAAAAGGCAGACAAGTTGTCGGTGCAAGCAGAGGGCGGCCCATTTAAAGAGACAGGCGAAGACTACGATGAGCAGGCGCCGGCAACCAACCCGTATCCATCACTGGATCGGCCGCTGAAGTTTCGACCCGATCACGTTCCCAGTCATGGACCAGGCAATCGGTTAACGCCCGAAATTCGGCAACACGTCGAATCAGTATTTCAGCAGGATTTTGGACACGTCCGTTTGCATTCAAGTAGTGATTCCAAAGGAATGACTGACGCGTTTGGAGCTGACGCATTGACGACCGGCAGTCATATCTTCATGCGGCCTGGTTTGAACCCGACGCAGGGGCGGGGCGCCGATGTCTTTCATCACGAACTGGCCCACGTGGTCCAGCAAAGTGGTACCCGTCCACTCAACGCCGGCACAAGTCAGCAGCCAAAGCCAGGCAAGCCGCAAGCTGGACTCAGTTACGATCCGGCGCGTGAACGCGTGGCCGATCGAGTTGCAGATGTCGTCCGCAAGCGAAAGTCGACTCCGGAAGTTGGATCAGCCGGTCCAGCGGACGATGGTCTCCAACCTTCCGGCTTGAACCTGTTTACGATTGCGAAGTTGCTTCATTCCATTACTGATCTACCGGAAATCAAAAAGCGTGAAGAGATTCTGGACAAGATCACGACGCAGGCAACGCTGCCTTCGCGCGCTCACAAAACAGTCGACAAGACATTGGCGATTCTTGCCAATCTGCAAGGCAATACAGCCCTCCTCAAGTTTCCCGATGTTTTTACCGACGCTGTTCCGCTAATTCACAATCGATTGCAAAACAAGGCTTACGCCGATCCAATTAAACTGGCAGCGTTCGAGATTGCGCGGGAAGCCCTGTTTGATTTGCCCACTCCGAAGCCTACCGCGGCACAAGGCTCAACTACGCCACAATCGCCCGCGGCGGAACAAGTGATGAAGCCGTCTCACTTCGCCCGCCAACTGGAAGGTTACATTCTCGCCAAGACTGGCATCGTGCTTGGGCTAACTTTGAACCATACGAAAGTTACTGCGCCGACCGGGGCCGAGATCGAAACAGTCGACGATCAGAACCCAATTAAAGAGATCAAGATCCTTCATATTTATCTTCCCTACATTGACGGACGATCTCCTTTATGGATTAAGGCCATTGAGAACACCTGGCCTGGAGCCGACGAGAAAAAGTTAACCAAGATCAGAATTCAACTACGCGCTCACTTTGAAAGAAAAGGAGTCGTCATTGGAATCTGGGCGCTCTTTGGCAAGAAATACACTTTCAGCTTCTTCTTCAAGAAAGAAGTCGACGACCTGGTCGCGGCCTCGATCACGGGCACCGCACTTGATCCTAAAGATTTACCAACGTGGGAAGACTATGCGGAAACAGACAAAGATCATAAATCAACGATTATCGGAGTACGCCTGGCAACTTATGATCATGGCAGTCAAAAAGGGGCCGGCCGGCATTCCCATCACCTCACGCAGTATTTGATCGCCGATTTCTTCTCTAACACGAACACTCTGCAGCCCTTCGTCAAAGGACGAGACTATCCGGGCGTGAAGGTTGGAAAAGACGCCGTCGAATTGATTGCGATCAAGCCCAACGAAACCAGTCGAGACAAAGCGATCTATGTAGCCGAAACAAAAGGTGAAGGACGTGGAAAGGACATGCCCACTATTTCACTCGCCGCTTCGACGCACATGAGTGGACGCCTGCACGTAACGCCCGAGGCTGACGACTTGAACAACTCAACAAAGAAGTCTCAAGCCGGGGCCGTTCAAAATGAATTTAACCGGCACATGCCGGCCGACTTATTGAGCACGAATGCGGCGACGTTCAACAAGTACAAGAAAGAAAAGGGCGACGACGAAGTTGCCAAAACGATCTACACCGCTGTTCAACGGACCTACAAAGAAGTCGAGCGCCGCATGAGTGAGGCATTGCAAGCGCGAATGCCGATGTTGGAATTCGAATATTTCAAGGAGATGGCCAAGGGCACTCCCAACGAAATTGCTGACCCGACGAATCCCGATCATAAGACTGACAAGGAAGTGAAGTTTCTCGACAAGCTGACCAAGGTCGCGGGCACGGCAAAGAAACACAATCACGACCTGATGCTGAATCTTGGCTGGAGGGTGGACGTCTAACATGCCGCAAACCGGCTATTCGCGAAGTCCAAAACTTCTCAAAGGCGCGCTGATTCAATTCTCGGCGCCGATGTTGATTCCTATTCCGAACATCATCATCTTTCAGTACAACCCTGAAACGATGACGCGACAGCTCACGCCGTGGCTGCCGGCGACCCAACAGATCACCTACAACGACGACGGCACTGTAAAAGAAGCCAAACTCAGTCCCGAGCAGTTGAACCAGCTATCACAGCCGTTCGATCCGCAAGAGACTTTTTCACTAGCGCTGGAACTTGATGCTGCGGACGCTCTGGAAGAACCAAGTACGCATCCAGTTGCCTTTATCGCCGGCGTTGCCGATCGCATCTCGGCTATGGAGTTGCTCTGTTATCCACCTGGACCAGGCGCGTTAGGTGGATTGTTGAATGTATCGGTGAACGTGTCGATTGGCGCTGGAGGAATCAGTGCGAGCGTGGGAGCGGCGGCTGATGTTGTGCCGCGGCGAGACGTGCCGATTGTGCTTTTCTTTTGGGGCCCGGGAAGAATTGTTCCGGTGCGCATCACCGGTTTCTCAGTTGAGGAACAACAGTATTCACCATTGCTCTATCCGGTTCGGGCAAAGGTCACGATTGGTTTGAAAGTGCTCGACGAAAATCATCTGCTCAACATCGCCGGCGACACGAGTAAGTCTGCAATCGTTGAGATTGCGAAGGCTTGCTACAAGTTCACGCAAGCACAGAAAGAGGCGCTGGCGCTGGCGAACCTGGCGAACAGTGTTGAGTCGATCATCGGGATGTTGCCGTTCTGAGTTCTTTCTCTGCGTCTCAGCGTACTCAGCGTCTCTGTGTTGAAAATAGATGTACGTGTAGTTGGACCAGGGTTCAACGCAGAGACGCAGAGTACGCAGAGACGCAGAGCCAGATAGAGAGGTTATTTATGTTTGATCCAAAAAGCCGTTACGCAAAAGCTGAAACTTACGTCGTCACCGATGCTCGTGGTCGGGAAGTGACTGTCGTTGCTCCGCCACCGCCACCAGAACAGTTGTTGCTCGGTGTTCACTTGTTGAAACAGGGCGAGCGTTTGGATCTACTCGCAGCGAGATATTTAAACGACCCGGCAGGTTACTGGCGCATCGCTGAACAAAACAACGTCATGCTTCCCGAAGCATTAACTGAAGCACGCGAAATCGAAATTCCGGTTAAGGCTAAATAGCAGATGGCACAGGGATTCGCAGTCAGACTCAGTGCAAATCCGGACGACGCAGTGAACGGCGCTGCGAGCGCCGAGGTGACTGAATGCCTGGGCCAACCAACCAGATACCGGCTGACTTACAGTCTCGACAGTGTCGATGGCGATTTTCCCTTGCTCAAAGAAAGCAAACTTGGACCAGATTCGGATCTTTCAATCATAGTCACCACGGCTGATGGCAGTGAGTGTTTAGTTAGAGGACCGGTTGGCGGCCAGGAGATGAGTTTCGTCCATGGCGGTTCCGGCTCGACGTTGGTCGTTACCGGCGCCGACTCATCAATCAAGCTCGATCGGGAAGACAAGGTTTTTGCCTGGGCTGATGTGACCGACAGTGACGCCGTCTCAAAAATTTTGACTACTGCCAACTTGTCGCCAACAGTTGAAACTACGACTGCGGGTCATGCGGAACTGAAACACACGCTCATTCAGCGCGAAAGTGATCTCAGCTTTATCAGGAGGTTGGCCCGGCGCAATGGCAGTCTGTTTTGGGTGCGCTGCGATGCCGAAGGCACAGAAACTTCGTTCTTTCAACGACCAAAATTGGATGGTGAAGCGGAATGTGATCTGATCATCAATCTCACTGATCCAAGACCCAATGTCACCGATCTGGAAATTATGTGGGACGTCGAATGTCCGACTTCAGTGGATGCGACCGAACTGGATTTGAATACGAAATCAGACATCACTGGAGCAGTTGCGCGAAGTCCGCTCACTGCTTTGGGCGGAAGCGCACTCGCTGACATTGCACTCGGCACCCGGTCTGCTCACATCGCTATGCCCGTTGACGATCAGGGTGACCTGCAAGCGAGAGGTGAAGCTGTCCTGATCGATTCGTCATTTTTTGTGCGAGCAAAAGGTTCGACGACCTTGAGCGTGCTGGGCAAAGTGTTGCGCGCGCACACGCTCGTGAACCTGCGCGGTGTTGGCACCCGGCACAGTGGTATCTGGTTTTGCGCTTACGTCAATCACGTAATCGAAGAGAACGAGCACGTCATGAACTTCGAACTCGTACGGAACGGTTGGACCGAATAGCAATGCTGAGTGACTACTTCCAACACGAGCTGATTCACGCCTGGGTGAAAGGCCACCACTTCGGCAAATACCGGGGCACCGTGACTGATAACAAGGATCCCGATAATCGTGGTCGACTCAAAGTGCGCGTGCCTTCAGTGTTGCAGACAGTCGAATCCTGGGCCATGCCATGTGTTCCCTACGCAGGTCAGAAAGTTGGTTTTTACAGTCTTCCTGATGTGGGAACCGGTGTGTGGGTTGAGTTTGAAGCAGGTGATCCCAGTATGCCGATTTGGACCGGATTTTTCTGGGCTGATAAGGAGCTACCCGATCCCGGTGGTCCACCGATCAAGATCTGGAAGACAAGCAAAGTCACGATTCGCATCGACGACGATAACGATGAACTAAAGATGGAAGTGACGAGTGGTTCGAAGATCACGATCGCGGGCGACATTCAGAGTGAAAGTGGAAACGCGAAGCACACGGTCGGCGGTAGCGGGATTGTCAGTGAACTCGGCTCAGGCAAAGTTGAAGTAACGACTTCTTCCGTGGCCGTGAATGGCGGCGCGTTTGAGGTGAAGTGAAGTGGCCGGTAACACGTTGAATATTAATTCAGTACTGAAGTGTCCACATGGTGGCACGGTCCAGATCATCAGTGCGAACGTGCGCGTGATGGTTGGTGGCGTCGCGGCCGCCCTCGCTAACGATCAATTCGTAATTGCAGGTTGTCCTTTTCAAATTCCAGTTGGTGTCGGTACGAAGCCGAGTCCGTGCGTCACGGTGAAATGGCTAATGACTGACATGCGCACCAAGGTCGGCGGCGCAGCGACCCTTAACAAATCGAGTGTTGGTCTTTGTCAGACGGCTGAACAGATTCCGCAAGGTCCGGTATCGATCTCAAGTACGCAACCAAAGGTTTCAACTCAATAACATGGCTGCACCATTCACCAGCATCAAGCATCCCTTTTCAGTCGACATCGGTCGCGGTCGGCTCGCCGAGGAAGAGAACTATGCAAAGCATATCGAGCAGATGATGTTTCAGGTCCTCTTCACTGCGCCGGGTGAACGCATCAATCGTCCTGACTTTGGCTGCGGCGTGAAACGGTTGGTCTTTGCTCCAAACAATGAAGTCTCGGCAACGTTGGCCCAGGTGACGATCTTTCAGGCCCTCGAGAAATGGTTGGGCACGGCGATCACGGTCAACGACGTCAAGGCGTTGTCAATCGATTCACGCCTCGAGATCAAAATTTCTTACACGCTCAAGGCCCGCAATGAACGTCGTTATCTCAATCTGGAAGTGACGCGATAACTATGGCTGCCATCGATCGCATAGAAGTGTTACGAACGCACGACGATATCGTCGGCATCGATTTCATTTTCGTCAGCCAAAATCAGACCACGCTCTTCGTCTACTTTCATCCGGCCGCGACTCTCAATGCCGAACAGATTCTTGGTCCAATAACCGCCGGCCAGATAAAGATTTACAGTCCGTCGGGTGGCGAGTGGTTGCCGGTAGTGCCACTCGATCCTGCATCGCCGCCGGCGTGGATTACGCGAAGTGGTCGTCGTGTTTTGCGAGTTCGCACTTCACAGCCGGGCGATTTCTCGCGTTATGTTCTGCAGCTAAATCATCCGCTCGTCGATCCTTATTTCAACGAAGTTGGTTTTAGTTTTAAAGCAAACTGTCCGAGTGAACTCGATTGCGAACCAAAGCCGCATGAATGTCCGGACGAAGAGTTAGTCGATTACCCGGTCAATTACACCGCGCGTGATTTCTGGAGCATTCGCCAGGCGCTTTTGGACTTTGCTTCTGAACGTCATCCCGCCTGGAAAGATCGACTCGAAGCCGATCTCGGCATGATGCTGGCCGAAGTGATGAGCGCGATGGGTGACGAGTTTGCTTATTACCAGGATCGCATCGCGCGCGAACGCTATTTTGAAACCACCACGCAGCGACGTTCGCTTCGGCGTCATGCGCGCATGGTCGATTACTTCCTACACGATGGCAAAGGTGGCACAACCTGGCTTGATTTCACCGTCGATGCCAGTCTGCCGGTCCATGTTGTTTCATCCGGAACGCAGGTGTGGGTGAGCCCGCCATCAGTGCTGCCTGGCGAAACTGCAGACAAACGTCGTGGTCGCAGTCCGTCAGTTTATGAAGTGGGTCATGGAATCATTCAAGGTCATAGTGGCCTGACTCCGCCGCTCGGCGTGTTGGCTTCGCAAGCGCGCATCTATCACAGTCCGAATTTCAATCTTCGCAACGGCGCGAACGAATTGAACGCTTATCAATGGGACGACAACGATACGTGTCTGTTAGTCGGCTCGACGTCTCTTTATGTCAGTGGACATCATGCCGCTGACTTACCGCTCGAAGATTTCACTAATCCTGACGTTGCCGGAAAGTGGGTTGTACTCAAGACAAATCCAAACGACGCAAGTGTTCCAGTGCGCACGTGGTTGGTCCGGCTTATCAGTGTTACCGATGGAGTCGATCCACTCATTCCCGCCAACATCACGAAGCTTGAATGGGAACAAGCGCAAGCGACGCCCTTTGAAATGGAACTGGAAACTCTGGTCGTGCGCGGCAATGTTGTGCCGGCAACTGCCGGTGAAACGCTGGAAGCGTTCTTTGCAGTCGAACCTGATCCAAATGCGTTGACCTTGCCGCCGTTACAGCCAACGCATGCACCCACCACCAACACTTACTACAACGAAAATTTTTCGAGCTTTACAGTTGAACGATCGTCGTTGCTGTTCACGCTTCCCGGATCCGAAGATCGTGATCTCGTTGCGCATGGACGTGATCTCGATCATGCCTCGCCTGAAGTTCGCGTGATGGATGGAACGCGCATCGCAGGCGTTTGGATCACGTCGAGCGAATGGGAATGGAAACGCGCGTTTCTGAGCGTCAATTCTTCTTTCCCCACCGATAAGCATTTCACAATTGACGACGGCGCGTGGCGTCGAGTTGCCGGTTATCGTCGCGTTGATGAAACCGGAACAGCGCAGGAGTTTGTTCACTTCGATTACGCAAATGGAAATGGCGCAACAGTTGAATTTGGCTCAGGTGAATTTGGCGAAGCGCCGACGCGAGGAATGCAACTCCGGGTCGTTTACCGCCTGGGACATGGTCGGAGCGACAACATTGCCGCCAATTCACTAAACGACTTCGATCCACTCGCGCTCAACTTCGTCACTGACATAACCAATCCGTTTGGAGTCATCGACGCGGCCAGTCCGGAAACTCCCGACGCTGCAAGACACGTCGCGCCGCAGGCATTTCGAGCTGAAACGTTTCGCGCAGTGCGTGAGGAAGACTACGCCGCGGCAGTTGAAAAACTTCCCTGGGTGCAGCGCGCGGGCGCGAAGTTTCGTTGGACCGGAAGCTGGTTAACGTTGTTCGCCACTCCCGATCCGAAAGGAAGTTTTGCTTTAACTCCTGCCGAGCGTCTCGATCTGGAGCGACAACTCGATCGCTACCGGCTGGCTGGTCGAGAGACTTACGGAATGAATCCGAAGTTCGCGAATCTCGATCTCGAGATTCACATCTGTGTCGCGCCGAATGCCTACAAAGGCGATGTCAAAGAAGCGGTATTGGAAACGCTCTTTGGCAAACGCGGCGTGCGTGCCCACCCTGGTTTCTTTTCGCCTGACAACTGGACCTTTGGCGATCCGCTTTATCGCGCGCGGCTCGAAGCTGCGATTCAGGAAGTGCCGGGAGTTCGGGCCGTCGAAGAGATTTACATCCGGCGTCGCAGTTGGTTCCCGAAACGTTTGTTCACTGAACTGGTCTACCAGGTTGCCAAAGACGAGATTGTGCGCGTCGAAAATGATCCGCAATTTCCGGAACGCGGCGCCGTGCGATTAGTTATGGAGGGTGGCGCATGAACTGTATTTGCGACGATTTCAAATTTCCACCCGACCTCGCAATTAGAGCTGGTCTAACTCATCTGCCGCGCCAGCTTGGTACGTTTGCCGAGTTTCGGCGCGCGCTACTCCGGGCGGCGTCGATTCGCACCACCGCACTGCTTGAGAATCACCCACTCTGGTCCTTGCGTTATCTAACTGAGCGTGATCGCGATGGTTTGAAGAAGGAGTTGACCGCCTTTGGCGAATGGCGCGGACGTCATCCGGAAGATTTCGGCATGATGTTGATCGAGATGTGGGCCTACGTTTGCGATCTTACCTCGTTCTACGACAGTGTTTTCGCAAACGATTCATACGTTGGCACGTCGGTTCGGCGCGACTCGATTCGTAAGTTAGTTGATCCGCTTGGCTACCTTCCGCGTCCGGCAGTCGCTGCGTTGGCAGAGCTGGCGGTCTTCGCGGACGGCAAACGCGCGGTAAGTCTTCCGGTAGGGACTGCGTTTAGTTCCGGTGCATTCGACGGCCACCCGCCGCAGATTTTCGAGCTCGGTCAGCAAACAACAATTCATCCGTTGCTGAACGAATGGACCGTGCTCCCGATACGTCGTTCAGTGTTTAGTACTTTCGGCGTTCTCAATTCAACATTTCTGTGCGAACTCGGTTCGGTCAACGTTAAAGAGGGCGACCTCGTGATGGTGAAGGTAGGATCGAGTCGTTACGCAGTTCACGTTTCTTCGATCGAGCCTCACGAAGGCGCCGACCATCTCAGTTACACAGCAGTGACGGTCGATAGCTTGATCTGGATTCCGGGCGGAACGCCAGTTACTTCGATTCAACTGTTGAAACCAACAGTGAAGTCGACTTTATGGAACCAGACATCTCCGGCGTTTGGTCCACTGTACGCCGACGAAACTGCAGCGGCGCCTTATGCGACCTGGTTTCTTCTCGACTCAATCACGCCAGGAATTCGCGTCGGGCAGGATTTGATAGTTGAAAAAGGTACCAGTCTTTATGCGGGCGATATTCATGCAACGCGTCGCGCTGCGATCATTTTGCAGTCGTCGTCGACGACCAACATTCTGGACAAAGACGACAAAATCATTGCCAAGGTGCCGGTACCGACAGTTTATGCGTACACGACCCAGGTAGATTTTGAGCCGCACGTGCCTGGCATCAACCTGCCCGCAACTTCGATCGACGCGTCGACAGAATTCACAATTCATCGAACGTTTGTTACGGCCGGCAAGATAACGATCGAATCGTTAACTGAAGTTGATCGTACCGATCCACTGAATGTGAAGACTCCGGTTGAGCGTCCGCGCGATGCGTCGCTGCCGGGCAAGTTTCAACTCGAAGACTTCAATGGTTTGGGACTAACCCGACCCGGCAGTTTGAACTTCACTACCGGTCACTTTACGGTCCAGGGTGATCCATGGCCCAACACACTCGCCACACCTGTCAATCTCTTCGGCAACATAGTTTCCACTTCACGTGGTGAAACTGTGAAGCCGGAAATTCTGGGCGTTGGGGATTCTTCGATCGCAAATCAAAGTTTCACTTTAAAGAAGAGCCCGCTCACTTATCTGCCGAGCCCGTCTGAAAGTACATCTTCGGGATTGACCAGCACGTTGAAAGTTTATGTCGATGGTTTGCAGTGGACTGAGGCGCCGAGTTTCTACGGTCACAAAGGCGACGAAGAAATCTATATCGTCCGGCAAAATGACAAGAACGAAAGCACGGTCACATTTGGTGATGGCGTCCTCGGCAAACGATTAAATACAGGCGCGGTTGCGGTTGCGTATTACCGGTTCGGTGGTGGCGGTGCGATGCCACCTGCGGGTTCGATCACGCAAATTGCGAAAGCTGTAAAAGGACTCAAGAGTGTTCGGAGTCCGGTTGCTCCTTATGGTGGCGCTGACGAAGAGGCCGCGAGTAGTTTGCAGAAGTTTGCGCCCCGCTCCGCGTTGTTGCTTGGTCGTGCCGTTTCGCTTCCTGATTTGGAAGCTGCGGCTGCGAGTTATGCGGGTGTTCGCGCGGTCTCTGCCGAGTGGCGATGGAGTCATGTGCTGCAGCTTCCTGCGGCGCACATCTGGTATCTCGCTGACGGCGATCTCACCGAATTGATCCTGAATAAGTTACGAAGTCTAACTCAACCGGACACTCCGATTCAGGTTGAGCGAGCGCTGCCTACACTCACGCGTCTCTCGATTCAGATCGCCTGGGATCCAAAACGATTCGAAGCAGATGTTCTGGCTGCAGTACGGACCGCGTTGACCAATGTCGAAGAGGGAATTCTAGCGCCGGAAATTCTCGGTATTGGTAAGACGTTGTTCCGCAGTCAAATTTTTGAGGCAATCCTGAGTGTCGAAGGTGTTACGTCAGTCACCGGTCTCTCTTACTGGTATTCACCCTTTAATAACTTCGGAGTGAAGGTCCCGGCCGGTCACTACTTCGACTTCAGTAATCAACTCTTTCTCAACGGGAGGAACGCGTGATGAGCATCCGTCACGATCATTTCGACCGTTACTACGCGGAAAAAATTTGGGCGTTAATTCCCGAATACTATCGCGAGGAAGATGGCCTCGCGGAAACACCGGGCGTGCTGCGTGGCTTTGTTGAAGTGTTGGCCCAACAGGCAGCGACTTTGCGACGCAGCAACGATCAACTCTGGGACGATGAATTTATCGATCTCTGCGCAGACTGGGCGGTTCCTTATTTAGGTGAACTGTTGGCGACGCGCATGGTTTCAGCGTTGAACCTGCGCGCGCGTCGAGTTGATGTTGCGAAGACGATCTACTACCGGCGTCGCGCTGGCACGCCGCGAATTCTCGAAGAATTGATCGCCGACATCACCGGCTGGGAAGGCAAACTCGTTGAAGAGTTTCGTCGACTTGGTCGCATGCGACACGGATTAGATCCTGCGCCTGGTCCTTATGCCGGACTTCACACGGGAACAATGCCGGGTGGTTGGGCCGATCTCCGCAGTGCTCACGGAGCAGAATTGGCTGGCTCTCCTTTCGAAGAATTTCATCACACGCCGGACGTACGTCGTCCGCGTGGTCGCGACGGTCGTTATGGAATAGCAAAACTTGGCTTTCATCTGTATCGACTCAAAGCGACTCGTCTCAACGATGTAAATCCGGCTGCTGGTCCACTCGCCGGCACGTTCACCTTCGATCCTTCCGGTCGCGACATCCCGCTTTTCATTCGTCGCCATCGCACCGACGATCGCGAGCGTTTCGACTGGGAAGAATGGATTTCCGCAAAAGAGTGGGAAGTGCCGGCGCCGATGCGTTGTCGTGTGCTCAACCACGCCGAGTTTGTCATCACTGAAGAAGTGCTTGCGACGATTCGTCCGATATTGACGAGTCCGCCAATCTCATTGTCTTTAGCGAACGCCAACATCGTGCTTGCGTTCTTACGTCGCTTTCATCTGCAACGTATTACGAGTGAACCGCGGCTGTTCCAAATATCTGCGTCGTTGTTTGCTACACCCGCATTGATGGCCGCACTTCAAAATCCGCTCGTCTGGGATCAACTGCTGGTCACCGCATTGATTAATGACTGTGGCAAACGCGCATTACTTCCGATTGGGGTTTACGACTCTGACCTGGCGCCTTCATCGACCGCCGAAGACACGTCAGACGCCTCAGTTGTCATCAAAAAATTCCGCAACAACATTTTGCCGAACAGGTTTGTTCCCGTTGCTCGCGAATTGATCGCCGGTGGAGATCTGGCTGCGTTCACTGCAACTGTTGGCGGTGTCGCGAAAGAATGGGTAATCGATCCGAAACGCGGTCGACTGCGTTGGGTGGGCGCGGGTGCTGCTCCGCAACCGTTACTTAGTTACCACTACGGATTTTCCGCCGACATTGGTGCAGGTGGATACGATCGCTCGGAATCGCTAGCCGCAGCAGTAACGAGGACGATCAGCAGTGGTGGTCCAATCCAAACAACCAATCCGGTGGGTGCGAATTTCTTACCGCCAGGGACATTTCTCAATAAGGCAGTAGCCCAGATCATCGACTCGGCAACCTACACCCCGATCGATAATCGCAATCAGATCGCTCGTTTGGAATTCCGCGCGGCGAATCGCACGCGTCCTTATCTTCGTCTCACACACAACTGGTTGCTGAATACCGCGGCGGCTGGTGAAGCCGAACTAACACTCGAAGGTCTGTGGATCGGCGCAACTAACAACTTCTCCATTCGACTACTCGGAGACTACAAACTCGTCACCATACGACACGTGACTTTAGATCCGGGTGGAGTCGACGCTGCCGGAAATCCGATTCGTGCAGTTCCGCTCAGCATTCGTGGCAACGTCGAAAAACTCGTGATCGAAAATTCGATTGTTGGTCCAATTCGTGTCGAAGGCGTTGGCGAGTTAACCAACCTGGAGATTACCGACTCGATCGTCGATGGTCAGCATTCAACAACGCCAGTCATCTCTGTGCCGGCAGGAAAAGTAACGATGCGCAGAGTCACCGTCTTTGGTGAAGTTGAAGTCGAATGGCTCGACGCTTCCGAAGCGCTCATCACCGGCTTCACGAATGTTACGAACACTCAGGCCGGATGTTTTCGTTTCAGCGCGGTTGCCGCGCATGAAGATCCACTCAACCCGCTTTCGCCACACAGCCGGGTGCCGCATCCCTACGAATCCTATTTCGTCAGAAATTTTGACGGATTTTTTACTTCGCGTGTTTTTGGTCAACCCGGTTACGCGCAACTTTCGGAGAGTGCCCCCGAGTTTCTCCAGCGTGGCGCCGAGAACGGATCTGAAATCGGGGCCTTCAGTAGTTTATTGAACCCCATCAAGCTCGACAGTTTGCGGGCCAAAGTCGACGAGTTTGCACCTTTCGGCCTGTTGCCCGTTTACGTTTTTGAAACCTGACTCGAGGAACTATGCCTAACATCGATATCTCACGAGACGCCACCGACCAGCGGAAACATTACGACCGCGTTCAAATGCAACAGGGACGTGTGCTCACTGACGACGACTTCAACGAAGCTGAGCGTCTTGACGCTGAGGACGCGCGTCGTGTTCGCGTCGACGTAATTGGACCAGCCGGAAGTCCGGACGACGGTTTCAAGTTGAAAGTTGTCGCGGGCCAACTCACTTTGAACGCCGGCACTTATTACACCGGCGGTTTGCGTCTTGAACTTGAAGCTGATGAGCCGTTCAATCTACAAAAAGATTGGTTGGAACAGGGCTCTCGTCCGGGTGAAACACTCACGCCGCCAGCCGGTTTACAGTATGACTTCGTTTGGTTGGACGTATGGCAACAACCGGTCACCGCAGTTGAAGACAAAGAACTGTTTGAAGCCGCGCTTGGTGGCGCCGACACTTCAGCTCGCATTCGCACGATGCGCCGCGCGCATGTGTTGCGTGATGTAGGTGACGTGGATTGTGCTGACGCATGGAGTCAACTGCTTGCTTCGTTAGCGGGAGAAGGAACATTAAACAGTGATTTCGAATTAGTTCCGGATGCGAAGCTGACCATTGAGCCAGATGGCACGGCCGGCACGGACGATCTTTGTTCGCCGCCAGTGAATGGTGGTTATCTGGGCGCTGAGAACCAGGCGATTCGCGTCCAGATCACCGGCAACAATCAGTTCACCTGGGGCTTCGACAATGGGGCGCCGCTTTATCGAGTGAAGTTGCTCGCTGACAACAACGGCAACTTCCGCCAGATTCACATGCTGACCGTTCCGAAGGACCAGGCGCATTACCCGCTCGAGGGGCAGGTAGTCGAACTATTGCCGTGGTCGGCTTTGCTTTCGAACGGCCAAAAGAACGCCGAGCTTTCCGGATTTCTTGCGAAAGTTGATGGTGGTTACAATCCTGATACCCAGGATCTTCACATTACTGCGGCGCCCGGAAACGACACCGGAACTCCACCGGCGGCTTTCGGCGAACGTTGGAACCTCCGAAGTGATGCCGGCGACATCAACAACGAAGACCCACCCGACGACACTTACTTCTACATGCGTGTTTGGAATCGTGGCGCCGACACGCAGTCGAACGCGGCGATTAACTTTGTACCCGGCACTCCGGTCGCATTGGCTAAGACAGGTCTGCAAGTAACTTTTGCCGGCGCTAATTTGCGGCGGAATGATTACTGGATCATTGCAGTCCGTCCGGAAACACCAAAAACCTTCGTGCCGTGGGAATTGAGTGAGGGACGTCCACCTCATGGTGTGCGTCGTTGGATTGCGCCTTTAGGGATGATTCATTGGCCCGATGGTCCGGCTGCTGCGGTCCAGGTAACTGACGATTGTCGTCCGACCTTCCTTCCGTTGACGAAGATCAAAGGTTGTTGTTCGTACACCGTCGGCGATGGCACGCACAGTTTTGGTAACTTCCTGAGTATCCAGGCTGCGGTCGATGCACTGCCTGCGCGCGGCGGACAAATTTGCGTGTTGAACGGGATCTATGACGAAAGCGTCGTGATCGATGAGCGCGTTGCCATCACGATTCACGGTTGTGGCAAGCGGACACGTGTGCAAGCGACCTCCGGTCAACTAGGACCACAGCCGGCATTTTTAATTACAAACTCGACCGAGATCACGCTTGAAGATATGGCGATCGAAGCGGGGCCGAGAAGCGCTGTGCAAGTAGGCAACTCTCGTCACGTAACGGTGCAGCGTTGTCTCCTGCAAATGCGCGATCGTCCCACGATCTGGCAGGCAATATTTTCCCGAGGCGACGATGTTTTAATCGATTCAAATATTGTCGAGGTATTGCCGCGTGAGGGACCACGACCGCCAGAAGTGCCGCCTGCATTGGGCACTTTCGGCGCTCCATCGGGTGTTCATACACCGCCCGATCAGGTCGTTCCGGGTTTTGCAACGCGAGGTGGAATTCAGTTGGGCGGCGGCTCCGATCGGGTCCGCATCTCCAACAACATTATTCGTGGCGGAATCTGGAATGGCATCACGCTTGGCAGCATTCAAATCGTTGGCTCGCAAGATCCGGGCGACAATCCGGACGTTCCCGGTTCCGAAGATCCCTGCGAGCCGTGCAAGCCGGTCGATCTCGGCGGTGACGATCCAAATGGAGTAAACGTACGGATTGAATCAGCCGGGGATCTCTACGACATTGAGATCGTCGGAAATAAGATCACCGACATGGGAATCAACGGCATCGGTGTCGTTCGATTTTTCAATCTCGCCAACGGCGGCGATCTAATCGGCGTCCACGGTCTGCATATCACTGACAACTTCATTTCTCGTTGCATGCGTCGCCAAATCGCCGTCGTCAGCGATGTAATGCAGTTTCTGACTGGCTACGGCGGAATCTCGCTGGCGAAAGTTAGTGACCTGCGCATTCTTCGGAATGAGATAGTCAATAACGGAATCAGTCACCTGCAACCGATTTGTGGTGTGTTTGCGATCTTCGTACAAGGTCTTCAACTCGACGACAATCGCATCGTCAATAATGGACCACGCACCGAAATTAATGTGAAGAATGCGCAGAACGGTAATCGTGGTGGTGTTCATATCTGGATCATTCTTCCGGTGGTTGAGGCAGTGACTGCGAATGCGATTTATAGCCAGAAGCCCCGAACGCTCACCGGACTTCCGACTTGTTCGATGCGTGACAATATCATCGTCCAACCGCTCGGTCGCGCCGTGACGTTCTTCTCGGTTGGCCCTGTTGTAGTCAATAGAAATCGACTGGTAACTGAGGCGTCACTTTTCAGAGATCTCGATTTGTTGGCGACAACCGTGCTGATTGGCAACTTTGGTTTCAGTAACGAATGGACGTTGGGTCTGGTCCTGGTCTTGATTCTGAAGATCATCGGCAAAGGCAACTCGGACAATTTCGATATTTGCACACTCGCAAAAACCTTTGGGGTGGGATTCCCTGGTCCACCTGCCGCGTTCTGGCCGCCGCTCGTCAAGAACTGGGCCACCGGGAAGACGATGTTGTGTGAGAACCAGATCACCTTCGACGTCACCGATGAGCCGCAAAGCTTTAGTGTTAGCTCAATTGTTGTCTTCTCGCTCGACGATATTGGTTTTACAGACAATCAATGCGAGTTAACGAGCACAAACGTGTTGCTGGGTACGCAGGCGTTCCTTGTCGGCGGGAGCGTGCGCGAATCGGATAATCGATTTTCCGAATCATGGATGCACGTCGAATATTCGGCCTGGTCCATCGGTGGAATGAATACGACGACAGACAATCAGTCGACGCATTGTTTACGGGCGCAGACTCTGTTTGGCCTGCGTGTGTTTAGAGACAATTTGTATTTCACAAACGTTTTCTGTCCCGGTGATTGTGACGAAGGACGAATCGGTGGAAATTTCTAACCACCGATCACAGTCAGGTGGTACTGACAGACTTGAGGAGCATCAGCATGGCTAAGACAACCAATCGCAGTTTTCTTGAAGGAGATCTAACTCCTGAAACGATTCGTCGCGAGTTCATTCAGAAGCCGATGGCCAACGCCAAAATATCTTTAATCGGCACCGGTCTCGAACTTCTCGATCTGATGAAAATGTTGCCCGATGCTTTTGTCGCTTCACAACGTCGTGAACTTGATCGTTTGAAAGCCGCCGGTGAAGAGAAGGATGAACGCATCAGGAATCTTGAAGCGTCGATTGAACAAGCGACGACCCTGCGCACAACTATTCAGCGCGGCGAGTCGCGTATTGAACGGGCGCTCGGTTCGCTGGGCGATTCGGAAATCGCGTTTCATGGATTTGTATCAGACGCCGATCTGAAGCCGATGCCGGGACTAACTGTTCGCCTGAGTGGCCGCGAAGGTGCTTCGCGCAAAGGACTGACTGCGGTTACCGAAGAGGATGGTTATTTTCGCATTTCGCTTGGCTCTAAAGGTGATACCGGGAAAGAGTGGCGCACGCGTGTGGGCCAGATTAATTTCGCCGAGAAGATCAACATCATCACCGAGCAACCGACGGCTGGTGGAAGTTCTTCAAGCGAAGCCACGAAACCTCGTGGGCAGGTTGAAATTCTTCAGGGTGAAAAGTCGGTTTATATCGATCCGGCAGGTCTGCCAATTGACGAAGGAAGCGTCTACCGCGAATACGTGGTCCAATCCGCGGCGCGCCCGAGATCTGCTTCTGATGATTTAGCGGAAGCCAAAGCTAAAGACGTAGACGTCGCGCAATCAGCGCCGGCGAAGAGTGCGAAGAAAAGGCGTAAAATAAAATTGCGATAACAGGCTCCTCCGGAAGATTAACCACCAAGGCGCAAAGGCACAAAACATATCAGAGCCGTTCAGCGCTTCTTTTGTGTTCTTTGCGCCTTCGTGGTGAAATTTTTCGTAATCAAAACTCAACCCGGACTTACTTGCTTCCCCTTACCCACTTCTTTTTCGGATGATTTCGTCCTTTCACAAGATGGACCGGATAAGCGTCCTCGTCGCCGGGGTTTTCTAAATCGTCAGGCCAAGATCCTCGCCGGATTGCGCTTCCAGTTGGAGTTGGTGAAACTGCCGCTGCAGTCTCTCAAGTTCAGCGTCCGAAAGATCTTCCAAATCGACAAACTTATTACGCGCGCCCTTTTTCGCATGAATTAGTTCGTCCAGGTTTACTCTGCGTCTCTGTGTACTCGGCGTCTCTGTGTTGAAAGTCGAGGTGCGAGTAGACGAACGCAGGTTTCAACACAGAGACGCCGAGTACGCAGAGACGCGGAGGCGCCGGACATACAAAAGTCGTAGTGAACCGTATAGCAATCAGCGCGAGCCGTTGACGTAATCCGCCCGGAAGTTGTAGGAAAATACTTTGCCAACCAACGGAGGATTACTTTCAAATGAATGCTTTGTCTCTGAAAGCGATCGCTATCGCTTTCCTCACCCTCTTACTCAGTTTTTGCACCATCAACGCTCAATCAGGCCAGGCCGAACTGACCGGTGAAGTACACGATCAAACCGGCGCCTCGGTTGCTCAAGCCAATATCAAAGTCACCGAACTCGCCACTAACCGCGCGTTCACTACAACCACCAGTGAGTCAGGCTTCTACACCGTCACCAATCTGAGACCGGGCCTCTATTCAGTGGCAGTCGACGCCAGCGGCTTCAAACAATATTTTCGCGAGCAGATCAGACTCGCCACCGGCGAGCGTACGCGCGTTGACGTTCAACTCGAAGCCGGTGCGATTAGCGAGAGCATTACTATTAAAGAGGACGCACCGTTGCTGAGATCGGAGTCGGCGAGTCTTGGTCAGGTGGTTGAGAGCCGCAAGATTGTCGATATCCCACTCAATGGCCGTAACTTCCTTTCGTTGGTTTCACTATCGGCCGGTGTAGCGCAGCCGCCGCCCACCAGTGCTGGTCCATCTTTCCCGCGCATCAACGGCGGTCGGCCCAGAACTAACGAATACTTGTTCGATGGAATTTCGGTGCTGCAACCGGAGCCCGGCCAAGTCGCGTTCTTCCCGATTCCTGAAGCGATCCAGGAATTCAAAGTTGAAGTGAACAGTCCCCGCGCGGAGTTTGGTCGTTTCAATGGTGGCGTGGTCAATCTCACCACCAAAGCTGGCTCAAACACACTGCATGGTTCAGCTTTCGAATTCCTACGCAACGAGGCTTTGAATGCGCGCAATCTTTTCGCGCCGAAGACTGCCGCTAACCCAAACAAGCCACGCTTCCGTCGCAATCAATTTGGTTTTGTGCTTGGTGGTCCAATCAAAAAAGACAAGACGTTCTACTTCGCCGACTACCAGGGCACGCGCCAACAAATTGGTCGGGTTGTGACTTCGACGGTGCCAACGCTGGCCCAACGCCAGGGAAACTTTTCGTCAAGTTTGGGCGCTTTGTTGTTTATTACTCCGGGCGGAGTGGTGACGACTACGGTTACCGGCAATACTCCCATCAACGTCACCGACACCAACGGCAATATCATTCAAGCGCGCAACGGGATGATTTTTCGACCGGGCGATCATCGCGCCTACGCCGGCAATATTATTCCGACGGGCACGTTCGACGCGGTTGCCGCCAAACTATTACAGCGTTACCCGAATCCGACCACGACTGGCGCCGCAAACAATTTCTCTCGCATCGGCAACGAGAAAGTGAACCAGAACCAGTTTGACTTGCGCATCGATCATAGTTTCACTTCGTCCGATCAATTTTACGGCCGCATCTCTTACGCAAAAGACATTTCGGAACCAGTCACTCCATTACCGGAAGGAAGTGGCAACATTACCAGCGGTGTAATTGGTTTGACTGACACGCGCGCGCAGTCGCTGGTCCTTAATTACACGCACGTGATTAATCCTGACATGATTAATGAGCTGCGGTTTGGCTACACGCGTCGCAGCATCGATCGACAAGCGACAGAACTGGACGGTTCGCTGGCCAGTGTTTTGGGACTGCCGGGTATTCCTGGGAATGCAGCGTTTGAAAACACCTTGCCGACGTTCACCGTCGCCGGCCTGCAACAACTCGGCTCGCCCGCCAATACGGCTTCGCAATTTCGCACCGACGTTACCGAAGTCGTCGATGCGTTATCGAAACAGTTTGATCGTCATTCGCTGAAGTTTGGTCTCGACTTCCGCTGGGAACGATTGGATGTAACTCAACCTCCCTCACCAACCGGAAATTTTGCTTTCAGTACGTTGTTTACTAACTCCCAGGGCATCCCGCCGGTCGGAACTCCGTTGGCTAGTTTCACCGGGAATGCATTGGCGAGTTTCCTATTGGGCCAGGTACAGACTTTTTCGATCGACTTGCAGCAGAATGTGCTTCAACCACGAGCACACATTCAGGAATACTTCGTTCAGGACGATTGGAAAGCATCGTCAAGACTGACGATCAACGCCGGCTTACGCTATACGCTCAATTTCCCCTCAACGATACTGGGCAATCAGGGCGCGGTCTTCAATCTACAAACTCAGAAGCTTGATTACCTCGGTGCGAATGGTGTTTCAGAGTCAGCGCGTCGTTTACACAAGTTGGACTTTGGACCACGAATCGGTGCTGCTTACCGGCTTCAGGACAAAACCGTAGTGCGCGCCGGTTACGGTTTGATCTGGATCGAACAGGCTGGTATCACCACGCCGTTTACCGTGCCGCAGTTTCCTTTCATTCAATCGGTCACGCAGCGAACGCTCGACAATATTACCCCGGCGTTTGTGCTCGCGACTGGACCAAACGTTGCGCCGATTCCGCTCACGCCAGACGCTGGTTTAGGACAGGGTGTTTTTGGTGTCGATCGTGATCTCGGAAGTGGTTACGCTCAGCAATGGAATGTTGCGGTGCAACGTGAACTTGCCAGGAATCTCGTGGTGGAAATTGCTTATGCAGGATCGAAGATCACCCACGTCGGAATTCCCGATACAAACATTAATCAACTGTCAGTTGAACAACTCGCATTGGGTAACGCTCTCCTGACCCGGGTGGCGAATCCGTTCTTTGGACAGATTCCGAGATCGTCAAGCTTGGGCGATCCAACAATTCCGGTGGCCCAATTACTCAAACCGTTTCCGCGTTTCACGACCGTGAGTCTTTATCGAAACAACGTCGGCAATACTAACTACAACGCGCTGCAGGCAAAGCTCGAAAAGAGATTTTCCGGCGGACTTGGACTGTTGGTTAGTTACACGCGCTCGAAGTTGATCGACGAAGCTTCGTCAGTGTTCGATGCTTCGATTTTGACTGGTCCAGTCGCTAATTTTCCCGTTGCTGATAGTTTGAATCGTAGCCTGGAGCGAGATCTTTCCACTGGAGATATTCCGAATGTGTTCGTCAGCAGCTTCACCTATGAGCTTCCGGTTGGACGCGGCAAGACGTTCAATCCAGGCGGTGTGCTTGGTGCGTTGGCGCGTGATTGGGAAATAAGTGGCGTAGTCACCTTGCAGTCTGGTATTCCGTTAGCAGTGACTCAGGTCACAAACTTCAACGCGTTTGCCGGATTCGGAACGCAACGGCCGAACCGCGTCGCTGATCCAAATTTACCTTCGTCAGAGCAGAGTACCGCGCGGTTCTTCAACACTCAGGCTTTCACCGTCGCGCCTCAATTCACGCTCGGAAATAGTTCGCGCAATCCGGTCCGTGGCCCAAACTATCGCAATCTCGACATGGCCGTTATCAGGCGGATTATGTTTGGAGAAAACAAAGCGATCCAACTCCGCGGCGAAGTGTTCAACTTAACCAATACGCCGTCGCTCGGTGCGCCGAACGTCGTGCTTGGTTCCGCGGGCTTTGGCTCAATCACTTCAGCCGGCGATCCGAGAGTGATACAGTTAGGCATCAAGTTTGAATTTTAGGACCGCAGGCGTCCTCGCCTGCATTTAAATCAAGTGAGCGAACTCTTAAAACCACTCGACGCGGCGCGACTCGCTGGTGTCAGTTATCCGACGCTGAAGCAATGGATCTATTCGGGAAAGATTCGCTCGACGAAAACGGCGGGCGGCCATCATCGTATCGCGCGCAGCGAGATCGAACGGGTCACCGGAGCTAAAGCGAAAGCAGCGAAGCGTGGCAAGCCCGTCGGTCTCGACGCGATCAGCGGCCGGAACAAACTGCTCGGCACCATTACGGACATCCGGTTTGAAGGGTTGTTGGTCCAGGTGACGATCGATATCGGTGATCAGGTGATTACGTCGATCATAACGAGCGACTCAGCCCGGTCGTTAGGTTTGAAAAAAGGCGTGCCTGTTTATGCCTTAATTAAAGCCACCGAAGTAATGGTAATTCGTGGTTAATGTCGGATAGATCTTCTCTGCGCTCTGCGTTCTCAGCGTCTATGTGTTGAAAATTTAGGTTTCGAATAGCGGACGCCAGTTTCAACACAGAGAGCACGGCGACACGGAGACACAGAGAAGACCCTTGGGGTTTACAATTCCTCCTTCCGCAGTTATGGTGATCGGACCAAGGTAAATCGAATTTCAGTCAGAAGAGGAACTGATTCCTTTGATTACTCGTGTGTCGCCCACGAAAAGCGTACTTGCTCTGCTACTCCTTCTTTCCACGTCAATCCATTCAAGCTTATTCGCACAACAACCTGGTCCGGCTCCGTCGTTTTTAACTTACAACGAGCTGGTTGAGTTGTATGAAACCGATCCGCCGTCGCCGGCACTTGCCGAAAAATTATCGAGAGTGCTAAACGCGACCTGGGTCAGCAACTCGGTACCGTTTCGTGAGGCCATGCCGATCAAAACGACGTCAGGAACGCAGGGTAATTATCTGCGAGTTGCGACGTGGAATATCGAGCGCGGTCTCGAGTTTGAAGCAGTGAAAGCGGCACTGACTAACGATCAAAGGTTCTTCCGTCGTCTTAAGCCGGCGATGCGCGGTTCGAAATTCGTGCTGGCCGACATACTGGAAGAAGCGAAGGAACTCAGTCGCGCTGACGTCATCGTTTTGAATGAAGTCGATTGGGGACTGAAGCGTACAAACTATCGCAACGTTGCGAAAGAGCTTGCGACTGCCATGCGTATGAACTACGCGTATGGAGTCGAGTTCGTCGAGGTTGATCCTTTGACGCTTGGCTTTGAAACGCTGGAAGGTGAAACAAGCGCCGACAAACCGCAGTTGGTCCAAAACATGGCCGTTGATAAAGCACGGACCCTCGGCCTTCATGGCACGGCAATTCTTAGTCGCTTTCCGCTGCAGAACGTTCGTATCAATCGTTTCAAAAATCAGGGTCACGATTGGTATGCAGATGAGAAGAACAGCGTTTCAGCGTTGGAAAAAGGAAAACGCAAAGGCGCCGGTTTTGTTTTGGGCGAAAAGATCGAACGCGAAGTGCGTCGCGGCGGTCGAATGTGGTTACAGGCTGACATCATTCATCCAACGATTCCCGGGGGCAAGATAACAATCGTGGCCACGCACCTGGAGGCAAAATCAAAACCCAGTGAGCGCGTCAAGCAGTTGGAAGAATTGCTGGCAGGGATTCAGTCGATCAACAATCCCGTCGTGTTCGCGGGCGACCTGAATACTTCCGGAAGTGATGCGACACCTACTTCGTTTGAACGGGAAGTGAAGAAACGGTTGGGTAGCAGTAAGTTTTGGGCCACCCAGGGAATTAAATATGCAACCGGGGTCGGTTTGTTCTACGACATAACTCTCGGCTTGGTGAAGATGCAACGACTAAAGAACGATCCGACGGTGAAGAGTATCAAGTTCGTATCCGAGAACCCCGAAGAGAAGTTTTTTAATGTGATCAAAGACTTTCGCTTTAACGATGGCGGCGTCTTTGATTTTCGCGGCGCTAAAGAGTTCTCCACGGGCGCAAGTGAAGAAACTCTTTCTGATTCCAATGAACGAGCGAGCAAAGGATTTGCCAGTACGCTCGAGTTTAAAGGAAGGATCACGATCGCCCTGAAACTTGATTGGTTTTTTGTCAAACCGCTTGGCTTAACGGATCCGGACGATCGCAAACAGCCTTACAATTTTGCGCCGCAGTTTGCGCGAACTTTGAAATCGTTGAACTACAGCTTGAAAGATCGTATTTCGGATCACAATCCAATGATCGTCGATCTGCCGTTGGCTCGTTAGGCGCGTACTTTGCAAGTAATCGTCTGCAATTTAAACTGTCATTAATAAAGTCTCCTGAAGAATCGAGGTTTCTATGATTACAAAAACAAAGATGCTCCTGATGAGTCTGGTAACGATTGCCCTGGTGGGCAGTTCATTACAGTTTTCAGCCCAAACGAAAAGACGTGTTAATCGGGCGCCAATCGTTCCGAAGTACACACTCGGGACGAATTCGGTCATTCGACTGCGTATGAATGATTCGCTGAGCTCGAAGAATGCTAGTGTTGGTGATCGTTTCAAATCGACGGTAGTGGATCCGGTTTATGCAAAAGGATTTGTAGTGATTCCGCAAGGAAGTATTGTTACCGGACAGGTCACTCATGTAACGAGAGCAGGACGTAAGAGTCAGTCGGGTAGCTTGAATGTGTCGTTCACGAGCGTTCAGTTGCCGAATGGCAGAGTGGCGCCGTTGAATGGATCATTGACGTCCAGTGAAAACACGGACAACGAAGGTGAAGTAAAGGGCAGTTCATCCAAGAAGCGCAACATCGCGTTCATTGGTGGTGGCGCGGTGGTTGGCGCATTGATCAATGGCGCCGCCGGAGCCGGCATCGGCGCGGGCGCGGGAATCGCCGGCGCACTCTTCAGCAAAGGGAAAGAAGCGGAAGTCAAACCAGGCACGGAGTTCAATATCATCCTCAACCGTGCAGTGTTGTTGCCGGAGTACAAGGGCGGCGACTGAGCTTAATCCTCTGCGTCTCTGCGTTCTCAGCGTCTCGGCGTTTAAGTAGGTTTGAATAGCAACCCCTAGACTAAACGCGGAGACGCAAAGAACGCAGAGACGCAAAGGAAAAATCACTAGAACGTAAACTTCACTGCCAACTGCACCTGCCTCGGATCGCCCACACCCTGTCTTAAGAAACCATCGAAGTTAAACAGCGCCACCGACGACAACGGATTGACGTTGTTGGCGTTGTTGAAGGTATTAAACATCTCGATCGTTGGAATAAGCGCAAAGCGTTCCCCAAATTTGAATGGTCGTTGTAAGCGCCAGTCAAACGAAAAGTATTCGTTGTCTTTGCGCAGCGTGTTGCGATTAGTTGCAGTTCTGGTCGGCGGAGTGATTGGTTGTGCCGACCGCGCCTGCACACGGAAGTTGCCTTCAAATCCCCAACCAAGTTCGACAAACGTGTAGAAGTTAAACTTGTGACGAATGTCGCGATCCGACAACGCGTAATCGAGCGACAAGTTCAACGGATCGAACGAACGATCGGTAAACGGATCGCGTTCGTTTGAATCATCGTCCTTGTCTTTCGAGAGCGTGTAGTTGATCTCAAACTGGTAGCGCCTGCTGAAACGTTTTCGCAAGCCAGTAGTGAAGCCGTTGTAGTTTGACTTGCCGACTGCACTGGTCACGAACACGTCACCAAGTGTCGGGAACAATCCCACGCGGTTGAGATTGATGAAGCGCGTCAAATGCACGCCCTGTGAATGAGTGAAGTCGAAATACAGCGTGAAGTCAGTCGCCAGTTGTTGTTCGAATTGAACGTTGGTCGTGTAAATGCGCGGGTTTGCATAGTCTTTACTAAACACGCGCACTGACGCTCCGAAAGGAATTCCACCGCTGGGTGCGACGGGAATAATGTTGGGCCAGGTTGGAGGTCGCGTTGAGGCGCCAAAGCAGGTAAACGCGAAACTCGTGGCGCAGGTTATACCAAATTGTTGTGCACCATTGTCAGTCAGTGAACCTACCTGTGAGAGCATGTTCTGGTGGCCGTAGAAAATTCCGTACGACGCGCGTAATACAGACTTGCCTACCTTGGAAACGTCCCACGCAAATCCCACACGAGGTTGAAATTCTTTTTTCGGGCTATGCAGTGTTCCGTCCGAGGGGAAGTTGGGGTTTGAAAGCAAGGCGCCGTAAGCCGTGTTCGCCGGAGGGATTACGGGATCGGGAAATATTTGCGCCTCCCAACGAAGCCCGTAGTTGAATGTCAGGTTCGACCTCACGCGCCAGGTGTCCTGAGCAAATAATCCGTAGTCGTTATTCCTGGCGATGTTCTTTCCTGGCGGCGGAACACCCGCGATACCTGTGGGAATACCGTTCTGTAAATAAAGGAGCAATGGTCCGCCGACGGTCGTTCCCGCAGGACAGGTTTCACCAAGAGCCTGTGTTCGCCAGGTTACGACACCGCCGGAAGCATTTTGACACTCGAGCACGGTTGGACCAAAGCCACCGGCCGCTTGCGGTGATGTGTAACGCAGGAACCCGACTGCCGAGTCAAACAGATAGCGGCCGGTAAAGAAGCCGCGGAAAGTTTGATCGTTAAAAGTGTGAAGCCACTCGCCGCCGACTTTGATCGTGTGATTACCCGAGATGATCGAGAAGTTGTCTTTCGCGTGCGTGCGCCACAACAACTCATCAACATTTGGCTGCAGGAAGAATGGGTTGCCAAAACGAAAACTCGGCGCGAAGCCAATGCCCGTATCGGCCGGAACGTTTGACTGCACTGCACTACGCGGCCGCAACTCGCGCGAATACGAGAAGTGGGCTTCATTCACCCTCGAAGCAGAAATGGTGGAAAAGAGATTTACGTTAACTACATTGATCTTCGATGGACCTTCGATTCCGTTGGCTGAATTTCCGTAGGATGGAACATCGAAAGTTTGATTAGTGTTTTTCGAGTAGTCGAAGTTGTAAGAGATGGCCAGTTTGTTACTGCTGTTCAGGTCCCAATCGGTTTTCGCGAGAAACGCATAGTTCTTGATCGGATGCTTAACCGGAAGGCCTTCCTCCTGATTTCTGGAGGAGCGAATGAAGTTAATCAGCGAAAGACGCTGACAGTCAGCGTTCGAGTTGATGAGCGCTTCGTTGGCGAGCAACGTTGGCGCAGCGACCGGGCAAGGCGTGTCGCCTACCTGCGCACTCAAGTTGTCGCGACTAAGATTTTCACGGATTCCTTCAAACGCGAAAAAGTAGAAGGCTTTGTCCTGTTTAATTGGACCACCAATCGTGCCGCCAAATTGTTCGCGATGAAAGTCGGTCAGCGGTTTGTCGTCAGAGGTATTTGAACTTAACGCTTCGAGTCGTTGGAAGTGAAACACGCTGCCATGAACGGCATTTGTGCCAGATTTAGTGATCACGTTGATAACGCCACCAGCCGTCCGACCAAACTCGGCATTCGCGCCGGTCGCCACAACCTGAAACTCTTTCACCGCCTCTAACGTGATGTCGATCGCCGCGCGTTGCCCGCCGAGTTGTTCGCCGAAGAACCCGTTGTTGTAGTCGCCGCCGTCCAGACTGACGTTGTTGAAAACACCGCGTTGTCCGGCAAATGTGATCTCGTCACCGTCAGGTCCCTGAACGATACTGACGCCAGGAGTCAGCGTTAATAAGTCTTCAAACTTACGACCGAGAATCGGCGTGGTGCTAACCGCAAGCTCGTTAAGAGTTGTGCTCGATTCTGTTTTGGATGTGTCGACAGTTGGCGCAGCCGTTACGGTTACAGTTTCCTGCACCTGCGATACCCTCATCGATAACGGAAGGTTCAACGCCTGGCCCACCGTCAGTTCTGCTTTCTCGGCGATGAGTGTGGCAAAGCCTGACTTGGTCACTGTGAGCGTGTAATGTCCGGGAGGAAGTTGGAGCGCCACGAACCGTCCTCCTTCGTCGGTAGTTACATTTCTGACGAAGTTTGTATCGACATTTTTAATTTCCACCCCAGCGCCAGGAAGAGCCGCGCCGTTTGCATCAGTGACTGTACCTTGAATCGTTCCCGTGGTGATTTGTGTTTGTGCTTGAACGCAAGAAGCGAGTGTTATCAGGGCGAGTAAACTGATAACAAATCCCTGGCCTATGGCGAGGGAACAATGCAAAGCTTTTCGCATGGCTAGTCTCCTGGTGTTGACGTTCGTCTTCGATTCGTTTGTCCGAATTCTCTGATTGTCGGGGAGTGCGAGGTGCGCGGTGATCTTATGTAACGGCTTTTGATTGTGTCAATGAAATGTTTGGACCACTTCGTCTTCAGGTTAACTTCAAGTTCAGGCTTTCTTCAGAACGGTTGAGTGCGTCCTCCATGTGGTTGACGAAGCGACCTACGTGTAGGCCGTCCATCAATGCATGATGGACTTCGACCGACATGGGCAGGAACGTGCGACCGTTGCTGTTAGTGAACTTTCCAAACGCGATCTTGGGTACCGAGTCGTCGCGGCCCCAGTTTCGCGCGTGAGAAAAACTGGTAAATGAAAGCCAGGGCAGAGTGGTGAAATGGATTAGGGCATCGTGATCGTCGCGTGGTGAGAACTCGTTGTTACCCGATTTAATCTTTTGAATTGCCTTATCGGTTTCTTCTGCAAACTTCGCGAAGTCTTCGTAGTAATCAAAATAAACAAAACAGAAAGTCTCGTTGGGTAATAGCAAGGTACTGCCGCCGTGGATCGTCGGGTGGATGAGGATCTGATCGCCACGGAGTCGATAATGAAACTCCGGGACAGCGTTCGCAGCCTGAAGAGCGAGATAGTGATAGGCGAGAAACGAGCTTATTTTTACACGGCGACAAAGTGAGACGAGATCCGTGACGTCGAGTTGGACACAGATGTTGAAGTAAGGTTTGTCGAAGTGACGAAAGAATTCGTAAGTGGACCGTCTGGGCCAATTGGTGAAGTTGAGATATTCAGGCATGAGGAGATTGTAAGAGAAGGGGAGGCGGGGTGAAAGGGGAGTGGGGGAGTGAGTGAGTGGGTGAGTGGGTGAAGAGGTGAAGGGTGAGTGGGTGAAGAGGTGAAGGGTGAGTGGGTAGTACGTTAGAAGTTAAGATGTGGATGTGTAACGCGGGTGCGGCGTTCGTGGTGGTTTTACATCGCGTAGCGATGTGGTGACTTTAGCCAGCCATTTTAATGGCTGGAAGGCGGGTGTGCGAGATTTGTGTCGCGTAGCGACGCGTGAATGAGATCGTGTCCCGCATTCAGACGTCGCTACGCGACGTGGGTCATTTTATTTGCGACGTTCCAGCCGTTAAAACGGCTGGCTAAAGTCAATGGTCGCTACGCGACCCAATCAAACGGTCGCTATGCGACCCAATTCAAACGGTCGCTTTCGCGACTATCCAAAGTTCAAAAGGCCGCCGGAACTTTCGTCCCGGCGGCCTCTTGTTTATTTCGATGGCCAAAAGCCACCGTTGCTTACTTCAACTACGGCAGGGCTTCAACGTTTACAAAGTATTTGAAGCTACCGGTTTGTTGAATACCAAGCAGGAAGCGCACGTTGATTGAGGCGCCGTTCGCTAACGGCGTTCCCAATGTCACGGTGCCTGCTGACATGGTTGAACCAAAACCGCCACCGTTCGGTTGTGATGGTGGCTGTTCAAGCGTGGTGCCTTGAACGTTGACCGTGCAAGGTGTGGTGGCAACGCCATTGGATGCCAAACACGTTGCTGAGTCGTTGATACCACTCACGACTACCAGCGTTGACGTTCTGGGTCGCAGATCCGCGATACCAGACGGCGCCGGGAAGGTGGTGAGATCAATTACTCGGAAGCGCAACCTCGTTACGGGCGCCCCGGTGCTATTCACAACGCGACGACGAATATCCAACGTACCAAAGGTTGAATTGTTCGCCGGGTCTGAAGTGAAATCGCGAACCCGGTTAGGTGGCGATGCTGCTGAGATTGTGTTGTCCAGCAACAATGTACCGAAACTTGTATTGCGCTGAATCGGCGAAGCGAGGTTTTCCGGACCAGGAGCTCCCAGCCGTTGACCTGCGCCTGCGCTTGTTCCGTTGGTGTCAACGAAATAGAAGTCAGTGGCATTATTGTTCGAGTCAAGTGGTGCGCCTCCTGAAGTGCAAGGGGCGAAGTTGGTGATCGAACCCTGTTTGCCGCAGTCGTCACGACGGAATGAATAGTCGATCGAGAATGGGGTCAAAGCAGGATAGCCAGTGCCTTCTTTGTAGAGCGTGTTTGCTTCACTCGTTGAACCTACCGCGTCAAGGCGATTGGCCAAAGTGAAGTTTGCAGCGACTGATGTGTTGAATAGCGCGATGCCTGCGTTATCCGGAATGTCAGTCGTATAGGTTGCGTTGCCGGTAGCGTTGCCACTCAACGAGTAGGCGACGCTGTTGGTGCAGAGGTAATGACCACGGTTTGGAATAACGGTTCCGTTGGGAATGACGCAACGTGCAACGCCATCCGAAGCAGCTACCGCATATCCAGTACCGCCGCCGGCCACTGTGTGGTCCGCACCGCTGTTGTTATAGATTTCAACGAATTCGTCGTTGGCGCCGCTTGGGCCTCTGAGTCGGAATTCACTGATTAAGAGTTGACCTGCGGTAGCAGATGCGCCACCAAACGGAGTACAGGCAAACGCGCGTGGTGTCACAATCAACGACCAGCTATTTAATGTACCGGTGTCGCCACCAGCCTGATCCGAAGCGAGTACCCGCCATGTTCCGAGCGTACTTGCTCCATTCATCTTGTTGAGTTCGCCAACGGGCTCCTGTGGCCCGAAGCCCAGGACAGGCCAACTCGGCGAGTTAGCAATAGGTAACCAACTGCCTGTATATGGCGCTTGGGCATTGGTGGCAAGCAACATATCGCCTGCAGCCTGGTTGTCGATCACCATGTTTGTAATGTTGTCGCCATCACCACCACCGGCAACTGCGCCGCCGATGAAGGTTACAACGTCAACACCATATCCATTCGGCGCTTTGAACCCGAAGGTAACATCGCCTGGGAAGGTATGCGGCAGACTATCGATTCGGACATTGAGATCCGCGATTTCGAAATCATCGGTGATCGTCTGTGAATCAATAGTTCCGCGTGGTCGAAGATCCTGGATTGCCAATGGCGCACCGGGAGTTCTCGTATAGGTAACTGGAGCGCCGGTACCGCTTGGCGCACCAACACGGAAACTCAGCGGGACCGCGTGGCTTCCGAGTGAACTGGTCGGCGTAACATTGAAATTCAGTGACTGACCACAAGTCGCAGCCAGTGGCACGGTGAACTGGAAAGTATCGCCCGCTGCACTGCCTTGAGCTGGAATGGCGCTGTAGCTTGAGTTGCCATCATTGATGGTAACTCCGGCGGTTGACGTGGTTAGCACCGCGGTCGCTGAAGCAACGTTCTTGGAAGTATTTCTCCAGGGGTTAGTCAGCGTTACGGTGATTTTGATTGGTTCACCTGGATCGATGGAGCCATTGTTGTTGCCGAGGCTGTCGTCGATCGTGGTTGATGCGATATCGAGATACGGCGCCGAGAACGATTCTGAGATGCCCTGGTGTGTGGCGATCGGAGCAAAGCCGTAAGCGGTTGAAACTTTAGAACCGTAGCCGAGACCACGATCCGCAAAGCCGTCCCAAATCGATTGTTCGTTTGCACACGCGTTGCTGGCGCAATCGGCGTCAACCAACGCGTCGCGCGCGTCGATATAGCTCGGATTGTTCGGCGTCATCTTCAGCGCATCGGTCACTAACTGGAGCATCGTTTGATTACCAGTAGGTACACTGCCACCACTGGCTGCGATGATGCGAGCGCGAACTTCCCACAACGTCAGGCACCAAAGTTCGCCCGTGTTATGGACTTCCTGGGCGCCGCCGACATTGCTGCCAAGCGGATCGGGTGCAATGCCGCCCGACAAATCGTTGGTGTAGTCGTCAACATCAGCCCAGGTCAATGGGTTGACTGAGTTGTTCGTTGAATACGGGAAACGACGGATGCCATAAAGGTAGTTGTCGGTGTAGGTCGTGATACCGAAAGCCTTGTAGGTCGCATACGCTCCCATCGCGTAGTTGCCATTTGGATCGTCAGCGTTGGTGTTATTAAGCAGAGACAGCGCGTAGAAGTCGCTCCATCCTTCGCCCATACCGGCTGCCGGGTCCCAGACAAGACCGGAGCCATTACCAACCAGGCGGTTCGAAGTTCCGTGCGTCAGTTCGTGCATCAGCACTTCGGTATCCAAAGAACCATCACGGTCAACTGTTGGACCAATAAATCTGAACATCTGCGCGCGTCCGGATTGACCATCGGGCGGCGTCGAGAAGTTTGAGTTATCGGTGTCGGATGAGTCCTGACCTTCCGCAAGAACGCGGTCGCCGCCAAGACCCTGGCCACTGAAGTTTAATTGTTGGAAGTTGCCGGCCGCTTCGTTGAAGCCGAGGTTAAAAAGTCGATCGTGATACCAGTTGGCAACGTAGAACAGTTGCGTCAGCATACCGCGACGGAACTGATCGACGGCCAGGGTACCGTTGTTACCGTTGCCCGTTGGGGTCTGGCCCGCCTCGGGATTGCCACCTTGCGGTGGTGGTAGATAGTTTGTTTCGAAGTCGCGCGGCGTGGTGCCGAGGAAATCGCGGTTACGACCAAACGTGTCAGGGTTACCGGTCGGTTTACCGTTGCCGTCAATCACTGAGCTGGCGGCTGTGTCCGGTTGATTTGCGCCGCCGGCGCCGGCGCCGCCAACGCGATCCAGGTAAGCGTGAACGTTGTTACCGATGGTTTGGGTTTCGTTAGCTGTACAAACGCCACCCGGGCAGTCGTCAATCCATCCGTTCGGACTGGCGGTTGCGCTTTGCGCGGTCAACATACCTACGATTGTTGGTGCGATTGCCGTGCCCTGGAGACCTGAACCAACTGTCGCGGTAGTTGGCGAAAGTGGTGCGGGGCTATCAGCGGGAGTCGTGCCGTCGGCCTGCACATAAACTCTGAAGCGGGCCTGGTGTGTCGTCACGTTGTCGCGCATGTTTTTGCGCCACAAAAGTTTTCCGTTGGTAGCGTCAGTAATCGTGTACCAATCGCCGGGTCCGTTGGTCCAAATGGTTTGTGACCACGCGAGTCTCAGGACGCCTGGAGCAACTGGAAAGTAGACGAGTTTGCTGAGCACTGGACCAGTAACTTCGTCTGAGCCGGCTGTAACTTCGAGGTCGCTTCCATTCGCGACATTGTTTTCAGTCGCAGCATTCGGATCGACAGCAATGTCGACTGAGAAAGCAGCGCGACTTAAAGCTTCTGCAGCCGAGATTGCGGGAGATTCATCTTTCGCCGCTGTTGCAGTTGCGTCAGGAATGATCAGACCGGTTGAACGATAGATCCGGCCATCACGGTCGAGAATGAAACGAGTTTCACTCTGGAAAACAGCATGACCGTTAACGACCTGTTCGACGCGGACCATGCGCATTCCGTTTCCGGGGTTAACGCTTTCGCCGAGGAACCTTAGGGTCTCGATGTCTTCATCTTTCAGACCGTAGACTGCCGCATTATCAGCGACGAATCTACGAACAACGTCAGCACCGGAACCAGAATTTGGACCGGTAAGTGCGCCTGTTGTGTTGCGCAAAACTTCAACGGCACCGGTCAAAGGCGAAGCTTTCGCGTTTAGACCAGGCGCTGAAGCCTGAAGTTTGGCAAGTGCCTTTGCGGCAGCAGTGCTGTGCTCTTGGGCGCGTCTTAGGACGCCCGGAATGCCTATGCCGAGCGTCTTAGCGAGTCCGGCTGGCTCAGTAACTCGGAGATCCAGGTTGGGGAAAATCTTTTCTTTCTTGGCCTGGTTTTGTCCGAGACTAATTTTCTTTCCTTTCGTAACTGTATCGCTTTGGAGGCGAGGGCGAACAATTGCGCCGACCGAACGTGACAATGGAATTGCCACGAAGCCGGCGATTGCCGCTATCGCCACACAAAGAATCAGCTTTCTTCGAGAACGAATCCGAAGGTACAACGGCTTCATCAGGGGTGCTCCTTGTTAGTTTGTAACCAAGTTAAAGTCGGCCTTAGAACGCAGGTCTAAATAGCAATGTGGAATTCGGAATGCTAGATAAGATTTGGAAAAGCTCTGGTTCTTGGGCCTCAGACTGCAAAAGACAGGAAAAGAACGAGATAATCTATCCGCAATAGGAGTACTGAGTCCAGTAGTTTTTTGGTCACGTACGGGATTTTGGTGAGGGAGTTAACGCTATCGAAGGGTTTGAAGGGACGGAATGTTAGTTTATCTGGGAGATTCGTGCTTTTTACGTCGGTTTTTGGGAATTTAGTGGCTAAGTAGTTGCTACGTCGACTCGGCTTCGCGGCCTGTGTGAGGCATGGCTGTGCCTTGCCGTAAGCAAGAGGGCCTAATGGATCTCGCCACCGGAAAGCCGCAGCCATTCCTCACAACGGGCGGCGCAGCCGATGCTACAACAGCTTCTTCTTCGCTTCGTCGATCCTCGCGTTGTTGCTTTCATACGACGGCGGATCACTACTTACCGAAGATGGATACACGTGCGACTGATACGTCGGGTACGCTTCAGTGCGCAAATGCGAAAGCATGTGATGTCCGCGACGTGCCGCTCGTTCATGACGAAGCGCGGAAATATCAATTGGACCCACAACGATCCTTTCGCCTGGTCCCGGCGATGCTTGCGCAATTAATCGTCCATCAAAATCAACGATCTGACTTCCACCCGGCCATGAATACGGTGGATAAAATTTCAAGCGGGCGCCCTGGTTCGCGGCGACCACATAAGTCATGTTTTCAATTGCGCGCGCGCGATTGATTACCGTCCACCAGTCCATCGGCTCAGTTGCGCCCCAGGGATCCATGTATGCAGAAACACGCACCAGTACCTCGGCGCCATTCATTGCGAGTTGGCGCAGCGCTTCGGGAAACAACCAGTCGTAACAGATGGCACAACCGATCTTTCCGATGGGCGTATCAGCAACCGGAAACAACGGCTCGTCGTAGTCAGCAAGATCGTGTGGACTGGTGTGCGCTTCGTAGGGAATCCAGGTGTTTACCTTCCGATACTTGTAAAGAATTCCGGATGGTCCAATCAAACAAGTGGCATTGAATACATGACCGGGATACTTCGGATCGCTTTCAAGCATCGAGGCCGATTGAATGTAGACGTCGTATTCCTTCGCTTTCGCCTGTAGCCGTTCGGTGTGTTCGTTGGGAATAGTGATGGCCAGTTTTTCGTGCAGCTCCGCCGCAGTAACAAAGACTGGCGCTGAATGGCCAAACTCCGGAAAGACAATCAGGCGGACTGGCAGAAACGGCGCAGCACCTGCGACTGCAGAGTCGATCATGGACAACATGCGATCGGTATTCGCGCGCATGCTTTTGCGATCCATTGGATTTGGCATGTCGGTCTGACAGGCGGCTGCTGAGTAGCGAATGTGTTCCATGCTTTTAGTCCGATATGTCTTGTAAAGTCCTTATAACTACGCTGCGGCTTTATAACTACGTTGCGGCTTTGCCGTCTGTTGTGAGGAATGGCTACGCCTTTCCATAACCGCCTACTACCTATTAGGCTGCGCCTTCTTCTTGGGAGAAATGAGGGCGTAGCCCAAAAATTTAATGCTACCAAACGGAAAGGCAGAGCCATTCCTCACAACAGGCGGCCAAGCCGCAGCGAGACCATTCCTCACAACAGGCGGCCAAGCCGCAGCGAGGCTAATCCTCACAACAAGCCGCGGCGTAAGTGAGTTTTGCAAGAACCTCCGAGTCCCTCAGAAATCATTTGAATTATTGATAGGAGCCAAAATGAGATTCATCACAGATATGATAGCTTATACATTTTCACCCCAAACTTAGGAAACGAAATAATTCATGTCAACGCAGAAACGAGTTGGAGTTTTAACGGGGGGCGGCGATGCGCCTGGCCTGAACCCCGCTATCAAAGGATTGGTTTATCGCGGTTCGGAACTTGGCCTGGACGTGGTTGGTTTATTCGACGGTTGGCGTGGTGTTTTAAATCCACTGCCGGAAACTTTATCTCTCGATCGTGAAACGGTGCGGCGGTGGGACCGCGATGGTGGCACAAACCTCGGTTCTTCACGCACGAATCCATTCAAACAAGTCGACGCTGCCGGGAATCCAATAGATCTGTCTGATGAAGTTGTTGAAAACATCAAGACGCTCGGGCTCGACGCGATCGTCGCGTGTGGTGGCGAAGACACGTTAGGCGTTGCGGCTCGACTGAGTGCTAAGGGAATTCCCCTCGTTGGTATTCCTAAAACGATCGATAAAGATCTGGCGGCAACTGATTACACACTTGGTTTCGACACGGCGTTGCGCAACGTTTCAGAGATTATCGAACGGTCGCGCACGCCGGCGGGATCACATGGTTGGGTGCAGATTGTTGAAGTGATGGGACGTCATGCCGGTCACCTCGCTTTGTGGGCAGGCGTGGCGGGACAGGCGCATTTGATTTTGATTCCGGAGTATCCGTTTCGCTACGAAAGAGTATTTCAGTTGTTAAAGGACCGGTTGGGTCATTCCGGACTGAGTCGCGGAGCTGCATCGGGACCCAGGTACTCGGTGATCGTAGTGGCGGAAGGCGCGCGTGCGGCTGATGGTGAGATGGTGACGATCGATGATCGACACGATCCATTTGGTCACGTCAGGTTAGGTGGAATTGGTGAAGTGATGGCGCGCAGGATCGCGAGTGAAACTCCGTATGAAGCGCGCGCAGTGATGTTGGGCCATCCGCAACGCGGCGGTTCGCCGAGCCCGGTCGATAGGATTATGGGTTTGATGTTTGGTTCTCGCGCAGCGGAAGCGGTTGCGAATGGAGACTTCGGGAAGATGGTGTCGGCACGCGGAATTGCTCCGGCGTGTGAATTATCGCTGGTTGATATCTCGCAGGTGATCGGGACGATCAATACGGTTGATGTTGAGCGTTTTTACGATACGAACAGGTATCACTTCAAAGGCATCGGGATGTGATCAGTAGCGAATAGTGACGGCAATTTCCGCGTCGCGGAGCGACGGTTTGAGTTTAGCCAGCCGTTTTCAACGGCTGGAACACGTACCGATGGATTCCGCGTCGCGCAGCGACGATTGAATTTAGCCAGCCGTTTTAACGGCTGGAATAGTGAGGCCAATTTTCACCGTCGCTACGCGACGAAATTCAACCGTCGCTACGCGACGACATCCGGCCTCCAAAACGGACGGAAAACTACTTCGGCGGTGACGTCGATGGTGATGGTGAGGCGGCTGGCTGCGGCACGAACACGATCGGGTTTGAGGTCGTCACTCCTTTACCTTCCTGGATTACAATCGATTGATTCGATTTGAGATTTGAAACTGAGTCTTTCTGTCCTCCGGGCCACGCCACATCTACCGTCAACGTCAATCCTTCCTCCGGCTTTCCTAAACCAAACACGAGCGGCAACTCACTCTGCGACGCGTAACTCGATCCGGTCCGGACCATCAACTCTTCCTTCGCGCCTTTCGAAGTCTTGACTGTCACGGTTGCCCCGATTCCATCGTGGTTTGAGCGCGAGCCAATTAACTTCACTCGCAACAGATCGTTTTGATTGCCATTATCGTTACGCAGCAAACGAGCTGGACCATTGTTCGCCATCACTAACAGATCGAGATCACCATCGTTGTCGTAGTCACCATAGGCCGCTCCGCGTCCAACGATCGCGCGCTGCATCGCCTTGCCGAGTTTCGCCGTTATCTCTTCAAACTTCTTCTTGCCTTTGTTGTGAAAGACATGAGGCGGCTGCGCATACTTCACGTTCGGTTGCACAACTGCGATGTCGTCCGAAACGTGGCCGTTCGCGGCGAAGATGTCCAACAAGCCATCAAGATCGAAATCGAAGAAAAAGGTCGCGAAGGTGAGTGACTGCGCCGACTGTTTACCAATGCCCGATGTTGCTGCTTCGTCTGTGAACAGCCCCGAGCCATCGTTGTGATAGAGCGCCATGCTTTCGTTCGTAAAGTTTCCGATGATCACACTCGGTTTGCCCGAGCCATCATAATCAGCCGCATCAACGCCCATTCCTGCCCGCGCGGTTCCAGACGCGCTGAACGCGACGCCCGCCGCAATTCCTTCGTCAGTGAAGGTCCCGTTCTTGTTGTTGTGATAAAGCTTGTTTGGTTCAGTGTCGTTGGCGACAAAAAGATCGAGCCAGCCGTCCGAATCGTAATCGAGCAACGCCAGCCCAAGCGTTTTACCGGAAGGATCGGCAACACCGGCTTTCTGCGTGGTGTTTTCAAATGTGCCGTTGCCTTTGTTGTGATAAAGCGTCGCGCTCTGTCCTTTATAGGTTTGCGGTGTGCAGTACGACTTGTTCTTGTTGTCGAGCGTGCAATAGATGTCTTTGTCGATACTCCACTCGACGTAGTTGCCGACAAACAGATCGAGCTTGCCATCGTTGTCGTAGTCGAACCAAACCGCGCTTGTTGAAAAGCCGGGATCGCCAACACCGGCTTTGGCTGTTACATCGGCGAATTTTCCGCCACCGAGATTTTTAAACAAGTGATTTGGACCAACGCACGTGATGTAGATGTCGTCATTGCCGTCGTTGTCGTAGTCCGCGACAGCGACGCCGATGCCGTACATTTCAACGCCGAGGCCTGCTTGTCCCGTAACGTTTGTAAACGTGCCGTCTTTGTTGTTGTGATAAAGCGCGAGGTACGACTTCGCGCCTTTTTGATCGGGCCAGTTCATTGAGTTGACGAGAATGATGTCCTGCCAGCCGTCGTTGTCGTAATCGATAAAAGCGCAACCGGATCCGATCGTTTCAGGAAGATACTTTTTCCCAAAGGCGCCACTGTTATGTTTGAAACGAATACCTGCTTCGGCTGAGACGTCGGTAAACTCAATTGGACCACTCGGTCGGGGCGGTGTGGGACTGGCTGATGGCGACGGTGATGCACTCGCTACTTCGTTTGTTTGCGTTGGTGCGGTTGGCGCTGGTTGATTTTTGCAGCCGACGAATAATAGAAGTAAGACAAGGGGGATTAATATTTTAGTTCGCATAAATCAATAGTTCTTTTTGTGCCTTTGAGTCTTAGTGGTTAAGTTAACTCGTCAACTACTAACCACAGAGACGCGGAGACACAGTGATTACACAGAGAGTTTTTTGTGACGTGATTCCCACCAGATCTCGATCGCGTTTGCGGCTGGACCAACCACAAACAGCGCATAAAACGGCGCATACACAACCTGCATCAATCGGAAAATAAATTCCACAAAAGCCACCAGGAACGTCACGATCACTTGTCCCGATTTCGTCTTCACTGTTGTCTTCGGATCGGTGATCATGAAAAAGACGAACAGTTGATACATTGGTCCGGTGATCGGCGCGACCTCTGACTGCCAGGGATCGCCGGTGATCCAGCTACGCAGAAAAGCAAATATAAAGAACGCCGCAACGTACGTCGCGCTGATGTGAAAACGTTTGGCGCGCCAGATGATGATCGAGCCGAGGATCCAGATCACCAAGAGCGGCGCGATATAGTTGCCCCACTGAATACTCAATCCCGCCATTGTTTCTGCGGCGAGAAAAAACAGCACAGACAGACCAAAGTTTGACGGGTTCCAAAGGTGACGCCCCTTCAGTCGCAACACGTATTTCGACATGATCGAAATCGCGCTGCACAAGGCATACGGCCAAAACGCAGGTGAGCGAACAAGAATGCCAACGCTGATGCCGGTGATGTACGCACTGGACAGATTGAGCCACTTACCAAAGAAGATTCGGCCGAGGATTAGTTCGACAACCAATGCCGTAAAGATCGCGAAACCGGTTTTCCAGTAGCTCTCGAGAATGCCGTACGAGAGATGGCCGACGAGGAGAATGAACGTGATGAAGAGCGGCGCGATATACCGGTTGTCGAAACGAAATCTGGGCCGCGATACTTCGGCGATTGGGAGTGAACTGGTTCTTTCGCTCATGATTCAGTCTCAGCGTTTCTTCTCTGTGTCTTTGTGTCTCTCTGCGTCTCTGTGTTGAAAACTGAGGGGTCGAATAGCTGGCCGTAAATTTCAACACAGGGACGCAGAGAGACACAAAGACACAGAGAAGAGACGCTGAGTTAGCTCTCTTTTACTTTGTTGACCTGACCAACAACTGCATTGTCGAGTGTTTGTGTGCGACCCGACGGCCAATGGATCTCCACCTTTTCGACGCGCGGATTCTTTCCGAGTCCAAAATGTAGCCGCCGATCGTTCTGCGCGCAGAAGCCACTGCCGCCCATCACGGTCTGCAGTTGTTGCTTGCCATTCCAAAACACTTTCACCTGCGCGCCGATCGCACTGCGATTACTCGAACTTCCTTCAAGCTCAACATCGATCCACTTGTTGTCAGGATTCGTCGTGTTCTTATAAACGAGCAGTGGCCCTTTTTGATTAGCGACGACCACATCGAGCACGCCGCGGTTCCATAGATCAACGAGCGCAACTGATCTCCCGTCGTTAATATCGTTGACGCCGACTGCAGTCGCGACATTCACAAACTTTCCCGATCCATCGTTAAGCCAAACGCGTTTCTGTTGATAACCAGACAAGCTGCGACCATCCATCGCGGGCCAATTCGCGGCGTCGGAAATGATCGTGCTGTTGCCCCCGGTTATTTTTGAAAAATCGTACCAGTAGTTTTTGCTTCGATCAGCGGAGATGTAACCGTTAACCAGATACAAATCCTGGTTGCCGTCGTTATTCAGATCGCCAAACTGCGCGCCAAAACTCCAGCCTCCAATTTCGACATCCATATCCCGCGCCAGGTTGTCGTATTGAATACCGTCGCCTGCCGTTCCTTCGCGTGGCATCCAAAGGTTGTTGCCTTGAATGAGCACGCCTTCTTCAGAAATATTTGAAACGTAGATCGAATAGCGACCAGTATTCAAAACGTCGCCGACGGTTGCGTTCATACCACTCTTTGGTGAAACGCCAACGCCCGCTTGTTTGCCGGCTTCATGAAACTCTTTGCCGTCATTGAAATACAACTCGGAAATTCCATAGTCGTTGGCGATGAAAAGATCGGAACGTCCGGTGCCGCGCAGGTCTGCAGCAACTGCAGCGAGCGACCAGCGAGTCGTATCGATTCCGAGTTTCTGACTGACTTCTTCAAACGAACCGTTACCGAGATTGTGAAACAGATACTTACGTCCGCCGTTGCGCGCGTATTCAAAACTCTCCGGCATCATAAGCGTGTTTTTCAGATGCCATAGATCGACCGTTTCGGAGTAATAGCCACCGAGAAAGAGATCGAGTTTTCCGTCTGCGTCGTAATCAAACCAGATCGCTGTGTTCGCATTGACCCATGACGGCAGGTTCGCTTTGTCAGTGACACGCGTGAACGACTTGCCACCTTCGTTATGAAAAAGTTCAGGTTTTCCCCAACGGTAAACAAAGACATCTTCGAATCCGTCGTTGTCGTAGTCGCCCCAAACCGCGCCCATCGAAACTCCGTTCGGCGCTTGATTTAGATCGGCGAGTCCAACTTCACCGGCCACATCTTTAAAGGTGCCATCGTGCTGGTTGTGATACAGCGCATTTTTACTACCTTCGCCACTGTTCGTCGCATAAATGTCGGGCCAGCCATCGCGATCGAAGTCGACGATTGAAACCGCCGCGCCCATCGAAGCGATCTGCGGCATGATGTGGTCGAGTCTGTGATCGAGTGTCGGAGCCTGGTGCGTGAAGTTGATGCCGACAGCTTTAGCTACTTCTTCAAAGTGAACTCCATAACGACTCATTGCGGATTGCGCGTCTGCTGTCGCGAGGTTCTTCTCGCGTTTGGCAGCCAGTCGACGCATCACGACTGGAGTGGCAATTAAGCCGATAAAGATGACGATCAAAATTGCTTTAGCGACGGGTCTGGATTTCATTACTTTGTTCTTAACGAATTGCGGAAGACTTCGGGACTTATGAAACGTGTATGGTAAGTCTCCCAGTCAGCTCGATGTTGCTTGTAAACCCATTCATCTTCAAGGACGGTGGGCGGCGTTATGTATTCCTGCTTCCCATGATACGGCAACGGCAACACTGTCTTCGAAAACGTTGAATTGTAATCGCCGTCCTTGATCCAACCATCACCCATGATGATGTAGTCACGCACCCAACCTTTTGGTGGCGGAGGCAGTTCCTTGAAACGCAACGACAACTCATCACCTGAGGCAACGATGACGTAACGGTCGTCGATCTGATTGAGCAGTTCGCCAACTTCTCCGAAGCGAGTGTAGTAACCAACCAGATCACGCCAGATCTGGGTCGTTGCCGAGATGTTGTTGTAGTCGGGAATCTCCGGCGCGCCGGCATCAGGTCGAGTGACAACTGAATAGCCGCGATAATGAAGATCAGCAACTGACGGCTTCAACTCCTGCGTCTTCACAGTTGTATCGGGAGCACCAATGGCCCACTCGATCTGGTCCCAATAAATTTCGAGATTGGTCCTTATTCTTACTTTGCGTGGCGTGTTTGGCTTGAAGATGTCTGTCAGGTTGAAAAGCACGGTCTTCTTACGACCTGCAGGAAAACCGAGATTCGACTGTGCAGTAGTCCAGCCGCCTTTTCCATCCGGCACTTCAAGACTCATGCTTTGCGCGTGCCATTTTGTGCCTTGTGTTATCGCGACATTGACTGACGACTCGGTGTCGTGAATTGAACCGTGTGCAATTAGATAAAGTGGACCATTTGCCGGCGCGTTCTCGCCCAGGTCGACTTCGAGATAGTGATCACGCGTCAGTCCCTGGTATTGGCCGCGACCAAAAGTATCGACTGCCCTGCCATCAAGCGCATTCACAAACTGAGTTACGTCCTGACCATTGTCGTCCAGCGCTTGTTTGATCGGTTGTGGAGTTGAAACTGTCGTAAAACCTAACTTCGAAGGTGGCACCACGAACCGTTCATCGACGTAAATTTCAGTTCCTTCGGGATGATCGACTGGCATCAGCCCGATGTAATCGTAGTAGTAAACTTCCCAAAGCTCAGCGGTGATGCGAAGATCGTAATAACCATCGTGCGGCACGAGTTGATCGCGCCGAATTTTGTACCACTCACCGGTGGCGGCAACCTTCGCAGTGCCGATCGTGTTGATGCGCAGGCCAATAGCTGAACCCCACGGTATCGCATCTTTTACAAATTCCATTTGTTTGCCGTTCCAGGCGAACAACCAGGGACACGACGCTTTCAAACGTTGTTCGGCAACGATCTCCTGATCGCCTTTTACTTCAAATTCGGCGCGCACCGTCCCGTTGGGCCAGACAACGCGGACGACGTCAGACTCGGTTTGTTCGCCCAAACCGAAGTGAAGTAATGGACCAGTGATGGGTTGCTTTTGTAACAACAAGCCGGCGCGAACTTCCATTTCACCGCCGACGCCGAAAGGATTGATTCGTTGATCGCCAGTTGCCGGGCTCGCGTGTGGCCTGACAACTTGCCAGTGATAACCTTTCGCACTCTGGTTTATTGCCCGCGTTGCTTCACCGTTTCCAGAGAGTCCTATTAGATCAAGTTTCCCATCGTTATTGAGGTCGACGACATCGGAGGCCTGAGACATATCCAGAGAAATAGCTAATGGTTTGAGTTTGCCGTTTTCATCGCTCAACCAAACCGCGCCAGCACTCGATTTGACAGGTATACCAACCGGAGCCAGTAGAATATCGAGTCCGCCGTTGTTATCGAGGTCTGCAATTCTCAGCCGAACCGGGTCGCTGAAGATGGCCTTTGTATCTTTTAAGTTGGCTATCTCCTCGACGGCCCAGTCTCGACCTTCATCCTTGTCGGACAGGCGCATGATGCGTCCATCGCCCTGAAATACAACCAGATCAAGCACTCCGTCATTATTAACATCGGCGACGTTGATCGCTTTAACAAATGGCAGATCGGAAGGCAGCGCACGCTCAGCAAATTGTCCCTGGCGTTGGTTTGCGAAGAAGTGAAGTTTTCCTGCTCCATCGATTACTGCAGCGTCCGGATCGCCATCCGCATCAAGATCGGCCCATGCTAATGCGCTCAAACCTTCGACATTGAAAGGATGGGTTTCGAGAAATGTGCCATCACCGTTGTTTCGCAAAACGGTCGGGGTGCCTTTGGCTGATTCGAGCACGATATCGAGATCCCCATCGGCTTCGATGTCCACGCCCCATGAGCCCAGATAACTCGCTGATGTAACTGAAGCGGGTAGCTTAGCAGCAGCCGTGACGTCGGTGAACTTCTTAGGATCGTCCTGACGCATCAACCGGAGTCCGCTGTGTCCAGCTAACACAAGATCGGTTTTGAAGTCGTAGGTAAAGTCGATTGGCGTCACGCTGTCTGCCGGCATTGAATCTTCAGACGATCCTCCCGGAAATGGGAACGACACGTCGCCCACGTGGACCTCGTTATTATTCGCTGTGATTACTACCGGTTCACCAGTTGTTCCGAGCGTTGTAGCGCCGATCCACGAGAAATTTTTTCCACCAATGGTCTCGGTTTTGAACGAAAGTGTGGTATCTGGCGGCGCTGGATTGAAGGTCGGAGTTTCGAGTTTCACGAAGTGAGTGAACGGAGTTGCTTCTTCGCCTGGTGGTGGTTTTAGCTCACTGAGATCATGCCTGTATTGCGGCACTCTGACTAAAACGTTTTTCAGAAAAACAATACGCGTGGCAGTTGCGGCTGGATCGCTACCGTTCGCCGCGGTCTGAACTGCAGTGAGTTGTTGTTTGACTTCGTCGGGCCAGCTTGCTGACTCGTTAGCGATTTTTGTGATCGTGTCGCGCAGCGTCGTGGCGTCGTTGCGCTTGGCTGCGATGCGTGCGAGTTCGAGTAGGGCCGCAAGGTTGCGCGGTTGCGCTTGTAAGATTTGGGAAATGAGTTGCTGAAATTCGGTCTCACTATTTGGAGCGGCCTGGCGTTCGACTTCACCGGCGAGTTGATAAGCCGCGATAAGGTTCTTCGGATTGAGTTCTACGGCTTTTCTTAACGCGGCGATTGCTTCTGCCTGTTTGCCGCGACTGCTTTCCAACAAGCCGATCAGGTAGTTGATTTGATCGTTGTCGGGAGCGAGCGCGCGGGCCTTCTCAAACCGTTCAGCCGCAGCGTCGTAGTTTCGTTGCCGCAGCGCGAGCACTCCCCAGTTGGCCCAGCCTACCGGTTCACCCGGTACAGTTTGCGTTAGTTGGGAGAGTTTGGCATCGGCCTGAATATCATGACCAACCTGGAGGGCCGCGAGTCCGACGTAAAAAGTTCTAACCGCTTCGTTGTATTCCTTTGATGATTTCTGCGGAAGTTTGCTGCCGTTTTTACAGGCGCTCATCAGGCAGAGAGCGACGACGAACAGAGCAAAGGCATGACGCTTACGACGTTTGTACGATCTCATTAAGGAAAGTCCGAATGACCAGGGAACCAGGGCAGATGGGGCAACAACGATACTGCGTAGTACACTTGTGCGGCCCAAGATAGCACATTAGGTTAGGATAGAAGTAAGACTTCAGTTTGAGTGCCATCTCCAACTAAAGGATGATTGCGTTCGTTTACGAGAGGCAGGCATGATGCGCTGCCGAATTCAAATAGGATAAAGAATCAGGAGAAACTGCATGTCAGGCGACGAAATTCTTACCAACCAACAAACAATAATCGCGAACCAGGAAAAGATTCAGGCAAATCAGGAGACGATTCAGGCGAATCAGGAAAAGCTTGATCGGATGCTGTCGAATCAGGAAACCATCATCAACAATCAAAGTGCGATACTCGAGAACCAGGCAAAGCTCGACAGTGTGATCTCGAATCAGGACAAGATCATTGCCAATCAGGACGAGATTCTGTCAAAGCTGGGGAAGTAAGCTTTTTGGTGCGCACATCGCGTAGCGATGTTTGACTTTAGCCAGCCGTTTCAACGGCTGGGAGTGATGGTTTGATATGCGCGTCGCGTAGCGACGCATGAAGGCCGAATAAACAGGCCAATGTTCCCATTCATGCGTCGCTACGCGACGCTTGATCATTTTGGCGAAAACCAGCCGTTGAAACGGCTGGCTAAATTCATGCGTCACTGCGTGACGAAGCAACATTCATACGTCACTGCGTGACGCGGCAACGTCCCGCAAAAGCTATAAGGTCTAAAGAGGTGTTCATGAGACTTCGGATCGTTTGGTTAGTTCTAATTGCGACGTTGGGCCTGCTTGTCGCCCGTTCTTCAGCGACACTTCAAACCCCATCACCCGCAACTGAAGACGCCTACAAAGCAAACAATCTCGGAGTCGCTTTACTCGAGCAGTTCAAATACAAAGAAGGCGCTGACGCTTTTCGTCGCGCCCTCCAACTCGATCCAAAACTCGCCCTCGCCCGAATCAATCTCGCCATCGCACTCTATAACTTGCCCGATCTGCCGGGCGCTCAACGTGAAGCCCAGGCGGCGACTCAAATCGCTCCGAACGCGCCGCAGCCCTATTACATTCTTGGTCTAATCGCTAAATCACAGGCGCGCCAGGACGATGCTGTCGCCCCGTTTCAACAAGTACTTAAAATCGATCCAAACGACGTCGGGGCAAACGTTAACCTGGGCCAGATCTATTCGACCCAGAAAAAATATCCGGAAGCGATCGCCCTCTTTAAGACCGCGATTGCCGCCGAGCCTTACAACGCAACCGCGCTCTATAACCTCGGCACCAATCTGATTCGTGCCGGTCAACGCGAAGAAGGTCAGAAAGTTATTCAAAAGTTTCAGGAGTTTCGCACGCGTGGCAGCGGTTCGACTTTGGGTAACAACTATCTCGAACAAGGTCGTTACGCCGATGCAATCGCATCAACCGGCGCGGAGCCTGGCCTTGTTGATAAGAAAACTCCGGACGTGAGTTTTAAAGACGTCACTTCAGAGGTGCTGCCAACTGGAGGACCGTGGCCGTTTACCGATCCGCTGCTCGAACAAAGTTCCGGCGCAGTTGTGCTCTTTGATTATGACGGCGATGGCGATCTCGACATGCTCGAAGTGTCGAGTACGGCCCAACGTCTTTATCGAAATGATCAGGGAAAGTTTACGGACGTCACAGCTCAATCAGGTGATTTAGCAAAAGCGGCGAGTAACGCCGGCACTGGTGCTGTTGCCGGTGATTACGACAACGACGGCAAACCCGATCTGTTCATACTTCGTTATCGCGCGAGTGCTCTTTACCACAACGACGGTGGTGGAAAGTTTTCAGACGTAACGACGAAGGCAAAAATTCCCGCCTATCCGTATCTTTCGCGCTCGGTCGCGTTTGTTGATTACGATCACGATGGTGATCTGGATCTCTTCATTGCCGGTGATTCAGATCCCACTGAAGTTTTAAAGACACCTGCTGCGTCGCGAAAAGCAGGTGAACTGCCTCCAGCCGCAAATCTCGTATTAAGAAATAATGGTGATGGCACATTCGTTGACGACACCGCGACGACGAAAGTTGCTGGTCCAAATCACGCGCGGGCGCTCGTCCCGACAGACTTCGATAATCGCCGGGATGTCGATCTCCTCTTAACGTCTGATAAAGGAGTCAATCTCTGGCGCAATATGCGCGACGGATCGTTCACCGACGTTGCCGGTGATGTCGGATTGAAAAATGATGCATTGCCGAAGTGGTCCAGTGTTGCCGTGGGAGATGTTAACAAGGACGGGTATACAGACTTCTATTTTGCGCGCGGCGAAACGGCGGGCTATTTCGAGTTGAGCGATGGACGAAGTCGTTTCACTCAACAACGTGGTCCTGGCGATCTGAATATTCAGGCAACCGATCCAAAAGCGAAGTACAACAACGCATCACAATTCATCGACTACGACAACGACGGGTTGCTCGATCTCGTGACGGTTGTAACAGCCGGTTCGCCCGATGGCCCACCACATACTGAGCTGCGCATTTGGCGCAACGCAGGAGATAGCTGGATTGATGTCAGTGACAAGGCCAAAGAGATCAACGGAAAGATTGGTCCGGACGGACAAGCCCTCTCTGGTCAGCGATTGCTGGTTGCTGCGGACCTGGACGGCGACGGCGATACGGATCTGATCTTCGGTACTCCCGGAGGCGGACTGCGCGTCGCTCGTAATGAAGGCGGAAACAAAAATAAGTCGGTACGCGTGACGGTTGCTGGTTTGGTCAGTAACAAGAGCGGGATCGGGGCAAAGGTTGAACTCCGCGCGGGAAGTCTGCAACAGAAACTCGAAACGTATGCAGCATCACCGCAACCGGCGCCCGCTGATCTGGAATTTGGTTTAGGTAGTCGCTCCGGCGCCGATGCCCTGCGGATTATCTGGCCTTCCGGAGTTGTTCAGGCCGAAACTGAATTCGCCAGGACATCTGCAAATCTTTTGACGCTCAAGGCGACAGAACTCGATCGCAAGCCGTCGTCGTGTCCCTTCTTATATACGTGGAATGGCGAGCGTTTTGAATTCATTACAGACTTCATGGGCGGCGGCGAAATGGGTTATCTCGAAGAGCCGGGACGTCACAACAGTCCTGACCCGGTTGAGTATGTGCGCATTCGCAGTGATCAGTTGAAAGAACGCGATGGACGTTACGAACTGAAGGTCACGAACGAGTTGGAAGAAACGCTTTATGCGGACCAGTTTCAACTAATTGCGGTGGACCATCCGAACGATGTTGATGTCTATCCAAATGAAGGAATGACGGATCCGCCGCGTCCATATCGTTTGTTTGCGACTAAAGGAGCGCATCCGCCGCGGAGTGCTGTCGATAATCACGGCAATGATGTGTTGCCACGGATTGCGAAATTTGATCGTACTTATCCTGACGACTTCAAGCTCGATCGGATTCGTGGTTATGCCGAGCTGCATACGTTGACGATGGACCTGGGTGACGCGCCAAAGTTGTTGCTACTCACCGGTTGGACTGACTACGCGTGGTCCAGTGACAACGTTGCTGCGTCGCAAAGTAAAAAAGAAATGATGTTGCCGGCGTTGCAGGTTAAGGACAAACGCGGTGAATGGAAAACAGTTATTGAAGACATTGGGATTCCAGTTGGTCGACCGCAAACCGTGACCGTTGACCTGACCGGAAAGTTTTTGAGTGCAAGTCGCGAAGTCCGCATCGTTACCAACATGCGAATTTACTGGGACCAGATCCTCGTTGATAGTTCGAATGGAATTCATCCTACGAAGTTGACGCGCTTGAATCCGTCGGAGGCCGGGTTGCACTGGCGTGGATTTTCGGAAGAAGGAAGTGCCGATGGCCGCGAGCCGTATGGTTACAACTATCAGAAAGTTTCGTTTACTTCGCCGTGGAAAATTATGACCGGTCGTTACACACGCGAGGGAGATGTTCGTGAGTTGTTGTTGAAGGCAGACGATATGTTTGTGATTGCGCGGCCTGGTGATGAGATCAGTTTGTCGTTCGACGCGCTTCCTTCATTGCCGGCTGGGTGGTCCAGAACGTTTGTGCTCTATTCAGACGGGTTTAGTAAAGAGATGGACATCAACTCTGCGAGTCCTGATCAGGTGAGTCCGCTGCCGTTTCATGGTATGTCGAAATCTCCGTATGCAGCGCCGGAAGCTTATCCGCTGACGCCTGCGCATCGGGCGTATCTGGAGAAATACAACACGCGAGTCGTGACGAATAATGTGGCGTCGCTCGATGTTGAACTTTGGCTGCGAAGCTTAACGCCCTAAGTAGTGTGCTTTTCTCTGCGTCTCTGCGTCCCTCCGCGTCTCTGTGTTGAAATCAAGCGGCGCTTAGACGGATCTCCGTTTTTAACACAGAGACGCGGAGGGACGCAGAGACGCAGAGAAATGCATTATCAAAACATATTTCTTGCCCCTCACCTCGTCCCTGTAGTAGTTTGTTGTAGGCCCCGTCAGAAGTAAACACTCCTCCACCAACAACGAGATGATCCTGAAACGCACCACTCTGCTGCTGGTTTTGTTCGCGTTAAGCGTTCTTGTTTTTTCGCTGGCTAAGACTCAGGCCACGGGGCCAACCGTCACCATTAATATCGACGTCGCCGCCAATCGTCACAATATCAATCCCAACGTTTATGGCGTCGCATTCGCCAGCACTGCGCAACTCACCGATCTAAATTCCCCGTTGAATCGCAGCGGTGGCAATGCCTCGTCGCAATACAACTGGCAATGCAACTGCTCGAACCGCGGCAATGATTGGTACTTCGAGAGCCTGGATGACGGCAGCGCCACAGCCGGCAAGCTTAATGACGATTTCATTGCTGCCACTAAAGCTGCTAACGCGCAAGCGATGTTGACGATTCCCACGATTGGCTGGGTCGCGAAGCTTGGTCCAGGTCGCGGTCACCTGTCGAGCTTCTCGATCGCGAAATATGGCGCGCAGAAAGACAACGACTGGCAATGGTTCGCGGATGCTGGTAACGGCGTGCGCGCTTCTGACAATCAGCCTGTCACCGGCAACGATCCGAATGATGCCAACACGCCCTCCGATCCGAATTTTCAGTTTGGCTGGATGCAACACCTCGTCAGCAAATGGGGCACGGCAAACAACGGCGGACTGCGCTATTACCTTTTAGACAACGAACCAAGTATCTGGTTTTCCACGCATCGCGATGTTCATCCCACTGGTCCAACGATGGACGAGATCAAAGACAAGACGATCAGTTATGCGGCGAAGATTCGCGCCGCGGATCCGTCGGCGATTATCGTGGGTCCCGAAGAATGGGGCTGGAGCGGATACATCTGGAGTGGTTTTGACCAACAGTGGGCCAGCGCGCATGGTTGGACCAGTTTTCCCGATCGCGCCAATCACGGCAATCAGGATTATCTGCCGTGGGTGCTAAATGCCGTGCATCAGAGCGATCTGCAGAGCGGGCAGAAGAGTCTGGATGTTTTTGCAGTGCATTGGTATCCGCAGGGAAGTGCGACGTTGCCGAGTGAAGCATTTAGCAATGATGTCTCGCCGGCGATGTCAAATTTGCGCAATCGTTCCACTCGATCGTTGTGGGACCCAAACTACACCGACCAGAGTTGGGTTGCCAATAAAGTCCAGTTGATTCCTCGTCTTCGTAGTTGGGCCAACGCTAATTATCCCGGGCTGCAGATTGGCATCACCGAATACAATTGGGGCGCCGAAGGATTTATTAACGGCGCAACGACGCAGGCAGATATCCTCGGCATCTTTGGTCGTGAAGGGCTCGACATGGGCACGCGTTGGACCACGCCCGACGCGTCCACGCCGACCTACAAAGCGATCAAGATGTATCGCAACTACGATGGGAGCAAGTCGACGTTTGGTGACGTCAGTGTTTCTGACACGGCGCCTGATCCCGACTCGTTATCGTCGTTCGCGGCGGAGCGTTCGAGTGATGGCGCGTTGACCGTGATGATCATTAATAAGAACCTGAGTAGCGGAGCGCTTGCGAATGTAAACATCGCGAATTTTACGAGTGCCGGTACCGCTCAGGTTTGGCAGCTAACGTCTGCAAATGCGATTACGCGGCTGGCGGATGTCAGCGTCAGCAGTAGCGTAAACATAAGCGTCCCGGCGCAGAGCATCACGTTGCTTGTAATTCCAAAAGCAGTCGCGACACCCACACCAACGCCGACTCCTACTCCGACACCAACTCCAACACCAACGCCATTACCGCCCGTAATCAGGACTGAGGAAAATTCGCAACGAGCAATCGCGCTCGACTCCGTTAATGTTCTGCGCGATCCGTTTCCAATCAACACCGATCTTAACTTCAGTTCGGACCATCGCACGCGAACCATTTTGTTTGTCGAAAATATCGAGTTAGGTCCGAACGAACCAGCATCGGTTGTGAGGGCCGAGGCTGATGATGGTCTGGGCGGGACATTTCCGGTAACGGTTGAAGCGGTGGTTAAAGTTCCCGGACAACCGTGGTTGAGTGAAGTTGTTTTGAGGTTTCCCGATCAATGGACCACGCCCGGCGATGCCTGGGTGAAATTGTTTCTGCGAGAAGTTGCCAGCAATCGAGTATTCGTAACAATTAGGCACTGATCCGATTATTAAAGGCGTAAATGGGGGTTCGTCGCGAACGCGGCGCATGAATTTAGCCCGGTCCTTCAGGGCCGGGAAAGCCGGGCGAAACAGATTTGCGTCGCGTAGCGACGCATGATTCAGGCGACACAACATTCAGGCGTCGCTACGCGACACGGAAATATTTTTGGCCCACGTTCCAGCCGTTGAAACGGCTGGCTAAATTCAGGCGTTGCTACGCAACGATTCCAAAGCATCACCACAAATTGAAGTTGCTACAGCTAGAGCCTTCTGACGAATACGAGATCGTTCCGTACATTCCCTCAAGAGAAACTGCAAATGAAACTTGCTCAACTTGCTCTCTTCGCTCTTTTCCTGCTTTTCGCCTCTGTTACCGCCATCGCCCAGGAGCAGCAGTTCGCAAATCTCGGCGACTTCAAACTCGAGAGCGGAGAGGTGCTTCGCGATTGCCGGATCGGCTATCGAACGTTTGGAACGCTCAACGCCGACAAGTCGAACGTAGTTCTTTTTCCGACCTGGGCCTCCGGCACAACCGAACAACTGCAATCGAATATTGGACCAGGCCGCGTGGTCGACAGCAACCGGTTCTACGTAGTGGCAGTTGATGCGCTCGGAAACGGCGTATCGTCGTCACCGTCAAACAGCAAAGCGCAGTCGCGTATGAGTTTCCCAAAATTTACTCTGCGCGATGCTGTTAATACACAGCATGAAATGCTGACCAACGTGCTGAAGATCAATCATCTAAAAGCGGTGGTCGGTGTTTCGATGGGCGGCATGCAGACGTTCCAGTGGCTCGTTATGTATCCGGATTTTATGGACCTCGCAGTTCCGGTGGCCGGATCACCCCGATTGGCGGCCTACGATCTTTTGCTGTGGCAATCACAAATCGACGCGATCATGAACGACGCAAACTGGAACAACGGCAACTACACAGTTAATCCCGCGCGTGCTCCCGAGTATGAATTTGGCGCATTGTTGTTGACGACGCCGGATGATTACAACCGGAAGATGAGTCGCGAGAAGGTGCTGGATGAGTTGAAGAAATCGCGCGAAGCGAAGGGCGGCGGCTTCGACGCCAACGATAAGATTCGTCAGGACCAGGCGATGATGGCGCAGGACATCTTTGCGCCTTTTGGTGGATCAATGGAACAGGCTGCGGCGCGTGTCAAAGCGAAAGTGTTTGTGATTGCGTCGAGATTTGATCATGTGGTGACACCTGGTCCGGCGATTGAGTTTGCGAAAATCTTGAATGCGAAACTGCTGGTACTCGACAGTGAGTGTGGTCATCTTGCTCCGTCATGTGAAGCACAAAAAGTAAATCCCGCTGTCGATGAGTTTTTGAAGCAGTGATTTGATTTCTCTGCGTCTCCGCGTTCTCTGCGTCTCTGTGTTAAGCGGTGTGGCGTTTACACGAAGATCAGTTTTAACACAGAGACGCAGAGAACGCGGAGACGCAGAGAAGAAATCTGGATAACGTGACGGATTACAAAAAACTCGCGAGTGAAATGGAAACAACGCTGCGCCGCGATGTGCTCGACGTCTGGTTTCCCGCATCAGTGGATCGCGAGTACGGTGGCTTCTATTCAAATTTCACGCGCGATTGGAAACGCACGGACAGCGAAGGAAAGTTTTCAGTCTTTCAAGGACGTATGGTTTGGGTGTCGGCCCAGGTCGTGATGAAGCGTCCCGAACTGCGGGAAAAGTTCAAGCCGATTCTCGCGCACGGTCTCAAGTATCTGTCAGACGTTTTGTGGGACAAACAAGACGGTGGTTTCTACTGGGGTCTTGACGAGAAGAACCAGCCATCGCCGGCATATACCGATGGCAAGCATTTGTATGGAATTAGTTTTGGCCTGTACGGAGCAACCGCAGCTTACGAGGCTACGAAAGACGAGAATCCTTTACAGTTGGCCCAGGCGACTTTTCACTGGATCGACGAACACGCTCACGATGCAAAGCACGGTGGCTACTTTGAATGGCTGACGCGCGACGGCAAAGTCGTTAGTGCAAAAAGTGATGGTCTACGATCAGAAGGTGTTCCGGTTGCCGGTTTTCCTATCGGCTACAAGTCGATGAACACGCATATTCATTTGTTGGAGTCGTTCACGCAACTCTACGAAGTTTGGCCCGATGCTTTGCTGCGCAGCCGTTTACAGGAGTTGCTCGAGATCGTTCGCGACAAGATTTGCACTGATCCAGGTGTTATGAATTTGTACTTTACGACTGACTGGCGACCAATTCCCGATCATGATTCATACGGTCACGATGTCGAAACAGCGTTTCTGATGATCGAGGCCGACACTGTTTTAAGTAAGAAGCCATCAGCAAAGACCGAACGTATGGCGAAGCTGTTAGTCGATCATGCGCTCTCGTATGGTTGGGATGAAACTAACGGCGGCTTCTATCGCGATGGCACGACCTTTGGCGAAGCGGAAGACAAACGCAAAGAGTGGTGGGTGCAGTTTGAGGGACTGAACGCGTTGTTGTTAATGCATGAAAAGTATGGTCGCGAGAGTGATGTTTATTTAAACGCGTTCGTGAAGCAGTGGGAGTTTATTAAGGACCATCAAGTCGATCGGGAGTTTGGTGGAGTGTTTGATACGGTCGAGCGTGATGGGCAGGTGATGGACTATACGAAGTCGAGAATTTGGAAAGAGTGTTATCACGAGACGCGCGCGCTGTTGAATGTGATCGAGCGATTGAGGTTGGGGTAATGGTTAGCGTCTCTGCGTACTCTGCGTCTCTGTGTTGAAATCGATGTACAGCTAGTTGAAAGATCGGTTTAACACAGAGACGCAGAGTACGCAGAGACGCAGAGTATACAGAGACGCAGAGTATACAGAGACGCCGAGTACGCAGAGGTTTTTCGTATGAGCAATGCAAAAGTCCCGCCCACATTGCGTGAACGGGACTTTTGATTTTGATGGGATTTGTTTTAGTGACCTGCGCCGGGCACATCGATGGTGCTGACGTTCATTGAAACTTCAGTACCAGCCGGCAGTTGTCGTTTCAGTTCGCGGCCGATTCCGTCGGGTAGCCAAATCTGTGCCAGGTAATACGACTCACCGTAGCGATTGAAAGTGAGTTTTATGTCTGCAGGCGACTGGGCGCCCGCGCGAGTTCGGTACGGCAGTGCAAACAGATTCTGTTTGCCGTCCCGGCTTTGAATTCGCACGACTTCCTTCTCGCTCGAGAAAGTGTAAGTACCTTTGGGTAACACTTTCTGGCCCACGTTGAAATCAAAAGGAACAACAAAAGTCTCGCGCCTAACCAAGCCTTGTCCATAGGCCGAAGCGGCAGTTAACGCCAACACTACAGCCAATATCGATGTGATTCTAAACAAAGTTGCTTTCATCTCAGCCTCCGTCTATCTAACCGCGCAAACAATTTCGCGCTTCAATTAGATAACGCGCAAAGGAAAACAAAATTGGGCCACCATGAGAACAGGTTTTTGAGATTAGGGTAAATTCCCTAGACAGCAGTCTAAATCCCACAGATTGCTGTCTGTGGAATTACTAAGGCACACGCTCGTACACACGCACATAGTCGACCAGCATCTCCTGCGGAAACTGAGTTGACTTGTCAGGCTTGCCGGGCCAGTAACCGCCGACCGCTACATTCAACAAGACAAAGTGTGGATGGTCAAAGACCCACTTGCTGCCGCGTGGAAGATCGGCTGGAGTTCGCGTGGCGTAGAGAACGTTGTCGGAGTAGAAGCGAATTACTTCCGGCTCCCATTCAATCGCGAAAATATGAAAGTCGTCGGCAAAGGCTGAATTATCGGGAAGCGCGTATTTTGCTGTTGGCCCTTTCGCGCCTGAATAACCTGGTCCATGGATCGTGCCGTGAATCGTCGACGGTTCCTTGCCAATGTTTTCCATGATGTCGATCTCACCACAACCGGGCCAATGCGTCGTATTGATGTCGGCGCCAAGCATCCAAAAGGCAGGCCAGATCCCTTGTCCACGCGGGATTTTGATCCGCGCTTCGATTCGACCATAGGTAGTGCTGAATTTATTCTTCGTCGTGAGGCGAGCGGACGTGTAGTCGCGCGTTATCTTGTCGGCGCCGGTAAAGCGTTCCTTGAGCGCCCGGATTACTAACGAGCCATCTGCCTGAAACGAGTTATCGAGACGATCGGTATAGGATTCGAGTTCATGATTGCCCCAGCCTTTCCCGCCGAGTTCGTGGCTCCACTTCGACTCATCGACCGGCGAGCCATTAGGATCGTTGAATTCGTCCTGCCAGATCAGTTTCCATTGCGGCTCTCGACTCTTCGACGTGAAACCCGGAGCCCATAGAGACATCACGATAACGACAGGAACGAGCCTTGTTATTAACCGAGCCGCAAAAGTCGGGTTCATGTTATTATCCGCACTCCTTTTTTAATAATCTCCTTAAAGACCTTTGCAGTGTCAGGTCCAAGTGGTAAAGAGTCAGTACCACCTTGCGGTAGCGGGTGGGTTTACCCGCAAACAAGAGTATTTTTTTAGCCTGATCAACCACCCGCTATCGCGAGGTGGTACTGAATCTCAAATCCGAGTTTATCCGAAGTTGTAACGGCTTTGTTGTACCAGCTTGCAGAAGTCCCGACCAGCTCTCCCTAATTTTTAGTGCCTTTGTGTCCTGGTGGTTAAGCCTATGAAGAAACAAAACCGTCTTAGCCTGTTTATCGTAGCGAGCTTTCTGCTGATCGCCACGTGTTCATTGATACTCACCAGCCATTCGCATGCTCAGGAGCAGCGCGCGATCTACATGGATCCCACGAAGCCAATCGATGCGCGCGTTGAGGATCTGCTTTCAAGGTTGACCCCCGACGAGAAGCTCGCCCTGGTCCATGCCGACTCAAAATTTACTACTGCGGCAATTTCCCGCTTGGGCTTGCCGCGACGTTGGTTGTCGGATGGTCCACACGGTGTGCGTGAAGATGTTGGACCAGATAATTGGTTGCCCGCCGGCAGAACTGATGACTTCTCGAGTCTGATGCCGGCGCTAATTGGTCTCGCGGCTAGTTGGAACACTGATCTCGCAACTGCTTATGGAAAAGTAATTGGTGAAGAAGCGCGCCAACGCGGCAAACAGATCATGCTTGGACCAGGCATGAACATCATGCGCACGCCACTCAACGGCCGCAACTTCGAATACGAGGGTGAAGATCCGTTTCTAACTTCACGCATGATCGTGAACTACATCCGCGCGGTACAGGCCGAGGATGTTTCATCATGCGCCAAGCATTTTGCCGCGAACGATCAGGAGTATGAACGTGGCACCATCAACGTTGAGATGGATGAGCGCACGCTGCGCGAGATTTACCTGCGACCTTTCGAAGCGGCAGTTAAGGAAGCGAATGTCCGCACGGTAATGAGTGCCTACAACAAGTTTCGCGGTCGATGGTGTTCCGAGAACGATTACCTGCTGAACAAAATTCTTAAGGAAGAGTGGGGCTTCAAAGGGCTCGTGATGTCTGACTGGGGCGGCGTTCACAGTACCCGTGGTCCGGTGCTTGGTGGCCTTGATCTGGAGATGGGAACCGAAGTCCCGAGCTATGGAAAGTTCTTCATGGCCGACGCTTTTCGGGATGGTTTGCGTAGTGGAGAGTTTCCGCAAGCGTTGCTCGATGATAAAGCGCGACGCAACCTTCGCCAGATATTAGAGACCAGGGTGATTGAAGGACGCGCGCCTGGATTTCTAAATACGAAAGACCATCAGGCGATGGCGCGCAAGATTGCGGAAGAAAGTTTTGTATTACTCAAAAACGAAAACAATGCGTTGCCACTCGATGCCAATCAGGTTAAGTCGATTGCGGTGATTGGCGAGAACGCGACTGCCTTGCAGGCTTACGGCGGGGGCAGCGCGCGCATTAAGGTTTTCTACGAGATTACGCCGCTCGAAGGAATTTTGCGCAAGATTGGTGATCGCGCCAACGTTTCGTATGCGATGGGCTACAACGAAAAAGAGGACGCCCAACTTGCCGATCAGGCAGTTCGCGCTGCGAAACAGGCTGATGTTGTTATCTATGTTGGTGGTCTGAATCATCGCCGCTATTACGACGCCGAAGGTATTGATCGCAAAGACATGAAGCTGCCTTACAAGCAGGACGAGTTGTTGTCGCGTGTGGTGGAAGCGAATCCCAAAACGATCGTGGTGATGTTTGGCGGCGCGCCCTTCGAAATGGGTGCGTGGCTCCAGAAAGCACCGGCGCTGTTGCAAGTCTGGTATCCGGGCATGGAAGGTGGCAACGCGCTGGCGAACGTGTTGTTTGGAGATGTGAATCCATCAGGCCGGCTGACTTGTACTTTTCCGAAGCGGCTTGAAGACTCACCGGCTCACGCAATGGGCAACTATCCGGGTAAGGATGGCGTGGTCCGTTATGAGGAAGGACTGCTGGTTGGCTATCGCTGGTTCGACACCAAAAACATTGATCCGCTTTTCCCGTTTGGTTTTGGACTTTCCTACACGCGCTTTGACTATTCAAACTTTGGTTTGCAGCAGGACAAAGATGGCGTGATGACGGTGCAGTTTCAGGTTAAGAATGTTGGTTCGCGTGACGGCGCTGAAGTTGCGCAGTTGTATGTCCAGGATGTAAAGCCACGACTTCCGCGGCCGGTGAAGGAGCTGAAAGGATTCAGGAAAGTCTTTTTGAAAGCGGGTGAGAGTCAGACGGTTTCGATACCGCTGGATCGATCAGCGTTTGCGTTCTATGACCCGGAAAGAAAAGCGTGGGCCGCTGAAAAAGGCGACTACAAGATATTGATCGGATCGTCGTCGAGAGACATTCGTTTGCAGGGCGATGCGAAGTTGGCCCAGAGCACTTATACGAAGTGATGCCAGTGTCGGATCAGTAACACGCCGCTGCGGCTTGGCCGTCTGTTGTGCGGAATGGCTATGCCTTTCCGTAAAAGCGGACCTGATCTTTGGGCTACACCCTTCGTCCGTATGTTGTTATTAAATGACGCGCCAGAAGGAAGGCATAGCCCGAAACCATAAGGCCTAATTACGGAAAGGCATAGCCGTTCCTCACAACAGGCGGCGAAGCCGAGCAGCGAGGTAGCTGGAACTTGAGACAAACTAAGCTGAGCATATCGGACGTTACTTGCGCTCGATCGTGATCAGGTAGACGTCGTTTTCACGCATCGCTACGTTGTATTTATACGGCTCGTTGCCACTATGTCTTAAGGGAGTTGTGAACGATGCGTGTCCGTCGTTCTTCATCGATAGGGTGTTTACTTGCTCGCGCGTCAGATTTTGCGGCGAACCGATTTTCAAATAATCATCGTAGACGTCGTTAACCTGATAACCAACTCGATAGATGCGTTGCGTGTAACTACCAGCCGGCAGGCCCTTGACTGAGACTTGCAATGGTCCAACTTCTTTCGCCGGAACATCGCGCGTGTAAAACTTTTGATTGCTCTCGTTTGTGTTTGGCGCAGTGAAGTTCCAGAACAGGATCTGAATTCCGTTCGCGCTCTTGCAGACCCAACTGCTGTTGTCGGTTGATACCAACTCGGTTGCGCCCAGTTTATTGAGAAACTGATAGGCAAAGAACGACGGTTTGCGCAGCCCCTGAAAATTCATCAGCCCAAAGCCGCCGTGAAACGGATTTGGCACTGGTCCAGGTTCTTCAAAGATGTCCGTGAAAGTCCAATACGACATCGAGTCAGCATAGCCTTCGCTGCCTTTGAGTTTCGAGAGAATGTAAGCCGCCGAGATGTATGAATCGTGGACCGGATCGCGAGGCGAGTAAGACGTGCTCCACTCGGTGTAATGCAATGGAAGTTTTGGTAATGCGGACTTCGCGATGTTGGCGCGACTGCCACGCACGTTGTCGATGATGGCGCCGGGAGCCGCAACCAACTGGAGTTGCTGTTCTCCCTTTTCATCGAGTCCCATGCCTCGGACGCCGTAGTCGTGCGTGGTAATGAAATCAATTGGCAGTCGGTTCTTTGATACGAAATCGATTGTTTCGGGAATCCACGCGTTTCCGGCAGTGGCTGGACCACCGACACGGTAATCTCTGGAAACATTTTTGATTGCGCGCGCGGTGACGTTGTAAAGCTTGAAATATTCGGCTTGAGTGCCGGACCAGAAGCCGTCCAGGTTTGGTTCGTTCCAAACTTCGAAATACCACTGCTTCACTTCATTGGCGCCGTAGCGTTCAGTCCAGTGTTGGACCAGTTTCTCGACGAGGGTGGCCCATTTGTCGTAGTCCTTTGGCGGCGTTACATTGCCATTCCACCAGAAGATTGTCTTCGTGCCGGTCGCAAGTGCGCGTGGCATGAAACCCAGTTCGACAAATGGCTTCATGCCGAGGTTGAGAATAGCGTCGTAAATGGCGTCGATATATTGAAAGTTGTAGACGGGCCGGCCTTCTCGATCTTCGTGATAGACGCCCAACTCATCTTGCAGCAGACCATGAAAGCGAATGTATCTGAAGCCGCATTCGCGATGAGCGATGGCGAGATCTCGTTGCCAGTCAGCGCGTAGACCTTCGGCAGCGCGGCCTGCTCCGACCACTTCGTTAAAGAACGTGTCGTGTGGCCCTTTGACGTTGTTGTAATCGACTTCGATCACCCGCGATTGAGCGAGTGCGGCGGACGCGGTTAGCGCGAAGAAGAGAGACAAGCGAAGTAAGATCATGGCGGAGATGTATATCATGAACATCGCTCTTTTTCTGATGTGACGGTGGATCGTGTTGTGAGGAACTGCTCCGCCTTTCCGTCGAGAGGCTTGCTGATTTGGGGCTGCGCCCTTGTTTAGGCGACGAAATAATAGAGAACGACGCAGAGTCGCAGCCTCGGGAACAAGCACGCTTACGGAAAGACACAGCCATTCCTCACAACAAGCGGCGAAGCCGAATGGGACTTATACAAGAGACTTGAAGTACATCAAGCGATAGCTAAAGGGACAACCACATGCGACTTAGCACTCCAGACATTCTCGTTCTGGTCCTCTATTTCGTAGCGATGATCGCGGTCGGTGTTTATGTGACGCGCCGCGCTTCTCGAAACCTCGACTCTTATTTTCTGGGCGGCAAGAGCATGCCGTGGTGGCTGCTTGGTATCTCGAACGCCTCCGCAATGTGGGACATCACGGGCACGATGTGGTTTGTCTACATCCTCTACGCTTACGGAATGAAGGCCGTTTTTCTTCCCTGGGTGTGGCCCATCTTCAATCAAATCTTCGACGCGGTCTATCTTTCCAAGTGGATTCGACGGTCCAACGCGCGCACTGGCGGCGAGTGGATCACAACTCGTTTCGGCGGTGGCACAGCAGGTGAGCTCTCGCGTGGCATCATTGTCTTGTTTGCCCTGATCAGTGTCGTGAGTTTTATCGGTTACGAATTTCAGGGCATCGGAAAATTTTGCAAAGTGTTTCTGCCGTGGGACCTTTCGCCAAACACTTACGCGATTTTGTTGATGAGTATTACGGCGATCTACGTCGTGTTAGGCGGGATGCTCAGCGTTGTTATTACCGATTTTGCCCAGTTTTGTCTGATGGCCATATCGGCAGTCGTGATTGGCGCGATTGCGATCATGAAAGTCGATGCCGGCATGCTCGATCAGGTGACGCCCGCGGGTTGGCGTGCACTTTCGTTTGGTTGGGACATCACCCTGAACTGGAGCACGCTGCTCCCGGCGATGAACAATCACATCGCTAAAGAAGGCATCGCATCGATGTTTGGCTTGTTCTTCATCGTGATGGTTTTTAAAGGAGTACTCGTAAGTATGGCCGGCGCCGCGCCAAACTACGACATGCAAAGAATCCTCGCTGCGAAAAATTCGCGTGAGGCAAGTTTGATGAGCGCAATTGTTTCCGTGTGCCTGGTGCCGCGTTGGATTCTCATCGGCGGCATAACTTTGCTGGGTCTCGTTTTTGTTACACCGGAATTTCGCAAAATGGGTGACAACATCGACTTCGAAACTGTCCTGCCTTTTGTGATCAATCGTTTTCTTCCGGCGGGTTTAATCGGTGTGTTACTGGCGGGTTTGTTGTCGTCGTTCATGGCCAACTTCAGCGCTACTGTCAACGCCGGCGCCGCCTACCTGGTTAACGACATTTATAAAAAGCACCTCAATCCCGAGGCTGACAATAAGACGCTGGTGAAGTTTAGTTATCTTGGTTCGGTCCTGATCCTGATTGCCGGAATCGTGATCGGAATGTACTTGTCGTCGATCACCCAGATCACGCAGTGGATCGTTGGTGGACTTTATGGTGGTTACACCGCGGCGAACATTCTGAAGTGGTACTGGTGGCGGTTTAATGGTTATGGATATTTCTGGGGCATGGCCGTCGGGATCATCGCGGCGCTGGCCGTGCCTGCAGTGATGCCAACGATTGCGCCCAGCTTCCACGATCCGACTTACGCGTATCCGTTTATTCTGTTGCTGTCGTTTATCGGTTGCATCGTCGGCACGTTGTTGACTAAGCCGGTCAGTGATGAAGTATTGAAAAACTTTTATATCAATGTGCGACCGTGGGGATTCTGGAAGCCGGTGCATGACAAAGTCGTCGCTGAAGATCCTTCGATTGAGCGAAACACCAGTGCCGCGCGTGATCTGTTGAACTGTCTCGTTGGTATTCCGTGGCAACTGACGCTCATAACGATTCCGTTGTATGTGATCTTCAGAGACGTTAAAGGGACAGTCATTTCGCTCGTCGTGCTGATCTCGACGTCGATCTTCCTGAAGCTGTTCTGGTACGACAAATTGGAACGCGGGTGAAGATGTTTTCCTCTGCGTTGATCTTGTCAGTACCGTACCGCGGTAGCGTCTGGTCGGTTTGCTAGATGGGACCATG
>DATDMC010000114.1:0-12263 GCA_036518995.1 Pyrinomonadaceae bacterium | reverse complement strand
GTAAAATTTGTCCGTTGAGTTTTGGCTGCGCCTCTTTAATCTATCTCTAAATTGGACCAGAGAGGCGCAGCCAAAGTAGGGGAGCGATTTAGCGGAAAGGCAGAGCCATTCCTCACAACAGACGGCTAAGCCGCTCATTGCATTATCGCTCCCACAATTTGAGCTAACGCATCCGGATCTTCGAACATACTGATCGCCGCCACTCCCGCTGCACCTGCAGCTAAACACGCGCCCGCGTTTGATCGATTTACCCCACCAATCGCGATCACCGGAAATCCAGCTAACTCACGAACTACCTGCCTCAATAAATCAACTCCCTGCGGTGGTCCAAATGCGCGCTTCGACTCCGTTTCGTAAACAGGTCCAAACAAAACAAACTCCGCCCCGCGATCTTTTGCCTCAACCGCTTCCGGCAATGAATGCGTCGAAACACCTATCAGGAAATCTTTCCCAACCGTTCTTCGCACGACGTCAACCGGCATCGATTGACTCGTTAATTGAACGCCATCGGCTTCGACCGCCCACGCCACATCAAAACGCTCGTTGATTAGCAGTCTTGTTTGCGTGTTACGAGTAAGTTCAACCGCATTCGAGGCAAGTTCCTGAAGTACACGGGTGGACAAAGCCTTTTCGCGAAGTTGGACCAGCGACACTCCGGCGCTAACAGCGGCTTCAATTAATTTTAGAAGACTAAAAAACTCAGGACTGCGAGGAGTTGTTTGAGGTGTCGTTCGGCCGCTCGTTACCAGATACGTTATTGGCCGGCGTTGGTCGAGTGACATTAGTTGTTGGACTGCTTGAAAGTTGGGATTGTAACGCGCGAACGGTCTGATTGAAGTTGAAGATTTCCCAGAACGCAATACCCAGGTTCAGTAAACCAACCCCGGTAACGGCCCCGCGGACCCAACCAGATGCAACGACCGCCTGTAATCCCTGATAACCAGTTTTACGCGCAGCATAGAGCAGGAAATAGTTGTTCCCCCAGTCGCTAAGTCCCCACATTCCCTGTGGCCACCAGGGCAACACAGTCAGAAAGATGCCAATCTCCAGGCAAAGAATGATATAGAAGATGACGCTTAATCTGGCTGACATTGGTTCGGGCTTAACGTGTTTGCGCCGGCATGATAACTCACTCAGGCGCGAACGACCATTCGCTATTTCTTCGCCTTCAAATTACTTAGCTTCTCGGCAACCTCTCGATAGTTGACGTCAACGCCATAAACTTCCGTGTAATACTGCTTCGCCTGCTCCAGCTCACCCAACTCTTCGTAAGCGCCGCCGAGTTCATAACGCAACGCTTGATATTCGTCTTCACTGTGGCCGGGGGCCGCGAGTCCTTTCTTAAACCACATGATTGCGGCTTCGGGAAGCCCCTTTTGTACGAAACAATGACCCAACATGTTGCAGCACTGCAGGTAGCGCGAAGTTCCGTCGTTTGGCTTTACGAGCGCGACTGAAGTTTGAAACTCCTGAACCGCCTCATCGAGGAGATCCATCTCCTTGTAGGCAGTGCCCATGTTGTAATGCGTTTCGAAATCTTCGAGACCGTTGTCTTCTTCCTCAGCAACGCGAAACTCTTCAAACAGTTCATGGAGTCCGGCGTCTATACCTTTGTTGGCGGGCTTAGCAGAAACTGGTTCAGCGGCCGCACCTGGATCGCCATTGTCGCTAAATGCGAAGGTCATGTCTCCATCGAGCGAGACTGTTTCTTCACCGGTTTCATTCAGTTCGTCAACTCCACCAAATTCAAAAACAGCAGGTGGTGGTGGCGGCGGAGCAGCTTGCGGAGCCTGACCCAATTTTTGCCGGCGCGTTTCTATTTCGGAGTGTGGGCCAAATTGCTTTTCGAGAACATCGAGCGTGTCGATCGCAATGTCGGTGTAGCCTTGCGAGATGTAAAAATCAACACTCTCGAGCTCCTGCTTCATCATGGCTTCGCGTCGCTCAGCTTCATCAGCCGGTGACGAGGGCGGCTCAGCGGCACTGACACTACCAAAATCCACTTCCTGAAAAGCCGGTTCCGGTTCGTTGAAACTGTCGCGGTCGGCAACCTCGTTCAGATCGGCAAACGATGAGGTTGGATCAACGAAAGAAGATTCGGGTGTCGCGTTAGTTTCAAATTCCACTACCTCAACCGCAGCATTTGCGACCGGTTCTTCATCCGCCGTTGAGGCAAACGTTTCGAACTCCGGAACTTCACCGGCAGGAGTAGAAGCTGAAAAGTCTTCACTCGTTTCATCCTGCAAACCACCGAGCAGGTTCAAACGATCGAGATATCGTTGTTCGTCTGGTGCGAGACGAACGAGTTGAGTGAGCGCATAACGTTCTTCGTCGACCAATTCACTCGCTTCGGCTGACTCAGCTAAACGTTCAAGCGCTGAGCGCAACGCGTCCATATCGCGCTGCCACCAGTAAACGCGCACCAACATGCGCAACGCTTCGACGTGATCCGGATTTCTTTCAAGTACGCCATCGACGATCTCCAACAACTCTTTTTCTTCCCGACCGGCAAGCATGCGCTCGATGATGCCAGTCAGCGCTCTGATGGAGTCGTCAATTTTTCCGAGTTTTAAATAGAGCCGGGCGACCGGTAAAACCTGCAAATAACTAGTCGTGTCCTGGGCCATCCACATGGCGGTCGCGCGTTCGGCGCCAGCAGGATCTTCAGCGGCAAGATAAGCCCGTGCCAACATCGGCACTAAATCCCGATCGTCTTCGCGATCCTGGACCACTGATTCGAGTACCTCGGCAGCTTCGTCAGCAGTTCCGCGCGCGATGTGCGTCTCGAGCATTCCGCGCAAACCGTCGAAATCATCCGGCACGAGTTGCAGCGCTTTTGTATACGCCTCCAGGGCGCGATCGAGCGAACCAACCTGTTGCAAGCGATTAGCTGCCTGAACGAAAGCACTCGCGGCTTCGCGTCGCATGCTCTCTTTTAAGTAGCCGTCCGCAAGCTTGAGACGAATTTCAGTGTTGTTTGGATCGAGGTCGGCGATCTTGTGGAGGATGTCGAGCGCTTTACGGTTGTCACCGGATCGCGTAAACGCATCGGCAACGATCAGATACTGGGCCCGCGCATCGACGACCAGTCCCTGGGTCGCATACAAGTCGGCGAGTTTATTGGCGACGACGGGATCGCGCGGCTTCAACCGCTCGATCTTTTTGTACATCGCGATCGCTTTGAGATTGAACTCCTGCGCAGCGTAATGTTCAGCAATGCGCTCAAAGCACGTGATTGCTTCTTCTTTTTTACCCGCGCGAGCATAAAGATCCCCAAGCATGTTCAGCGTCGTCAGATCATCCGGTTCATGATCGACGATCTGGCGATACTCTTTGATTGCCGCGTTGATCTTTCCCTGTGACAGGAATTTCTCAGCTGCTTTTAGGACCTTAGCTTTTTCGAACGCCATCAGGGATATTATGTATTATCACAGTGTCAGTGGTGTTTATCGTAGCGGCGGGCGGGAACAAATTCGTTATCCAGCTATATAAAATCCACTTTTCCACGCTTCATAAAACGCCAACGGATACGCTAACACGCGTAAATAAAGGGTGTCAACGCACCTATTTTTTAAGTAGTAGTAAGTAGCGATGAGGTCAGTACCGTAACGCGGTAGAGGCGGGGCAGTTCTATTTTTGTGGGCCTACAGTCTATTGCATGACCCGACGCTACCGCGTACGGTACTGACCTTAAGTCTATTGCAGAACCCGACGCTACTGCGTACGGTACTGACCTCAAGTCTATTGCATGACCCGACGCTACCGCGTTACGGTACTGACCTCAACACACAAAAGGATTCTTATTGTTACCGACGCAAACTAATGAGAGTGGACTGGCGCAACTGAGTCAGCGTGTCGCCCTGTTAGGGCTCCTTTTGTATGTTGCCTTAGCGCCGCATTCAGTTGCCGCGAGCACTATTGGCGTAGCAATCGCGACGGTCGGGTGGATTGTTCATAGTCTGACGACTGGAAGCACCGGGCTGAGACGTTCAAAGTTTGATCTGATCATTCTTTTGTCAGTGCTTTGGACGATCGCGTCCTCATTAGTTTCAACCGAACCGAAAATCAGTATTGCGAAGTTGACTGCGCTGTGGTGCATCCTGTTGTTCTATCTCACGCGCGCGATCGCCACCAGAAAGACCGGGCTGTTACTCGTCTCCGTTCTGATTCTTTCCGGAGCGGCAGGCGTTTTCTACAGCGCTTTTGATCTTTTACGAGGTCGGGGCGTGGTCGTTGAATCTGTTGCCGCCACCAGTCCTTTGAAACAAGTTGATATTCAACCCGGTGATGCAATTTGGCGGATAGCGGGAACTCGGATTTATTCAGTCGCAGACATCGATCGATTACTGAAGTCTGCGCCGGCAAATAAACCGATCACGGTAAGCATAATCTCGCAGGGTGAACACGTTGAGCGACCGGGAATGATCCTGACTCCCGACGAACAACAATCATCTTCACCATCAGGCCTAACCGGAAACAACCGCACTCATCACTTTCGCGCTTCAGGATGGACCAGACACTACGAAACGTTTTCGGAACTGCTGCAAATCATTGCTCAACTTGCGTTGGGACTGGCATTCGCCAACTTGAGAAATCACGGGACAAACAAGATCTTCAAACTGGCCCTGTTAGCGGCTGCGATTCTCGGCGTCGGCATCGCGTTTACAGCAATGCGTACGGTCCTGCTTGCTTTTGTAATCGGCGCGAGTTTGATTGCGTGGCTGTCGTTACGCGGAATACCAAAAGTCGTTTTTACAGCGGCGCTTTTTCTGGTCCTCGGATTCGGAGCGGTGGTCGTTTGGCAAACGCGGGGAAACAACGCGCTGGCTTTAGGTGATCCGAGTTCATCACTGCGGGCGAGAGTGGCGCAGGTTGGAGTTTCACGCATCATGCTGCATCCGGTTTTTGGTCACGGAATGGATGCAATGCATTTGCACTGGAACGAGTGGGGCTTTCCGGGCAGCGACATGCTGCACCTCCATTCAACTCCACTGCAGCTTGCTTTCGATCGTGGCATTCCGATGCTGCTGATCTGGTTGTGGTTGGTGTTTGCTTTCTGGTGGAAGATCCGGAAAGACACGAGGGTCGCGAGCGAGTTGAGCGACACGAATTGGTATGGTGTGTTGTTGGGAGGACTCGGCGCGTTGACCGGACTGCTCGCCAGTTCAGTAGTTAATTACAACTTTGGCGATAGTGAAGTTGTGATGATGTTCTGGTGGTTGATGGGAATAGTGAATATCTACAAAGAGTAATCCTCTGCGTCTCAGCGCTCTCTGCGTCTCTGTGTTGAAAACATCGTTTCGCTTAACGAGCATGATTTTCAACACAGAGAGCACAGAGACGCGAAGACACAGAGACTAAACGCTACGGCAAGAAAACCACAATAAAGTCGCCGCCAAACACAGTCGAAATCGTAACGCTCCTGGGCTTCATGGTGTCTAGTATATCGATGGCTTCAGAATGGCATGAGGGGTGCAATGAAGCGTGCTACTGAGCCGAACATGGAGGGTATCAAGACAACTATGAAAACGATAAAGTCGACTTTGTTAACTATTGGAGCCGCATTGCTCCTGACCATGCCGGTAATGGCGCAAGGTTACCGGAACAACGTGGTTTCAAATCCACAACTGGCGAAGAAAGTACGGCATGAACTTGTAACGTTACCGTACTACGGCGTATTCGATAATCTTGCTTACAACATAAGTGGCAATACCGTTACGCTGTATGGTGACGTCGTCAAACCGACCACCAAGTCGGGAGCTGAGAGTAGAGTGAAACGATTGGCAGGTGTTTCGCGAGTGGTGAACAACATCAGAGTTCTGCCACTATCGCCAATGGATGACAACATCCGGGCTGCGACGTATCGCTCAATCGCGCGAACTGGTGCGCTTTACAGATACCTGCAAGGCGCCAATCCATCGATTCACATCGTGGTGGACAACGGCCAGGTGAAGCTGGAAGGTGTAGTTTCCAACAAGTCTGATAAGGCGCTGGCCAACATAGCAGCGCGAGGTGTCTCAGGCTCGTTTGGTGTGACCAACAACCTGGTAATTGAAGGTGAAAACAACGTAGGCTAACCACAACATAGGTTAGTGATTAGCAGAGTCGCGGATCTTGAGTTCAAGGTCCGCGATTTTGTTTCGTGGTGATACCACCGACTTTATGTCGTGTGGAATCTCACTTCTCGCTAACCTCTCCGTACCACGCGGTGCAGATACCACCGACTTTATGTCGGGGGGCGCCTCAATTTCTCGCTAACCTCTAGGGGGAAATTGCATCTCCACCGACCTAAAGTCGGTGGTATCAGCGGCTCTTGGCAACCTCTGTTGTAGCGTGAGATTGATTCTCCACCGACATAAAGTCGGTGGTATCAACGGCTCTTGGGAACCTCTGTTGTAGGGTGAAATTGATTCCACCGACGTAAAGTCGGTAGTGTCCTTCATCTATCATTTTTCGCGCGCGCGCATCCGGTTCCGTGGTAAGCTAAACGGCCGCGGAAATCTCACTTGAATTTCTCGCCGCGGAGCCCCAATCTTAAACAACGTCACGACTTCCAGGAGGGTCGCGATGAAACGATGCCCGCAGTGTGAATTCATCTATGAAGACGATCAGAGTCTGTGCGATATGGACGGAATTCTGCTCGTCTTAGACTCTCGATCATTTCCCAGGAACTCGCGGAAAAAATCGCAGTGGCGTAGTCGAATGGTTACAGCACTCGCCACACTCGTATTGTCTACAGTCCTGTATCTGGTCTGCTACGTTTCAATTCATCAGGAGCCAGTGCAATCGAGTTATTCTCCGGCTGCGGTACCGGCGACAGAGGTGAAAACCGATGTTGCGAAGCCGGCGGAAGAGAAATCAAGTCGACCATCACCGGATCCGAAGAGCCGTAAGGAAGAAAAATCAAAGCCGAAAGCGAAAGAAGTAAAGGCTGCGGAGGAGAAGTCGAAAGTAAAGTCGACTCAGAAAACCGAAAAGAAGCAGGATTCAAAAATCGGATCGTTACTGAAGAAGACCGGCCGGATTCTAAAGAAACCATTCAAAGCTTGAAAATGTCCGATCTGCCTGGCTTTGCCACCTGTTGTGAGGAATGGCTTCGCCTTTCCGCAGATGGCCAGTTTGTTAGGGCTGCGCCGTCTCGGTGCTGAGCCAAAATAGCGTAGCCTCATGGAAAGGCAGAGCCATTCCTTACAACAGGTGGCAAAGTTACTTCACGATTGCGGCCACGAACTTCACGTTTCGATTGTACTTGTCAGACAGGTTCGCTGAGCCATCATCCAGACCACGAACAACGTCGCCTTCGACACTGTATTCCTTCAACTGTTTATTAGAACTCTCCTGATACTGACTGGGATGGAAACGGACCCACGTTCCGTCTTTGTCGACCGCGTATTCGAGTCCGCGAATTTCTCCCTTTTGTAATAGCGTTTGCGAACGAATCTCTTCAGCGACTGCGTCGGCAGGAATTGGATTGTCGGTTAACAAGATAACCATCGCTTCATTTCCAAATCGTTGCGCGCGACCTGCGTAGGCATACTTCAACTCAACTGTTTCACCGCGAGCAGTACAACTTCCTTTCGCCTGGCCCACCTGCAATTCACCTGGTGCGTTAGCCTGAGTTGCCGGAGTGGCTTCACTCTTAACTTCGGATCTGTTTTCTGATGATTGCTTCGAACTTGTACATGCCGTTATCAACAACAACAGAAAAAGTGATGCGCTCGCTGCTCGCTTCATCGATTAAAAACTCCCCGGACAATTCGTTAGTGGCAATGCGCGCTTACAATAACACGCTCATGCGCAACCGAAACAACAGTCACTTGCCACTCGCGCTTTAAGGCATAATGCAATCATGAAACGTTGTCCTCAATGTCAGTTCATCTATCCTGACAGCGATAAGATCTGCTACTTTGATCAGACAGCGCTGGTCGATGCAACTGAATCCGAAATCGCGGCGATAACGAATACGCCGGCACGTCCGGCACTTTCGGAACTGGCAGCGACCCATTCGAAGAATTTTCAAAATCGAAAAAATCGAAGAATGTTACCTGTCGCCGCAGGAATAGGTCTCGTAATCGGGATTATGGTAGTAGGCGTGTACTTCGCTGTTCATCGACAGATGAATCCCCCCTCAGTGCAACAGCAGACCCAAATTCTCAAGAGCCCGACAACGGTGCAAGCGCCTTCACCTTCGCCAACACTCGTTACAGCATCTTCACCTGAGCCGGCAATCATCCAGGAACAAAAACTATCAAACGACAAAACAACAACCGCGCACACGACGAAGAGTAGTGGTCCAACTTCCACCGGCGCTCCGGGAACAAGCACGACGAGCAGCACGAAACAAGTGATTCTCTTAAATGGTGGCGGTAAGGTTGAGGCTGACGAAGTGTGGCGTACTAAAGAAGGCGTCTGGTACCGAAGAGATGGGGTCGTGACGTTGCTGAAGAAGAACCGGGTGAAGGCGATCGTTAGCCAGTGAAGTGATTGCCGATTGCGGATTGCAGATCTCAGACTACGACAGCGTGATTATCTTCGGGTTCACCGCGAAGCGGTTACGTCCCAAAGCCCAGGGTTGCTTCAACCCTGGGACTACGAGTTATAACGGAGTGACAACCGCAACGCGGTTGCGTCTGGATCGAGACATAAGAACGGCAACCGCGTTGCGGTTAAAATTAGTAGTGGCGGTTGCCAAAGCGCAACGCCTCGGCTTTGAGACGTAACGCCTTCGGCGTGAAGACAACCCTGAACCTTATCTGTTTATATTTACAAATCCGCGTGTGGATTTTGGCAAAGTTTGAAACAGTGGTGTGACGCCGGCGCCAGTGGGTTCGGCATTTATATAGAACTTGAAGCTTCCACTGGCCGCCACGCCCAAAAGAAACCGCACATTAATCGACGCGCCCGCCGCCAATCCTCCCGGTATCGAAACAGTCACAGCCGAATTGAATCCGCCACCACTTACCGGATCGGACGGAGCTTCGAGCATCGATCCAACGATTGTGATCGTTCCTCCGTTTGCGGTTGTATCGCCGGACGTTAACACGCGCAGATCAGCTTGTGGCGACGTAAGAGCGGCGGGCGTATTTGTGGTCGTCAGTTCGACAATCCTGAAACGCAACGTGTCGATCGTCTGTCCGGAGTTGTTGGTGAACTTGCGACGGACGTCCAATGTTCCCAAAGCCGTGGCACCTGTTCCGGGTGTCGTGTCGCGCACTCGGTTCGGCGCCGCTGATGCAGGTTGCGTGTTGTCGATCAGTGACGATAGGACCTTCACATTGTTTTCAATCGGACTCGACAAACTTTCTGGACCAGGCGCGCCGCGTTGTGACGTAGTTCCGTAAATACCCGCGTCCGTCGAAACGAACACAAAATCGTTTGCATTATCGTCGGTGTCTACCGGCATTCCGGCAAGGTATTTACGAACCAGCGAATACTCTCCATCTCCCGTAACCAAACTCAACCCGGAACCTTCTTTGTAAAGCGTGTTACCGACCGAATTAAAGCCAACGGCGTCGAGTCGAGTTGAAGTTGAAAAATTAGTTGTTACTGCGGTTCGATAAAGCGCGATTCCGTCGGCATCGGGTATGTCTGCGGAATAGGTCGCATCCGGAGTGGCAACAGATTCGAGACTGTAACCGGTGCTGTTAGCGCAGAGGAAATGACCACGAACCGGAATGATGAGGCCGTTTGGAATTATGCAACGAACGATTCCATCCGAAGCTGCCACGGAGAAACCCGGACCATCTGTAGCGGCAACGGCGAAATTTGCCCCGGTCCGATTATAAATTTCGATAAACTCGTCGGTCGTGTTATTGGCCCCGGTTGGACCATGAAAACGAAACTCTGAGATCACCAGGTCACCGGCATTCGCAGGCGGAGGAGCGGCATCGTCGTTGGTGATCGTCAGAACCGCGATCGACGGCATACCAAGAGACGCCCCAGTCAAAATCAGGTTCACTGTCTCATCGTTTTCAAAAACCGAGTCACTACAAATTGAAATGTTGAAGGTCTTGTCAGATAAGTCGCCGTCGGTCCAACTCAACGTGCCGCTCGTGTTGATGAAATCGACGCCGGGAGCGCACGTTGATCCACCAACCGCTGTTCCACTTGCGGTGGCAAAGTTTACGGATGCTGGGCCACCTGAACCGCCGGTTCGCGTTACCCTGATAACTGCTGAAGCGATCGCTTCACTGACACTGTAATTGTTTGCGCTGAATTGCAACGTTCCGGGTGAAGTCAAAAGCGCGGCAGCTTCGGCCGCTGTCCAGTCTGCTGTTATGGCGGTCTGGGTCGACGCGACAATCTGATGCGTTGCCGTGTTCACGGATGAACCAGCAGGATTACTGAACGTGCCTGTGTATTTGTAAACGAGATAATTCGCTTCATTGCCAACTACGTCGCTGGCGAGATACTGCATCGTCAAGTCGGTAGTGAATCCGGCCGGAGCGGTTAGTTGCCAATAGCGTTGTAATGCATTCGGGCCGGGCAGGTTTGGTTGCTTGCCCTGAATGGCTTTTACAGTGACATCGCCAGGAAAAGTTCCGGCCGTGACATTGACGGTTGCGGGCGAGAACCCATTTACAGTTCCTACCTCAAAAGTCTTCGACGTGGTCGCGGCGAATGTCTTTCGCAAGTTGCCGTCAACATACCCGTTCGTCCGCGAAACAGCACCAGTTCCGTTAGTCAGACTGAGCGTGTTTGCGCCTGTAACGATTCGGCCGTTTGTCAGAGTCAACGCTGTCGCGGCGTTAGTGAGATTCAAGTCACCGCCGGCAATCGTTAGTGAGTGACCTGGATCATTATTATCGTAAGTCAACGCGGTTAGATTGCGCGTGGGATTGATCTCCGGCCCGGTAGTTCGCGATGTCGTCGTTCTTAAATATGAGACTGTTTGACCGCCGCTCCCGAGATTGAAGGTGAAAGGCACATCGAAGCTTCCTGCAGCAGAGGGCGCCTGCGTATTTCCGATTTGGACCACGCCGCTCGTGCTACCGCCGTTGCCGAGCGTAAGCTTGTTTGCGTTAGTAACGTTGCCGGTGAACAACCGCACCGCAGCAGTAACGATGTTAGGTGACGTCGCACTAATCGTTACGCCCTGATCGGCCTGGAACGAGATGCTGGTGAGCGGCGCGGTTACAACACCCGAGCCGGTGTAGTTGACTGGAGCAGTAGCCAGCGAAAAGACCAGGTTTGAAAGTGCGCCGGTTCCCGTGAGTGTTCCGTTGTTAGTTAGCGTTGGGCCATTCATTAGAAACGTATTGTTTCCAATGTTGAGCGTCGTGCCGGTATTGATTGTTACGTTGTTCGCAAGGTGGTTGAAATTGAACGACGCGAGAAAGTTGACCGAATGATTCGCTGACGTGTTGTCGATGACCAGATTCGGCAAGATACCGGCAACGTTGAAAGTCTTTGCTGCGCCAGACGCCGCATTACCAAACTGCACGGCGCCACCTGTAACACCTGCAGCGCCGGCGCCAGCCTGGTTCCGATAGTCACGTGGTCCGGAAGCCGCAGTGCTGGCGAGTTGATGAACGAGCGTGCCACCACTAATGCTTATCGTCGACGATAGCGATGTTCCCATATCAAATGAAGCAAGCGCAGTCGAGGTATTGCCGGCAGTGCAGACAGTGATTACACCTCCGGTCTGAGTGTAACTAAACGCGTTTGTAGAACTTGTCACACCAAACCTTCCCGCTACATTCACAGTTCCGCCCTCAACGATCACGTTGCTACCAGTTGCGAAACCCATCGAGTTGTTACTGACAGTTCCGATGTTCAATGTGCCCTGCGAAATTCTCAGCAAGCCAGTGGTAGTTGGCGAACCGGCCTGACCAGTCACAGTAAAGTTTGGATTGTTTAGCCAGAAGCCGCCGTTCACAGGAATCGAATAAGCAGCAGTCGTGAACACGCGGTTTGTCATCGCGAAGTTTCCCGACAGCTTTAAGGTCCCGTTCGTAATTGTTAAGAATCCGGCGACGTCGGTAGTGACACCTTGAATCGAAAAATTCGACGGCATCAATTCCAAAATATTTGCAGACGAACTGCCTTTATTGATTGTCAGCGTTAACAGATCGGTAGTTGGACCAGTACCAGAAAAACTATTGCTGGTTGCACCACTGAAAGTGATCGCGGCGCCTGCGGTGTTGGTGCTGAAATCGAGCACGCCGTTGTTTACCAGATTGCCTGACAAAGTAAGCACATGCCCGGTTTGTGTGCCGCTGCTTGCCGATTGAAAAAGACCGTTCGTGGCAATCGTGACATTA
>DATDMC010000113.1:0-34293 GCA_036518995.1 Pyrinomonadaceae bacterium | reverse complement strand
CGCGTTACGGTACTGACCTCATCGCCCCGAGGACGCAGAGACGCTGAGAATGCTAAAACAGTCCTGCGCCGAATCCAGTCTCATACGCGTACCAAAATCCAAACGCGATACTCAACACAGCCGCAACTGTCTGTAACCTATGATGGATACTCGTGAGATTCCGTGAAGTGAGTGCGAACGGCAGTCCGATCAACCCCGACATCAACAGCATGCCTGCGATCGATCCCAGCCCGAAGATTAAAAGATAAAGCAGTCCAACCCAAGCCGAACTGATCTGCGTTAACACCAAAAGCGTTAACGCGCCGGAACCAGCAAGTCCATGCATTGTCCCTATTAATACCGGCTTCCAGCCAACGCGCGCGACCGCATGTGAGTGTGACCCGGGTGAGACCGGCGAGTGCTGAGTCTCTTTCTCATGAAAGTGAACGTGCTTATGCGAAACTCCGCCATGACTATGTTCATGCACATGAACTTCAGCACTCTTTCGCAGAGCCCGCCACAACGCGCTAATACCCAACCCAATGATCATTAGCGCAACACAAAATTCCAGCCACCCACTTACACGCTCCGGAATCGCAACTCGCAAACTCAGAACAAGCGTGCCGACGATCAGCAACGACGCCGTATGGCCTGCGCCCCACATCGCACCAACGATCGCCGAGCGCCAGACATTCTTATGCTGGCTGACAATTGTCGAAACAGCGATGACATGGTCCACTTCCGTGGCGTGTTTCAGACCAAATATCAGGCCAATACCCAGAACGGCGAACGTGCTTAGTGATCCAAGATTTTCTAACATATACGCGGTAGTTGTTCGCCGACGAGCATATCAACTATTCGCGTTCCGCCAAAACCCGTACGCATTGCCACGATGCCATCTGGTTCAGCTTTCACTTCACCAATCACGCACGCATCGGTGCCGTAACGATTCTGCTTCATCCTTTGGACCACCGCGTCAGCAAGCTCACTCGCCACAATCGCCACCAGCTTTCCTTCATTAGCTACATACAATGGATCGAGCCCCAGGATTTCGCACGCGCCTTTTACTTCCTCACGCACCGGAATCAAATTTTCTAAGATCTCGATACATACTTCGGCACTCAGCGCGATTTCGTTGAGGGTTGTTGCGAGGCCACCGCGCGTTGGATCGCGCAAACAGCGAATTCCATCGAGTGAATTGCGTTTCGTCGCCTCATCGATCATTTCCGCCACCAGAGACTGCAATGGCGCACAATCGCTTTGAATATCTGTCTCGAGTTCGAGTTCACCACGCGCGATCATGATGGTCGTACCGTGATCGCCAAGCGTTCCGCTTAAGATCACTTTGTCACCCGGTTGAGCACGAGTTGCACCGAGGTTTACTGGCGATTCAACTAGTCCAATTCCCGACGTGTTGATAAAGATCTTGTCGGCGCTGCCTTTTTGGACCACCTTCGTATCACCCGTAACAATGCTCACACCCGCTTCGGTTGCTGCGTCGCGCATGGACGAAAGAATTTGTTTTAACTCGTCGATCGCAAAGCCCTCTTCGATGATGAAACCGGACGACAAATAGAGCGGACGGGCGCCACTCATGGCCAGATCGTTGACGGTCCCATTGACGGCGAGTTTTCCGATATCACCACCGGGAAAAAAGATTGGTGAAACGACGTAGGAGTCGGTGGTATAGGCCAATCGCGAAGTAGCGTGACCATTCGATTTGTGAGAGGTTGCGGGAACTTCAAATACCGCTTGATCTTCCAAACGCTCCAGCAAAGGATTTCGGAAATAGTCGAGAAACAAACCTTCAATCAACTCGTGCATCGCCCGACCGCCGCTGCCATGCGCAAGCGTTATCTGCGTATCCGTAAACTTATGCTTCCGCCTCCGCGCTCGCTCGACGCGCTGGAAAAGTGGCGATGGTGAAAAAGAATTACTCATTCCTTCTTCTCTGCGTCTCCGCGTTCTCTGCGATGAGGTCAGTACCGTTACGCGGTAGCGTCGGGTTCCCCTGCGATCAGGTCCTAATTTTTGCAGCAGACCCGACGCTACCGCGTAACGGTACTGACTTCATCGCAGAGAACGCTGAGACGCAGAGAAAACTATGCCCTTTGCGCAACTCTCGACAGTCTTCCAAAATTGTAATACGCCGCACACGCACCTTCCGACGAAACCATGCACGATCCAATCGGTGTCTCAGGCGTACACGCCGTCCCAAACACCTTACACTCCCACGGCTTCTTCACGCCTTTCAGAATTTCACCACACTGACACGCCTTCGGATCCGCCACGCGCAACCCCGGCACACTAAACCGCAGCTCCGCATCAAACTGCGCATACTTCGCATTCAACTTCATTCCGCTATGCGCTATCGACCCAAGCCCACGCCACTCAAAGAACTCACGCGGCTCAAACACCTCCGACAACGCTTCCATCGCTCTTTGATTTCCGTTCCGGTAAACAACTCGCTTGTACTGGTTCTCTACTTCCGCTCTGCCCTCAACAATTTGAGTAACAATCATGTGGACCGACTGCAGCACATCAAGCGGCTCAAAGCCGGTGACTACTAACGGCTTTCTATAATCCCGCGGCACAAAGTCATAACAACGCGTTCCGATAACAGTGCTGACATGGCCTGGGCCAACAAATCCATCCAATTGCAAATCGGGCGAGTCGAGCATCGCCTTCAGCGCCGGCACGATCATGATGTGATTACAAAAGAGGCTGAAATTCTTCACGCCATCTTTAGCAGCTTGCAGAACAGTCATCGCCGTCGAAGGCGAAGTAGTCTCAAAACCCAGCCCGAAAAACACGACCTGTCGCGCCGGGTTGTTCTTGGCGATCTTCAATGCGTCTAACGGCGAATAGACCATCCGCACATCCGAACCAGAAGCTTTCGCATCAAGCAGACTCGTCTTTGATCCGGGGACGCGCATCGCATCGCCAAAAGTCGTAAAGATGACTTCGGGACGTTGCGCGATCGAAATGGCATCGTCAACGCGACCTGTCGGAATCACACAAACCGGACAACCTGGACCATGAATCATCTCGATGTTGGGCGGCAACAGATCTTCAATTCCATATTTGAAGATGGTATGCGTGTGACCGCCACAAACTTCCATCAGCTTTAACGGCTGCGTTGTCAGGTCGGCTATCTTCTGCGCCAACGTAACTGCCAGATCACTCTGTCTGTATTCATCGATAAACTTCATGAGTTTTCCATTAACCCCTTGTTCTGAATCATTGTATGGACCAGGTCCCACATAATGTGATACAGCGCGACGTGCGTTTCCTGAATGCGATGAATGCTGGTGGTCGGAACGGTGAGGCAGAAGTTCAACAACTGATCGTCAGCGAGATGGGCCATCTGGCCGCCATCGTTTCCGGCAAAACCAATCGTGCTGATGTTCATCCGCCGCGCAGTGGCAAACGCATGCATCAGATTCGTTGAATTGCCGCTGGTCGAAAGTCCTAACAGGACATCACCCTCGTTGCCCAACGCGATGATCTGACGCGTAAATACGTCGTCGAATCCAACGTCGTTGGCGACGGCCGTTACCATCGCCATGTCGTTGGTGAGACAAATTGCCGGCAGTGCCTTGCGACCAACAGTGATCGGATGCATGAACTCAACCGCGATGTGTTGGGCGTCAGTTGCCGAACCGCCGTTGCCGCAAACAAGCAACTTGCGTCCACGATGAAAGGCGCGGGCGAGTTGTAAAGAAGCACGCAGTATCTGGTCTTTATTGTCGGCAAAGAATTTGGTTTTTACCTCAACGCTTTCGCGCGCCTTCTCGAGCAACGAGAACCCCAGGTCTTCCAGTAGCTGATCGCCCTGCGTTGGCTCGTCGTGGAGAAACGGATAGAAGGACTTGGAAAAATTGTCGACTTCCGGTTCACTCATTTTCGTCCTTCGGACCGCAGGCGTCCCCCATTAGGACCGCAGGCGTCCTCGCCTGCCTGCCGCCCTTAGAACAATTCTCATCTGTCGGCGGCTCTTAAAACAGCTTGAGATCAGTGGTAGCGACGAAGGCAGGCGAGGACGCCTGCGCTCCTAACTACGGTCCTATTCAGGCGCAATTTGAAATTGCTCGAGTTCGTTTTGATACTCACCCAACTGTTTCAGCATGCGTAACGTTTCTTCAGCCTCTTTTTCGTCGACCTTACTCATCGCAAACCCAACATGAATCAACACGTAATCACCAACGCGCGCATCGTCTTCCGACAGCATTCCTATGTTGACATTCCGTCTCACGCCACCAACTTCAACTTTGGCAATGCGATTTTCCGGATCGACTATTTCGACAATCTTTCCGGGTATGGCCAGACACATTTAGTTTTCCCTCCCCACAGAGCAAGCCAGAAGTGAAGGCGTGCTAAACCTGTCCACGTGATGACTCGATTTCAGTAAATCCAGATATTCGTCCACGCCACTGCCGTTCTTAACTGACAACTCGATAGTTCGCATCCCTGGTCTAACTGCCTGAATGTTTTCACGCGCTGCCGCCAAATCGAATTCAACAGCCTCGGCCAGGTCCATCTTTGTGATCACCGCCACGTCAGCCGTGTTGAAAATCGTGGGATATTTCAATGGCTTATCTTCGCCTTCAGTGACCGACAGCAAAACCAGACGCATGCGTTCGCCGAGGTCATAACTCGAGGGACAGACCATGTTGCCAACGTTCTCGATAAACAAAATGTCGAACTCGTTCAGGTCCCAATCGACGAGTGCTCGTTCAACCATCTCGGCATCGAGATGACAGATCGTTCCGGTAACGATCTGTTTTACGGGAGCTTCGCTGCGGGCCAAACGACGCGCGTCATTTTCGGTTGCCAGATCGCCAACAAGGGCGGCCACACGTAAACCGTCGGCGCGTAGACGCGTAAGAGTATGTTCGAGCAATGCGGTCTTTCCGGCGCCGGGAGTCGAAACCATGCTGATCACTGTCACGCCGGCCGCTTCAAATCGTTCGCGCAGCGCACGCGCCAGGACGTCGTTTTGTTTAAGAACGTTCTGACGGACTTCGACTAGTCTGGTTTGCGTGTTCATGAAACCAACACTTCTGCTTGTTCCAATTCAAGCGCCACGACTTCGAGCTCTCTTCCCTGGACCACTTCCACTGAAGACGAACTGCATGAAGGACAACGCAAGTTCTGTATCGACGCAACTGTCAAATCGTGATCGCAACTCGAGCAATGGACCACCACTGGCACGTCTTCTATGATCAATTGTGAACCTTCCAACAGCGTCCCTTGACAGGCGATCTCATAAGAGAACAACAGAGCTTCTTTCACGACTCCGGCAAGCGGGCCAAGCTTGAGATGTAACGCCACGACACGCGCTTGATCGTTCCGCACCGCCTCTTCGCTCGCCATCTCGATCATGCTCATTGCGATTGAAAGCTCGTGCATTTCTTCCTGTTTCTCTCTGTGTCTCCGCGTCTCTCTGCGCCTCTGTGTTGAAATCGTCATTCGCATAAGCGGCGCTTCAATTTTCAACACAGAGACGCAGAGAGACGCGGAGACACAGAGATCAAACCTTTCCAGCTAACAGATCAAATACACATTTCACTTCGTTCCTGACCTTCAGTGTTCCACCCGTAACTGACACCAGCTTGATCTGATAATCGGTTTGCCTGATCGCAAACTCGCCTTTAGCACGCAATCCTTCAGGTGTTACCGTCACTTCCCCACTCACCCAAACATTACTTTGCTTCACCCCATGCAACGTTAGATCGCCGCTTACCCGGGCTCGATAACGGTTCGGCTTGAACCACTGCAACGAGACGTTATTGCTCGCAAAAACAATCTCCGGAAACTTCCCCGTCTCCAGAACCTCCTGTCGTGTTACACGCTCGATCTCCTGCTTGTCCGCGTCCTTGATCTCATTGATTATCTGCAACGAGTTTGGATCGAGAGTTATGCTCAACGAGCCTTCACCAAAGTTCTCCGTCAGAAAGTGCGCTTCACCGGAAAATCCCTTCATCCCAAACACTGGATCGTGTCCAAACGACGACAACAATCCTTCCGCAAATGTATAGACAGCGAAACCGCTCGCAGCCGGATCAATGGTATAGCGTTCGGCCGTCATTGCTTGCTGCCGTTAGTGCGACGTCTCGTTCGTACCGCCTAGCGCGCGGCGCACGTTGCGTCTCACCAACTCGGTCGTCAGTCCAAACACGAGATGGGAAGCTATCGCATAAACATGAATCGACAACGGATACTCTTTTCCGGACTTCGATAAACCAAGCGCCGGCACTACAGCTTCGTCGGCGATGGCCCAAACCGCTGCGCCAAAAGGAAGACCCTGGACCATAGTTGTCATGGGCAACACTTCAGCCGCTGCCCCATAGATCGCGCCGGATGTTGCGCCCATCGCGTAATGAGCAAAAGTGCCGGCCGTTTGCTTTTCTGACTTCGACAACTTGTGGTTAAAGACCAGTTCCGATACTACGTTGCCGGTTCTAATCGCTGCGTTGTCGTCCGGATCGTCGCTGCCGCGCTTTTGTAACTCGAGACTAAGTCCATGATCAGGTAGGTCCTTTTGCAGCGACTGCGCGCCATGGGAATTCGATTCGCCCTCCAGCAGTTTTCCCCAGAGCGCCTGAAACTGATTCATCACTAACGACGCGACCAGTCCACCGGCAACGCCGGCGGCAACACCTTTAGTTATGCTCGCTTTGTTCTCCATCAAAAACTACCCTCCCTTGTTCGCCCATATCGCAAAACTACATGGTCGAAATTTTTATGTAGCGCCGAATGTCATCCAACTGGGTAAGCACACCAACTGCAACGAGGGCGAGCGCAACGCCGCCGAGAATCTTCAAGAACCTTGAATGTCCACATTTACCGTTTCCCATAATTTGCTCCTTATCGAATTAGGCCACTGCTTGCGCAGCAGCTTCCAAATGTTTTGCGACCAGCGTTTCCACTATCTTCACAGCTGCGGGCACCGCGCGCTCAACTGCTTGACTTAGTCCTAACTGACCTTCCTCTGGTCCAAACGTTTCCGGTTCACAACCTACTACCAAAACTTTCTTAAATTCTCCGCCCATCGACTTCACGAGGCTCAACACCTTAAGCGGATTCATCCCATGTGTTTCGATCATTCCCACATTCGCATCGAAAGCTTCGAAGTCTTTAGGCCCCGGTTCGATCGTATACAGCGTGCCGGGCGCTTCGCCATGCGGAGTCGCATCGACCAGGATCGCGACGTCGTAACCATCCAACAGCGCGTAAGCCAGGTCGAATCCGCGAATACCAAAATCAAAAACGCGAACGTTCGCTGGCCAACTGCGCAGGTTCAGTTCTTTCAAGACTGCACAACCAAAACCATCATCGCCAAGGAAGATGTTTCCGATTCCGGCCACGAGTATTTTCGGTTGCGTCATCTATGTTCACTGCGCCATTGGTTCAACTTCTTCAACTGAAAAGAAGAAACGATGACCGGGTTGGCGAAGCATTCCCAGGTCTTTACCGGGATCGTCATCAACGACTACGGCGAGATGCGCGTTGCCTTCGTAGTCTTCTTCGATGGCCTCAATGATCGCGACCTTGCCGGCCAGCGCCAGATCAAACACGTCACCACCCGGACGCGGCTTCAAAAGCACGCGATCGCCTTGTTTGAATTCCACGCCGCCAACACTCACTACATCGAGCAGCGTCTTATCTTCGAGTAATTGCCATTCCCATTGGTTCATAAGTGTGAATAGTTAATCGTTGATGGTTAATCGTGAATGGTTAATGGTTAATAGTTATTCGAGCTTTGGACTTTGAACTTTGGACTTTGAACTTTGGACTTAACGCCTACCCGCGTTTTATAACTCCGTGCAACTTCATCAACTGTTCCGCCGATGTCGATTCCGTCCGTTCCAGCAACTGTCTAGCCATCTCATCGGCACTGCGGATCTCGTGTTTTTCCTCGTCAGTCAACGTCATGATCCGCAGCGTCAGAATCTCGTCGATCTCGGTTCCATCAAAAAGATTCCCAGCACTCTGAGGAGCGATTTGCGGATAGTCGTAAAGAATGATTGGCGACGACAACATGCTGTCGCGCGCTCCTTCAACTCCGGCTAATACCGGATAGGTCCCGGAGTTCACACATTTCGTAGTCGCTTCTTTGTATTCATCTGTTGGATCAAGTAGTGACACGAAAGCGCCGTCTTTGACCGTCAGGATCGTGTGCGTTGAAACTAAAGAACACATCAACGCCTCGTCACGACTCCGCTTTTCAGCATTACTAAAAGGACTCCTGTTTTTGATGACGACTGACAACTTCCAGGCTTTATTCGAACCGATCGGTTCCGAAGAAATTTCGATACTGCCGGCAACTGCTGACTGCGTTCGCACAATCACGCCTACCACTTCACCTGAAGATTGATCCGTCAACGACTCGACCGTCTCGCTTGCCGGAAACGTAAACTCCATAACGCGCGACTCACCAGTTTCGACTCCCGCCACCAGGACTTCTCGTTCAACTGCTTCCTGCCACGTCTGCAATTTCTTCCCCTCGAAAACTAATTGCGGCGCCACGCGAAAATGGTTTGGACCAACTTCAACATGGCCACAATCTGCAGCGGGCAATCGGCAATCAGAAATCCTCTCCGCCACTTGTCGCATCGTCAGGTGAAGAAATCTCACCTTCACACTTAGTCTGGTTTTCTGATCGCCTTCGACCAGACATTCAGTCTGCATCGACGAAATCTCAGTGCCCTTTTGTGCAGTCGCATATTCCTCCGGACACACCGCGCCAAAATTCCAACGCTGCTGGTTCTTCACTGCTGAAGGTCGATACGGATAAAGAATGTAGCCTTCGTAAAGCACCGCGTCCGCGATCTGCTCGACCAACTCTTTTACCGGCGCAATAGCGCTCACGATGGCAAACTCCCTTCCACCGCCAAATCGTCGTCAAAAGACACTGGTCGCGGAGGCGGAATTATTCTTTCGAGCGCCTGTTCCCAGGTTGTCATTCCGTTTTCCACTTTGTAGCGGCTCAATTGCTCAAATACATCGCGACGCAGACACAGCCACGCAGTATTCGGATAATAGTGGTCCATCATTTCCTGCCAGACGCTGATGGGCAGACGAAACGGCGCTTCTTTGTTCCAGGAGATTTGCTCGACCTGAAGTCCAAAGTCATCCGACTCGTAAAAAACCGAACCACTAAACATCAAATTGAGCGGCACAACACCTTCAGTCAGTCCGGCGAAATACTTGGTCGCAGCAACATTGAAATCAAAAGTACAAGGCACTGTAAGATCGACTACTGTGTCGCCCTGAAACGACCCAACAGTCACGTTCGTATGCGTCCAAAGCATGGCCCGCAATGTTCTTCCCCATCGTTCAGGCTCTCCAAAAAGCTCCACCAGTTTTTTCTGTTCGTCTTCAGAATATCTCCGCTTCGTCGTTTCAATCTGAACCTGACAACGCAATGCCACCGACTGAATTTTTGTCGGACTCGTCCCTTCTTTCCCTTCACTAACCTTTAACTTAAAAATGAGCATCGGCGACGCGGCAAACTGCATCACTTCCGCGCTCTCGACTGAAAAGTTCAGGTCAGGCATGTGCCACTGGCTCCGTTAAGACTGCCGGCCGGCGTAACTCTGCGGGTCTCGCCCGCTGCCGCAAATCAGTGAAAAACTCATCGATTGCTTTCCACACTTCAGCGCCGCCGGCCAGTCCTTTCCACTTCGTCCTAATCAAACCGACCAGCTTGTAACACTCGTCAATCGGTACGATCAGATAATCACGCCTATCACCCACTCGATTCACTAAGAGCGCCTGCGTGTCTGGTTCCAACTGTTTCAACTCCGGATTGGATTCAACAATCTCATTCCACGACTCCAATTCGAGGAGTGACTCGGTTGGACCAGCAGGACTCGGATACATGACAGTGGTTTTTCCGGAAACGCTGTTATGGAAAAAGAAGGCCATGTTGATCGGAATCATCAAGGCCTCCCATTCACTATCGGTCAGTTGAAATTGCGGCAATGCGCAAATGTCCTGCGGCACGCGCCGATACCGGGTGTCGGCCGAACTGCTGAATAGCAACGCACATGCCTGACACGCGCAAACTATTTTTCGCGTCGCGGGTTCAACGAGGTGCGGATGTCTTTCGGCCAGCTCGAGACTGCACATATCGCAGCGTTCGACAAACTCCGACCGCGTCCTGATGAATCGTCGCAAAATGTCGAAGCCGGCTGATACCGGTGCGTTGTTATCCATGTTCATTTGAACCACGCGCTAATGAAATCTAGGCGGGTGGAATTTCCGGAGTGCCCGACACTGATTTCTCTTTCTCTGCATTGATGCCCGTCGCATCACTCGAAGTCCGTCGACCCGCAGGTCGATCCTCGCCGCCTTCTTCCTTTTTGTCTCCGCCGGATTCCTTCTCTTCGTCCTTTTCTATGTCGTCGCTACTCATCGTCCCTCCCCTGGTCGTTCTTAACCGCCGGTTGTGAAATTACAATCGGTAAACGATCGAACTTCACCGGCGGTCGTTGGTTTACTTATCTGCACAAAACCATTCTGCGGAGTTGGTTCACTCTCCGTTTCGATCGAAACAACATCAGGCGCTACCGCCAGAATCGACTCCTCGATCGTACTCTTCAGTGTCTGCGTGGACGACGGGCAAGTTTTACAACTTCCCGACAACCGCAGCCGCACCACGCCTTCGGTCACTCCGATCAATTCAACATTGCCTCCGTGCGAATCGAGATACGGCCGCACTTTGTCCAACGCCTGCACCACTCGCGTTTCCAGCGGTTGCGGGTGTAGTCCGTACAAAAGCAACAGACTGCTCACCTTCTCATCCGCTGAAAACCTGTCGAACATTTCGTAACCTTCGGCGCCGCTGCCGGCGACGATTTCCATCAAACGGTCGAGTGCGTCGCCATGAAATTCCATCAACGCCTGGACCAATGAAATGGCACTAGCGCGTGCGGCCGGGTCAGGTAGTTCCTCGATGGTTTTGACTAGCCCTTCGATCTGTTCGATTGGCAAGCAACCCTCCTTGCAGGCGAGTACGACAGGAGCGCAGGCGTCCCCGCCTGCCGGCGTCGCATTCAACTCACCCATAGCCCAAAAGGCCCCCTAAAACTCCCAGTTACGTGTAGCGCAGGAAGCAGGCGAGGACGCCTGCGCTCCTACTGCACCATGCCAAACATCGGCGAATGATGTGTCTCCAAAACTTTTCCGTTTCCGAGATACATATGCACGCCGCATGGCAGACACGGATCGAAGCTTCTTACCGCGCGCATGATGTCGATCCCTTTGAATTTGTCTGGTCCATTCTCCTCAAAAATCGGAGTGTTTTGGACCGCATCTTCGTATGGACCAGGCGTTCCGTAAATGTCGCGTGGATTCGCATTCCAGGGAGTCGGTGGATACGGATGGTAGTTCGCAATCTTGCCGTCGCGAATCACCATGTGGTGCGATAACACCCCGCGCACCGCTTCATGGAAACCACAACCAATCGCTTGATCGGGAACTTTGAAATCGGACCACGTTTGCGTTCGCCCGGCATGAAGTTCGGCCATCGCTTGTTCCGCAAAATACAGAGCACAAGCAGCCGCGTACGCCTGGAAGTAAGTGCGGGCCCGATCTCTTTCGAGGGCGTTACTCCACTTCGGAATCTTCCACTCAAATTCCTTTTCGGGCTTCATTGCCGTCTTCGGTAAATAGATCTTCACGCTGTGGCCAGTCGCTTTGACGTAACCAATATCAACTTTACCGGCGAGCGCAGTGGCCCAAAAACGAGCAATTGGACCACCACCCGTATCGAGCGCCAGGTACTTCTTGTCGCCCGGTTCAGCGGCGTGATACCAACGCGGCGACATCACCCACGTGTACTTGTCATCGAAGTCGCGTTTTTGTGGACGTGGAATCGTGGTCTGGTTCCACGGATGTCGTCGATCAACCGGATTGCCCAAAGGATCGTGGCTGACAAACGTTTCGTTTCCTTCCCAGTCGTCGTAATAAGAACTACCGAGAAGAATGCGAATGCCGAGATTAATATCGACGAGATTAGTAGTGACGAGTTTGCCATCGACGACGACGCCAGGTGTGACGTACATCGCGTTGCCCCACTCGTTCATGTTCTCGTAACGGTAGTCGCAAACTTCCGGATCCTGGAACGAGCCCCAGCAACCGAGTAAGATGCGACGTTGGCCCACCTTTTCATATCCCGGCAACGCCTCGTAAATGAAGTCAAAAAGATCGTCGTGCAGCGGAACAACTTTCTTCATGAATTCGCAGTAGCGCATCAAACGAACCAGGTAATCAGTAAACAACTGGATCGTGGGCACTGTGCCGACGCCGCCGGGATACAAAGTGGATGGATGAACGTGACGCCCTTCCATCAGACAAAACATCTCACGCGTGTAACGACTAACCTGTAACGTCTCGCGATAAAACTCGCCCGTGAATGGATTCAACGCCGTCATGATGTCGGCAATAGTCTTGAATCCGTGATCTTCTGCGTGTGGCGCAGCCGTTGTCTTTGCTTTCTCCCAGACACTCGGATTTGTCTCCTTCACCATCTGTTCGCAGAAATCGACGCCGACTAAGTTGTCCTGGAAAATATTGTGGTCAAACATGTACTCGGCTGCTTCACCGAGATTCACGATCCACTCGGCCATGGCCGGTGGGCGCACATTGAACGCCATGTTCTGTGCGTAAGTCGCGCACGTCGCGTGATTGTCGCCACAGATTCCACAAATGCGACTAGTGATGAAGTGTGCGTCGCGCGGGTCTTTGCCCTTCATGAAAATGCTATAGCCACGAAAGATTGACGACGTGCTGTAGCATTCCGCCACTTCGCGATTTGCAAAGTCGATCTTGGTGTAGATTCCGAGACTCCCGACGATGCGCGTAATGGGGTCCCAATTCATTTCAACCAGAGTGCGCGGCTTTGCCGGAGCTTGGGTAATGGTGTGTGTGCTCATGACGAATGCTCCTTAATCTGACGTGGTGCTCGGTAACCCGTTGTCAGCTCTGGCCGGTTGTGCCGCCACTTCGGCTCTTTGTTAACAGTTGAATTTGTTATCGCGCGCAGCCTGCGAATCGCAGCCCCATAAATTCCGATCACACCCGATGACAGTTTTCCACCCGGCGGTTCATCCATGAACGGCATGAACTTGTCTGGAAATCCCGGCATCGTGCAGCCAATACAAATTCCGCCCACGTTCGGACAGCCACCTATACCGGCCATCCAGCCGCGCTTTGGCACATTGCAGTTGACCACTGGTCCCCAGCAGCCGAGCTTCACCAGACATTTCGATGAGCCATAATGGTCCGCAAACAGGCCTTCTTCGTAATAGCTGCCACGATCACAACCTTCATGGACCGTTTTGCCAAACAGCCACGTTGGTCTACCAAGTTCATCGAGCGGAATCATTGGCGATAAACCCGCTGCCACGTAAAGCAGGTACAAAACCGTCTCCATGAAGTTGTCAGGCTGCACCGGACAACCGGGCACATTAACAACCGGAATGCCGGCCTTCGATTTCCAATTCCAACCAAGAAAATCATTGAGGCCCATGCAACCGGTGGGATTTCCTTCCATCGCATGGATTCCGCCGTAGGTGGCACACGTGCCGATAGCCACGACGGCCAAAGCTTTCGGAGCCAGACGACTGATCCATTCATTTGTGGTTATTGGTTGACCCGTCATCGGGTCGTTACCAACCGCGGCCCAGTAACCATCACCACTCAGTTGTTCGTTGGGAATTGATCCTTCGACCACGAGCACAAAAGGATCGATGAGTCCCTGCTCAGCCTGGTAGTAATACTTCAGAAAGTCGTCACCAACTTCGTAAGCCAAAACAGGATTATGAAGATGGACTTTTGGTAGTCCGGGTATTGCTCCCAAGACAACGTCTTCGACACTCGGTTGCGTAGCGGCAGTAATAGAAACTGTGTCGCCGTCGCAACCGAGACCTGCAGTTATCCAAACAATATGTACGTCTTTGACCGCCGGTGGTCGTTGTGTTACTCGACCATACGGGGCAACTTCTGCCGCCATAAATGCTCCTTTCTAACGGTGGTCGCGGTGGCTAATGCGCTTCGCGATCAATGAAAAGCAGATCGAACTGTGTCGATCAAAAATGAATGCGGATCGAATGCAGGCTTGGGCTGGATAAAGGGCTGCCGGAGATAATGAAGCGGGAAAGTAGAACGACTAATAGACGATCCCGTTAGCCAGGCCGCAGTCGAGTCGTATTTAGGGGGTTCAAATGATCCCGTTTTTGGGGAAGCGGGATTAGACGGAAGGGAACAGTTTGCAGTCTAGTCCTACTGGCGCCCGAACGTACAGTTCGAAACTGAAATTTTTGTGTGGAGATTTGGTGTCTAAGAGAAAGTTTCGAGTTTCGAGTTCAAAGTTTCGGGTTGGTCGCTTGTGTCTCTGCATCTCTATGCCTCCGGGCATGGATACTGCGGCTTGGCCGTCTGTTGTGAGGAATGGCTCTGCCTTTCCGTTTCATGCCTTTTGGTTTTGGGCTATGCCCTCTTCCAGGCGCGTCAACAAAGGTGGGTAAAAAACAACGTCAGGTCGAAGGGCGTAGCCCAATTGTAGTGCACGCTTCAACGGAAAGGCAGAGCCATTCCTCACAACAGGCGGCCAAGCCGCAGCGTAGTTGAGTTTTCAAAGACTCTAGATGATATTGGACAATCTGAGATGAACATAAAACTCGCTAATTCGAATGATGCGCCCACGCTGGCGGAGCTTCGCTATCGCTTTCGTTCAATCACTGACGCCGATCAGGAATCCGAAGCGGATTTTCTAGAACGTTGTACCAGTTGGATGAGCCAGCGTTTGCGGAGTGAAAATTGGATCTGCTGGGTCGCTAAAGAAGATCAAGACATCATCGGCACTCTCTGGCTGGAGTTGATCGAGAAAATTCCCAACCCAACCAACGAACCGGAACTAAACGCCTACGTGACTAACGTCTTTGTGGATGAATCTGCCAGAGGTAAAGGCATCGGATCGCAATTGCTCGAGACCGCGATCGAGTTTTGTAAACAACGAAAAATTCACTCTATGATTCTCTGGCCCAGCGAGATGAGTCGTTCACTCTATCAACGACATGGTTTCAATGTCAGTGAGAGACTGTTTGAGCTAAACCTGACAACCTAAATTAGTCGATCACCTTCGGACTCCACCGCATCCCGACGATAATGACAGCCGCGACTGTGCCGGTTGTGTTGCGCGGCTTGGGCAACTATCAATGCCACTTCAACCGCATTGCGCAAACCAATCAATCCATCAGACAGTTTTGTGGTGCGATAGAACGTTTCGATCTCATTCCAGAGATGTCGTAGTTCCCTAATCGCGCGCGACAAACGATCGGCGCTACGTACCAAACCCACGTAGTGCCACATGATGTTTTGAATCGTTTGCATGTCGCCCTGGATCAACGCTGGATCGGGATCGGCACTTAGTCCACTTTCATCCCAACGTGGAATGTCATCAAACTTTGGTTGCGCGATCGTTGAATCAAGAGTGCGCTCGATCTCAATAGCTGCTCGATTGCCCCACACCAGACCTTCAAGTAAGGAAGTAGAGGCAAGTCGATTTGCGCCGTGCAGTCCAGTGCAACTGATTTCACCCACCGCGTATAAATTTTCAATCGTAGTGCGCGCCAGTTCGTCAACCAGCACCCCACCACAAAAATAATGCGCGGCCGGCACAACCGGCACCGGTTCGCGCGAAATGTCCAAACCAACCTTTAGACACTCTTCATAGATGAACGGAAACCTCGCGCGAATCGCTTCCGCAGGCATGTGCGACGCGATGTCTAACAAGACGTACGAGTAGCCGTGTGTCTCCATCTCGTGATGGATCGCGCGGGCCACCACATCACGCGGCGCCAGATCTTTCCACTCCGGCGAATAGTTCTGCATGAACGGGCGCAAATCAGGAGTCAACAAAACTCCGCCTTCGCCACGCACCGCTTCGCTAATTAACATTCCTTCGGCCCCGGGAGCGGCAAGCGCAGTCGGGTGAAATTGCACATACTCCGCATTCGCGATACGCGCCCCAGCGCGATGGGCCATGGCCAGACCATCACCACGCGCGCCGACTGGATTGGTTGTATTGCGGTAGATACGACCCAGACCGCCGGTCGCGAGAATCGTGGTGTCTGCTAAGTAACGATGGACCGTCTTCTGTTCACGATCAAAGACGTAAGCGCCGTGGCAGGAAATTGGACCATAAGTATCGAGAGGATTACGTGAGTGGTGCGGAAACGTGATCAAATCAACGGCGGTTGATTCTGTTTCCATGCGGATATTGGGAAACCTGCCGAGCGCCGCAATCAGGCCGTCGATGATTGCTTTACCCGTTATGTCGCCGACGTGAAGAATTCGGCGGCGCGAATGGGCCGCCTCCTGGCCCCACGTTGGCTGGCCATCTTCATTATGATCAAAAACAACTCCGGCTGTTTGCTCGAGAATTTGTTTGAGAAGAGTTGGTCCTTCATCGGCAAGTATGCGAGCAGCTTTTGGGAAAGTGACTCCGGCGCCGGCCGCGATGATGTCCTGATATAAAAGATCTGCAGTATCGTCTGGTCCACGACCGATTATGCCACCCTGCGCGTAACGAGTATTCGACTCGTGGCTGTCGCGCGCTCTCGTGATGATGGTGATTCGACGGTTCGGATTTTTCGCTAACCGAAGAGCAGCAGTGGCGCCGGCAATTCCACAGCCGATGATTAAGACCTCAGTCTGGGCCATCTATCTCCTGTTGTTCAATCTGCTCTCTCTGCGTCTCAGCGCTCTCTGCGTCTGTGTTAAAAATAGGTGTCGTTTAAATGGACGTCGGTTTTAACACAGAGACGCAGAGAGCGCTGAGACGCAGAGAGTATCGCTATCCGATGTGCAGCATGCGCTCGACGGCAACATACGCTCGCTGCCGGATGTCTTCGTCAATCACGATTTCAAATTGTTCCTTTTGCAACGACTCGAGCGTGTCTTCGAGCGTGATCTGGTTCATGTGGGGACAGCGGATACTGCATAGTCGCAGCATTTCCTTATCCGGATTTGCGGCTGCCACGTTGTCGCCCATCGAACACTCAGTCAACATTAAATAATGCGGCGCGTGTGTGTTCTCCACATACCTGATCATTGCCGTCGTGCTGCCCGAAAAATCAGAGGCCGCAACCACCGCGGGACTACATTCAGGATGGGCCAGGATAACGACATCCGGAAACTGCTTACGAACATTTGCGATGTCTTCAACCGTGAACTTTTCATGGACCTCGCAGCGTCCCGGCCAACCGATCATTTGATAATCAAGTTCTTCAAAGTGCCGGCGTGGATCACGCGTCGGATAAATGATGTGCTTCCCCGTCTCGTGTGCGACGTTGCCGGCGAGGTATTCGTCAGGAATAAAGATCACCCGGTCTGTGTTTAGCGAGTTAACCACCGCGACTGCGTTTCCTGAAGTACAACAAATGTCTGACTCGGCCTTCACGTCCGCGTAAGTATTGATGTACGTCACAACCGGCACCCCGGGAAAGTTCGCTTTCAGTTCGCGCACGTCAGCCGCCGTAATACTCGCCGCCAACGAACAACCTGCTTTCTCGGATGGGACCAACACCTTTTTCGTGGGGTTTAAGATTTTGGCCGTCTCAGCCATAAACTTCACGCCACAAAAAACGATGATGTCCTTGTTGGTCTGCGCGGCTTTGCGACTGAGTTCGAGCGAATCGCCTTTGTAGTCGCAGATGGAATAAAAGAGCGCCGGCTCCATGTAGTTATGACCGAGAATCACCGCGTTCTTCTCTTCCTTGAGCCGGTTGATCTCGACGGCGAGTTCCGCTTTCAGACGCAGTTCAAAATCAGGCACAGTGGTGGACAATAACGCACTGAGCTGGTCATACATGCCTTGAGTTGTAGTTTCAGTGATCATCATGGTTATTTCAGATTTAAGATTGCAGATTGCAGATTGAGAAGACAAGCCATGCTGTGGTCAGAGAGTCAGTACCACGGCATAACTTGTCTTCTCAATCTGCAATCTGAAATCTTAAATCTGCAATCTGCATCTCTCACCCGATCCATTCCAAACTGACATCAAACACCTTCGCCGAGTGTGTCAACGCGCCAATCGAGATGTAATCGACTCCAGTGCGCGCCACTTCGAGCACATTTTCGAGCGTAACGTTGCCAGACGCCTCAAGTTTCGCCTTACCATTAGTTAACGCAACAGCCCTCGTCATGGTTTCAGCCGTCATGTTGTCTAACAAGATTCGCGACACGCCAAGCGACAACGCTTCCTGAACGTCCTCAAGTGTTCTTGTCTCCACTTCGATTTCCAGACCGGAGTTTGCGGCCCGCGCACGCTCAACCGCAGCCGTTATCGATCCCGCGAAGTCAATGTGGTTGTCCTTTATTAAGATCATGTCAAATAAACCGACGCGATGGTTCTCGCCGCCACCGAGTTTCACGGCCCACTTGTCTAATGTCCTAAGTCCCGGCACGGTCTTGCGCGTGTCGAGAATCTTCGCGTTCGTTCCGGCAACTGCGTCAACAAACTGCTTAGTCAACGTGGCGATTCCCGACATGCGACCAAGAAAATTCAATGCAGTTCGTTCACCGGTTAATAACGAGCGCGCCGAACCATTCAGCTCCGCAACTGTGGTGCGATTTGTGACAACAGCGCCATCCAGTACCACCGCATGAAACGAAACGTCGGCATTCAATTCATGAAACACTGCTGCAGCTACTTCGAGTCCCGCGACGACGCCGTCTTGTTTAGCGACAATTCGTCCATGCAGAGTCGCGTCGGCCGGCACGATGCTGTTCGTCGTAGCATCACCAGTTTGAATGTCTTCTTCGAGCGCTCGCTTTATGGATGAAATAATATCGGCGGGAAGTGCAGTAGTAGTCATGTGTTGTGTGCGCGTATCTTGCACCAACGGTAGGCCAAAGAGCAAAGGGAAAGAGTTTTGAGTTTCGAGTTCCAAGTTTTGAGTTTCAAGTTTCGAGTTTTGAGTTTTGAGTTTTGAGTTTTGAGTTTAGTGCGATGAGGTCGGTACCGTAACGCGGTAGCGTCGGGTCCCGTCGATATTGTCAACTACAGCTTATGACAGAACCCGACGCTACCGCGTACGGTACTGACCTCATCGCACTAAAGTTGTAAACTTGAAACTCCAAACTTGAAACTTTGAAACTCGAAACTCGGAACTGAGTCGGAGTCTGCTGAATGAGGATATTACCGCGCGTCAATATGCCCACACCCAAAGCGGCGCGCAGACTGTGGCGTCAATCCAAAGCACACCTGACTGTCCGACGCGTCTACTACACCATCGAGGTCCTTATATTCGCGGTCGCCTATGTCGCAGTCTTCTCTGGTAGTCGCTTAAAATATCTCGACTCATTCGGCAGACGGACGGATGTCATCCTGTCGCTTTTGTTAGTCGCCGTCTTCCTTGTGGTCCATTTCGTGGCGCGCAAAATTCTGCTCCCGCGTATTGAGCGTTACTACGAACCAACTCCTTATGACGAGCGCAAAATCTTTTTCGATCTGGGCCAGGGTGCGCAACAAGTCTCCACGATCGAACAACTCTATCAACAACTCGCGGAACGGATCAGAGACGCGCTCGAAGCAAGCAACGCGGCAATTTTCGTCCGCGATGATGCCACCGGCGACTTCAACCTGCGCGTTCTTTCAACTCAAGGTCGAACTCCCGATACCAATACAAACCTGAACCGGCTGTCGCTTAGCAAACGCGCCTTCGTAGTGCGCCGGTTAATGAATCTTTCAACGCCTCTCGTAATCGAGTCGAGGGAAATCGAAACCTGGGCCCAGGCTGTCAACTCGCTCATGACTTCAGCGCGCGCCGAGCGCAGCGGCGAACACGATGTGCTACTCGCTATCAAAGCCCGCATCCTGGTCCAGATCAAGCAGAAGAACGAACTCGTCGGCATTCTCTCGTTTGGTCCAAGACGCGGTGGCTTTCAATATTCGGTGGCAGACCGCGAATTGTTGATGTCCATTGCTGCGCAACTCGCACTCGTCATCGACAATGCGCGCTTAACTGAACGCATGGTGGCGCAGGAACGCATGCGGCGTGAACTCGCGCTCGCAGCCGAAGTGCAACAACGTCTTTTGCCTTCATGTCCACCGCAATGCGTCGCGATTGAAGTCGCCGGGTTTTGCGAACCCGCACGCGGAGTCGGCGGCGACTATTACGACTTCATCAGTTTCGACAACAGCGAACTCGGCCTGGCGATCGCCGATGTAGCCGGTAAAGGAATGCCTGCGGCGCTACTGATGTCGACAGTTCAGGCAACACTGCGCAGCCTGACGGCCAGAAATGGGACCAATGATTCGCCGAGCAACGAGCTTGCGTCGATCGTAGGTAGACTCAATCGACTCTTATTCAATTCAACAAATGGCGAGCACTACGTCACGTTTTTCTATGCGACTTTCGACCAGGCAACGCATCGATTAACGTACGTCAACGCCGGTCACAACCCACCGCTCTATCTACAGGCCGGCGAATTCCGCCCACTCACTTCCGGAGGACTCGTCGCGGGAGCGTTCGAACACGCCACCTACGAACAGGAGACGGTGCAAATGAAACCGGACGATCTCCTGTTTCTTTATACCGATGGTCTAAGTGAGGCGCTGAATCAGGAAGGCGAAGAGTTTGGCGCGACACGCATCATGGAGACACTCAAGTCAATTGCTTCCGATTCGGTCGATCAAATTCGCGACGAACTGGTGCGCCGCGTCAAAGAGTGGTGCACCGGCATGTCGCTCTATGACGACCTCACCTTCGTTGTTATGAAGGTAAAGTAGCTATCGACATTTGTATAACTCTCTGCGTCTCTGCGAACTCGGCGTCTCTGTGTTGAAATGTGGTCTAACTAAACGAACCCTTAATTTTCAACACAGAGACGCCGAATTCAGCAGAGACACAGAGAAAACCCGGACATTGGCATACCGGGTGCTCGATTTTGCCGTCAGTCACGGAGAGCCCAATGTTCTCCGAAATTGCGGCGTTATGCCCGTCCCTTTTGGCCAACCCGCAATCTCTGTGCGTCATTCTGCCTACCTGAAACTGTGTCCTAACCGGAGCTCCCAACCATGCAGGAAAAAATTATTCTCGTCGCTGAAGACAGTATAGTCAGTCAGCGAATAGCCGTGAGCCAACTCACCAAACACGGTTATCGCGTCGAAGCTGTCAACGATGGGAAAGCCGCCGTCGCTGCAGCCACCACGAAGCGTTACGACCTCATCCTCATGGATTGTGCGATGCCGGAAATGGACGGCTACGAAGCGACTACGGAGATACGAAAACAGGAAGCAGGAAAAAAACACACGCTAATCGTTGCCATGACCGCCAACAGTGAGGCCGACGACAAAGCAAAGTGTCTCGCGGCCGGCATGGACGACTTCATCACCAAGCCTGTCAACGCCGCCGATCTCGATGCGATCATCCGCAGAGCAGTGGCTGAGAACGAGAAGCTACACGCTGAAACACCAGCTTCTTCGCCAATCGATAGCGAGCGACTCCGTGAAGCATTGGGCGATGACCTGCCCAACCTTATTCAGCTTTATCTTTCTGAGACTTCCCAGATTCTCGACAAACTCGCTGCCGCTATCGAAACTGAAAACGCCGCCGAAGTTGAACTGTTGGCCCACAACTGCGCCGGAACGAGTGCAAACTGTGGCATCCTCGCGCTGGTCGGTCCGTCACGAACACTCGAAAAAGCCGGTCGTGAGAAAAATCTCGAGGGCTGCGCAGCGACTCTTGCCGAACTAAAAACGCAGTTGAGTGAAGTTGAAAAACTGCTACAGAACGAGATTGCAAGTGAGCAGAATGCGATCAAAGAGACAGTGCCTGATGGAAGACGAATTCTCTTGATCGACGATCAGCAGGTCATCGCCAACGTCTATCGCAGCAAACTTGAAGGTGAAGGTTTTGCGGTTGATATAGCGAGTGATGGTCAACAAGGACTCGCGCGGATTCTAGAGACCAAACCGGATTTGGTGTTGCTTGACTGGAACCTGCCGAAACTCAGCGGCCTGAATGTGTTGAAACAAGTACGCGCAAAACGTGAGTTTAGTGAAATGCCGATCGTGGTGCTTTCGATCTCGTCATTCGCGCCGATGGTGGAAGAAGCCAAACGTGAAGGCGCCAACATGGTCCTATCAAAAACTCAACACAGTCCAAACATGGTCGTGGAAGTCATCAACGCCTTCGTGTCAACAAATTAATCTCCGCGTCTCTGCATCTATTCTTCTCTGCGTCTCTGCGTTCCTCTGCGTCTCTGTGTTAAAACTTGGTCCAGCTACACAACCGTAAATTTTCAACACAGAGAAACGCAGAGACGCAGAGATCTCAACCACCCACAACATCCTCTTACAATCTGAAATCTGCAATCTGAAATCTTATTAGCTCACCACCACTTGCTGCTTCGCATCATCAAACGTGACCCGTCGGCCCGTATGCATCGCGGCAACTGTCATACAGATCGCCGTCGAGTGGTTATAGCCAGCCTGCACACTCGCATTTGGCGTCTTGCGACTCCGCACACACTCCATCCAATTCCGCATATGTGCTGACGTCAAACCGTCGGCGCCCGTGTTCGCGCTCGTCACCGCTGGCGCGGCCTCCGGGTCGGCAATCGACATTTCGGGCAGAAGGTTCGGCTGCATCTCCATTTCGTCAGCCTCTTTCTTCCTTAGACCACCATCGGGACTGATCTTGTTTGTGTCGAGATTCAGCATTCCCGAATTCGAGTAGTACAACTCCTTCACGCCGCCCGCTGAATTACTAAACCGTGACGAATAGACCACCTGGAAACCTTTCGACTGATCGTTGAGTGGACCATAATCAAAGACCGCCGTCATCGTGTCGAAGTTCTGCCGCCCATCATGCCATTGATAAATCCCGCCATTCGCCACAACACTGCGCGGCCGCGGCAGTCCTGAAAACCAGTGCACGGTATCGATCTGATGTGACATCCATTGACACGGAATGCCTGACGAATACGGCCAGAACAGTCGAAACTCGAGATACTTGCGCGGGTCCCATTCAGCCTTCACCCCATTCTCACGACGATTCAGTAAGAAACGGTCCCAGTCGGTATCTTCCTTGCGAATTTCTTTAACGAGTTGTGGACGTCGCCAACGACCTGGTTGGTTAACGTTCCAGGTCATCTCGACCATTACGATGTCGCCAAATTTGCCTGACTTGATGAACTCGTTGGCGCGAATGTAATTGCTGCCGCTCCGTCGTTGACTGCCGATTTGCACAATTCGTTTTGTTTCTTCGACGGCTTTTAAGATCGCCTTCGCGTCGTCCATGGTGTTGGCCATAGGCTTCTCTACGTAAGCGTCGCGTCCGGCACGCACCGCTTCGACGCCATGCAACGCATGTTGAAAATCAGCGGTGGCAACCAACACCGCGTCGACATCTTTGCGAGCGTAGAGTTCTTCGTTGTTGCGGGCCTTGGCGATCTCGTGGCCGACGAGTTTGCCGACTGCTTCCGCGCCTTCATCACGACGACGGCTCCAAATATCAGAGACGGCAACGAGATCGAAGTTGAGTTCTTTAGCGTGCATCAGCAGTGCCGGGATTAAAGCCTGACGACAGCGATCGGAATAACCAACAAGGCCGACCCGCACGCGATCGTTAGCACCAACGATCTGGGAATAACTGGACGCTTTCGAAGCGACAATCACGCCGGCAGCGCCCAGCATCGTGCTCTTCATAAAATCCCGCCTCTTTACGTCAGCCATATTGTTCTCCTGTTTTCCTCCGTGTCTCCGTGTTTCTCTGTGCCTCTGTGTTGAAAATGAGTGACTCGCTTAACGCACCAAGCTTTCAACACAGAGTCACAGAGAGGCACGGAGACACGGAGAACTCCTACACGATCTTCAATCCGAGCTTCTCTTTTAAATACTTGATACTTATCTCAGCGCACTCTTTCGCTGATCTTGATTTGTCGGGCACGGCATCGAGCTCGATGATGGCCCAACCACTAAAGTTGACCTTCTTCAACGCTGCGAAGACTCCCGACAGATCCACTCGTCCACGCCCGAGCTCAACAAACCGGTAACTCCGACCGCGCATGTCTGCATTCGGCAAACTCTCCACATCCTTGATGTGCAAAAACAGAATTCGATCGTGATAACGCTCGATTGCTTTGATCGGATCGCCGCCGCCTTGCAGATAGTGCGCGATGTCCAGTTCGAGTTTCACATAACGAGGATCGACGGCATTCATGATCTGATCGACTTCGTCAGGCGACTCACCCAGGCTCTGCATGTGATTGTGATAACCAACTGCGACGCCAAGCTCGCCGGCTTGCCTGCCAATCTCGGTCATCACTTTTCCGAGTTGCTTGAAGTCAGCAACCTCCGGCTTGCGGTCCTTTGGTCGCGCCGAGTCTGTCACCTGCAAATATTTCCCACCAACAGCCTTTACAAACTTCGCATTGCGCACGTGTTTAGCGATCTCGTCTGCTTCGGGAGTCGAGATCGAAACACCGCCACTCGAAAGTGCGATCATTTGTAATTTGTATTGGACCAGCAGATCGCGAAGCGCTTCAGGTCGCTCGCCATACTCCGTCAGAACATTGCTGCGCAATTGAATGCCGCGAAAGCCGAGTGATGAGACGTCTTTGATGGCCTGCAGATCATTGCCTTCCCAGGTAATTGCCGCGTAACCAAAATCGAGATGCGACGCGGCGAAAGACCGCCACGGAAGCGCTGAAACCGTGGCAACGGCGCTTAGACCGATGATGAACTGCCGGCGCGACAGTGCTGACGACATGAAGAAGCGTTCCTCTGGTTTTAGTGTTGATACTGTTGATTGATGGGTGTGCACTCTACCATAACGCAGAGGAAATGCGGCTAAGGAAATTTCAGCCGTCGCTACGCGACGCGCTGCTTGTGATCGCAATTCCAGCCGTTGAAACGGCTGGCTAATTTCAGCCGTCGCTACGCGACGCGTTGCTGGTGATCGCAATTCCAGCCGTTGAAACGGCTGGCTAAATTCAGCCGTCGCTACGCGACTCGCCACTTTGTGATCGCAATTCCAGCCGTTAAAACGGCTGGCTAATTTCAGCCGTCGCTACGCGACAAAGTCTTTTCTGCCTTCTGCCTTCTGCTTTCTGCCTCCTGCTTCCGCCCTGTACTCCCCTGTCTCCCGACTGTGGTCGCTACGGTGCGCGTCTGTGGCAGCAAACCTTAGCGAAATCTTCCCTGCGGTCTAGGATTCAAATGCTTTAACAACAGGCCGGCGGGCCAAAACGCCATCAGGAGAGAACCACCCCGAAAAGGGAGAGGAGCCATGCATTTCAAATTGCGGAATGTCTGTTTTGCATTGATTGCCGTTGCAATCATTTCCACCACTGGCCATGCGCAGAGCCAGGAAGACAAAACTCTAGCGCCTTATTTCTTTGTGCAGGGAGACCCGAGCGTCGACAAACTCCCGTTGAAAGGCACTAACGTCGAAGTTTCAATTTCAGGCGTGATTGCCGATGTAAAAGTCACGCAAACGTATCGCAACGAAGGCACGCGCCCGATCAATGCGTCTTACGTGTTTCCGGCCTCGACTCGCGCCGCCGTTTACGCGATGCGCATGAAACTCGGCAATGAAGTAATTGTTGCGAAGATCAAGGAAAAAGAGACAGCCAAAAAGGAATTTGAAGAAGCTAAACAAGAAGGCAAGAGTGCGTCATTGTTGGAGGAGGAACGCCCGAATGTGTTTTCGATGCATCTCGCTAACCTGATGCCGCAGGAACAAGTCGACATCGAACTTCACTACACGGAACTGCTTGTGCCGACTGATGGCACTTACGAATTTGTTTTCCCGACCGTTGTTGGACCACGCTATCAGTCTCCCAACGATGAAAACAAATCAAACGCGAAGTTTGTCAGTGCGCCATATCTCCACGAAGGTGAAAAACCAACCAGCACGCTGCACATCACGGCCAAAGTTTCAGCCGGCATGCCAATTCAAGAGATCAACTGCACTTCGCACCAGATCTTTCCACAGTTTATAAATCCGACTGTGGCCCAACTGACCCTCGACGACTCGGATCCATTCCAGGGCAATCGCGACTTCATCCTGCACTACCGTTTACTTGGTCAACAGATCTCTTCCGGTTTGTTGTTGTTTCAGGGTGAAGACGAAAACTTCTTTTTATACATGGCCCAGCCACCGGCCCGCGTCGCAACCGAAGAAATTCCGCCCCGCGAATACATCTTCGTGGTTGACGTTTCGGGTTCAATGAATGGTTACCCACTGAACACTGCGAAGCACTTAGTCAATGATTTGATCGGCAACTTAAAGCCAACCGATCTTTTCAACGTCGTGCTCTTTGCCGGTGACGCCAATGTGCTGTCAGCGAATTCATTACCGGCAAACAAAGAAAACGTCGACAAGGCTTTTCAACTACTCGACGCCCAGCGCGGCGCAGGCGGGACCGAACTGTTGGCCGCGATTCAGCAGGCGATGAGTATTCCACGTCAGAAAGAGATCTCGCGCAACGTCGTTGTGATCACTGACGGTTACGTGTCTGGCGAAGAGGGTGTGTTTGATTACATCCGCACGAACCTCGGACAAAGCAACCTGTTCGCGTTTGGTATAGGCGATTCAGTCAATCGCTATTTGATCGAAGGCATGGCGAAAGCGGGCATGGGCGAACCGTTTATCGTCAGCGACGAAAAGAGTGCGAACGCGGTGGCCGACAAGTTCCGCGAATACATTCAAACGCCGGTTTTGACGGACATTCAGATCAAAACACCCGGCTTTGAGACTTACGATGTTCACCCGACGCATTTCCCTGACCTGTTGGCCCAACGCCCGATCATTCTGTTTGGCAAATGGCGTGGTCCAATTACCGGCGCTATCGAACTGACCGGCAGATCCGGTCGCGGCGACTTCATCACTCGTCTCGATGTCAATGGACTGCAACCCGAAGAAAGTAATCGCGCGTTGCGTTATCTGTGGGCCCGCTCGCGAATAGCCGAACTTTCCGACTACGGTTCAAGCAACGTCCGCAGCGATCAGGCGAAAGAGATTACGAAGCTTGGCCTGCAATACAGTTTGTTGACGCAGTACACGTCGTTTATCGCGGTACGCGAAGTCGTGACCAACCCGCTCGGATCAGCAGAGGACATCAATCAGCCGTTGCCGTTGCCAATTCGCGTGAGTGACATGGCAGTTGGTGGAACGGACCAGGGCAGCGAACCGGAACTCATCGTTCTGCTCGTAGCTTCGCTATTGATTGTCTCGTTCATGGTGCTTAGGAAACGATTGTTGGGGCGGCGCTCCGTGGACATTGTGTAAGGAGATAAGCAAGGGCGCCCACAGAGGGACGCCCCTACGAAAAGATCATGACGAACCGCACTAAATGGAGCGCACAGCTATTCACAGTATTGCTGTGCGCTCTCGCACTCAAATATTTCTACTCGACCACTGGTCCGGACGACTTACGTTGGATACTTGGACCAGTGACCTGGCTAACTTCACTACTGAGCGGTCGCTCGTTCAGTTTTGAAGGCCATTCCGGCTACATGAGCAGCGATCACACGTTCCTGATCGCTGCCTCATGCGCCGGGGTGAATTTCCTGATCACGTCATTTTTATTGTTGGCAGTGAAGCAGCTCTGGACCAACAGGAAGACGAAATTAAGTTGGTGGTTTATTCCACGCGCGGCGTTCTTTGCTTATCTGACCACACTTGTGGCGAACACGGTGCGCATCTGTATCGCGTTGGAGTTACAACGACATCCGGTACAAAGTGACTGGTTGAATGCAAACCAGATTCACCGGCTGGAAGGAATTATCGTTTACTTTGGATTTCTTTTCTTCCTGCACCTCGTGACGGAAGGTGAACGCATGAGCGTGAAGTATATGCTGCTGCCACTCGCGATCTATTACTTCACGACACTGGGCTTGCCGTTAATGAACGGCGCGTACAGGCGAGGTGGTGAGTTTTGGGAACACGCTGCGTTTGTGGTGTTGATTCCGCTTGTGTTGATTATTCCAGTTTTACTGTTTCGAGTTTTCTCTGTGTCCCAGCGTCTCAGTACTCTCTGTATTAAAAAATTAAGGTTCAGCTAAATAGAGATCGTTTCAACGCGGAGACGCCGAGATTAAGCTCGGACTTCAACCGAATCCAACACTTCCGCTGGGTTCTCAATCTGGACCGTCTCAACAAATCGTCTCAAGTTTTCATCGGCCTCGGCATGGAACAAGTTGGCCCAACTCGTAAGTTCCGGCTTGTTCCTTCCCGACAGAACCTCGCCAATCAACTGACTCAACATCTCAACATCACCAAACTTGTAAGTCAGCATCCCGCGCGTTTCACCAACATCAACCGCGATCACCGGCGTCCCACACCAGATCGCTTCAACCCGCGAAATTCCATAACCTTCAGCCTCGGCCGCCCGCACAAACAGATGGCAACGCGGCATGATCTGATAGATGTCGGGATTCGGAATATTCGTTAAGACCGTAATCCAGTCGCGTCCTTTTAAAACACGCTCACGATAAGTGAGATCTTCGGCGAAAGATCCATTTAGTAACAACAAGCCAATGTCTTCTTTGGTCACGTTTCGCAATTGCTCGACAGCTTCCGCGACATGTTCAAAGCCATAACTCGGAATAAATGTCCCGATCGAGCAGATTCTTTTCTCGTGCTGCAAGAATCGATCGAAAACTGTTTGCGTAGTCGGTGACAGTTTTGTCTCCAACAACTCTGCCGGAATATTCATCAAGCACGGAATTACGGTAATTGGCTTAGTCACACGCACTTCGTTGATTAGCCAGTCGCGCAGTTTTTCACTGACGACTATAAACTCATCAATCGACGCGATCGCATTTTGAAATCGTCGCTTCTTCGCCGTGGTAAAACTCGCGTAACGTTGTGGCAGCGAACCATCGAGGATGTACTTGATCCACTCGAAACGAAGTACCGACTTAGCGAATAACCAGATTGGAAGTAATATCGAGTTAGGATACTCGAGATGGAAGTGAGTGAAGTCAACGATCCGCGATTTGTAACCTTGCCGGGCCAGGGCCTTCACGACACCCAGCCGGCGATGATTGAAACGAGTAATTCGGCTGTCGCTCGAATCGGTGCCAAACAAGACCCAGACGAGAATTGAAGAGTTTTTTAGATGACCAAGCAGAGTTGTGAGTAAGACCGAGACTCCTCCGTAAGGCGGGGGCAAGGGACCAAATAATATGACTCGCTTACTCATTGAAGATTGAACTTATCGAACTTAGCGCTACCACTTGATCGAAGCAACCACAGAGAATAGTTCTTCACTCACCTCTCGACCCACCGTAGCGGTCGTGGTGCCTTCTTACAATCACGCTGCGTTTATCGAGTTGTGTCTCAAGTCGATCATTAAACAAACTTTTCAGCCTTCGTTCCTTTTAGTAATCGACGACGGTTCCACGGATGGTTCGCCACAGATTATTGAGTCGGTACTGAAAAGCTGTCCGTTCGCCAGCGAACTAATCGCGCGTGAAAATCGCGGCATAACTGCAACCTTGAATCAGGCGTTGAACCAGACCGAGTCGGATTATTTTGCCTACCTGGGTTCGGACGATGTTTGGTTAGAAGGCTTTCTTTCAGCAAGGGTTGAACTGCTACAAAAGCGATTGGCCGCCGTTTTGGCCTATGGACACGCATACTTTGTCGATGAGCAAAATAGAGTCGTTGATTGTACGGCAGACTGGGCCGACTACAAAGACGGTGACGCCAAATCGATGTTGCTAACGACGATTGCGCCAATGAGTCCGACAGTGCTTTATCGACGCAAGGCTTTAGCGAGGCATGGCTGGAACGAGAATACGCAACTTGAAGACTTTGAACTGTATTTAAAATTGAGTCTCGAAGGCGACTTTGCTTTTGATCCACAGGTGCTCGCGGCGTGGCGTCAGCACGGAACAAACACGAGCAGGAACCAGCAGATGATGTTGGAGGAGCAACTAAAAGCGTTGTCCATGCTTGGTCCACACTTTGGTTTATCGGATTCCGAGTTGGAAAGTTTGCTCCAGGCACTGCGATTTAGTCGCGCTGAGGATTTTCTGAGAGTTGGTGACAAGAAGCAGGCGCTGAAATTGATCGTTGAAAATCTCGGCGCAGCGGAACGAAGTAAATTGTTACCAATCGTAAAGCGACTGGTTCTGCCCTACCAATTAGTTTCCTGGCGCCGACAACATAAACAACAGACTGCCACAGCTAAGTACGGTCACCTCAAGATCTAGTCCAATGTCCGTTATGTTGAAGAGGTCTTTTGCAAAAATCCTGTTGTGAGGCATGGCTCTGCCTTGCCATAACGGACTTTAAATACCCGGGGCTGCGCCCCTATTTTCATCGCTTGAATGTTTAAGGAACAGAAAGAGGGCGCAGCCCGGAACTTTTTGGTGGGACACGGCAAGGAGTAGCCATGCCTCACAACAGACGGCTAAGCCGTTTTGTCCGCGCAGCGTTCGTGGTCAATCAAGTATGTGATTACCCTCTAAAGCCTATCGGACACAGAGCAAACACAGAGGGTTGGCTTGACGTGAATCTCTAACGCTCGCTAGACTCCCACGTTTACTTGTGAAAACCACCGAAAGTCACACAAATCTGACGGCGTCCGCCTCCGCCAGTCCAAACCCAGAAATCAGCCCGAACTCAGATCCATTTGCGGATGCGAAGATACTTATCGACTCGCACGATTCGGCTCTCGGTTTACACATTCGTGAACTTTGGAGCTTTCGCGAGTTATTGCTCTTTTTAACCTGGCGCGACATCAAACTTCGTTATAAACAGACGGCACTCGGCGCGACCTGGGTGATCATTCAACCGTTGTTTGCGATGCTGCTCTTCACCTTGTTCTTCGGCAAACTCGCGCGCATGCCTTCCGACAATGTTCCGTATCCGCTCTTCGCCTACGCGGGACTGGTGCCCTGGACATTCTTTTCAAACGCGATCACAAATAGTGGTCATAGTCTCGTCGGCAATGCCAACCTGATCAGCAAAGTTTATTTTCCACGTATTTACATTCCGGCAGGGGCAGTTGGCGCCGGCATTTTGGATTTTGCGATCGCGGCGCTGCTCCTCGTCCCGATGCTCTTCTATTACAAAGTGGCGTTGACGTGGCAGTTGCTTTTGATGCCGATGTTCGCGGGGCTCGCCACGGCATTGGCGTTGGCAGTCGGAATGTGGCTCGCGGCCCTCAACGTTAAATATCGCGACATTCGTTATGCGATTCCGTTCCTGGTCCAACTCTGGCTTTTTGCTTCGCCGGTTATTTATCCGGCGAGCCTTGTTCCCGCGAAATGGAAATGGGTGTTGGCCATCAATCCGATGACGGGTGTGATCGAAGGATTTCGTTCATCAGTTTTAGGAACGCCATTGGACGCCGCGACCATACTCACGTCAGTCGTTGTTACCTTGATCATCCTGATCTTTTCCTTTGTCGCTTTCCGGCGCGTTGAAGATAGTTTTGCTGACGTTGTTTAAGCATGAAACCGATTATCGCAGTTGAAGGATTGGGCAAGCGCTATCGATTGGGTGGGCAAACTCACAACAGTCTGCGCGATGCCGTCGCATCGATTGTGCGCGCGCCGTTGAAGCGGTTTCGGAGTAGCAGTTCACCTAAGACACTTTGGGCGTTGAAGGACGTTAGTTTTGAAGTGGCGCCGGGTGAAGTAGTTGGAATAATCGGCCGCAACGGCGCCGGCAAGTCGACCCTGCTAAAAATTCTTTCGCAGATCACAAGGCCGACAACCGGTCGCGTTGCTTTAAACGGGCGCGTCGGCAGTTTGCTCGAAGTTGGAACCGGCTTTCACTCGGAACTGACCGGCAGGGAAAATGTTTTTCTCAATGGCGCGATACTCGGCATGACGCGCGCCGAGATCCAGCGAAAGTTTGATGAGATCGTTTCGTTTGCCGAAACTGAACAATTCCTCGACACGCCCGTCAAACACTACTCGTCGGGCATGACAGTACGACTCGCATTTGCAGTCGCGGCCCATCTCGAACCTGAGATTCTGATCATTGATGAAGTTTTGACAATCGGCGACGTTGAGTTTCAGAAGAAGTGTCTCGGCAAAATGGACGAGGTAACTCGCGCAGGTCGCACAGTTCTGTTCGTCAGTCACGATCTAAATTCGGTAAACGCGATTTGCGAACGCGCCTTATTGTTACACGAGGGACAGATTGTTAAGTCTGGCGTCACCGCTGATGTCACGCGTTATTACCTGGACCATAGCAATAGCATGTTCTCACCGATTACCTGGTCGACTCGTCCCGATGCCGAAGCAAAAGAAATTCAACTCAATTCAATCTCAGCCTGGCAAAACGGCATGGCAACCAGTGCGATTAACTGTCGCGAACCATTTACTATTCATGTTGATTACGTAATAAACGATCCTGTTCGTGGGTCACGGTTCTATCTGGTGTTCAGGGACGAACATGGCGAGATAATCTTCACCACCTCTGACTACGACGTGATGACGAGTGAGGCAATGACGCGGCGTCCGGGTCGTTTTATTAGCCGCGTTGAAATTCCTGGTGGTCTACTTAAGGAAGGCGCGTATTACGCCAGTCTCGGTGTTGATGTTAGAGATAATCCAAAACTTGTTTTCGCAGCAGATGATGCGCTTCACTTCGACGTCTTCGAACCTGAAGATGACATCCAGGCCGGCAGACACAAACGCGCAGGTGGCATCGCGCCCCTCTTGAACTGGGAAATTTCTGAAATCAGTTTGGGTAAATAACCAGAGGAATCGGTTGAAAGACAAACTTCCCTTTTCCCTAAAGTTGGCGCTCAAACGACAGCGGGCGCGTCTTACAGCGATTGGTAAACCTCTTCAGGAAACATTCGCGGATTATCAAAAACGGACAAACCGCAGCGCCAACAAATCGTTCGAATCCTCCGTCATTGTCTTCGACGATTTAATTCCCACTCCCGATCTCGATGCCGGCAGCAAACGTATGCTGCTCGTGCTTCAGATTTTGGCCCAGCATTACAACACTGTCTTCGTTTACCAACGAAAGAATATCAATCCTCGTTATGAACAGGCGTTATGGGATGAAGGCGTCGAGACCGTTGATCTTATTTACTACAAACAGTTACTAAGGAAGCAGAAGTTTAAGGTTGCGATCGTGAGCCGGCCCGAGATGGCCCAGGCGCTCTTCCGTCCTTTGCGTAAGCTGGCGCCGGAGATGAAGATCGTCTTTGACACAGTCGATGCTCATTATCGCAGGCTCGAGTTGGAATATCAGGTGACAGGCGATCCGGATGTACTGGATCGAGCAAGACTTTATCGCAAAATAGAACTCGACCTGGTCCGTGAAAGTGACATCCTTTGGAGTACTTCACCCGCCGATGAGGCTTCGATGATAGCCGAAGTGCCGGACAAAGCAGTTGCGATCATTCCCACTATTCATCCGTTGCACGATCGTGGTCTGAAGTTTTCGGAACGAAGCGGATTGCTTTTCATCGGCAACTTTAATCACACACCTAATCGCGATGCAGTCGAATTTTTTGTCGAGCAAGTGCTGCCACTAATTCGTCGTGAGATTCCGGATATTTACCTGGACGTAGTCGGAAGCAATGCGCCTGCTAAGATCCAGGAGTATGCGTCGGATGTAGTTCGCATCAATGGTTACGTGCCGGATATCGAACCGTTGCTTTATTCGCGGCGTGTTTTTGTGGCGCCACTTCGTTTTGGCGCTGGCGTAAAAGGAAAGATCGGCGATGCACTTTCTTACGGGCTTCCGGTTGTGACCACTGACATCGGCGCCGAGGGAATGGGTTTTGAAAATGGAAAACAAACATTGATCGCCAACACCCCGGAAGAGTTCGCTAACGCAGTGATTACTCTTTATCGCAACGAGCAGCTCTGGCAATCACTCTCTGACAATGGCTTCACCCACATCGCCAACTACTTCTCTCCGCAGGCAGTCGAAACCGCTATTTTGAAATCATTAGCCTAGACACCACCGACTTTATGTCGGTTGGAGTTTTAACTTCAGGCTAACAAGGTACTGCGACATGCGCGGAGATACCACCGACTTTATGTCGGTGGAGTTTCACCTTCAGGCTAAATAGAGGGTACTGCGACGCGTGCTGAGATACCACCGACTTTATGTCGGTGGAGTTTCAATTTCTCGCTAACAATGCATCGCTGCCGCCTTGTCGCGTATTAGCTTCAAGTTGAAGCTCCACCGACATAAAGTCGGTGGTATCTATACTTCGCCTTGTCGCGTATTAGCTTGAAGTTGATCGCTCCACCGACATAAAGTCGGTGGTATCTCAGCACCCGTCGCAGTACCCTCT
>DATDMC010000112.1:0-40391 GCA_036518995.1 Pyrinomonadaceae bacterium | reverse complement strand
GCGGTAGCGTCGGGTCAGATGTATTTTTGCGGGCCTATGTCTAGTGCACGACCCGACGCTACCGCGTTACGGTACTGACCTCATCCCCACGAAGATAAATTTACCAACGCAACTTAAGCATATCGAACAGCCGAAGAATTTACTAATAACCCCTCAATTGCTCGCGATAACCTTCATAATTGCGTTTCATCTCACCCAAACTGTCGCCGCCAAACTTTTCGCGCATCGCGTCAGCTAAGACTAGCGCCACCATTGATTCGCCAATCACACCGGCGGCGGGAACAGCCGTCGTGTCAGTGCGTTCGAATCCAGCGACTTCCTGTTCTTTGGTGTCGATATCGACCGATCGCAAAGCGCGGCGCAGGGTGGATAATGGTTTGAGATGACCTCGCACCCGAATCTCCTCACCATTTGTGATGCCGCCTTCGAGTCCACCGGCGCGGTTTGTTTCGCGAATAAACTCCTTTGTTTCAGAGTTGTAATCAATCTCGTCGTGGACTTCGGAGCCGGGCAAACTGCTGATCTCAGCGCCCGCGCCAATCGCCACTGCTTTTACCGCCGGAATGGACATGATCGCCTGGGCCAATCGTCCGTCGAGCTTCGCGTCCCATGAAGTATGTGAACCGAGACCGGGGACCGCTCCTTTAGCGACCACTTCAAAAACGCCGCCGAGCGTGTCGCCTTTGGTACGCGTTTCATCGATGAGTGCAATCATCTTTTGTTCGGCGTCCGGGTCGGCGCAATGGAGTGATCCATCGTCTGGAATAGCGGCGATCTGAGCCCAACTGAGTTCGAGCGGTTCGTTGGGAATGCCGCCGAGTTGAATGACGTGGCTTCTGATCTCGACACCAAAAGCCGAAAGTAGTTGTTTGGCCAGCGCGCCACAGGCAACACGCGCGGTTGTCTCACGAGCGGAGGCGCGTTCGAGGATGTTACGGAGATCGCGAACGTCGTATTTGAGACCGCCGGAAAGATCCGCATGACCGGGACGCGGGCGTTTGAGTATGCGAGACTTCTCGGGGGCGACGTCGCGTGGCTCGGAGTTCATTACTTCGGTCCAATTGGACCAATCTTTGTTTTCGATGAGGAGAGTGATTGGTGAACCGAGGGTTAGACCATGACGGACGCCGTTGAGTATCTCGGCGTGGTCTTTCTCGATCTTCATGCGGCCGCCGCGACCGTAACCGAGTTGGCGGCGGCGTAGTTCGTAATCGATGGCTTCCTGGCTCACCGGCAACCCGGCCGGCAACCCTTCAACAATCGCCACCAACGCCCGCCCATGCGACTCTCCCGCTGTCGTGAATCTCAACATTCCCCTCTTCTCTGCGTCTCTGCGTTCTTTGCGTCTCTGTGCTCTCTGTGTTAAAGACCAACTTAAACTGTCGGGCCTCTTCGAACTCACAACAGACTATTGAAAACCTATAATCTTCCTTCGTATACCATTCTTTAATACTACCTCATTGAAGTTCATAAGCAGTCCCAGAGAGATGTTACGCAACTTCATATAACTCAGTAGTTGGGCTTCGTGCACCGGCGCCAGAACTGACACCGACTTAACTTCCACAATCACACTTTCTTCAACCAGCAGATCTAATCGATAGCCCTTATTTAATCGAATGCCTTTGTACTCGAGCGGGAATGGCCAATCGAATCTATATTTAAGGTTTTGCAGCTCCAGCTCTCGCGCCAGACATTGATGATAAACCGATTCCAATAGTCCTGGTCCAAGCACTCGATGAACTTCGATTGCTGCTCCAATGATCTGTCCGGTGAGGTTGTTCAGATACGTGAGGTCACTCATTTCTTACTCCTTTAAATTGTCAAATACATAGTTCGGACGTCTATTTAACCACAGAGACGCGGAGACACAGAGGATCACAGAGAGGTCAATAATTCTTCCGAGAAAATATTGCCGCGGCCGAGGATGCCGTGAGGATCGAAGGCCAATTTGAGCGCGGCCATTTCGCGCAGGTGCCGCTCGCTGTAAAACAACTTCAAATAATCCCGCTTCAACTTCCCTACTCCATGCTCCGCCGATAACGTCCCGCCAACCGCCGCCGCATGTTTCAGAAACTTCACATACAACTCTCTTCCCCGCGTACCTTCGTCATCATTACGCGGCAGGATATTCACATGCACATGGTTGTCGCCGATGTGTCCAAAGATCGTGTAACGCAATCCACTCGCACGCAGCGTCTCCTTGTACAACGAAAACATCCCCGCAAACGCCTCATCCGGCACAGACATATCAGTCGACACTTTTCGCTGCTGATATTTCGCAAACCACTCATTCATCAACACCGGCAACGCATGTCGAAACTCCCGCAACTTCGCCTGGTCCGGTTCATTCGTCGCGAACCATGAATCAGTCATCGCCGAATGTTCATCCAGCAACGTCAGCCACTCATTCATCAACGACTCTTCTGTTTCCGGCGTGGTTTCCTGTTCGAAAAAGATCGCCCCGACCGCCGTCTCCGGAATATTCGGATACTTTGTGCGCAGGAAATTCAACGACTCCGAATCAAACAACTCCAACGCCCGCGCGCCAAGTCCACTATTACCTGAGCTACGATTCGCAAGTGAGCGGCTTCTTGCGTTAGCCACAAACTCCAGAACGTTAGACTCGTTCTCAAAAAAGACCACGCCACTTAAAAGTCCCTGTGGCTTCGCTAACAAACGCACTTCAATTTCGACTACAACGCCGAGTGTGCCTTCGCTCCCGATAAAAAGATCGATAACGTCCATATCCGGGGATACAAAATAACCGCTCGCGTTTTTGCGCGTGTGGGGCATCTCATAAGTCGGCAAAGGGGCTTCAAGAACTTCTCCGGAGGGCAACGGAATACGTACTCGACCAGCCTCAGCTTGTAATTCACCGCGGCGAAGGTCCACGACTTCTCCGTTGGTAAGAACAATCCTTAAACGGTTGATGTAGTTCCTCGTTGGTCCGTACTTGAAGGTGCGCGCGCCGGAAGCATTCGTTGCCACGTTGCCACCGATGAAGCAACCTCGTTCGGTTGGATCGGGTGGATACAATAAGTTCTCACGATCGGCGGCTTGTTGCAGATCGGAGAGGACTACGCCTGGGCCAACTACCGCGCTTTTGTCTGTAATGCTCTTGATGTGATTCAGCTTGTCGGTGGCCAAAACAATTCCGCCAAACGCGACGCGTCCGCCGACTGTCCCCGTGCCCGCACCTGAGATCGTGACTGGCGTACGATTCTCGTTGGCGTTACGGAGGACTTCGGCGACTTCTTCAATCGTTTCCGGAAGGACAACTTCATCAGCGCGACCGTTGCGCATGTAACTCGCATCGGAAAGAAACGATTGAATTTCGTCTTCGTGGGACTTGATTAGCATTACAGCAATCCTTCTCTGCATCTCAGCGTACTCCGCGTCTCTGTGTTGAAATTTGAGGTACAGCTAATTGGACTCAGTTTTAACACAGAGACGCTGAGTACGCTGAGACGCAGAGGGGACATTACGCAAGCTGGAGTTCGCGATCGCGCAGGACCTTGATGCGGTCGCGTAATTCCGCGGCCCGTTCAAACTCAAACTTCTTCGCCGCTGCGCGCATCTCAAACTCGAGTTTTTTAATCGTCGCTTCAATGTTGGCCGGCGAGTAGTCCTCGATGTCTTCGATGTCAGCCGGCACTTTGAAGTAGTCGGCCTCGGAGGCCGTTATCAAAGTCGACTCAATAGGCTTGATGATTGTCTGCGGCGTGATTCCGTGTTGCTCGTTATATTCTGCCTGGATCTCGCGACGTCGATTCGTTTCATCGATCGCGCGCTTCATAGAATCCGTAATCCGATCCGCGTAAAGAATCGCTTTGCCTTCGGCGTTGCGAGCAGCACGTCCTATCGTCTGAATCAACGACGATTCCGAACGCAAAAAACCTTCCTTGTCCGCGTCAAGAATCGCCACTAACGAGACCTCGGGCAGGTCCAATCCTTCGCGTAACAAGTTAATTCCCACCAGGACATCAAACTCGCCGCGCCGCAAGTCACGCAGAATCACAATGCGTTCCAGAGTTTCAATATCCGAATGCAGATAACGAACGCGAACACCGACTTCAGTGAAATATTCCGTCAGATCTTCAGCCATGCGCTTCGTCAACGTAGTCACTAACACACGCTCGCGACGCTCCGCGCGTTGCCGGCACTCTTCCAGTAAATGATCGATTTGCCCTTTAACTGGCTGCACTTCGACTACCGGATCCATCAAGCCCGTTGGACGGATGATCTGCTCGACGACTTCACCACTCGCTTTCGTGAGTTCGTATGGACCAGGTGTGGCCGACACATAGATCGTTTGTCCGATGCGCGTCTCAAACTCGGCAAAGTTCAAAGGACGATTGTCCAATGCTGAGGGCAGACGAAAGCCATACTCAACGAGAGTTCGTTTGCGCGATTGATCGCCTTCAAACATGCCGCGCACCTGCGGCACTGACTGGTGCGATTCATCGATCACCATCAGCGTATCGCGCGGTAGATAATCGAGAAGCGTCGGTGGCGGGTCGCCGGGATTTTTGCCGGTTAAGTGTCGCGAATAGTTTTCAATGCCGCGACAAAAACCCATCTCCTTGATCATTTCGAGATCAAACATCGTGCGCTGGTGCAGACGTTGCGCTTCGACGAGTTTGCCTTCATTGATTAACTTTGGTTCCCACCAATCGAGTTCTTCCTTGATTGTTTTGAGCGCGCGTTTGATGGTCGGCCGCGACATCACATAGTGCGTCTTCGGATAAATTGGTACCCGCGCCGTGTGTCTTTCAAGCACTTCACCAAGCAACGGATCGATTGTCGAAACTGAGTCAATCTCGTCACCCCAAAGCTCGATGCGATAGGCGAGGTCCTGATAACTCGGATAGATTTCAACTACATCGCCCCGCACGCGAAAACTACCGCGTTGAAAATTCACATCCGAACGCTCGTACTGAACTTCCACTAACTTCTGCAGAAGAAAATCACGAGACATCCGCATTCCCGGTTCGACAAAAAAGAGCAAACCGTAGTAAGCGTCCGGATCGCCAAGACCGTAAATGCACGACACACTGGCGACGACGATGACGTCATTGCGTTCGAAGAGCGCTCGCGTGGCCGACATTCGCAGCCTGTCGATCTCTTGATTAACGATCGCTTCCTTTTCAATGTAGACGTCCGCGGCGGGAACGTAAGCTTCGGGCTGGTAGTAGTCGTAATAGGAAACAAAATACTCGACGGCGTTCTCGGGGAAGAGTGACCTGAATTCCTGAAATAGTTGGGCGGCGAGTGTTTTGTTGTGGGCGAGAACGAGCGTGGGGCGTTGCGTGTGCTGAATGACACTCGCGACGGTAAAGGTCTTGCCGCTGCCGGTGATACCGAGCAGGACTTGATCTTTCGCGCCTTCGTTTAGACCCTTGACGAGGGCTTCAATCGCCGCGGGCTGATCGCCCTTCGGTTGATACTCAGTGCGAAGTTTGAACTCCATGACAAGGGTACATAGTAAATGGTGAATGGTTAATCGTAAATCGTGAACGCTGAAATTGAAAAACCGCGGCCCCCTCTGCGTCTCAGCGTACTCTGCGTCTCTGTGTTAAAAACCAAAGCTCATTTATATGTACTCCATTTTCAACACAGAGACGCAGAGAAATACAAAAGGCCGTGAGCTTTCACCCACGGCCTTCGCTTAATCGATTTACGATTAACTATTTACTATTCACCATCTACGACTACGCCGCCGACGGCGCGGTCTCGCGACTCTGGCTGCTGATCTGATAAATCGCTTCCATCACCGCAGAACGAACTTCCGATGGCAACGATCCGCGAACTGCCAATCGCCGAAACGCCGGCACGATTTCCGGTTGACCACTCAACGCCAGCAACTTAACCACGGCCAAACGAACTTCCACGTTTGGATAGTCTTCAATCGCCTTCATCAACGGCTGCACTTCACCGGCCTTCGCCATCAGGAACAACAGCGAGAAAGCATCGTAAGTCTTGTCGCGACTTTCACCAGTCAGGTTTGCGATCGCATCGCTGGCCAAACCAGAAGTTGCCAACGAAGCACCAATGTTGCGACGACGCTCCGGCGTTCCTTCGCGCAGTGCACGAGTGAACGAAGCCGCGCGATCTGATTGCAAATCATAAAGCGAGCGAGCGGCTGCGTTTCGCACTTCGACTGATTGATCGTCGAAAGCCTTGCCAATAAAACGGAAAGCATCATCACCACCGAGGCGGGCCAGGTCAGCAAGTGCACCGGCACGGTCCTCAGGTACTTCGCTGTTGAGACGTTTGACGAGTTCGGCTGAAATATCCGACTCATCACCAAGCGGCGCAATTCCTTTTTCCGCTCTTACTACCTCAATTCCCTTGTCTTCTGCCGGAGCTGCCACTTCCTCTACGGGAGGAGCAACTGCGACTGGCGTTTCCGTGAAAGCAACCGGTTCAACTACTTCCGTCTGAGGTAAAGCAACTTCGCCCCAAACTGTCTCCGGCGCTGACGCAGCCGGTTCCTGCTCAACCTGTGACACCAGACCAAAAGCCCGCTCATCTTCGGCGAGACGAACATCTTCCGCCTGACGTCGCTGCTCTTCCGCAGCACGTTGACGGGCCTCTTCTTCAGTGCGCAGGCGATAGTCTTCTTCGATACGACGTTGAACTTCTTCTTCCGCACGCAGGCGAGCTTCTCGTTCTTCGTGTTGCCTGACTTCTTCTTCCTCGCGCCGGCGAACTTCCTCTTCCGCCAACCGTCGTGCGTCGCGTTCGGCAACAACCCGTCCCGCTTCTTCAGCCCGGCGTCGCGATTCTTCTTCAGCCTTCATTCTTGCTTCTTCAGCAAGATGAGCTTCTCGTTCGGCGTGAATACGGGCGTCCTCTTCAACCTGATGACGCGCTTTCTCCTCACGAAGTTTCGCTTCTGCTTCAGCACGTCGTTTGGTTTCGGCCTCGATACGAAGACGTTGTTCTTCTTCCGCCTTATGCAGCGCCTCGATCTCGGCTTTGATGCGCTGTTCGACCTCGAAACGTTGACGCGCCTGTTCTTCAGCACGTTTGCGAGCGGCTTCGAGTTCAGCTAACCGCCGTTCTTCTTCAGCAGCGATTTGGCTCGTTTCTTCTTCGATTCGCCGGTGCTCTTCTTCAGCGCGATGCAATCCTTCTTCGGCACGTCGTCGTTCCTCTTCGCGGACCAGCGCTTCCTGTTCAAGGCGTTGACGTTGCGCTTCCGCTTCACGATGCGCAGCTTCTTCGGCTTGAATTCTGGCCTGGGTTTCGGCCAGACGACGAGCGCCCTCTTCGGATTTCAGACGCGCAGCGTCTTCCTGCTGCTGATGGCTTTCAAGGGTCTGAATTCGCTCCGCTTCCAAACGAAGGCGTTCTCCAACACGAACTGCCACTTCGGCTTCCAGTCGTTGACGCGCTTCCTCAGCTTGTTTGCGAGCAGCCTCTTCGGCTTGCACACGGGCCTGCGCCTCGCCAAGCAGGCGAGCCTCTTCAGCAGTTTTCAAACGCGCTGCTTCTTCCTGTTGCCTCTGTGCTTCAAGTGCTTCGAGCGCGCGTACTCGCTCTTCTTCCAAACGACGACGTTCTTCGGCACGCAGAGCAGCTTCGGCTTCCATACGCAGTCGTTGCTCTTCGATCTGTTTGCGAGCAGTTTCTTCAGCCTGAACTCTTGCCTGCGCTTCCTCGAGCAGACGGGCCTCTTCGGCCGCTTTCAAACGCGCCGCTTCTTCCTGCTGTTTCTGGGTTTCGAGTGCTTCAAGCGCCCGCATTCGTTCTTCTTCCAAACGACGCCACTCTTCAGCCCGGGCGGCTGCTTCGACTTCCAGTCGTTGACGCTGTTCGGCAACTTGTTGACGGACGGCTTCTTCAGCATGGACTCGCGCCTGTGCTTCCTCGAGCATACGAGTTTCTTCGGCTGTCTTCAGGCGGACTGCCTCTTCTTGTCGCCGGTGTACTTCGAGAGTTTCGAGTGTCCGTACTCGTTCTTCCTCCAAACGACGACGTTCTTCCGCGCGAACGGTTGCTTCAGCTTCTAATCGAAGACGCTCCAATTCAACTTGCTGACGAGCGGCTTCTTCAACTTCCACTTTTTGTTTGGCGGCGATGATCAGTCGTGCTTGTTCTTCCGCTTTTAAAGCGACTGCCCTGGCCTGGTCCTCATGCTCCTTAACTGTCCGCTCGTGCAGTTCCAATCTGCGACGTTCTTCTTCGGTACGAATACGCGCTTCCTGCTCCAACTGCTGTCGTTGCAGCTCAGCGTTTTTCCTTACCTCTTCTTCCAGCCGAATTCGCTCCTGGGCCGCGGCGAGTAGTTGTGACTCCTCTTCAGCTTTTCGACGAGCTTCCTCTTCACGTTTCTTCTGTTCTTCGATGGTGCGCAGCCGGGCTTCTTCAAAGCGCTGACGCTCTTCTTCAGCACGTTGACGCGCTTCGATCTCCAACCGTTGCTGGTTCTCGGCAGCCTGACGACGCGCGTCGTCTTCCAGTCGAATTCGCTCCTGGGCTTCATGAAGAAGGCGCGCTTCCTCTTCAGCTCTTTTGCGAGAATCTTCGATTTCGCGACGTCGTTTCGCTACTTCATCAGCAGCCTGTAGTAGCGCGTTCTGTTCGTGTTGGAAACGTTCCTCTTCCACCCGACGACGTTCCGCAGCTTCGCGCAGCAGTCCTTCCGCCTGTGACCGGCGGAGCATGTCTTCTTCAACGATCTTGTGAGCCTGTTCTTCAGCTAAGCGGCGAGCTTCAGCGGCAGCACGTTGAGCGACTTCTTCCTCGGCCCGACGACGCGCTTCTTCTTCGATTCGCTTGCGGGTCGCCTCTTCAGCCAGCCGGCGAGCTTCTTCATCAGCCTTCCGCCTCGCTTCCTCTTCTGCGATCCGCCGCGTTTGTTCTTCTGCACGTCGTTGTAGTTCCAACTCAACCTGACGACGCATCTCTTCTTCAGCTTTTCGTTTAGCTTCGGCTTCCGCACGCAGACGAGCTTCCTCTTCGACTTTACGACGCGCTTCTTCCTCAGCTTTACGGCGAGATTCTTCTTCGGCACGCTTCCGTGCTTCTTCTTCAGCAAGTTTACGAGCTACCTCGGCTTCCGCGCGTTTGTGGGCCAATTCTTCAGCCGCGCGACGCAGGGTGTCAGCTTCCAGCCGGAACCGGGCTTCTTCTTCAAGCCGGATCCGAGTCTCTTCCTCAGCTTTTTGCCTGGCTTCCTGTTCAAGTCGTAAACGTGTTTGCTCTTCCTCCTCCGCTTTACGACGAAGCGCTTCCTCTTCTGCCAACCGCCTTGCTTCTTCCTCTGCTCGCCGGCGCGCTTCCTCTTCTGCTTTTCGTCGTTGTTCCTCTTCGGCTAATCGTCGTGCCTCTTCCTCAGCCCGCAGCCGGGCTTCCATTTCGGCCCGCTCTTTGGCTTCACGCTCAATTTTCAAACGCGCTTCCTCTTCGGCGCGCTGGCGTGCCAATTGGGCTTCATGTCTTCGTCTTTCAAGATCTGCAGCAGCTTTACGAAGCGCTTCTTCTTCCAGGGCGAGTTGTCGTTCTTCTTCGCTAAGTTGATCCTCGGTAACAGGCGCCAAAGGCTGGCTCACAAGTGGCGCTGGTTTGGGTCCTAACTCAACGGGCGCTAAATCTTCCTGCTTAATCGAATCGATAAACGCAGTGAACTCCGGTTGAGCTTTGGGCTCAACAACCGGTTCAGGTTGTTTTTCGACAACCCGCAAAGTCGGCTTTTCACCCGACCGTTTGACCGCGGTCACGGTGATCGAGTTGATGGCATGTCGGATTATGGCTTCGGGTAACTGGCGACTGTTTTCGCGCTGGAGTAAATCGTTCAGGGGCGTAAGCGCGGCGCTATCACCGACCTGACCCAAAGCTTCAACCGATGCGCGACGAACTTCCGGCGCAGAGTCGTACAACGCCGCAATCAAATGCGAGCTGCCGCGACTGTCGCCCAACGCGCCCAACTTGCGAGCAGCGCCTGCCCGTTCAGCCGGCGAATCAGCAGTACGCAAATCCCTGGTTGTTTCATCAAAATATCCGTAGTCCACAAAAGCCTTTCTAGCGTGTTCGTGCTGTTCAACATTTCGCCCGGTCAAGGCCGCGATCAAACTGGCAGCTATGATCTGTCGGGTCGGGAAGTCGGAAGCATCAATCACGTTCGCGTCAAACTCGCGTCCGGACAACAGCTTCTTAACTTCAAAGTCAGCACGCTCAAACTGAGCGGGAGTATTAGAATTTGGCGGTTCCACAACAGATTCCTTGACCTCCGATAAATACGTCAAGCCCGGTTCTACCAATGGCGAATCGAGCTCCACTTCTTCCTTCATTTCAGTCGTTACTGCCTCAAGTCTGACCAGCTCGGGAGCTTCCACCTCAGGGACTACAACTGGATCGACTTTGACTATCTCTTCAACAATCTCTGGCCCGAGGTTTTCCGACTGGGCAATAGCCTCCATCGTTTTTGGGCCAATCTTTTCGCCCTTCCAGTGTGATTTTCTATTGCTAATTTTTACCGACTTGGCTTTGTCTTGGGTGCGTCGTCGCAAAAGCAAGCCGATGATGCATAAAACAAGGAAAGCCGCTGCGAGCGCGGCAAGTAATTTCCAATTTAAGGCTAACCACTGCCTGAAACCACTCCATCTTTGCGAAGCAACCGCGCCCGGCTGATTAGTTCCACTCGTCGGCGTCGCGCTGCTTTGATACGGCGATGACGAAGGAGCGCCACTGTTTGCTCCGTAACTAATTGGACCACTCGAGGCAACATTCGTATTTGCGGGCGTCGCATTCGGCGTTGGCGAAGCCGACTTTACCGGTGTTGCCGGCTTTGTATCTTTCTCAGGCTTCTTTGATCCATTCGCAGTAGTCTGCTCAACAACCGGTTCGTTTCTCGCGTTACCAACTTTTGTTCCAACCGGGCGTTCAATACTTGCGGCGCCGGCCCGTCCCGTCTGATTTGGCGAACCGGGCGGAAGTGGTCCAGCCGCATCAACCCGACTCTGCGTAGTAGCAATATTTTGCGTCGCCGCGGCTGTGTTCTTGTTTACTTTGAATGCAGTGAAAACTACATCCAGTTTATTGAAGCGTTGATCAACCCGGGCAGTAGCTCCCGGTTGTAGCTTGAAGGAAATGATGACGCTGTCACCAGTCCGTTGAACCTGAACATCATCAAACCCGTTGCCTCGCAATCCCGACTGGGCCGCACCAAATTCCGACGCCGGTAATTTCAGATAGAAGCGATCACCACGCCGAAACGCTTCGTAGTCGTTCAGGTTTAGATCGGCGACAACTGTGACCCGAGATCCTTCCCCACTCGGACTGACTCGCATCGAGACAACTTTGCGAGCTTTGCTGGTCTGCGCTGCGAGTGGTGCGAAACCCACCCATGCTAAAACAGCAAAACCCAACGCCAAACCGAGTCCGCGCCAGAATCTCCTGGAACTAACCCATGTGTTCCTTGTCAGCTTCATTGGGGCAAAATGAGGAATTACTTCCACTGGGCATTATGCAATCCTGCTGGAACATCGTCCAGACGGATTAGGGTTCGAATTCATCGGCTTCAGTTGTTACGTTGAACTCGAAACTACTCTCGAGCTCTGGGCTACTCTCCTGTTCTTCAAATCTTTCAATGACGTCCGCAGGCTCCTGGATTACAAACTGATCCGCAGGTACTTCCATTACCGGTCGAGATTGTTCGAGTCTGTACATACCTTCGAGCAATGCAGTCCTAACTTCTTCGTCCATTCCTTCCTGGGACGCAAGTCTCTGCAGGTGATCGAAAACATATTGCTCGCCGGTTGAAGCAAGTAAATTGACCGTCGAAACACGCACGGCCTGGTTGCTGTGATGTTCGACGACGTCGAGGATTGAATCTGCCATTCTGGCTTTGGCAAGTAACGAAATCAGTGCGAAAGCTTCATAAGCTTGTCGCCGATCTCCGCTTGAGAGTCGATCCAGATTCTGGGCGACGATGCCGGCCTTGATACAAGACTCGGCCACATTGTGAAGCGTCTCTTCATCCGCTGTCTGCATTAGATGGACATACGCTTCAGACCTGTCAAAGCTCAAGCGGCTGAGAGCGCGCGCAGCGGCAGCGCGAACTTCTCGCGACTCATCCGCCATGCCAATCAACACTGCTGGAAAGACTGACTCGTGATCGATGAAGGCCAAACTCGACACCGCCAGCGCGCGAACTGTCGATTCCGTATCACGCTGCATAATCGTCGTGAGCGCATTGACCGAACTTTGGACAACGTATTGACCTAAGTTCTTCACTCCCTCACTACGTTCTTCAATACTTTCGCTGTGCGCTTGTTGAAGTGCTTCCGCTAATCCAGCGTCGTCCAGCGTTTCGAGCAGCGGCTCAACTGTGGAAATGGTATCGATCGGAGTGAAGTCAAAACTGTTTGTGTCAGGTTCGCCGGTCGTCAGGAACGACGTAGCTGGAACAACCGCATCGAAGAACCCGAGACCTTCAACTGAACAGGCACTCAACGCTTTACTTACCAGACTCGCAGGCACATCAGGATGTTTGCGGGCCATGTCCAGCAACGCGCCAATTGCAGAGGGCACTTTTAATTCGCCAATGCTGATCACTGCCTGGTTACGGACGATCGATTCGACGTCGTAAAGAGCTTCCAACAGGAATGGCAACGCCGAAGATGAGCCAATTTCACCTAACGAACGGGCTGCTGAAGTTCGATCGAACGCATCAGGAGCTAACAAGAGGGTCGCCGATTCACGAGCGACAAAACCGTACTCTTCCAAAGCCTCACGAGCACGTCGTCGTTCGTCGTCAGAAAATTCGGGAGAAACGATAGTCTTGATCAGTGAAGTCTGAATCGCGCGGCGATCTTCCGATCCGCGCGAAGATAAAACATCCATGCGATGGGCCTGGCCCAAAACCAGTTTCCCAACTTCCTGATCAATTCGGTAGGCGCCAAAAAGTGATGCTGGGGCAGTTGCTACCGAACGCACCGCGGGGGTGCGTTCACGAGTAGGCGCATTTGCTGGTAGAGCACGATTTTGTTTGATGAGACCAGTATTGACTGGCTTAGCTTTCGGATGGTCGTCAACGACTTCAACTTTGCCGAAGTCTGCGTCCATACGATCGGCGTCACCCTCGTCGACCACAGTCATCGAGCCGGTATTCTTCGAGCGGAACTTACGGAACACTAACAAGCCAACTATCGCCAGAACCAAAATCACTACCATGCTTGTGCCTGAGAACATAGAAGACAGAAAACCATCTCCTTCAGCCGCGGCATCGGTGACGTTGCCTTCTTCCTTATGCTCGTATTCGCCTGCATCGCGGACTTGTCCCGGGTTGGCCGCTGCTGGAGTTGCTGCCTGAGTTTGGGCCGCAGTCGGCGGCGCCGGAACCTTCGACGTTGTTTCGGCCGGATAGCTGGAACCGTAATTCTGTGAAGCCGGGTAGTCACTCGGAATCGAATAGTTGGGCCCCGAAGAAGAAGCGGACTGCTGCGGCCGGGAAACTTCCTCCGTAACCGGCATATCGCCTTCGGCATGTGCGTTATCAAGCTTGCCTTCGACCATCAGTTGGATACGATTGTCGAGGTTTTGAACAGACACCGGAGTGCCGGGTTGCGTCTGGACCAATATCTCGATTGAGCTGCCAACTCTTCTGACTCTGACTCCTTTGCTCGACCTCACCAGGTCAGACACCCCTGCCTCTGGAACGACGACGTGAAAACCTTCGCGGTCCTGAAAGGTCTGGGCGCGGTTCAGCGAGCCATCGGCGGAAATCTGAATTACTGTGCCGTTAGTCGCCGCGTGAGAGGAGACGTTGGAGACGGTAGTAACGTCGTTAGATCCCTGGCCACGCGCCAAAAAGATTGGAGCCAAAATGAGTAAGAGAGCTGCGAGGAAGTGTAGGCAGAGCTTTACCCAGTTGAAAGTTGAAGGGGGTTGAGACTGAGCTAGAGAGTTCTTCATGGCGTTACAAGGCGAGGCCTTCCCTGGGAAGGTCCATCGACTAGCCAGTTGTAGGCGTGATTGGCCGGATCTGGCGAGGTAGTGCGGGGAGTTATTAAGGCAAGACGACGATTACTGCTCGTCGCTAAACTTGTATCCAATTCCCCAAACGGTCAAAACCATCTGCGGGTTCTCTGGATTCTCCTCGATCTTGGCGCGAAGCCGATTGATATGGGAATCGATCGTGCGATCGTAACCCTCGTAGGAGTAGTCCCAGATCTTTTCAAGCAAATACTTACGTGGAAACACCCGCCCTGGGTTCGAAGCAAAAAGCCGAAGGAGATCAAACTCTTTCGGGGTGAGCTCAACCTGACGATCACCAATGGTGACTTCGCGTTTGGCTGAGTCGATTCTGAGGCGACCGCGAACGATTGGAGCTTCGTCGCGAATTCCATCAGGAGCAGGACCAGTGCGCGTGCGCCGCAAAACTGACTTGATCCTGGCCTCGAGTTCTCGGAGACTGAAGGGTTTGGTGATGTAATCATCCGCGCCCATCTCCAGACCTAACACCTTGTCAACTACATCGTCTTTCGCCGTCAGCATGAGAATCGGTAAATAGCCCACCTTTTCTCGTAATTCCTTGCAAACAGCTAAACCGTCCATCTTGGGCAGCATCAGGTCGAGAACAACTGCGTCCGGAGGATCGTCCAGCGCGGCTTTCACGCCATTCAGCCCGTCTTCGACGGTTTTTACGTTGTAACCTGCGCGAGAAAAATATTCACTTATCGCGGTCGAGATGTTCTCATCATCCTCGACAACCAGCAGGCTAACTTTTCTTTCACCTGCGTCAGGCACTGTAAAGTTTTCTTTCGCGATTTTCTGTCTGTCAGTAGCTGTGGCCATCAGAATTATTTGTCTGAACTGACAAGCAGGAGGCTCAAGAGGGTCCGCGCCATTTGGGGCTGGCGCCACTCGGTCAAATGGATAGTACAGGAGGAAGCGACTTTGTTACAAGCTTAAAGTTTTAAGGTATTTACAAAGTCCTTCGCCTTAACAGATTCACTGTACCGAGTTTCCACTCTTTCTCAACGAGTTTTCTCAGCTCCTGCCAGTGACTTTTTCAGTCTCTCCTTATAATTGGTTAGTGGAGCATCATACTGGCGGCTAGCGCCATTTTTTGTCAGTCGTTCCAATAACTCGACTCCGCGCGGGTCTCCGATGCCAACTAGAGATTCACCACTTACATTTACCAGAGCGGAATTCGAGTTTTTTACTGCTTCTTCAAGATTGGCCGAGAGCACGGTGAACACCCGCGCATCGTCTCGACCTACAACTCCTAACAACTTTGTGGCCGCAATTCGTACCGCCGGGTAATCGCCCTGCGGTGAATACTTCAACGCAATATCTAATGAGCGTTTGTCACCCAACGCGACCAGTCCATTGAGCGCCGAAACTCTTACCGTATTGTGCCACGATTTAGACTCAATCAGTTTGGCTAACGAATCAAAAGCATTTGTGTCTTTAGTTTGGCCCAACGCGAGCGAAGCGGCTTTAACCACTGCATAGCTCTGATCGTCTAGTAATCCTTGATAGACGCTGGCCAGACTGGCATCTTTCGAAGCCGCCAGCGAGATCACTGATCGGGCCCGGACCCGGGGACTCTGGTCCTTCGTGGCCTGGACCAACGCATTCCGAGTGTTTTGATCGGAGACATCGGCTAGAGCCGTAGCGGCCTCTAATCGGACAGCCCAAAACTTATCAACCTTAAGGGCCTGCGCAATGTTGTCAGCGATCGCATCCTTGTCTGAGCTTGCTGGATTCTGTCTCCATTGGCCCGCCAGTTGGTTCAAGGCCCAGATGCGACCGAGCACATCCTCGTCATGTTGCAACTGATAAGACAATTCGGCCGTCGACTTCGAAAACTGTAGTTCCTTAATCAACGTGCTCTGGTAATCAAAGTTGACCAGCTTTGGCGCCGCATCGAGTTTGAAGCTGAACGTCTGTTCTTTCTTGGGCTCGATCCAGACGTGCTCGATCTGGGTTTTGGCATCAGTGCCAATTTCGATCTCGACCGGCATTTGGAAGAAACTTACCTGCGGATACTCTGAGGCCGGATCTTTCGTCTGCAGTTGGCGAACGGTCAGTTGCAGTGTTTTCGCGGCTTCATCGTATTTTTGAGTGACTTCAAACACCGGATGTCCCATGCGATAGAGCCACTCGTCGAAGAACCAATCCATCGATTGTCCGGTCGCTTCTTCGATCGCGATGCGGAATTGTTCAGTCTCAACCGGTTGGTTCGCATACTTCTTCAAGTAGTGATTGATCGAGCGCCACCAGTTATCCTCGCCCAACGTCTTGCGCAGCATGTGCAACACAGCGCCGCCACGCGGATAGGCATAAGTGTCGAAGACGGCATCCGGGTCGCGATAGTTCTTCGTAACGATCGGGCGACGACTTCCCTGTCGCCAGGCGAAGTAGTACGAATCCTGGTTCCCTTTAATGTCGGTATAAAGAAAATCGTCAGAACCAACTTTGTACTCGTCCCACATCGCCTGGAAGTAAGTCGCAAAACTTTCGTTCAGCCAGATGTCGGACCAGTTGCGGCAAGTGAGGTAATCACCAAACCATTGATGCGCAAGTTCGTGTGATTCCAAACTGTCGCTGGTTTGATCGAGTTCTGCCCGCGCATCGTGGATCATGTTGTCAGTTTGCGTAGTAGCGCTGATGTTCTCCATGCCGCCACCAAAATCGTGGGCCATTGTCTGCGCATACTTCGCGTATGGATACTTGAGGCCAGTTTTCTCGGAAAAGAACTTCACCATTTCCGGTAGACGAGAAGTTGTGAGTTTCGCTTCGGCAGCTTCTTTCGGATAAGCGTAAGTCGTAACCGGAATGCCCTGGTATTCACCATTGATCGCCGTGTATTCGCCAACCACAAACGAGGTGAGATAACTGGCGTGCGGTTGATCGATACGCCAGTGAAATGTTTGGGTGCCGTCGTGATTGTCTTTCGTGTCGAGCAAACGTCCGTTAGAGATCACCTGCAGCGGCTTTTCAACTGTCGCTGATATTTCGGAAGTGAAGAAATCGTTTGGGTGGTCGTAACAGAGAAACCAGTAGTGGTTGTATTCACTTTCGCCCTGCGTCCAAGCCTGTTTTGGGCGAGCTGGATCGTCTGGTCCAGGTTTGAGAAATTTTAGTCCATTGCCGGCTAAACCTGGTTGACTCGAATCTTGTGCACCATTCGTGTGGTAGTCGATCGTAAGCGTCAATTCGTCTGTTGGTTGATAAGCGCGGTCGAGAGTGATCGCAACTTTTTGTTTATCAGCGTCAGTTGAAAACTGAAGCGCAGTTCCGCTCGCGAATTTGACTGCAGTTGGGGTCAGGTTCGCAGCGTCAAGCTTTACTATTTTGAGGTTGGCGACGAGTGGGGCAAACACCAGCGTTTCACGACCGAGCAGTTGTTCCTTGTCCCAATCAAAACGTAAATCCAGGGCGACGTGACGCGTATCGAAATCGTGATCAGGAATGTACTGGGTCCGCGGCAGCGGTCGCGCAGCTTGCTGTTGAGTTTGAAAATCGGGCGCGGGTTTTGCGCTGACGCTCGCGACCGTAGATAGCAATAAAGCAAGTGAAAGGAAACTAACCAACGCCCGGTGCAGACGAATGACTCCTGACATAATGTTTACTCCAATATTAATTCTGCGCGGTCCAGCAAAATTTTAAGAACTTCTATACAAACAGGGCCGCAGGCGTCCCCGCCTGCCTTCCGTTGAAAATAGTCAACCACCGAGCAAACCTGAATTTTAGGGCTATCTCCATTTTAAGCGATGTCAGCAGGCGAGGACGCCTGCGCTCCTAAAAGATTTGGATCAGGTTTACGAAGTCTGTATTCTTCATTGTTACACGCCAATCTGCAACAAAGGAAGACCGTAATGACCCCTGAAGAAAAAAACGAACTGATTGCGAAGTATGCCGCCGGTTACGATGAAGTAATGAAGGCTTTGGATGGCTTCCCCGCCGAGAGTCTTAGTGCTCATCCGATTCCCGGTAAATGGAGCGCGCGTGAAATTATTCATCATCTTGGAGACAGTGAAAGCACTTCGGCGCTTCGACTTCGGAACTTGTTAGTTGAAGACAATCCGACTATTCACGGTTACGACGAAGCCGAGTTTGCCGTGAAACTTCGTTACAACGAACGCGACATGGAGCCCGCGCTCGATGCGTTTCGTTCAGCACGTGAAACGACTACGCAATTGTTAGGCATGATGTCTGATGATGAGTGGAAACGCGAAGGAGTTCACACCGAGAGTGGACCTTACTCAGTTGAGAAATGGTTGCGGATCTACGCCGAGCACGCACATAACCACGCGGGACAGATTACCAGGTTGAAGGAAGCGATTGCTTCGTAGATTTCAGATTTAAGATTGCCGTTTCAGATTGGTTCTTACTCTGCGTCTCTGCGAACTCTGCGTCTCTGTGTTGAAAACTGATCTCACCTTATTCGAAACATCGATTTTCAACACAGAGACGCCGAGAACGCCGAGACGCAAAGTAAGACCTACGATTACTAACCACTGACCACTTCTCAATCTTAAATCACACCTCTTCTTGACAAAGTTTTTTTGCGCGAGCAAAATCCGCTCTGCCTCTTAATCATAAAAACGAATTCATCAAAACGATCATGGGTGCTGCCACTCTTCTGCAAACATCTATTTCTGATCTGACGTTATTGCGTCGCGGTAAGGTTCGTGACGTTTATTCGATCGACGACGACAGCCTGCTCATCGTCGCCACCGATCGCATCTCCGCCTTCGATTGTGTGTTACCAACTCCAATTGAGCGCAAGGGTGAAGTGTTAACAGCACTCTCTCAATTCTGGTTTGATAAGTTAGGCCACGTTGTCGCCAATCATTTATTGACGAGCGACATCGAAGAAATGCCTGAAAGTATCAAACGACACAGAGACACACTCGCAGGCCGGTCGATGTTGGTCCGTCGCGCTGAAGTGTTTCCGGTTGAATGCGTCGTGCGTGGTTATCTCGTTGGCTCAGGTTGGAAAGACTACAAACGAACCGGGGAAGTTTGTGGACACAAACTGCCGGAAGGCTTGGTCGAGTCAGCCGAACTGCCGGAACCGTTGTTCACTCCGTCGACCAAAGCAGAACAAGGTCACGACGAGAACATCAGCGAAGCGCAAGTCAGAGATTTGATCGGCGCGGATGCAACTGCCCAACTGCGTGACACGTCACTGCAACTTTATAGCGAAGCACGTAGTTACGCTCGCGAACGCGGAATCATAATCGCCGATACGAAGTTTGAATTTGGTCGTGACAAGAATGGCGAGCTGGTGCTGATCGATGAAGTGCTGACTCCCGACTCGTCACGCTTTTGGCCGGCAGATGAATATCAGCCTGGCCGTTCACAGCCTTCATTCGACAAACAGTTTGTACGCGACTATCTCGAGACGCTTGATTGGGACAAGCAACCACCTGCTCCCGCGATTCCCGAGGAGGTTGCTGAAGCAACCACTGCTCGTTACGTTGAAGCGTATCGTTTGTTGTCAGGGAAAGAGCTGTAAATATTTCAGATTTAAGATTGCAGATTTCAGATTGAGAGTGCGGCCTTCCAATCTGGAAGGTGTTTCATTAGCAATCTTCAATCTGCAATCTGAAATCTTCAATCTCCATGATTCACAATCGTCTTGAAAACCTGATCGACGAAATGCTGGAAGGCCAAATCCTGTTGGATGAGGCCATGGCCGAGTTTGAGAAGCTCTATATAAAGAAGGCCCTCGCCCGACACAAACAACACCTCTCGAAGACCGCCTCCGCCATCGGCATCCATCGCAATACTCTGTCCAAACGTGTCGCCGTCTACCAGAAACAGGACCGCACCGAAGCCAGAATGCACAAGCGGGCTGGAAAACGATAAATAGTCAGTGGTCTGTGGTCAGTTGCAGCGAGACACCACTCTTCCTCTGCGTCTCTGCGATCTCCGCGTCTCTGTGTTGAAACTGCTGTCGCAGTAACAAACCATCAATTTAACGTGGAGACGCGGCGATCGCAGGCGCAGAGTCAGGACCACGATTTCACCTCACCACTGACCAATCTTCAATCTGAAATCTGAAATCTTCAATCCCCCAGTTGACAATCCTCCACTCAACCTTTTATGCTTAGCACTCCTCTTATAAGAGTGCTAGAAAATCATGCCGAAGGGCTTTTGTCTTAATACCAATTCAACGAATTCTGTAAGGAAATTTGAAAGGAGAACGTAAGTATGGCAACGAAGATTACGCCTCTTCATGACCGTGTGATTGTGCGTCGTATCGAAGAGGGCGAGCAGGTCCGTGGTGGAATTATTATTCCCGACAGCGCCAAAGAAAAACCCCAGGAAGGCGAAGTCGTCGCAGTGGGCGAGGGCAAATATAAGGACGACGGCAGCCGTCAGGCTTTGGACGTCAAAGCTGGTGACCGGGTTCTGTTTGGCAAATACAGCGGCTCAGAGATCAAAATCGATGGTGAAGAGTTCCTCATCATGCGCGAGGACGAGATCCTCGGCATTCTCGAGCGAGCTGGCACCGCTGCTGGCGGTAAGAAAGGCGGCAAGTAGTCCTAACCGGACACGGCCGCTTTTTTAATTGGCTGAACTCAGCCACACCTTATCCACCAATTTAGTAGGAGAAGAAGAATGGCAAAGCAAGTAATTCATGGTGAGGACTCGCGGGCGGCGATTCTGCGCGGCATTAATCAGCTCGCCGACGCGGTGAAAATCACCCTCGGTCCAAAAGGCCGCAACGTTGTGATCGATAAGAAATTTGGCTCACCAACGATCACCAAAGACGGCGTAACCGTCGCTAAAGAAATCGAGTTGAAAGACTCACTGGAAAACATGGGCGCCCAAATGGTCCGTGAAGTTGCCTCAAAGACCTCAGACGTCGCGGGCGACGGCACCACCACTGCTACGGTTTTGGCCCAGGCAATCTTCCGCGAAGGCGTGAAGACTGTCGCCGCCGGCGCGAATCCGATGGCCCTCAAACGCGGCATCGACAAAGCCGTTGAGAAAGCTACCTCCGAAATCAGACGTCTCGCCAAACCAGTCAAAGGCGATGCTATCGCCCAGGTTGGAACCGTTTCCGCCAATGGCGACACCACGATTGGCAACATCATTGCCGAAGCAATGAACAAAGTTGGTAAAGATGGCGTCATCACCGTTGAAGAGTCGCGCACGATGGACACGTCTCTTGAAGTTGTTGAAGGTATGCAGTTTGATCGTGGTTACCTCAGCCCTTACTTCGTCACCGACGCGGAAAGAATGGAAGCAGTTCTCGACAATCCAGTCATCCTGATCAACGAAAAGAAGATCAGCTCGATGAAGGACCTGCTGCCCTTGCTCGAACAGGTCGCCAAGATGGGCAAACCAATGCTCATCATCGCGGAAGATGTTGAAGGTGAAGCACTGGCGACCCTCGTCGTCAATAAACTGCGCGGCACTTTGAACATCGCAGCCGTTAAGGCCCCTGGCTTCGGCGATCGTCGTAAGGCGATGCTCGAAGACATTGCGATCCTGACCGGCGGCAAGGTGATCAGCGAAGACCTCGGCATCAAGCTCGAGAATGTGAAGATTGAAGACCTCGGTCGCGCCAAGAAGATCACGATCGACAAAGACAACACGACCATCGTCGAAGGCAATGGCAAACAAGGTGACATCGAAGGTCGCGTGAAAACTTTGCGCGCCCAGATCGAAGACACCACTTCAGACTATGATCGTGAGAAGCTGCAGGAGCGTCTTGCGAAGCTCGTCGGTGGCGTGGCTGTCATCAAAGTCGGCGCCGCAACCGAAACTGAAATGAAAGAAAAGAAAGCCCGTGTTGAAGATGCAATGCATGCAACACGCGCAGCAGTTGAGGAAGGTATCGTTCCTGGCGGTGGTGTTACCCTCGTTCGTGCAGCCAAGGCGCTGGAGAAGTTCCAGACCAGCGTGGATGGTGAAGGCGATCCCGATGAACAGATTGGCGTGAACATCGTTCGTCGCGCGCTCGAAGAGCCACTTCGTCAGATCGTGCAGAATGCTGGTAAAGAAGGCGCAGTTGTGGTTGAGCGCGTCCGTTCTGAAAAGAACGAGAACATCGGCTTCAACGCGGCAACTGAAGTTTTCGAAGACCTCGTCAAAGCCGGCGTCATCGACCCGGCAAAGGTCACCCGCACTGCACTTCAGAACGCGGCCTCAATCGCCGGCCTGATGCTGACGACTGAAGCAATGGTTTCTGAACTTCCTGATGATGAGAAAGCCGGTCCGGCAATGCCAGGTGGCATGGGCGGAATGAGCGGCATGGGCATGTAAGGCACCCGCCTTTGTTGGTCCAAACAACAGCCTCGTCGGATCTTCCGGCGAGGCTGTTGTTATTTCCGATTTCCGATTTCCAATTGCCGAATTGGCACTTGGTGCTTTGAACTTTGAACTTTGGACTTTGGACTTTGGACTTTGGACTTTGGTTCGGCTTTGCCGCCTGTTGTGAGGAATGGCTCCGCCTTTCCGTAAACGTACTCTCTAAAGTTCTGGCTGCGCCTTCTTCCGGTACTAAAAAGAGGCGCAGCCTAATCGCTAAGTAGTCGCTAACGGAAAGGCGGAGCCATTCCTCACAACAGGCGGCAAAGCCGAACCACAAAAGTCAAAAGTCCGAAGTTCAAAGTCCGAAGTCCAAAGTACAAAGCACCAAGCACTAAGCACCAATCCCCAACTCCCGAGTCTAACTCCCACATCCTAAGCTACAATCTCCGAACCTGATCATGCTCTCCGCAAAACGTTTCGCGCCCGGCATACTAGCGCTCATCCTGACCTTCATCGCCTGTCTACCGCAACTCCATCTCTGCTACTCACGCGGCTCCGACTGGAACGGCTCATTCGCTTACTTCGATACCGACGAACTCGCCTACTGCTCCTACGAAAACTCATTGATCGATGGCCGCCCACGGCGCAACGACCCTTATAACGGAGTCGATAATCAAAACTTCGAAACACTGTTCTCCGTCCAATTCATTCCTCCCTATGTGCTTGCCGGCCTAGCGAAACTATTTCATCTTTCCGCCTCACAAACATTTGTCCTACTGGTCCCGTTGATAGTCATTTCTGCCGTTCTCGTTATCTACAAACTCGTTTTAGACATCACTCAGAACACCTCACTTGCCGCCGCGAGTGGTGTCGGAGTTTTGTGCTTAGGCTCGCTCCTCGTGCACTACTCCGATTTTCTGCCGTTCCTGCGACGTTATGAACCAGCATTTCCCTTCCCGATCTGCCTCTTACTATTTCTTCTCGTTTGGAAATCACTAACCAGGCCAAACTACTTGTGGTCCATCGGGGCCGCATTCACGTTCGTGATCTTGATTTACTCTTACTTCTTTCTTTGGACAGCAGCAGCGGCGTGGCTTCTCTGCATCTTGCTACTTTGGTTTGTCGCGCGCAGCTCTGATCGCCGGATAACACTTAGAACTGCGGCCTGTTTTGTCGTGATCGGCGGACTCGGACTCATCGCCTACGTCTGGTTGCTTTCCCAACGCGCGAGCACGATGGACCAGGCACAGGTATTGGAACTCACTCGCACTCCCGATCTATTACGCGTGCCTGAACTCGTCGGTACTGCGGTACTACTAATAATTACTTTCTTCGCAAAGACGAAGAAACTCGAGTGGCGTGAACCGCGTGTGCTCTTTGTGATTTCGTTGGCCCTCGCCCCATTCGTAATCTTCAACCATCAAATTTTGACCGGACGGTCGTTACAGCCGTTTCACTACACACAGTTCATCGCCAATTACATGGTGACGCTCGCAGTCTTCCTGTTGTCAGGAATACTGTGGCCGAAGTTACCGCGCTACGTTTCCGCCGCCGTCGTGATTGTGAGTCTAACCATAACGCTGGCTCTATCGATGCAGGTTGCACGGACCAGACTTTTCGAAAACGTTCTCGCAGATCAGAAACGGGCCGTGGCCTTGAGGATCAGAGATGAAAACAACGACCGCGTTGTCTTCGCCTCAGATGCATTTATGACGATGCTGATTCCCACCGAAGCCCGCAACCCGATGCTTTGGTCACGATACAGTTACATCTTTGGCAACATCACGGCCGCTGAGCGAAAAACCCTCTTCTTTAAATATCTTTACTATTCAGGCTTTGATGAAGCGAAGTTTATGCAGGCCATGCAGTATGACTTTACTTCCCGGGTGGAGATCTTTGGCGCCGAACGCACCAATCCATCGCTGACCCTCAATCACCAGGAGATATCGCCAGAGGAGATGCGACAGGCTTATCAGGAATATACAAACTACTGCGCGCGTTTCTCACGCACCGATGCCGCGAATCCAAGTCTCGGCTATGCAATCGTGCTCAGCAACGTCGATCTGAATAATCTAAATCGCTGGTACACACACGACGCCGGGGAACGGGTCGGTGATTTCATTATCTATAAGGTCGCGCTTAAGTAGCCGCATATGGCGCTCCAACGGAGCGCGGTGCTTAACAATCTCCAGGCTATAAATATATCGCTCCTGCCGGAGCGATGAGGCGCCTTGATACCAAGGCCAGAGAGTCAGTACCACCTCGCGGTAGCGGGTGGGTCTACTCTAATGGCGCGCTCCACCCGACCCACCCACCCGCGACCGCGAGGTGGTACTGCCGCTCGGGCCGCTACCGCGAGGTGATACTGGCATCCACCTGCTTAGTACTGACTCCTGCCCAAAAAATCTCTAAAAATCCGCCGCAATTTGTCATTTCATTAATCTTGGAAGCTTTTGTTGCCTGGCGCGCTATAATGCGAGAGACGCGGACAACAAAGTTTAACCGCCGCATCTTGATCGGGGTAAAGGAATGAAGTCGTCGCTTTTAACGTATGTCATGGCAGTCCTTCTCGCTCTGACTTGCAACCAGGCGATTTGGGCTCAACGACAGGGCGAAGCACCGCTGACAAATTCAGCGGTGGTCAAACTCGCGAAGGCCGGCTTTAAGGAGAAGACCATCATCTCCGTCATTTTTGCTCGTGTTCCCAATTTTGATCTTTCCCCGGATCGACTGATCGAACTCAAGAAGAGCGGCGTCACTGAGAAAATCATTCTTGCCATGCTCGCTCGTCAGGAAGGCTCAGACTCGTTTGCCGATCCTGATTGGAACAACTCCGACCCTAAACTGGATCCAACCGCGAAATCGGGATCGGGAGTCGATATCTTCGGCTCGAATAGCGGTCAACGGAGTCGGAATAGCCAGAACGGTGCGAATGGCCGCTCAACTGGTGAAACAACGACAACTGGCAGCGCTTCAGTTCGAATTCTTCGACCACCATCAGAAGGTGGTTCCGAGGGAATCAAACTGGAGAAAACCAGAAGTCTTACTAACGACTCGATTGTCGAACTGGTTGAGGCAGGCTTTTCAGAAGGAACGATTATTCGTCGCATCGAACAGTCGCCCGTTGACTTCGATCTGGCTGCGCCCAGGATCGAAGAACTTCGTAAGCGACGAGTCAGTGACAAAATTCTCATCGCAATGAAAACTGCGATGGGAGACGAACCCGGCAACTAGCCCCGAGCAACCTCACTCACGCATCTGACCGAGTCGATTCGTCGGCGCCGGTCTAACAGTCGTTAGCGAAATAATCCAATGGCACTAAAAAATAACCGGCGTCTAATCAGCGCATTGATCTTAGTGATGGTAGTCGCCTGCCTGATTCAAACTACGTCGCAAAACAGCGGCGCGCAAAAGAATGCGCGAACGCAGAAGCAGACCAAGCCTAACTCGGCCACGGACGAGTTGGGCCAGGCGCCGCCAATTCCGAAGCTGAAACCAAAAAAGGAAGAGCCGCAAAAAGATCCGGAAGTCAGTCCCGGCGATGTGATTTCGGTCACCACCTCGGAAGTGATGATTCCGGTAACGGTGCGCGATTCGGAAGGTCGCCTGGTCAACGATTTAACGCGTAGCGATTTCCGCGTCTTTGAAGATGGAACGCAGCAGCCACTCAGTGATCTCGCGTTGCGACAAGTGCCGGTTGATGTGGCTTTGATGGTTGACGCGTCGTCGTCAGTCGCCAGCAACATTGAAGACTTTCGGGTGGCGGCGGAAGGTTTTGCCAAGCGACTCGCTGATGATGATCGAATCAGCCTGATTAAGTTTGACGATCGCGTGGAGTTGCTACTCGATTGGACAAAGAGTCGTTATCAGTTGCATCGCGCATTAAATCGAATTGATGCGGGAATGTTTACGCGTTTCAACGATGCGTTGTTGCTCGCCTCGCGCGATCAGTTTTCGCCGGCAGGTAAATCACGCAAGGCCGTTATCGTTTTGACTGACGGGATCGATCATGGCAGCAGCACGAGCAGTCTCGAAACGGCGCTTCATGCATTACTGCAGGCACAGGTAACGGTTTATGTAGTGAGTAACACACAAATTTCGCGCGCGGAAAAAGTGACCGAATTGGACATGCTGACCAACTCCACCGCAGCGCGTTTTAATCAACTTAAGATCGATGATTTGCGAGAACGCATTCAAGCGTTGGACCAAAGCGAAGACAGTCTGGCGCAACTAACTGCGGCAACCGGCGGACGGCTCTTTAAGCCGTTGACATTCAACGCACTCGAGTCGACTTATGCCGAGGTAGCGGACGAACTGCGACATCAATACGCGTTGTACTACACGCCGGTAAACAAATCGCGCGACGGCGCCTTTCGGCGGGTAAAAGTTGAGACAGCGAACCCGGGTTACAAGTCGCAAACTCGCGTCGGCTACTTCGCTCCTAAAGATTAGCGATCTTCTCCGCGTCTCAGCGTTCTCTGCGTCTCTGTGTAAAAAACAGGCTCAAGTAATCGCACGCTGATTTCAACACAGAGACGCAGAGAACGCTGAGACGCTGAGAGGTCAGACATCCTTTTCAATGACTGAAGCGCGCTTCGACGACATCGCCATTCAACACGCCAAGCTGTCGAGTTAACGCAGGATAAGTGGCTTCTTCCGTTTCGAGGTTGGTGATTTCGAGTTCACTTTCGATCCGTTTGATTTGGTCCTCTGCTCCTTCAATCTCCATAAACCAACCAAACGGAAGTTCGTCGAGAGCGATTTCGCAATCGTGATAGTCCCACGTCTGTCGTCGCTTCTCATAAACGAGTGAAGTGTGCAAACCAAGATACGAGAAGATCGCCTCAAGCGCCTCAGCATCTTCCACGTCAGTCTCTTCTTCAAGCTGATGTTTAATGCCTGCTGGTGAGGGAAACCTCTTCTTAAACGTCAGAATCGTCCGTTCATCAATCCGCCTGATACGCACAATCGCATCCTGTTCAAGGAGCAAAGCATTTGTGTAAATCGAATTGATCTCAAACACAGTTCCAGCAGACTTAATACCGAGCGCACTTAGTTTTTCAACAACCGCGCCCCGCGTCGTATCGGTCAGACGATATTTCTTCTCAATCTCAATAGACATGAGTTAAGTCCAAAGTTCCGAGTCCAAAGTCTCAAGTTCAAAGTTCAAAGTCCCAAGCGTCTGCTGCCTTCTGCCCCTGCCTACTGCCTTCTGCTTCTGCCTTCTGCCTTCCCCCTACTGGCTTCTCACCCATCGGACCAACTCCGGTATCGTCGGCCGTTTCCCATACATCAACATTCCAATTCGATAAATCCTCGATGCAACCCACGTCAACAACGTCCCAAAGGCAAGTGAGAACAACAACGATAACGCGATCTGCCAGAGTGGAGGTGTCTGCGTCACAATCCGGATCAGCATGCTGATAGGTGAGAATAAGGGAACCATCGACAACCAGAAGGAGAGTGTTGAATCGGGGTTCTTACTGACCGGAAAAAACAGGTAGAAGCTGATAACCAACAAGATGATGATCGGCATCGCTACCTGCCCACCCTCCTGCGCTGTCGTCACGATTGATCCAACTAACGCATACAAAGTTGAATAGACAAAGTAACCAGCCAGGAAGAACAACACGAAGTACAAATAAAATGAGAGAGGAATATTCGGAAGCCGTGCAGGAACGCCTCTCGACGCGAGCAAATTAATGCCATAAAGCCCAAAGCCCGCGAATGCCACACCCCAAATCGCCAACTGCGTCAACGCTACAAGCGACACACCCACCAACTTGCCCATCATTAAAGTAAATGGTCGCACTGACGAAAACAGAATTTCTGCAATCCGCGTTTCCTTCTCTTCGATCACCGCGCCCAATACGACCTGCCCGTACAACAGGACCGAGATGTACATCAGGAAACCAAAGCCAAAAACTAACGGAAAACTAGCGCCTGAATCGTGTTCATTTCCTGCCGCCGTAATCCTCGTGGTCTCAAATGCTACTGGTCGTTGGAGCGCGCTTAGTGTCTTGGCATCGACATGTGCATCCGTTAGTCGTTGCTGACGCACCGCATCATCGAGTGCATCCTGAAGTTGCCCCCGGGAAAAGATTTCACTGGAATTGCGACGATAAAGTCGCGCCTTTCCGGTTTCCATTAGATCAGGAGGAAGGATCAGGTACGCATCAATCTCTTTATTTCTGAGACGCTGATCGAGTTCTGCCGTGACGTCAGTCAACGAGCGAGTCCCAGGCTTCACTTCTTCAAAGACAAAGTTTTCCCGTCCGAAGTCGGAACCTTGATTCGGCGTTCCGTTAGGTATCGCTCCTGTGGCTTTGTCGTGGGCCAATGAGTCCTGAACGCGGCTGAGGAGTTTCCCGGTGCCGTCAATTACGGCAACTCGCAATGGATTACCCGAACCAATCGTCATCATTAAGGCCGGGGCCAAACCAAAGAACAACATCGCCGCGGGCAACAACACAGTCGTTACAATAAACATGCGCGCGCGCACTCTCTGCGTATATTCGCGTTTTACTATAGCTAAAAATTTCGTCATTGCGCGTCGCCCACCTTTGCGATGAAGATATCGTTCAAGCTTGGCTCAATCATTTCAAACTTCGTTATAGTCGCTCCCGAACTAATCAAATCTCTCAACAACTCCTGCGGATTCGCGCCCGGCGCCAACAACACCTCAATCTCGTCACTGTGGCGTGCGACTTTACTAATCAATGGTGACGCATCGAGATTTCCATTCGCTCCTTCAAGTCTTAAAGCCACCGAGTTGCGTCCAAAACTACTTTTCACTTCGCGAATGCTGCCCTCAAGAATTTTCTGCGAGCGATTGATCAAACAAATATCGTCGCAGATTTGCTCGGCAACAATCATGTGGTGCGTTGAGAAAATGATCGTCTTGCCTGCTTGTTTTAGTTCCAGCACCACATCTTTCAATAGTTCAAGATTCACTGGATCTAGACCGGAAAATGGCTCGTCGAGAATTATCAATTCGGGTTCATGCAGCACCGCCGAGATAAATTGAATCTTCTGCTGCATTCCCTTCGACAGTTCTTTAGTCTTCTTCTGTTTCCATTCTGAAAGCTTGAGCCGCGCCAACCACCGATCGATACGCACGTCAGCTTCTTTTGCAGTGACATTTTTCAATGCCGCGAAGAAACGCATCTGGTCCACTACCTTCATCGACTTGTAGAGACCGCGCTCTTCGGGCAGGTAGCCGATCCGATCCTGAAGGTCGCTATCGATCTTTTTTCCAAAGAGCATGATCGAACCACTGTCAGGCGCAGTGATGTTGACGATCATTCGGATGGTGGTCGACTTACCGGCGCCGTTCGGTCCGAGCAGCCCGAAAATCCGACCAGGACTCACTGACAAGCTCAAGTCTTGTACAGCGGTAAAGTCACCAAACCTCTTGGTGACGTGATCAAGATGTACCGTAATGTCGTTATTATTCATGAGAGTTTCGATATGCCAACTGTCCTTAACGCGCATTCAAAAAAAATTATGCAGCTAAGGAATTATCAAACAGGACTGCAGGCGTCATCGCCTGCCGTATGCGAAAGATTTAAAGCGAACTCAGTGTAGCGCGATCTATGTGGAAACGACGTCAGCAGGCGGGACGCCTGCGCTCCGATTTGATTGCAATCCGACTTGCTTACGTAAGCCTCTGCGCCTGTGTTTCGTTTTTTCGATTGCACAAGCAGCCAACTTGAGACATAGTTACATCACGTCACCCCGTAGTTGGAAACTCCAAATCAAACGACTATGTCCCCACGCCAAAATCTCCTCTGGCTAGCCAGCGCTCTACTATCGATCTGTCTCTCTTCGGTTATCAGCAGTCAAACACTATCAGAGCAAAAGCCAAATGACGACGTTATCCGCACCAATACCGAACTCGTGCAAACGGACGTGATGGTTTTTGATAAGCAAGGACACTTCGTCAACGGTTTAACGCGCGACAATTTCGAAATCAAGATTGATGGACAAACCAGACCTATTCAGTTTTTTGAACAGATTAAAGCGGGCGCCGGCAACGAAGAGGCACAATTAGCAGCGGCGCGTGGCGTCACCCAATCCGGTGCGTCTCCAGTCAAAGTAGTTCCTTTGGACCGCGGTCGCACGATCTTCTTTTTCCTCGACGACTTCCATCTAGATCTTCAGGGCTTCGCCGCCAGTCGCAAAATTATCTCCAACTTTATCGATAAAGAGATGGGCCAAAACGATCAGGCAGCGATCGCCTCCGCAACCGGTCAAATCGGTTTTCTGCAACAGTTAACCGACGATCGCGCAGTCCTGCAAGCCGCTCTCGACCGCGTCAAAATACGAACGTATCCGGTCACCGACATTGAAAATCCCCAAATGAGCGAATACGAAGCGATGCTCATTGATAACAACGACATCGATGTCTTCGAATACTTCGTCAAAGAGACGATGAGGCTTAACGGCAATCAAATGAATCGTGAAATGGCGGCTTCCATGGTAAATGGCCGCGCTCACCGGTTGCTTGCGCAGGCCGCAAACTTCAATGCGAACACACTCAGTAGTCTCGAACACCTGATTCAACTCGCGAAGAATGTTCCGGGTAGAAAAGTTTTATTCCTCCTTTCCGATGGCTTCCTGATCCAAAATCGTCGCGGCGATGCCTTGCCGCGAATTCAACGCATTACTTCGGCGGCAGCCAAAAGTAGCGTAGTCATTTACGCCGTCGACGCACACGGATTAGCGCCACTCAAAGGCGACGCAAGTAGTGCCGGCAACTTCGATCCGGCCGGTATTCTCAACCGGGCCGCGGCTGGAGAACAAACGGCGACCCAGGACGGACTGAATGCGCTTTCGCGCGATACCGGCGGCAAACCGATCTTCAACACTAACGACTTTAGACCGGGCTTACGTGGCGCACTCGAAGAGACTGCGATCTACTATTTGCTCGCCTGGAAACCCGATGCGGAAAACAAAAAGCCCGGCCGCTTCCGAAACATTCAAGTAAACGTGATTGGCCGTCCTGACCTGGCCGTTCGCATGCGCAAAGGCTTCTTCGATGTCGAACCGCCGCCAGCCGCAACTACTGCAGAATTGAAAAAACTGACACCAGTTGCGTCTCCCGATGACGACAATAAGAAGGTCGTCGCAAAACTTCGCGAAACCATCTTCGCCCCTTACCCCGTCAGAAACGTTCCTCTGAGTTTGGGGTTGAACTATTACGATGGTCCCGGCAAAGGCCCGATCCTGGCAGCATCGGTGCAAATCCCGGGCGAGTTTTTGTTTTATGGTCCAAGAAATGGAAAGAACCAGGCAGTTGTCGATGTCACCGGAATTTTCTTCGACGACAAGGGACAAATAAAAGCGAATTTTTACGAACGACTTGTCAGCACCGCATCGACAGACCAACAAAATCAGACCTATGAGGGCGACATAACTTACACCTATCCAGCCAGCGTTCCGCCGGGTTTGTATCAGGTTAGAGTAGCGGTGCGCGACGACCAGAGTGGCAAAGCGGGCAGCATTCACGGATGGCTTGAAGTGCCTGACTTAACCAAGGGCCAACTCTCAATGAGTAGTTTGTTACTAGGCGAGCGAGGATCGTCAGCAACGACAAACGTTTCCAACGATAACGATCCGACTCCGGTTGTACTAAACGCGAGTCACCGGTTTCGGCAGGGCTCGAGCTTGCGGTTTCTGGCCTTTAGTTACAACACCAAATTTTCTGACACTGCGAAGGATTCAGATCTCGCCGTGCAAGTCCAGGTCATTCGCGATGACCAACCCGTTATGACTACTGCGCTTCGCCGGATAACCACCGAAGGTATCGCCGATCCGGCTCGAGTACCATACGCCGCCGAGATTCCCCTTACGGGCTTGCAACCGGGCCGTTATGTGTTGCAAGTTACCTTCATCGATCGGCTTTCAAAACAGAGCACTTCGCGGCAGACACATTTCGACATCTTCTAAGCAAATTGGCCAAGCCCTGGAAACCAACTAAAGCGCAACTAAAAGCAGCGACGAGCAAAACAGTTCGTGACGTAATCGCGCCCGATCTGCATGTGCTCTTTTGTGGGATCAATCCGGGTCTCTACACCGCCGCGGTGGGCCACCATTTCGCGCGTCCGGGCAATCGTTTTTGGCCCGCACTATACGCTGGCGGATTTACTGATCGACTCTTGTCTCCGTTCGATGAACGGGAGTTGTTGAAGTCAGGATATGGAATCACGAACGTGGTGAAACGTACGACAGCGACTGCGGACCAATTGAAAAAGGAAGAGATTCTCGAAGGAGGCAAGCTGTTAACCCGGAAAGTCCTTCGCTACCGGCCGCGAGTTCTCGCGATTCTGGGCCTCGGTGCTTATCGAATCGCGTTCAATAAATCGAAAGCAAAAATTGGACGGCAGGAAGAAATGGTAGGCGCAACCGTGGTCTGGGTATTGCCCAACCCGAGCGGCTTGAACGCCAACTACCAGGCGCAGGATTTAGCTCGCTTGTTCACCGAACTCAGAGAAGCATCCGATACGCTTTAGAAGTCTCGTGGCGATGAAGTCAGTACCGTAACGCGGTAGCGTCGGGTCAGCTTTGATTTGTGGGCCAAAGTCCGTTGAGTGACCCGACGCTACCGCGTTACGGTACTGACTTCATCGCCACGAGAACGCGGAGACGCAGAGATCCTCAAATCTTTACGATCTGCTTACCCAAATTTTCACCTGAAAACAAACCAATAAACGCTTTCGGAGTGTTCTCAAAACCTTCCGCGATCGTTTCCGCGTGCTTAAGTTTCCCATTCGTGAACCACTGCGCCAGTTGCGTCAACCCTTCCGCGGCGCGAGGCAAAAACCGCGTAATGATAAATCCCTCCATTACCGCGCTATGGACCAGCAAGGGCGCTTGCGGACGCAATCCGATGTCTGGCTGAGACGAGTTATAAATTGAGATCTGTCCACAAATAACTATCCGGGCCCGATCGTTGATCAGTCCCATTACCGCATCAGAGACTGGTCCACCCACGTTGTCGAAATAAACATCAATACCATTCGGACATGCAGCTTTGATTGCTTCGTGCATGTTGCCGGCTGTCTTGTAGTTCAACGCTACATCGACGCCAAGTTCTCGTTCCAGGTATTCAGTTTTTTCATCGCTGCCCGCTGTACCAACCACACGACAACCTTTGATCTTCGCGATCTGACAAACTGTTATCCCGACCGCTCCGGCAGCGCCCGACACGAACACCGTTTCGCCTTCTTTAGGTTTACCGATTTCCAATAAACCGAAGTAAGCAGTTAGACCAGGCATGCCCAGCACCCCAAGTGCGGTGCTAGGTGACACACCAGGTACAGGCTTCATTAGATACCTGGCTTGGATCACGTTGTAGAGTCGCCAACCGAGATCGGCGGTCACGAGGTCACCCGGTTTCAAGTCTGGCGATTTCGATTCGACAACTTCGGCAACCACGCCGCTGGAGAAAACCTCGCCAATTTCGAAAGGCCGCACATACGACTTCCCTTCGCGCATGCGACCGCGCAAATAAGGATCGACGGAAATATAAAGCGACTTCAGCAATACCTCACCATCGTTGACAGGCGACACATCGGTGTCGACAAATTGAAAGTTATCTTCTGTTGGCAAGCCTTCCGGACGACTTGCTAAACGAATTTCTCTATTTTTCATGCAAATGATCTCCGAGTTTGGAACTTCGTGCTTGGCCCTTCGGACTTTGGACTTTGGACTTTGGACTTCGAACTTTGAACTTCGGACTTCGAATTACTTCACAAATACGACAACCACCAATCTCTTCTTCTCTGCTTCACGCCTGCAAACCATTTGCATAGCGGATAAAGCAACAATACGCCAGTGATCCAACTCGCATAGACCACCGCCAGATTGAAGCCCATGTCTGGTCCAATGTTCTGCCAGTCAATTGGAGTTTTGAATAACCACCAAACTGGCTTACCAAAGGAATAGTGCAGGATGATCGCGATCGTATGCGCTAACGGCCACTGTAAGAGATAAAAGAAGAGTGGGACGCGACCAAAGGTGACAAAGAACCTGCGAATACCTGAAGCCGAGTTTCCGTTTCCACTTTCAAACAGAGCTAACACAATTAAGGCTGGTCCAAGCGTCATCAATAAATACAAGAGTGAAGGCGGATACTTCGCCGTATTCAAAAATGAAAGGACAGTGTAGACCAGACCCCTTGATTGGACTTCCCACGGTCGCGGATCACCATACACATTAATTATCCGGATGATGATGAACAACGCAGTCGCAGACAGCCCAATGATGTACAAGAGGCGTTTTCGCTCGACCGGCTCTTTCTTATAAAGTGCGCCGAACGCGTAGCCGGTAGCCATCACACCAACCCAGGGAATCAATGGATAGAGGGCCAGTACGACTGGACTAGGAAACCTCGCGGTAAAGAACAGTCCCTGTTGATGAAGAAGCAGCCATAACTTCGCACCGACGCCTAAGGTTGGATCACCAAACGGCTGCTGCAAATTAAACCGATCCAAAAGGTTGTGGAGCGCAATCATCGTCAGGCCAAAAGCGGCGATTAACTTAAGCGGGAGGTAAATTATCGCGGCCATCAGTACCATTGAGAGACCAATCACCCAGATCACCTGCAGCATTCCCACGAACTTCGGTTCAACGTTGAAAAAGGCCCCTAGTCGAACCGCAGTTAATTCGAGGAAGATCAGCCAGAGACCACGAGTGACGAGAAACTTCGCCAGTTCCGCTTTGCTTTTGCCACGCGCGAATTGCAGATAGATTCCGGTGCCCGCCAGGAAAACAAACACAGGCGCACAGAAATGAGTTATCCAACGCGTGAAAAACAGCGCTGGATTTGTGCGGGTGGGATCGAGCGGATCAAACTGGAATACCGCGTTGTGTAGAAATTCTCGCGTATGGTCCAGCATCATCACCACCATGACGATGCCGCGCAGGTAATCGATCGAATCGATACGTACTTTTGCTACCGCGTTCTCTTTGGCAGCAGTCAGGGGAACAGCGGACTGGTCGTTAGTTGAAGCACTGGCTGACATGAGCACTCCTGGACTGAGATGAATTGGCACAGAGCTTAACCACAAAGACCCAAAGGCACAAAAGAATTTCTCGCTGGATAGTTACTCCGCGTCTCTGTATTTCTGCGTCTCCGCGTACTCGGCGTCTCTGTGTTGAACTTTGCTCCAACTACCTGACCGGCTTTTCAACACAGAGACGCCGAGTACGCAGAGACGCAGAGTAAATACTTACTTGCACCCCCAACAAATTTCCCGGTCCATCCTCCTAAAACTTTTGTGTCCTTTGTGTCTTAGTGGTTAAGTCCGTCTTTTTCTGGAAGTACCAACCAATTACTCTTTTTTCTTACTCGAAACATCAAACCTTCTCTACAGGCTAACCGAAATGCCCCTTGGTTAAGCGCGGTAGAGGTCCGAGTTGGTCCAACAATCGAATTGCATTGAGTATATGCGAGCGATCGTTGCCAGCGATTTCCAGTGCCTTCTCAAGGGGAATTACTGCATGAAAGCATTCACGACGATGCCCAAACTCTTCATCCTGGCCCTCGCAGCAGCGGGATTTCTGTCGCTCAGTTCTGGAGTGGCGAAAGCCGATGAGGTCTACATAGCTGGTTTCACTAACGGTTGTTTTGGCGCAGGTTGTGCTCCCGGCGCATCGGCAACGGTTCCGGGACTTACCTATAGCAATTCAACTTTCTCAGGAACTACCGCCAACGGTTTCCGCGCATTGGGTGGCAATCCCAATCCGGGCGCAAACTTCAACAATCTTGGTTCAATGACTTTGAGTACTGCGCCGAACGTTTTCGACGGTCAGACGTTCACGCTCCAGGTCACATTCACGTCGCCGCAGGGAATCAACGGTACGAACCAGGCAACTTATCTCGCAACTCTGTTCGGAACTGTTAGAGCAAATGATCAGGGCGGTGTATTTATTAGCTTCCCTAACAATGCACAAACTTTCACCTTCAACGATACGAATTGCGAAGCCGATCCAACTGGTGGAGTTGCTGGTCAACACACGACTTGCGGAGTAGGCAGTTTCAGTTTCTCGGTGAACAACATTTCGATCGATCCCGGTCAAACGATCTCGCTCAGCGGAAACATCTTTGCCGCGCAGCAACAGCAACCGGTACCTGAACCGGCGACACTGCTATTGCTGGGAACGGGAATCTCCGGCTTGGCTGGTTTTGCACGTCGACGATTCAAGAATCAATAAGATTCCAATCGGCACCGTGAATACTTTAGTAGGGGCGGTCCTCCGTGACCGCCCTACGTCTTTTTGAAGAGGCTGAGGATCTACAACTCGATCGGCTGCGCCGAGATCACATACTCCAACGATCGCAACGCCTGCAGTGTCTCTTTATTCAACGGCGCATCAACTTCAATAACCGCGATCGCATCTCCACCCGGCGCATGTCGCCCCAAATGAAAGCGACTGATATTCACGCCGTTCTGACCCAAAATCGTTCCGACACTACCAATCACACCCGGAACATCGCGGTTTCGCATTACCAACATATGACCGTGCGGCATTGCCTCCAGATGGAAGCCATCAATCTCGGTAATCCGACCTTCGCGCGTTTGTCCATAGGCCAGTAAGTTTCCCGCTAAACTTTGACTCGAACCCTCGGCACGAATCTCGGTATGAATCGCCGGCGTTTTGTCTCCCGAAGTGCGAACGTAAGTGGTCGTCACTTTGATGCCGCGTTCTTCGGCAATCAGGAATGCATTGACGACGTTGACGCGTGCACTTACATCACGTAACAGACCACTCAAAAAACCTCTTGTCACTGGCGCCGCATCGACATCAACTATCTCGCCGGCAAACTCTATCCGCACTTCGTTAACCGGCTTGTCCACAAGTTGGGCCTGGAACCTGCCGAGTTGTTCAGCGAGCGCAACATAAGGTTGCATCAAACTCAGTTCTTTCAGGCCAACCATCGGCACATTCACCGCGCCTTTCAACGCGCCGGTTGTCAGATAGTCGCGCATTTGTTCAGCAACAGTGAACGCGACGCCCTCCTGCGCCTCAGTAGTAGAGGCGCCAAGATGTGGCGTCACGATGACCTGGTCCAACTGTAATAATGGATTATCGGAGGGCGGCGGCTCCTGAGTGAAAACGTCGACGGCGGCGCCGGCGATCGTGCCGTTCTTGATCGCCTCGGCAAGCGCTTCTTCGTCTACCAATCCACCGCGCGCGCAGTTAATTATGCGTGCTCCGGTTTTCATTTTGGCCAATACTTCTCGGTCAATCAGTCCTCGCGTTTCGGCTGTCAGCGGTGTGTGGACAGTCAGGAAGTCGGCCCTTGAATAAACTTCGTCGAGCGGCGCCAGTTCGATCTCGAGATCACGCGCCTGCTCCTGGGCGATAAATGGATCGTAAGCAACGATCGTCATGCCCATCGCGCGTGCCCTCGAAGCAACCACACGTCCAATTCTACCCAGGCCAACAATGCCGAGGGTCTTTCCCTGCAACTCGACACCGATAAATTTCTTTCGTTCCCATTTGCCTGATTTCAAACTCGCATTCGCCTGCGGGACCGAGCGTGCGAGCGATACCAACATGGCGATCGTGTGTTCGGCGGTGGTGATGGTGTTGCCGTCCGGCGCGTTCATGACAACAACGCCGCGTTTCGTCGCAGCGGGAACGTCGATGTTGTCGACGCCCACACCGGCTCGGCCAATAACTCGTAGACTACTGACACCTTCGAGGATGTCGGCAGTCACTTTAGTTTCACTTCGAACGATTAGACCTTCACAGTCGTTGAGTGCTTCGATCAACTCCGCTTTGGCCATTCCGATTTTCTTAACAACGTCGAAACCGGCCGCCCGCAGCGGTTGTAAACCACTCTCACTTACATCATCAGAAACAAGTATCTTCATATTATTAGTTTCAACTCTCAGCAAACTCTGCGTCTCCGCGTTCTTTGCGTCTCTGCGTTGGGAATATGCCACGATTAAGCGAACCTCATTTCAACGCAGAGACGCAAAGAACGCGGAGACGCAGAGGCAACTACACCTGATTTTGGCTGTATCCTTCCTGACTATCTTCTTGCCAGTAAAAGTTGGGTATGGTAACAGTCTGGCCATAACAGATCGAGCGGGCAATGATTAATACTTTTTCTAACACTTACAATGCAGCGGCCGGGGTTTGCAGTGCTGTCTGCTAGAGCAGGAATCATCTGATGGACATTTTTGTTTATCGCGCCGGTAACGATCACGTCGAGTTGGCTCACGACGTAAATCTCATTCCGCAATTACTCCACGACGACAGTCTCATCTTCTGGGTAGATTTCGAAGCACCAACCGAAGCAGACGATCACGTCCTGCTCGACGTCTTTAAGTTTCATCCATTAACAGTGGAAGACTGCCGCGCTAATCGTCATCATCCAAAAGTCGAGGAATTTCCTGACTATCTTTATTTTATCGTCCACGCGATTCGAAAAGATTCGAGTCCCGATCGTTTCAACACAGTGGAGCTCGATGGCTTTCTCGGCAAAAATTACGTCGTCACTTATCACCACGAAGACTTTTCCAGTATCACCAAAGTGAAGCAGACAATCGAAGTAAGTCCCGTCGCTTGTCAGAAGGGTGCACCCTTCATCCTTCATCAGATCATCGACAACGTTGTTGATGAATATTTGCCAGTTATGGACGACTTCGACGAGCGCATCAACGATCTCGAAGACAACATCTTCTCGCTTGCTCAACCGAACAACGCAATCCTGGAAGAAATTCTGGGCTTGAAACGTAGCTTGTTAAGAGTGAAGCGAATTTCGTCAAAGCAATTGGAAGTGCTTTATCGAATGAGTCATGGACAGTTTCAATTGATTAGTGGTCCAGTGCTTCCCTTCTTTCGCGACATCTTCGATCACCTGGTGCGCGTTACTGATCTGGCTGAAAGCTATCGCGATTTGATTAGTGGTTCTTTGGAAGCTTACCTCTCAGTAGTTTCAAACCGGCTGAATGAGATCATGAAAGTCCTGACTATCTTTTCAGCCGTGATGCTGCCGCTGACATTCATCGCCGGCGTCTACGGGATGAATTTCGACAACATGCCTGAACTTCACTCGCGTTACGGTTATTACACGGTGTGGGTGCTGATGATTATCGTGGCCGTAGGAATGCTTTACTACTTCTGGAGAAAAGGTTGGATCGGACGCGGGCCTGTTAATAATGAAAAGAGCTGAAGGAATCGAATGCGAAATTGCGAAATGCGAGATTGCGTAATCTCCGCAACTCCTTCAATTTCGCAATTCCGCATTTCCGCAATTCTTCAGCTCAGCAATTCTTCTCCGTCTTCAGTACCATCCGGACTCGGTACTCCTTGATCTTCCGGCGTGTTTTCTTCGTCGCCAAACGCCTCTTGCAAATCGTCTAACGTTTCTTTATCAGTCGCTTCCGCCTCACGTTGATCGAGTTCGTCGTTCGGCTTTGTCGGATTCTCCATCGTTTTCCTCCTAGATTGCGTTCATTGCGAGCGCGGCAATCAACACCAGCCCGCCCGCGTATACACCCGCCACCAAATCATCACACATTATTCCCAAACCTCCGTGCAACCGCTCCATCCGGCGGGCAGGGTAGGGCTTAGTGATGTCGAAAAAACGAAAAAGAATAAACGAAACGATGACCATCACTTTCCACGAGGACCACATCGGGACCAGGACCACCGGCAGCAACGCAATCAATTGTCCCGCCACTTCATCAACTACAACCTTGCCGGGATCTTTTCTACCGGTGATTCTTTCGACCTGGGATGCAGCCCAGATACCAGTGAGGGTAACAATGATTATGACAACAACTTGAATCGTTGCGAACGTGGCGATGCCGGCCGGCAGAAAGGCCGAACGAAGTAACAAATAAATACCAACTGCCACCAACGAACCCCACGTGCCCGGAGCGAGTGGAATAAAGCCCACGCCGTAGGTAGCAATCGCTAAGGCAAGGTAATCGATTGGCCCACGAGTTTCAGGTTTACCTGGTTGTTGGGTAGCTTCTTTGAGGGCCAATAATGGGTTTCCTATCGTCAGTCTGTTTGCTCTTAATATACTCGGGACTTACGTCAGTACCACCTCGCGGTAGCGGGTGGGTCTCTTCGATTTCAGATTGCAGATTTCAGAATGAAGATTGAGCGTATAAGCGGAGATCGATTTA
>DATDMC010000111.1:0-3478 GCA_036518995.1 Pyrinomonadaceae bacterium | reverse complement strand
ACCACCGACATGAAGTCGGTGGTATCTAGGTTCTTCTTGTTACTGGGTGAATTGAGAAAGCCACCGATATACAGTCGGTGGCATCAAGAGCCTAGCTCTTAATGCTGTACACCTTGACCTGGTTCCGACCTGCAGCCTTCGCCGCGTACAGCGCCTTGTCGGCTCGATCGAGCAACTGCTCCAACGTGTCGCGGCGGCTGCGATGATCAACTTCAGCGATCCCCGCACTTATCGTCACTGACGTCGTTCCTTCATCCAACTCGATCTTCATCTCTTCAATCGAGCCGCGAATCCGTTCAAACATCGCGCGGGCTTTGTCTTCACTCGTCTCCGGAAGCAATAACGCAAACTCTTCACCACCATATCGCCCGATGATGTCGCACTTCCGCACAGTGCGCTGAACAAAATGCGAGATCGCCACGAGGACTCGATCGCCAGCCACGTGTCCAAACGTATCGTTCACTCTTTTAAAGTGGTCCAGGTCGAAAATTATCAGCGACAGCGTCCGGTGATATCGGTTCGCGAGCGTGACTTCACGTTCGGCGAGTTCAAGCAGTTGACGGCGATTGAACAGTCCCGTTAGCGCGTCCGTAATTGCCAGGTGCTCAGCCAACGCCTGCGCTTTCATCCGCTCTTCAACTTCATTCTGCAGCGCTACATTCTTCAGGTAATAAAGTTCTTTCTCGCGCGTCGCTTCTTTGAGTTTGTAAGTTACTTCCAGACTCTTTACACGAAACTCGGCCTGCTCACTAAAGATCGCCTCTTTCGCCGCGTGATAGCGTTGAAAGTAATTCAGCGCCAACTCGAAGTCGCCCGCGTCCTTACAAACAGCAGACAGGTCACTCAAACACTCATAACTCTTGTGACTCGCGCCAATCTCAGTCGAAATACGCAACGAGTTTTCCAACAACGAAATCGCTTTCGTAAAATCTTTCTTTAAATACTCGAGTTGGCCCATACGACGTAAAGCGCCCGCTTCCGCGAAGCGATAACCATACTTCCGGGCCAGGCTCAACGAATCGGCAAAACATTTTTCCGCGCGCTTCAGATCACCTTGTGGACAATAGATCGATCCGAGTCCCAACAAATACTCTGCTTCTTTAATCAACGCCGCTTCGGACCGGCACACTTCAATACTTTCAAGACTACTCTTCAGCGCTTCCTCGAGATTTCCCAGGCCCAGATGCGCGGCACTCAAACTGTCGAGCGTGTTGGCAAGATCGATTTTTGGTCCTGACACACGCGCGATCTCGGCGCTTCGCTGTAGTGGCGCCAGGGCCTTATCAAACTCGTTCATCAATACGTAGGTGTACCCGATCGCGTTGAGCACCTTGTTCATCATCTCCGGGCTATTCGTCGACTCAAACACGGCTTGCGCTTCGAACATGTTCTTGAGCGCGTCAGCGTATAGACCAACGTAAGCCTGCGCGATGCCAATAAATAACAGCTCCACCGCCGCGCCCTTTTTATTGTTCAACGCGTCGTAAATTGCCTGTGCCTTGGAGAACGAAACGAGGCCGGAACGGTATTCAGAGTTGTTTAGTAACAGCCGGCCCTGCAGGTGAAAACACTCCGCGACGATTTCGTCGAGCGGTTCATAACCAGTGCCACCATCGACGACACGCAGAGCCTCATCGACGATTGTGAGAGCATTGTTGATGTCTTTTTCACCGAGCGCTTCGGCTTGTTTGATGAGGTCGGCGATCTGAAGCTGCTGTGCCGCAGTCAACAGCGTTCTATTATTCGCCTCAGGTATAGAGTTATGCATGCCCGATATGTTGATCGATGGTCCGAAAAAAATTTCAGTAACGTGAGGTTAACGATAAAGATTTCAGCAAAACTAAACCCGCTTCAACTGCCGTCGAGTTCAGTCTCAATTTGAAGGCGCTTTAATTTTTCGACAAAAGTCGTGCGCTTCATATTCAGCAACTTCGCTGCCCGCATCTTGTTACCACCAGACTTGTTCAGCGACTGCAATAACAACTCACGCTCAACTTCAGTTACCACCGCATCGAAGTTGAGTCCTTCGTCGGGGATTGAACGTTCAAGGGCCGGATCTTCCAGCTCACCGATGGTCGGGCTTATTCCTAACGGAGCTCCACCTCTAACTTCTTCGGGTAAGTCTTTCACCGAAATGACCGGAGCTATTCCTGACAACGCCGCCGCGCGTTCCATCGCGTTTTGCAATTGCCTGACATTGCCGGGCCATCGATACGACTTCAATGCCTCCCAGGCATCAGCCGCGATCTGCTTGGGCGGCAAGCCGGCTGATTCGCAGAACCGCGCGAGCAGATGATTCGCAAGCGGCTCGATGTCTTCCCTTCTATCGCGCACCGGCGGCAGCTTGAGATGGACCACGTTCAAGCGATAGAAAAGGTCGGCCCGAAAACTTCCATCGTTAATTCGCTTTTCCAAATCCGCACTCGTCGCCGCAACGATTCGTACGTCAACTTTAATCGTTCGCGTCGAACCGAGTTTTTCAAACTCACGTTCCTGCAACACACGTAACAACTTCGACTGCAGGGGCAAACTCATGTCGCCAATTTCATCGAGGAACAACGTGCCGCCATCGGCTTGTTCAAAGCGGCCCTCACGAGCAGTTTGCGCGCCGGTGTACGCGCCTTTTACGTGACCGAAGAGTTCGTCTTCGAGTAGTTGCTCCGGAACGGCGGCGCAGTTGAGCGCGACTAACGATTTATCTTTGCGTGGGCTTTGGGCATGAATTGCGCGCGCCACCATCTCTTTGCCCGTGCCGGTTTCACCCGTAATCAACACGGTCGTATTAAAAGGAGCAATCGTCGTGACCTGGTCGAAGAGTTTCTTCATCACGCTCGACTCGGCCACGATTCCACCCGGGCGTTTGGTTGTGGTAGTCGAACTTTTTTGTTTAGCGACGCGATTCGCAGCGACCGACATCGCGCTCAGCAGTGTGCTGAGCTCGAATGGCTTGACGAGGAAATCACTGGCGCCACGCTTCATTGCTTCGACTGCAACATCGATAGTGCCGAACGCAGTCATAACAATGGAGACTATGTCACTCTGGGCGTTGACGGCCTGTTGCAGAAACTCGATCCCTGACATGCCCGGCAGGTTCACGTCAGTGACGAGAATATCGACCTTGTCTTGTTCGAGTAGTTGAAGACCTTCTTCGGCAGAAGATACGGCTGAGGCTTCGTAGCCTTCTAGAGTGGCGGCTTGGAGCAATACATCGCGAAGATGATCGTCGTCCTCGACAACCAGGACTTTCATTTTCATAAGCAACTTGGCAAGTCCCCGGCGCGGAATGAGAGCAAGCCAGAATACGTTTTGGGACAAGCAGTTAGGATGTTAACGCAGTGGGAGGGTGAAAACAATTAGGAAATGTGCAGAAGAGGATTTGTGAGAAAATCCGGTCTCGACTGTTTCACTCTGCGTCTCAGCGTTCTCGGCATCTCTGTGTTGAAATCCTGGTCCAACTATCCGGGCATCAATTTCAACA
>DATDMC010000110.1:0-50062 GCA_036518995.1 Pyrinomonadaceae bacterium | reverse complement strand
GTCCTTTTTAGTTGAACCGCTGCTGGCCGTGAAGTAGAATCCGCTTGCCTGGAACTCTTCCTGTGCACAGCGTTGCAGAGGTTTTGAGTTTGTTGGTTAGGCTCCGTAGTCAGCTGGAACTGATTGCGGGGCCGCTTTTTGCTTTCAGGTGTCTTCTTTAGTTATGGCTTCGAACCGCTGGGCTGAGTAGTTGATACTGCGAGTCTGTTTGAATCGTTTACGCAGGAGCCTGAGGGAAAGCTGACACGTTAACGAGGGAGACGTGTTCCAATTTTTCGTACCGCCGCAATCTACGCCTCTTCTTGGACCACTGTCAACAAAATTTTTTTCAAGAGAAGCAGTGATTGAAAATTCGGGCGATCACTTTAAATTAGGATCGCAGGTGTCCTCGCCTGCCTGTCGAAATTAAAGTCACTTTTAGCGCCGATAGCAGGCGGAACGCCTGCGGTCCCATTCAAAGAAAAAGGGTGACACGACGTGCCACCCCTTCTCGCCTTTCCTACGGCCAAACTCTACTGCAACGATACATCGTCCACTCTAAAGCTTGTGGGCAACGTAACGTCATTTGTTCCACGGAACTGAATCCGCACTGTCTGGCCTGCAAAGCTACTTAAGTTGAAAGGACCTCGCAGGACATAAACACCCGCTGTGCCACTGTTCTGATTACTGAACGTCGCCAGTGTCGCCAACAACGTTCCAGTTGTACTTCTAACCTCAATGAATAATCGATCAAAGACCGCCGCACCTGCTGCCTCATCAGTTGTGATGTTCAGCCAGAACGACAGGTTCGAACAACCATTACTCGGCACTGTGACTGTTTGATAAAGAGTTCCAGTCGAGGAGTTCACACCGTTAATGATCATGTAAGCAGTTCCAGTGTGTGGGAAAGTTCCCGTACTTCTCGTCACCTGACCACTTACAACCCAAGGCGCTGTGGCGGTCTCAAAGCCAGGATTCGCCAGCGCGTTCGTACATCCACCCGTAGTGCCTGCCTGAGTAACATTGAAGGTAATTCCCGCTATCGTGATCGATCCGCTGCGCGAAGTCGTCGCAGTGTTTGCGGCCACCGAGTATCCAACAGTTCCACTGCCGGAACCACTGCTGCCGGAGGTAACGGTAATGAATGCGCTGTTGCTAACAGCGGTCCAATTACAGCCAGCTCCAGCCGTGACAGTGACGCTGCCAGTACCACCCGCTGCTGCATAACTCGCACTAGTTGGACTAATACTGAACGTGCAGGTTCCGCCGCAATCGGCTGGAACGTTGGTGGCTGCGGTGTGTGTAGTGCCGTCGTTACCAACTGCCGACACACCCATTCCATGTCGAGCAAATACTGTCCAAATCGCGCAACGATTTGCTCCAGCGAACAGATTCTGATCTGCAGACAAAATGCCGTCGCGTGCATTCAGGAATGACGGACGAGTTGGCGTGAACTTCATTCCGTTAAGCACGAGCAAATCCGAGGTTGTCGCACCAAGCTGCGTTCTCAGATCCCACAACGCTGCAGCCCAAACTTCACCATCGTTGTGAACTTCAAATCCGCCGGCGCCCACATCTGCATAAGAGTCGTGTACCGGGTTCGCTGGAACTGTGTAGGCCGCACGACGAATACCTGCGGCACTGTTTGTTACGTATTCGCCTACCGCTCCATCGTTATTGATCGTAATGGCCCAATAGTCAGACCAGCCTTCACCCATCGCACCTGATTGAGTTCCACTGAGTGCGGTGCCGCCGTTACCGATCAGGCGATTTGAAATGCCGTGGCCATACTCGTGGAAAGGTACGTCGGCATCAACTGAAGCGTCTCGATCGGGATTGGGTGCAGTGAACAAGTACTGTTGCATGCGGGGTCGCTGACCATCGGGCGGTGTCGCAAAGTTTGCGTTGTTAGTGCCCGAGCCATCCTGCGCTTCTGCACGCACAGAGTCGTTGCCAGTGCCGCCCCGGCCAAAGTTGTTTGTTTGAAAATTGCCCGCCGTCTCCGTAAAGCCAAGATTGTAGGAGAAGTCGTGCATCACGTTGTTGAAATAGAAAAGGTTGGTGACGATGGCGGCTTGTTGAGTCCGCGGATCGACCGTAGTCGAGAATGGAAAGGTAAAGTCCTGATTGGCCGCCGATGCATGACCGGTCGACAAACCTGTACCGTTATTGTTGTCAGGCGCATTGTTGGCGTCGGTGTCGAGATAAGCTTCGACGTTATTGCCAGTCGTAACTGTTGACGTTCCCATCCAACCGGCCGTGGTATTGATAGTGGTATCGCCTACAAATGAAACAACCTGACGTGCGCCTTTGTCAGGGGCCTCCACGTAGACTGTGCCCTGCGCTTCAAAGACGTAGAGATTTTGACGCAGTAACAGTTCACCGGTGTAAGCATCAAGCAGGATTTCGTACCACTCGTCTGGTCCAACGTCTGCATAAACGTGCCAGGCCAAACGACTCTCGCCATTAACTCTCACTACATTTTTTTCCGACAACACTTCTTCGTAATTCAAATCGATCGGGTTAGCAAAAGTAGCTTTTTCACTTGAGTCAACCCGACTGTGAGTTTCGACAAAACTCGGAGCGACCTGACGACCGGCGTGTTCGAAGGCCTTCGCAATTCCCTGTGCTTCAGTCAAACCACCTTTGCGTGCTATCGGCGCAGCATCAGCCAAAAATCCTTCGCGCACCGAGAGCACTTCGCCGTTCTTGTTAACGACGAGTTGGACTTCTCCTTCGAATACTTTAAGTCCGCCAACCGTTTGCGCATATTTTAGAAAACTCGTACCGCGATCATTGTCTTCGTTTTCGAGTTTTAGAGTGCTAACGTCTTTGGTAGACAAGGCAAAGAGGTCGTTATGTCGATTAAGAAATTTTCGCGCGATGTTGTCAGCGGTATCTGATTGAGGCTCAGAAAGTGTCGCCCCATCGATGAAGAAATTCTTCATGGCGCCGGCTTCATTAATAACGGCGTGAAGATTCGCGCCATCATTGCCGTTCCGCGTGGAACGAAACTGCTCGACAGCAGAAGCGCGCGCTCTCATAACCGGACTTTGCAACGCACTCTCCTTCCCAACCTGGGAAGTCAGGTCCGTATCAGCAAATTCACCGGTGTTAACTAGTCGAATATCAAAGTTAGGCAGTCCGCGTCGCGGGGTTTGTTTAGGACGGTTGATGGTGCTCCGAGTTTGTACCAGGGCGGCGTTTGATTTCCAGCCCGGCAACATGACTGCGGCCAGTATCGCTACGGCAAGAAAAGTGAATAGGAATATCTTACGAATCATTTGCCCCTCCATTTTGAACGTTAGGGTGCCTGCTCCCCCGCATCTACGAGGTTGAAGTTCGCGCAGATAGACTCCGACGATCTTCAGATCCTCTCTGGTGAGAATCCCTAACGTTGTCTGTTAGAAAACTTGCGACGACCGGAGTAAGGCGTAGTCGAGGATGCCCGGATACCGATCCAGGCTGACGCTTTCCAGTTGTTTTTGTTGGGAGATGCGGGGCAAACAAATTATCAGAATGAGGGTGAGGTGTAAATACAAAATTGTGGACTTGGGGCCTAAAAAATCGGGAAAGAAAAAGGGCCACTCAACAAAACGCTGAGTGGCCTATTTATGTTAGATACTTTTGCAGTGATTATGAGGTTAGTACCGTACTGCCCTCATTGCCACAGACCCGACGCTACCGCGTCACGGTACTGCCCTCATTGCTACAGACCCGACGCTACCGCGTCACGGTACTGACCTCATTGCCACAGACCCGACGCTACCGCGTTACGGTACCGACCTCATTGCCACGAGACCCGACGCTACTGCGTCACGGTACTGACCTCATTGCCACAAGATCCCATTTGCTAATGGCTCTATTCCGGTTTATGCACTTTTGCCGGCAACGTCATCACTGAAGGGGCGCCGGGACCATCTGCCTTGACCGTGTAGTCAGCCGGAACTTCAAACAACGATTTCGCCGGTTCCGTACGAGTGATGTTGGTCAGACGATACGTGGTCTCACCCGAGCGCGGATCATTGTGTTTGGTCATGATGACCATTTGCAACTCCGGAGAATACCAGCGCTCACTGACGATCTCGATTGGCCTTTCGTTGCCAATTTCACCCACCGGAATCGTTACCGTGGTCCGTGTGCCATCGGCTTCAACTCCTTCGATTGTTTGTCTGCCTAACTGTTCCTTGACTTCATTCTCTGATGGTCCACCCGTCCGGAACAGATAAGTTGCGCCACCAGCAGTTTCCGCTTCAATCTTAAAAGTGAAGTTGCCTGACTCTGCCGGCACACCCGGCACTCGTGGCGGAGGCATCGGTGTATCGGGCGTTCTCATCATCACACCCGGACCACCATCTGTAGTTTTGAATTCAAACCTTCGGCCTTCAACTCCTGGAGGTCCCTGTTCAAATTTGAAGGTCATCATCTTGTGAGCAGTGTGACTCTTCGAGTCAAGAATGTAATTGTTACCGGTGACTGGATCGTTAATGAAGATCGTTTGCCGTGAATCGGCAGCGTCGCCCGGAAGACCCAACATCTTCATCGATTGTTCGCGACGCGTTCGGCCTTCGCTATCACGATAGAGCTGACTCGTCATCTTATTTACGATGCGATTGCCATCGCCCAGCGTCTGCACAGTTTCAGTCACCGCCTGCGCCGAATACGGAGCACCTTTGACGGTCTTTCCACTGATCATCTCGGTGGCCATAAACATCACATCACCCGGAGGTGCTGGAGGTCCGTCAGGTCCCTGCATCACACGTTGCCTGACAACGACAGTGCCTTGAGTTGCTGGCTGCGGCTGTTGAGCAAAGGAAACTGACCCCACAGTTAACACGGCGGCTGTAGCTCCAAGTATTGCTAATCGTCTTTTCATCTGATCTTCCTTTCGGGCGATACTTTAATTATTGCAATTTTCTGTCTTGAACAAATCTGATGGCATGGGCCATTCCATCGACACCCAATAACACATCCGCCTTAACTCTTTCGTTGGGCCGATCCATATTTACCGGCAGGCCAAACTTCACGAGAGCGGTGCGCGGCACTTCCACTCTGACAATCTGGGCGCCGTCCTGTACCGATTCCATGTTCAGGTAACCAATCGGCATGAAGTCTGTAGCAACTTCACTCGACGCATGATTCGACGCAACGTTTTTGTTGTTCCGGGAAGTCGCCAAGCGGGCCTGGGCCAGATTGGGATTCATACTCGACTGTCGCCTCGGCTTCTCAACTTGAGGTTTAGAAACAGCTAATTCTTTCTGCGAGATTTGGCTTCCTGTGTCTGGCGATTGCGAAACTCCTTCGCTAGCTTTTCCAGGTTTCTGTGGACCCAAAGCCACTTGCGGAGGTGAAACTTGTTTGACTTCACGCTGCAAACGAATCGCCATCACGCTAAACACTACCAGGATCAAAGCTGCAACTGCGGCCAGCCAGTAACGTCGATAATTCTTTCGCACCGGCATCGGCACTACCACTTGCTGTTGCCGAAACGCGTTCAGCAAATTTGTTTGCAAAGCAGCCGGAGCTTCGCAGGAATTCATTTCGACTGCCAGCGAGCGCAATCCACGCGTCAGCATTTCTTCATCGTGCAGTTGCGCGGCGCAATCAGCACAACCTTCACTATGCGCGAGCGCGTCGTTGCGCAACTCGACATCTATAATCTGACCGCGAGCTAACTCACTTGCGACGTTTTCGAATTTTTGACAGTTCATGCGAAACACCTCGCTGATTCAACCGCTGCCGAAGTCGTCACCTCGGCAGCCCGCTCAGGTCTTAACTTGGTAAGCAAAAGCGAACGCGCCCGATGTAAACGTGAACGCACGGTGCCGATCGCGCAACCAAGAACTTCAGCAGTTTCACCGTAACTGAGTTCCTGAAGTTCACACAAAACAACCACCTCTCGATAACGTTCTGGCAAACTCAAAACTGCTCGTCTCACATTTTCAATCGTTTCTGCTCGCGTCAAATCTTCCAACGGACCCGGCTCGTCCAAAGCTTGATCGAATTGCGGATCGTCGTCGTCATCGTGGAGCGGAACCGTGGAATGCTCTCCGCGAAAGCGACGCAATACATAGTTTCTGGCGACTCCAAACAAAAACGAGCTGACGGCGCCTTTGCTGGGATCAAAAACATGACCATCTTTCATGAGAAACAGAAACACATCGTGCGTAACATCTTCGGCGATTTGCTGAGAACCAGACATTTGTAATGCGAACCGGTAGATTCCGCCCTGTCGTCGCTGATAGAGCATCGCGAACGATTTTTCGTCTCCGGCAAGCATTAGCCGGAGGAGTTCAGCATCTGTTGGCTCAGTCTGGAGTTTCATTCGTTAGCGACGGCGGCAAGCCAGTCAATGGTATTCGCGTGGCACAATAGGAAAGTTCCACAAATATTCGTAGGGGCGGCCCTCCGTGGCCGCCCTTCTTTTTTAAGAACTTATTCCTTCGCCTCTCCAAATTCCTTAATAAACTCGGGCGAATTCAACCTTAAAGCCAGCCAATCCGAGAAGATGTTGGGATTTTGGAGCCAGACAGTTAACCAGCCACTAACCTCTTCAGCAAGCCGGATTTGCCTGGTCGCCAGGTCACTTTTGACCTCCCGAACTAATTCAGTAACTGCCCTGGCACTTTCCGAATCACCTTCTGATTCGAAGATAATGAACAACTCATCAATGCGGTTGATCGAGTCCACAGCCGTTTGCAGCGTCTCAAATTCGAGCTCGCCCGGCCCAAATAGCTCGTGAAGCTTTTGTTCGCGCCAGCCTGAATCAAAATTGAGTACTTCAGGATGTCGCAGCTTAATTCCTTCATCGGCCAAAACTCTGGCCACACTCGCCGGGCTCTCAACAATGGAAAGCGTTTCTTTAAGTGCTGTTTGAATTGTTTTCAATTCATAAGCGCCGACTGATTGCGCGCCACAGTTATTCCAAGTCTCAAGTATGACGTCTCGTTTCGATTGTTGTCTCTTAGTAGAAATCATCTTGCTGGCGATCTCTGCGTCTCCGCGTTCTCAGCGTCTCTGTGTTGAAATATCGTCCAACTAAGCGCAGATCAGTTTTAACACAGAGACGCAGAGGAACGCGGAGACGCGGAGAGACCGCTATCGCGTTGTGCTATCAACTTGCTAAACTTCCTCATGCCCTTTCAACCTAAGTCGATCGTTGTAGTCACTCTTCTCTTACTAATCATCTGTCCTCATTTATTCGCCCAGCAAACTTTCAAAATCGCGAAAGTCGAGTTTGAAGGTCTTAATAGATTGTCTCCAGATGAAATGGTCGCTACGACCGAATTGAAAGTAGGTCAAACTTTTGAACTCGCCGCGCTTGACACAGCAGCACAACGACTGATGGATAGCGGACTCTTCAAAAACGTAGCGTATCGCACCAAGTCGAATCATGACCAGATTACGATAACGTTTGTGGTAGTCGAGGCAAAGGTGGCCACTTCGCGCGTCATCTTCGACAACTTCATCTGGTTTGCCGACAGCGATTTAATCGCGGCAGTTAGAAAGGACGTCCCTTCGTTCTCAGGGACAGCGCCAGACAACGGCGACATGGTCGAAAGGATTACGAGATCACTCCAAACATTTCTACACGAAAACAAAATCGAAGCAACGGTGTCGTACATGGCGTCGCAGGACGATCCTGGTAGTTCCAGTCAGGAACATGTCTTTAGCGTGACCGGAATTCCCATGCCGATTTGCACGATTCATTTTCCCGGCGCGAAGAATATTTCCGAAGCAAAGTTGCTTGAAAGTTCAAAGTCTCTTGTTGGTAACGACTACTCTCATAAATTCGTCAGCCTGTTTTCCGTGAACACGCTGTTTCCACTCTATCGTGAACGCGGTCAATTGAAGGCGGCGTTCGCGCCACCAAGCGCTAAGCCGGAGGAGACCGCAAATTGTAAATCAGGGGTGGAACTAACCATTCCGGTTGACGAAGGACTGATCTACAACTGGGACAAAGCCGAGTGGACCGGAAACAACTCGCTCAAAGCTGAAGACTTGAATTCGTTATTGGGAATGCAAACTGGACAACCGGTGAACGGCGTCAAGCTCGATAAAGCGGAAAAAGAGATCCAGAAAGCTTATGGCCGAAAGGGTTTTATGCTGGCCTCAATTCGCAGTGCAGCGGACTTTAACGACGCAACTCAAACCGTTATCTATAAGATGGACGTGCAGGAAGGTCCGCAGTTTCGTATGGGCAGATTCTCAACTAAAGGTTTACCTGAAGCGATTGATAAAGCGTTCCGCGATCGTTGGCCACTAAAACCGGGAGATGTTTTCGATCAGGGCGCGGCAATGGAATTTTCACAGAAACAGATGAGCGAGATCGCGCGCTCGCTGTTTTTGGAGCGACGCGCGCAAAACAAGCCCCCGCCCAATCTGGCGTTTAATAATCATCTCAATCGCGAAAATTTGACGGTTGACGTTACTCTCGAACTCACAAATTAGGAGCTCATGTCTTCTCCCCGTCCGCGTAATCCTGACGAAGTCAAAAGGCTTTTCACCGAAGTCACGACCAGTTTTGCGCGCCATCCGTTCGTCCCTCATCGGATTTTTAGTGGCGCACATGGACAAACATTAGGCGCATACGCATGGCCGCGACGTAATCGTTTGAAACCAACTGCTGCCAATGATGAAGAGCGACTTTTCCAGGTCGAAGACGATGTGCAGGTGCTGGCGCAATGTCGTTGGCAAGCCAACAAGATAGAGTCGCCGACCATCGTGATTTGGCATGGAATGGAAGGATCAACCAGTTCGGTCTACATGTGGTCCACGGCAGACAAAGCGTTTCGCGCCGGGTTTAATGTGGTGCGCGTCAACTACCGGAACTGTGGTGGTACCGAACATCTCACGCCCACGCTTTATCACGGCGGCATGAGCGCTGACTTGAACAAAGTAATTGAAGAACTAATTTCGCGCGATAGCCTGAAGCGTCTGTATCCAGTTGGCTTTTCGCTCGGCGGTAATATGGTTTTGAAACTGCTCGGCGAATATGGAAATCACCCGCCGGCCGAGGTAATAGCGGCAGCAGTAGTTTCTCCGTCGGTTGATTTAAAGGCGAGTACTGACTTGATCCTGAAAGGCTCAAACTGGATCTATCACAGGAATTTCGTGACGAGTTTAAAGAACAGGCTTCGTTTGAAGAACCAACTGTTTCCCGAACGCTATGACATAACGAAGCTCGCTGAGGTCAAAAATATTCGAGAGTTTGACGAGGTCTTCACTTCAAAGGCGAACGGATTTGTTAACGCCGACGAGTACTACTACAAGTCAAGCTCAGTGCGAGTCGTCGATCAGATTCGCGTTCCGACTTTGATCATCCACGCCGAAGACGATCCTTTCATTCCCTTCGGACCGCTACTCGAAAAGACGTTTGTCGATAATCCTTATCTATTGCTCATCAAGACAGAACGCGGCGGACATGTCGCTTTCATTTCTGTTGGCAGTAAAACGGAAGATCGCTTTTGGGCGGAGAATCGCGTGGTCGAGTTTTGCAGACTGAGTGAAAACGGGAGGGTGAATAGTGAATAGTAAATCGTGAATGGTGAATAATGAATGGTGAATCGTGAATCGTGAATAGTTAACACCATTCACTATTAACTATTCACTATTAACTATTAACTATTAACTATTAACTATTTACTATTCACCATTCACTACTTCCGGATCTGCTTAATTAATCTTAACGCTTGATTGCGGGCGATGAGAGGTATGTGTTCGTCGGTGCTCATGTCTTGCAACAACGGCAACAACTGCTTCGGATCAGACAAACCATTTCTTTTCAGCAACGACTCCATTGTTTCCATCAACTTTGGAGCATTCAACGGTTGATTTTCACGGGCCACCGAAATATCAAACACCAGCATGGCCTGATCGGTAACGCGACGATACTCGGCCGCCAGCGCTGCGGCATTGTCGTCATGCGTCCAGTTGAACTCTGCCACTCGCTTTCGTTCACCTTGTTGCATCCCAAGCTTCATGGTCCCGAGGTGCGAAAAATCTTTATTGGCCTGATAGTCGGTTTGTGAATCGAGAAAGTTCAACGCATTCCAATCGGCGATAATGCGCGCCATTGCAGTAGGTGAAATCTCCACCGACTCCACTACCGGCACATCTTCATTCTGTCGCTCAAACGTGATTGTCCCATGTCCACTCGCATCATGTTCAAAGACGATGTGCTTCACATAAAACTTTGGCTGACTGAATTCATAGAAATACTTCGTCGAGGAATCGTGTTTTGTTGTCGCTGGCGACGACGAAGCCGGTTCCGTGGTTTGCTGAGGACGCACATTCTGCTTGGTGGTTGAACCACTTTGCGCCCAAGTGAAAATCGCCGCGCTCAATATTAAGAACGCGGCGGGGAGGCCTTGCTGATAAATTGAAAACTTCTTCACTCGAATCTTACCGATACCAACTTCGAAACTCCTGCGTCCTCCATTGTCACACCATACAGCGCTTTCGCCATCTCCATCGTTCGTTTGTTATGCGTGATAACGATGAACTGGGTGTTGGCCGACATCTGAACGACCTTATCAGTAAAGCGTCCAACGTTCGCTTCGTCAAGTGGAGCGTCGACTTCGTCGAGCAGACAGAACGGCGCCGGACGGTAGTGGAAGATGCCGAGCACGAGCGCCAACGCAGCCATCGCCTTCTCACCGCCTGATAACAACAACACGTTTTGGAGCCGCTTGCCTGGCGGTTGCGCAACGATATCGATACCAGACTCAAGTACGTCATCAGCATCGATCAAACTCATCTCACCACGACCACCACCAAACAGTTCGAGGAAGAGTTCGCTGAAGTTCTTGTTGATCTGCTCAAACGCGTGACGGAAACGTTCGCGCGAACGTTTCTTGATTTCGCGCAAGGCTTCTTCAGTGGAGAAAATACCTTCGATGATGTCCTGACGCTGGACCGTTAGGAAGAGCAGTCGCTCTTCAGCTTCCGCCAGTTCCTCGAGGGCCATCATGTTCACGCCGCCGAAACTTTCCAGCTTAGCTCTTAGTTCTTCAACGCGCGTGTGACTCGTCTCAAAATCAAAATCATCTGCCAAGGCAACTTCGCCTGATAATTCTTCCAGCGACTGGCTCAATTCAGTCTGACAATTTTCGTGAACGAACGTTTGTCTCGCCTGGGCCTCGGCCCGTTGAACTTCAAGAGCGCCACGCGAATCGCGCACTTCTGCTGCACGTCGATTCAGCTCTGACAACCGTTCCGAAAGCTGATCTGCTTGCTGGCGGGCCTCAAATAAGCTGGCGGACAAACCGGCAATCTCTTCTTCTTCACGCGCTCGATCAGTTTCGACTGTACTCGCCTTCTCTTCCAGATCCGCGATCGAAGCCGTTAGTTGATCGGTGCGACCAGTCATTTCAACTAACTCAAACCGGTGACGTTCAACTCGCGCCGCGAAGTCAGCCAGTTCACCTTCAATGCGCCGTACTTCAGCAGTAGTTGCGCGCCGACGTTCCGCGGCTGCAGCGGCCGTCGCCCGTTGTTCAGCCAGGCTTTCGCTTTCGATCTCGGCTTCACGACGAATTTCGGTAAGTAACGACGAAGCCCTGATTACGTTATCAGTTGCAGCCTCGCGAGCGGTTTCAGCAACTTCGGCATCAAGCAATGCTTGTGTTCTGCGTTCGGCGAGCTCGACCCGCTCGGTTTCAACCCGACCTGAATCCTGGGCAACAACGCGGAGATGGCGTTCGGTCCGTTCGATCTCCTGTTCCAATGCTGAAGCGGTATGTTCGCGCGTCATCAAGTCGCGTTCTTCACGACCGATGACTTCGTTCAACGTCAGAACGGCATCTTCAAGTTCAACTAAACGGGCCCGGGCATTTTTCGCTCCGCCACCAGCCACGTCGACTTCGCGACTCAAAACTTCGGCCCGGATCTCGAGTTCACGTAGTTCACGTTTGAAGGCCAACAACCCGGCGCCTTCTTCTACTGCACGGGCATCACCGGAGTTAACGAATTGACCACTGGCGATCCAATCACCATTCAGCGTGACGTACATTTCACCGGTAGCGATCGATTTCAACATCGCATCTTCAAGACTGACTGCGAGTCGAGCATTCATTTTTTGTGGCAGCGTTCGTTTCAGGACCGTGACGAGCTGTTGTGGAGCGCCGAGGATGTCGCTGATTCTCAAGTCGTCGCGAATTTCCTCACCAGGCGTCAAAGAGAGTGTCGAACGTTCCTCGAGTTTGCAGGCCAACATGTCGAGTTCTTCACTGCCACCGTGCAATCCGGCGACCAAAAAACTCGCGCGTCCACCATTGTTTTCACGCAGCCACTGCGCGGCCCGAACGGCATCGTCCGGAGTGGGAACAACGATGGCTTGCAATGACGAACCCAGCACGCCTTCAACGGCCCGTTCCCATTTTGCGTCGACGTTAAGCGCGTCGGCCAACGTGCCGATGAAGTGAAAATCACGTGGCGATTCGCTGGGCGAGAAAACTAACTGCACCGCCGGCGAGTAATAAGCACGACGATGGTCCAACTCCTTGAGACTCTCGAGCCGGTGACTCGCGCGTGAATGTTCATCGCGAACACGAGTTAGCTCAGCTTCAGTATCACTGACAGCTTCATGACCACGAACGACCGCATCAACCGCAGACTCACGCTCAGCCTGCAACCCTGCGACGCGCGCTCTTGCCTCGTTCAGTTCCTGGCCAAACTTTTCTGCTTCGATCTTTCTTTCGGCATGTTGACTGGAAGCACGTTCGCCTTCGTGAGCCAGACCTTCTGCCTGCTGCATTAAACGTTCAAGCGTGCCTTCGAGCTGGCGGGCAATTTCGCGTAAGCGTTCCGCCATCGCGGTTTGCGACAACAACTCAGCGCGGGCAGTTTCAATTTCAGTTTCGGCCCCGGTCGCTGCGGCCAACTTCGAGGCGTAAGATTCTTCCGCAGTTTTCAACGAAAGGGCTGTTTGATCTGCCTCTTCGCGCAACTGCGAATCTTCTTCCTGTAATCGCCGGCACTCGGTCTCGATCAAAACGAGACGCGAAGTTAAGGCTTCAATTTCGGTCGTAACTTCAGCTTTGCGCTTCTCGATTTGGCCCAGTTGTTCTGTTTGATACTGGCATTCACGCGCCTGGCGATCGCGTTGCAATACCGCTTCGGCAGCAGACGCGCGCGCAGTCGTTAATAGATCTTCGAGTGTTCTCGCTTCCTGAGTTGCCGATTTCGCTTCATCTTCACGCTGGCTGAGTTCTTCCGCGATTCCGAGTTCGAGTTCAGCAATTTCGGTTAGCTTGTTTCTTGTGTCATCAAGAATGGCCGAGAGCTTTTGATCTTCGGCGACATAAACCTGACGCAGCAGTTCGCGTAGTTCTTCACGCAGCACACCATAACGACGGGCTTTAGCGGCCTGTCGTCTCAGGCTGTTAACCTGACGATCAATCTCAGAGACGATGTCAGAGATGCGGGATAGATTGGAACGAGCTGAGTCGAGACGCGCTTCGGTCGCGCGTTGGCGCACGCGAAACTTAGTAATGCCGGCAGCCTCTTCGATGATGTTGCGACGATCCATCGGCTTAGCTGAAAGGATCTGTCCAATACGACCCTGTTCAATGATCGCGTAGTGTCCACCAGCCAAACCTGTGCCGGAGAAAAGATCCTGAATATCACGAAGCCGGCAAATTTTATCGTTGAGCAGGTATTCACTTTCACCTGATCGATAAAGTCTTCTCGTAACCGCAACTGCTTCACCGGGAGCAAACTCAAGCGCAAGATTCCGCCGGCGCCAGTGACGCTTCGTGGCAATCTTTGGTTTAGCAACTACAACCGCAGTCTCAACAGCAGTGTTTTCAATTTCAGTTTCAGTTTCGCTGCTTGTTGGTTCGGGGTTAATTTCAGCCGGAGCAGTTTCGACGATAGCCTCAGCTTCAACGGGCGTGGCTTCTTCAGGAAGGATCTCGTCTATATTTACGAGTCGATCGTCGATCTGTTCCAGGGTCGAATCGATGTCTTCAATGTCGGGCTCTTCCTCGGTCGTCTCATCGCGGATCAGATGCATGACGACTTCGGCCATGCCACTCGGCTGACGGTTCTTTGAACCCTGGAAAATGACGTCTTGCATCGCGCCGCCGCGCAGGTGCTTTACGCGTTGCTCGCCAAGTACCCAGGCAATCGCATCGGCAACGTTACTCTTGCCGCAGCCGTTTGGACCTACGATGGCAGTTATGCCGTCTCCGGTGAAGAGGACCTGTGTGTAATCAGCGAAGGACTTGAAACCAGTAATTTCCAGACGTTGAAGTTTGAACATGTAACTATTATTGCTCTTCTTTAGGGCCGGGGCCTTCGGAGTCAGGACTTTGCCTCCGAGGTGATGTACGGGGTGTAATATATAGTGGGTGAGGCTTAGAATGTCAACCAGAACTTGGGGTTAGGGGGACAAAGTCCAAAGTCGAAAGTCCAGGGTCTAAAGTCGACTTTGGACCTTGAACTTTGAACTTTGAACTTCGGACTTTGAACTTCGGACTTTGAACTTCGGACTTTGGACTTTGGACTTTTAAGGCTGGCGAACATACAACAACAAATTCACGCCAGGTCTCAACGGAAATGTACCATCTGGCGCGGAAGATCTAACTTGCCGGTACACCCCTCCGAAAGTGCTTTCCATCTCCGCCTGCTGAGTTTCCGAAGCAATGATTATCGGTTCAGTTGATTGGGTCATGTGACCGAAATAACCAACGCGCGAGTAATTCCTTAAATACCACGGCAGCGGCCAATAATCAGGTGAGACGATAGTGATGCCCGTCTTCGCTCCCTCAGCGCTTTGTTGAGCGAACTTATCGATATCGTTAACTAACTCCGTCGTACCACGTTTAGTGTGGGCATAGACATAAACGTAATAGTTACTATCGTTATCGTAGTTGAAGAAATTGAGATCGATAGTTTGATAACCAGCGATCAGGACAGCGATCGCCAGGATCACAATCGGCAGGCGAATCTGACCTCGTTCGAGTTGATAGATCCTCTGAACCGCATATCCGGCAATGAGGGCCAACGGAACAATAAAGTTGAGGGCCAGCCAGGGTGTTTTGTAGGGGACCAGCGAATACGCGGCAATAATGCCAAACGCCCAGAGTGCACTGAACAACGCAAACGGCTTTTTCGGTCTGAACACCACAAACACGGCGCCGATCGATCCGAGAAACAGCAACGGCGATTCTTCCAAGGTAAGCCATTGCAAATATGTGGTAGCTGAATGGACGTGCGCTTGTTGTCCTGTCTTGGTCCAGATTTGAAAAGTCTTCAGGGAGTCGTAAACACCTTGTGGATAGTTGGTAAAGAATGACGAATAGAAAAAGATATTGATTGCTACAAATACCGCGACTGCCAGTCCAATCCACAAAGCTAACGAGACGCCGCCACCCACCTCATCGATAAACGACTCACTCTCAACATTTTTCTTTTTGCGTGGTCCACCTTGCCCAAGCAGTTGCGGATAAATCAAAGTTGCAGCGAGGGCAATGATCAAAACAGCCGCCGAGATCATTGCGGTCTCTTTAGTCGCAAACAGCATTGCGGCCGAAGCTGAAGCCAACAAGAGGTAAAGCTGATTGCGCGTTTCCCAGAATCTCAATCCCGCAACCACAATCCCCAAAGTAAAAAAGACAAAAAGAGTTTCGTGGATGTAATAACGCGAAAGGTAAACAGCGCCTGGTGAAATAGCCAGGAAAAACGCAGCGCACAATGTTGCCATCGTTCCCAATCGACGGCGCAAAAGAAAGACAAGAACAATAGTGGCCAGGCCAAAGAACGCGGGAATAAAACGTATGACAAAAGTAGTGAGTCCATACGAATCGCGCGCGGCTGGGCCAAAAAGTATTTTGATGATCCAGGGTATTACTGCGGTCAGGTAGTAGAGAGTTGGCCCATGATAATTGGCCGGGTCATATTTGTAGCGACCGTCTCTGACAAGTGAAATCAGGAAATTTCCATTTACACCTTCGTCGTGATGTAACGGAACAAGCTCCAGGTGATAGAGACGTAGGAATGCCGCAATTACAAAAATAGAGATAGCCGCAATACGCCAGGTCTTTTCCGAAATCTCAAACGATGATTGCGGTTTGAGATCAGGTTTGGCGGCCTCGCGGCGCTGTTTACTGGCGTTTGATTTTGTAGAGCTGGTACCCACCAACGTCTCCTACCTTTTCAAAGCGCGAGAAAAACTCTTCGTTCACTTGTAGATTATTTCGTTCCAACGGACCAACAACGGCGTATTCAATACCATATTGTTGCAGCAACTGTTCAGCATTCGGCGCCCCGGCGTAAATGCGTTTGATATCAGTTTCGCGCTGCCCGAATTCCAGTCCGTGCGTCCAGATATGACCTGGATAACCCATTAAAGATTTGCGACCAGTCAGAAAAACCGGTTCGTTATGGACCGGCGCATGAACAATCAACGCGCGTGGCGCGGTTTTTTCTTTGACGAGCTCGGCAAAACTCACACCGCTGGAGTCAAAGATTCCATACTTTACCGAACGGAGCGCAATGCCGGCGACGTCAAGAGCACCCGCCAACGTAAGGCAAACAAACAGAGCTACAGCCATCACGCGCCGGATAGGGTTGTCTTTCCATAATCGTGATAACAACATCGCCACGATCGGAGCTGATGCAACCCACCAGTAGAACAGGACCTTTATGTTATCCCAGATCCACGGCGCCATCTTGAGAAAGTTTGGAACGATAAAGCACAGCGTGAAGGGCAGGTAAAACATCAAGAGCCGGCGATTGATCAGATACTCTTTGCCCTTATAGAGAAGCGCGGCCACAATCATGGGAATAAAGATGCCGGTATTCACAAACCAAAACAAGAACGGATTTTCTTTGCCATGGTCCCAACCAAATTCGAACGCGAAAAACTTACTTGCGTGCACCGCGCTATGCGAGGTGGACCACCAAAGTTGTGGTAGTGCGATTACTGACCCGACGAGAAAGAACACAAACCAGTCTCGCCATTTTCTTTGAATCAAAGCCAGGCACATGCCCATCGTCATGACTACAACAAACGTATGAGCATGGGCGAGCGGCAATAGACCAGCAATAACTCCGGCGCCAATCATTCGTCGCACATTCGGTTGAGCGAGAAGTGAGCGGTTGATCTCGGGTGGCTCGATATTCTTCGTTCGCTGGTTCTTCTTTTTGGTGTCCGGAGTTTCAACTGGCGCCGGATCCGCAACCCGCCACCATTGCGTAAACACCATCACTGCCAACGGCAGACCCATCAGGAAACCGCGTTGTGGAATCAGGAGAGTTGAGACGGCGTTGCCCCAACGCCAGGTGGTTTCCGGAATCACAGTGAATGAGGGAGGTAAGTTCGAGAGTACACCGAGCAGTCCTTTGTCATCCGAACCGGCTTTATTTACAAGTAACCAGAAACCGAATCCGCCATTCAAGAGCACCAGCAAGGGAGTAATGATCGCCGCTAAACGATCTCGCAACATCACGAGGGCCCAGCGATGCAGGACACCGACAAACGAAATCCCAAGAATGAAGTTTTCAATGAACATCGACTGGCGCAAATCGGAACCAGTCTGCACAAACATTGCCGAGACAAAGTCTGATAAGAACGGATAAGTGAAACGAACTCCGGCGTAGGTCGGATCTTCAGGAGGAAAATTGTGCCCGTAGGCAAAGCCCGTGATGACGCTGAGGTGAAAAGGAAGATCACCAAAGTTGTTAAGCAGGCCCGTGCTGATGCCCTCGTTGTCCTGCATCATGGCCTTGTTAAAGACTTGCCAAAAAACGACCGCTGTCACGGCATAGAAAGCAATGTAACCAACCGTCGCGAGATCCGGTTTATTCATCAGCCGTTTGAATGATTTGGAAACGCCGGCGAGATCTTTTTGAAAACGATCGAGGTGATCGGGACGGGTTAAAAGTAGAAAAGGCGTCGCGCAGATCACCGCCGATAGCAGGATGGTGGTTACAGTCAGTCCTAAAAACGACGCGAGAACAAAACCGACCAGACTCAACAACGTGATGCCCAGGCAAGCGCCGGCACACAACCTCGCTTGAAATGGCGCGTCGTCGTCGTAGTAATAAGTCGCAATGGTCCCACTAAAAATTACCAGCAGGGCGAGAAACAGTGATGCCATCGTTCACATGACTATGGTTAGTAGAGCCTCGGATTATGTCGAACGCTTATTAATAAGTAGTTACGATAATTGCGCCACGATTATACGTTAGAGTCTCTGGCAAAAGTCCATTTGTGGCAATGAGGTCAGTATCGTAACGCGGTAGCGTGGGGTCGTGCATAGATTTAAGCCCACAAAATCAACCTTTACCCGACGCTACCGCGTTACGGTACTGACCTCATTGCCACTACAGTATGACTTTGCAAGAACCTCGTTAGCTTGAATCAAGATCATCATCGCCCCGCGCTTTTGCATGAATCAAAGTAATAAGTTAGTTTCTCCTGCAGAGGCAAAACACATGTTAAGAGCTGGGATTGTTGGCCTGCCCAACGTGGGTAAGTCGACGCTATTTAATGCACTAACCGCGCAGAGTGCTGCATTAGCAGCAAACTATCCATTCGCAACGATCGAACCCAACGTCGGCGTGGTGTCGGTTCCTGATGAACGACTCGATCCACTCGCGAAACTGGTAAAAACTCAGGTCATCGTCCCGGCGACGGTCGAGTTCCTGGATATTGCCGGATTGGTGCGGGGCGCGTCCAAAGGTGAAGGACTTGGTAATCAGTTTCTTGCGAACATTCGTGAGACCGATACCGTGGTCCAGGTCGTGCGGTGTTTTGAAGATGAGGGCGTGATCCACGTCGAGGGTGGCGTCGATCCGGCTCGCGATATTGAGACGATCCAAATTGAGCTGGGCCTCGCAGATCTTGCGACAGTAGAACGACGTCGCGAGAAAGCACAAAAAGGTTTGAAGAGTGGCGATAAGACGGCCCGAGCCGAGCTGGATGTACTAGAAAAGATACAACCAGCGCTCGAAGCCGGTCGTTCGGCCCGAACAGTTGAATTAACAGACGACGAGCGAGCGGTAGCAAGAAACTTTTTCCTGCTCACGACCAAGCCAACAATCTTCGCGGCCAATGTCGACGAAGCGACACTGGCGGACCCGGATAGCAATGCGTTGGTTAAAGTCGTACGCGAGATAGCTGCGAATGAATCAGCCGAGTGCGTAGTGATCTGTGCACAACTCGAGGCGGAGTTAGTCGCGCTTCCACCTGAAGAACGAATTGATTATCTACAACAACTGGGAGTGACAACGAGTGGTGTCGATCGATTGATCAAGAGCGCCTATCACTTGCTCGGCTTGATGTCATTTTTAACTGCCGGCGAAAAGGAAGTACGCGCCTGGACCATTCCGCAGGGTACTCGCGCACAAAACGCGGCAGGCACGATTCACTCCGACATTGAAAGAGGTTTTATCCGCGCTGAAGTTGTAAGCTACGACGCATTGACGAGCGTGGGATCGTATGCGGCCGCACGAGACAAAGGACTGTTACGACTTGAAGGAAAGGACTACATCATGCAGGAAGGCGATGTAGTCCATTTCCGGTTTAATGTTTAGGCTGGAGTCGTCGTAGTGGTGAGTTTCTAGCGGCCCCGTTGTGTTCGACGTTTAGCCTTTTCTACGTCCATTTGCTCATATCTGGCCCAAAGTTGCTTTAGCTCTGCGTGAAGCTTTCGACTCTCTTCCTGACGCTTTCTCTCCCTTTTGCCTGATTCGTATCGTCCCTCACAAGCAACATAAGATAGCGTTCCAGACGATCCATTTCTTCGTCTTCAGTCACGGCTATTTTCCTTTAGGGAAGGGGGCTGAGTGTTTGTAGTTTTGGTGAGGCCTTGAATTAGATCCAACGGTTAGCAGGGAGTTCCGCTTCGATCAATCAGCGAAGGGCAACCGGAACATTTTAGTGGTCCAATTGCCCTTTTTATTTAACGCAGCAGGGCGCGAATGCCAACGAGGATCAGATAACCGACAGCCAACACAACAGCGAGTTTGATGAGTGCTATTGCCAACCAGATTAGAGTACCGATTATGCCAAAGAGGGTTATCCCGATCAGTTTCAACGCCAGCGGCGCCACTACCGTCATTACCAGTATCACCAGAAAAATAATTCCAGCGACTCGAAGAATATCTTTTCCGTCTTTCATTGCTTATGCTCCGCTCTCTTCTTAAGCCCTAATTTATTCAGCCTTATCGTCCGCAGCGAGGTATACGAACAACTTTTAGGTAGCGTTCCATCGAAGATTTCGCACATTTCAACCAATAAAATGGCTGATAGTATAGCCCACCCTGATGAAAAGACCGCCGCAGTTGTGATACTTTTTCGGTGATAATTATACACACTCTGAGACATTATGAATCGCTGGGAAACACGAAGTCTGTTTGGTAGCAATTCTACCGAGGAAGCATCGCCAGGAGCACCTTTGGCGGAACGCATGCGGCCCCGTTCGCTGCGTGAGTTTGTGGGCCAAAATCATCTCGTCGGCGAAGGCCGGCTGTTGCGACGACTCCTCGAGGGCGGTGGCACATTCCCTTCTCTGATTCTTTGGGGCACACCCGGAACTGGAAAGACAACTCTCGCGCGTTTGCTGGCTGAGAATAGTGGCATGCACTTCGTTCCGCTTTCAGCCGTATTCTCCGGAGTCAAAGATCTACGTGAAGCCATTCAAGCAGCGAAGAAGGAAGCAAACTACGGCAAGCGTACACTCCTCTTCATCGATGAAATTCATCGCTTTAATAAAGCACAACAGGACGCACTACTGCCTGCAGTTGAAAGTGGCACAGTTACATTGATCGGCGCGACAACTGAGAACCCGTCGTTCGAAGTAAACGGAGCATTGTTGTCGCGGTGTCGCGTCGTAGTCCTCAATCAACTCTCGGAACCTGAAGTCGCGGCAATTCTGCAGAACGCCCTCGCTGATGAAGATCGCGGCCTCGCGAAACTCAAAGGCACACTCTCGGACACCCTCCTTGCAAAACTCGCCCAGGCCGCTGGCGGTGACGCTCGCGTTGCACTCACTGCCCTCGAAGTTGCAGTCGAGGCAACTGAACCTGATGCAACCGGCGTTCGGGATGTTAACGAATCAACTATGATCGAAGCTCTCGGTCGCGCTCACTATGCCTACGACAAAGGTGGCGAAGAACACTACAACCTTGCTTCCGCGCTGATTAAGTCACTAAGAAATTCTGATGTTGATGCATCGCTCTACTGGCTCGCCCGCCTGATTGACGGCGGCGCCGATCCGATTTTCATCGCCCGCCGGCTTTGTATTCTGGCCTCCGAAGATATCGGACTTGCCGATCCACAAGCTATGGTACAGGCAGCCGCCGCTGCCGATATCGTGCAACTAATTGGATTGCCCGAAGGTCTTTTTCCTTTGTCACAAGCGACGATCTATCTGGCCCGCGCCCCGAAATCAAATGCAATCAAGAGTGCATACTTCGCCGCTTCAGCCGACGCGGCGCAAACGTCTCACGAGCCTGTGCCACTGCATTTAAGAAATGCTCCTACTCCATTGATGAAACACTTCGGCTACGGACAAGGCTATCGTTACGTGCATGACGATCCCAACGCAAAGGAAGAGATGGATTGTCTGCCGGAAAAACTAAAAGGCAGAAAATATTTTGAAGCGGAACAAAGAACGGAAGGTGAAGAAAGTTAATAGATGAGCACGAGGAAAACTGAAAAGGAACTGGCGTTCCTAAACGATCTGTTTATAGCGCCTGACTGGGGCGAGCGCTTTGCGGAGTTGATCGATCAGCACATAACCCTTCCTAAAAAAGGAAAGGTGCTTTACGTGGCGATCGGAACAGGCGGCCACGCAATGGCCCTTCATGAACGCGCGGATGACAAAGTTGAATTTGTTTGCGTCGACGAAAATCCGGAATGCCTGGAGTTAGCAAAAGCTAAAGCGACCGCGACTAAAGTTCAGGCTGAGTTCAAGACGTCCGCGGTAGATGATCTGGACTTACCAGACAATGAATATGACGTTGTTATCGGCAACGCTTCCCTTTTGCCGCGCGAACGCGCAGTGAAAATGTTTTCGGAAATGGTACGCGTGGCGGCGCCGGGTGGACAGGTGGCGATGACGTTACCCACTACTTCAAGTTTTGGTGAGTTCTTTTCAATCTACTGGGAAGCGATGCACAACGCCGGGCTGCTGGATTACGAGTCAGACGTCGAACACTTAATCCTGGATCTCCCGGCAATATCAGATGTCGAGCGGTTAGCAGAAGACGAAGGACTCAGCGACGTACAGTCGTGGACCAACATCGAGGAGTTCGACTTTGAGTCGGGCGAACAGTTTCTCAGTTCGCCGCTCGTCGCCGAGTTCCTGTTACAGAATTGGTTAGCGTCTGTACCTGATGAGTCGAGAGATAAACTGATGAAGGAATTGACCAGTCTGATAAACGAGGAGCGACACGAGGGTGAATTTGCTCTCTCCGTGAAAGCGACTCTAGTGGCAGGTCGAAAAGCCCACACACATTAATAGTGGGCTTTACTCTTTTAGATCTTTGCGGCCTTCGCGTTCGGCGTCGTCCAGTCCTTCTTTGAAAGCACGTTTGCTTTGTCCGAGTGCTTTGGCGAGTTGCGGTAAACGAGTGGCGCCAAAAAGTAAAAAGATCACCACTGCGATTACGATGATTTCCGGAGTTCCCAGTCCTCCGATTGCTAACATTGTCTGGTTCATAGTTTTCTCACTTCCCCATTATCGTGTAGGCACTTACGCGCCGTTGTCTGACTCGTAGAAAAGATATTTTCTCCAAGTCTCGTCTGCACGTCCAAGGTATCTCATGATTTGACGATTGACGTGCAACGAAAAGCCTCGTGGTCTGCGCGACAAGTGCATACCGGATTCTTCGGGAGTCCGATTCCCTTTTTTATGATTGCAGCGCTTGCAACAGGCCACTAGATTATCCCACGCCGACTCCCCACCGCGCGAGCGGGGATGGACGTGATCGAGTGTCAATTCCGAAGGTGGATATTGTCTTCCGCAATACTGACAAGTTGAATGATCGCGGAGGAGAATATTTTTTCGTGACAAAGAGCGACGTTCGAAAGGTATATGAATATATTCCGTCAAACGAATAACTGAAGGTGCGTGGATTGAAAGCCTTTGTGAATGAAGCTGGTGCCCATTGTGCTCTTCAACCCTGGCAACCCCTTTGAAAATCATTACTACTGCGCGCCGTTCGGTGCACACATTAATAGGCTCGAACGAAGTATTTAGGACTAAAACTCTGCCGTTCATACTGAGCGTGATATTACGCGAGCGCCAAAGATAGTGTCAAAATTATGTTGCATTCGGCTTAACTTTGGATGCACAGACGGCTGAATCCAATGCCCGTGAATTCTTACTGCGGGTGCCGTAGCCGGGGTCGCGTAGCGACGCCCGACTTTAGCCAGCCGTTTAAACGGCTGGTCGCCCGCCACCAAAGCGATCCGCGTCGCTACGCGATAAAGCCCTTAAAGCAATTTTGTTTCGCTTATGCAGGACGGGCTAACGTCAAGACATTAACCGACCTCGCGCCTGCGGCTAATAAACTGCTTGCGCAACTGGAGGCCGTTGCTCCCGTTGTGAAAACATCGTCTACCAACAAAATGTTTTCGTTCTCAATCAACCGGGGCACGCGAACTTCGAACGCATCAGCAACAGTATCCAATCGTCCTTTCGCATCAAGACCAGCCCGGTACTTTGTGGCCGCGGTGACGCGCACCAGACTCTGCATGTTCAATGGCAACTGCAATTCAGACGCGAGCGCTTGAGCAATCTCTGCAGCTTGATTGAAGCCACGACGTTTTTCACGTTCAGGGTATAGCGGTACCGGAATGATTACTTTCGACTGATTCAGAGGTGCACGTTGCGCAGTCGCTACCAACAAAGAAACCAGTTTGGCGGCGACGTGTGGCTGTCGCTTAAGTTGCAGAACTGAAGCTCGCAATGCTCCTTCGTATAAGCCACAAGCCCGGGCTAATGCAAACGCGTGTACCTCACATTTGTGACAACGGATTGATTCAGGATCAACCACTTGAGCCGTTTGCCTCGCCAGCGCGCCGCACTTCCAACACATCGCCTCACCGCCGGTAAATAATCGAGTTGTTTGCCAACAAGACAAACAGGCCGAACCCAGTGAACGACTCTCAACGCTGTTACCACAGATCACGCAGGCTTGCGGATATACCAAACAAAGAATGGAATCGTAGCACTCGCTGGCAGTTTGAGTGAGGAGCATAGAAGTTAAAAAAATTACGGCCTCCCGAGAATCTCAGGAGACCGTAGTTTAAGTCAACTTAATTTGATCTTAATCGTCGTCGTCGCTCAATAATCCACGTTCCTGCAAGTCCTGACAACGAACACAGTGACGGGCCCAGGGTACGGCGTCAAGGCGCTTCTCTGGTACGGCCTCACCACAATGCACGCACTTGCCATAACCGGCGGTCTCAATTCTCTCCAGAGCTTCATCAATAAGATTTAGCAGTTGGCGATCATTGTCAGACATGGAAACCAGCAACTCTTTGGTATACGCGTTGGCAGCCATGTCAGCCGGATCTTGCGTTGCTTCGGCATCTCGTTCACGACTATACAATTCCGCAGCCTGCACTTGACCAACCAAACCTTCGCGCCGGTCGAGTAGTTTGTCGCGGAAAACTTTTGTTCGCCTCTTATCCATTATTAGATTTAGTCCTCCACCCCACTTGTTAGTTATCGGAGTCGTTATTTCTGATACGGTAAACCGTGAATGATCGTATACGCGCGATAGAGTTGTTCGAGTAACACGACGCGCGCCATTTCATGAGTCAATGTCAACTGCGATAAAGACCATCGCTTATTGACCTTCGCAGCGAAATCTTTTGCGAGCCCTCTCGGCCCACCAATCACAAACGCGATCTCCTTGATACCGCCCACTTCCCAACTCCTGACCTGTTCAGCCAATTGATGGGAGGTCCATTCAGTTCCCTCAGGATCTAAAAGAACTGTCAAAACCCCAGGGCGGAGCGCGTCTGAGATGCGTTTAGTGTCTCTATCGATGCCCGACTTATCTTCACTGCCCGACTCTCTCAGTTCCGTGATCTCACAGCGCACAAAATGAGAAAGACGTTCAGTATAATCCTCAATCAAAGATCTCAATCTCGAATCCCGGGTCTTGCCGGTCCAAATGATTCGAAAGCGCATTAGCTAAATCCGATCAGCCATCCAACTTGTATCTGGCAATCTTCTCGTACAAATTCTTGCGGCTGATTCCAAGAATTCGTGCGCACTCACTCTTGTTGCCGCCAGTTGAGACTAAAATTTCAGCGACGTAACGGGCCTCGACGTGGGCGAGGGTCAATGGCTTAGCGCGGTTCCTGGCGGACTCAACTGAATCAGTCAAATTTTTGGGAAAGTGCTCCACTTCAATGCGCTTGCCCGGCGCGATGATTATTGCTCGCTCAACAATGTTCGCCAGTTCGCGGGCGTTGCCCGGAAATTCGTACGCGCGCAAGGTGCTCAACGCAGCCTGGGAAATGTTGTTCACTTTCCGACCATGCTTTTTCGAGTATTGCCCTACAAAATGTTTCACTAATTGAGAAAGATCTTCTTCACGCTCGCGCAAAGGCGGCACGTGGATGTGAATTACATTCAACCGAAAGTAAAGATCCGATCTAAAACTACGCCGGCTTACCGCCTCATCAAGATCGACATTAGTGAGTGCGATCAAGCGCGCATTTAACTTGATCGTCGTTCGTCCACCTAACCGCTCAAACTCGCGTTCCTCAATTACGCGTAAAAGCTTTGCCTGCGCGTCAACTGAAAGATGCGCGATTTCATCAAGCACCACAGTCCCGCGCTCGGCGCCTTCGAGCCGGCCCGGCTTTGCTTCCGTCGCGCCGGTAAAAGCGCCACGCTCGTAACCAAACAACTCAGCTTCCAACAACTCGCCAGGCAATGTCGCGCAATCGATCTTAACGAACGGCTGATGCGCTCGCGGCGACTTCGCATGAATGAAAGTCGCAACAGCGTCTTTGCCGGCTCCCGATTCGCCCGTGATTAACACATTGGAAGTCGTACCACTTACTCGCTCAGCGAGACTCACTGCCTCGCGCATCGCACTTGAGCGAGCAAATAATTCGATCACGACTCTCTTCTCAAAGAACTGTTATCCACAAAAAGTCCGGCCGGGAGTTCGACCCGTTTTGACTCTCTCCATAAGCGCTCGAGATCGTAAAAGTGTCGGGCCTTTTGTTCGAATACGTGGACGATGAAGTCGCCGTAATCCAACAGAATCCATTCGGCCGTCTTATATCCCTCAACTCGCGCAGCAGCAGAGCCGGAACGCTTCAGTGTTTCGTAGACTTCATCAGAAATCGCCTGGACTTGTCTCTCGTTGGCCCCGGTTGTGATCACAAAGAAGTCCGTGAAACTGGCGACTTCGCGCAGATCTAAAACGACGACATCAAACGCCTTCTTATCAGCCGCTGCGTTTAAAGCGATGAGCACACGTTCATCGAGTGGCTCGACTACTGTCTCAGTTTGCGGCTGAGCATGAGCGACCAGTTGCGGATTTAACGACTGTTCCTTGGCGGTAGAATTAGACTTCATGCGATTTTCTGTATAGTCCATACTTACTTATATACCCAGCGACAGGTTCTGAAACCAGTTGGGCCAACTCAGCGAGTTGCCCCGCTTCAACCAACGATCGGATCCTGGTTGCCGAGACATCGCGAAACACGATATCTGTCAAATAGATTCTGTTCGAGTCCAGATCAATCTCTGCCTTTGAACCTGAACGAAGATCAACAACTCGATCATTCATGATCTGTGGACCAGCGGTTATGTCATAACCCGGTCGCGTTACGACTATGTGATTGACCATAACCAGTAAGCGCTCCCATTCCCACCAGGTGGCGATCTCGGTCCACGAATCAGCGCCCATGATAAAGAACAGATCAGCCGAGGCGCCGAAAACACTCAGGAAGTGCTCCAACGTGTTGACTGTGTAACGACGATCAGGAGCATCAAGCTCAAACGTTGAAATCGACAACTGCCGATCGTGTTGCGTCGCCAATGCCAACATCGCGTAACGATGAAGCGGAGCAGTAACCGTTCGGCCCACTTTGTGTGGCGCAATCTGGGCCGGGACAAAAAGTACTTTCTCAATCTCAAACAGCTCAGAAACTTTACGAGCAACTTCGAGATGGCCCACATGGACCGGATCAAAAGTGCCGCCGTATAAGGCGATGCGCTGCTTCGCGACCATCGCTACAAAGCCAACTCAATCGTTTCTGCATTCTTACTGGCAGCGTTCAGCTCATCCAGCTTTTGGCGAATTGCATTTATCAGCTCACGCACACCTTCCCGGGTAGCAGAAGAAATTACAAAGAATGGTTTGCCGTCTTTCTCGACCTGTGCTCTTAACGACTCGAGTCGTTCCGGTTCATCGAGCGCGTCCATTTTTGTAGCAACTACGAGCTGCGGTCGTTCCGCCAACTCGGGATTGTAAGAAGCCAATTCACGATTCACAGTTAAGTAATCGAAAACAGTTTCACGTCCGGACATGGACGAGACATCGACGAGGTGCAATAACAACTTGGTCCGCTCGACGTGCTTCAGAAACCTGTCGCCCAAACCTGCGCCTGTATGTGCGCCTTCAATCAAACCGGGAATATCGGCGATGACAAAAGTTCGAAAATCTCCAAGATCAACTACGCCGAGATTTGGCTCCAAAGTCGTAAATGGATAATCAGCAATCTTCGGTTTAGCGGCCGAGACAGTTGAAATGAAAGTCGACTTGCCGGCATTCGGAAAGCCGACCAGGCCGACATCAGCTAACAACTTGAGTTCAAGTTGAAGCTCTCGTTCTTCGCCTTTACCACCTTCCTGATGATAACGAGGCGCGCGGTTTGTAGAAGTCGTGAAGTGCGCATTTCCAAATCCACCGCGGCCACCTTTTGCCGCTAACCAGCGGGCGCCATCATGGGCCAGGTCCGCGAGGAGATCGTTGGTTTCGGTGTCAAAGACCTGAGTGCCAACTGGAACTGTCACGATCCAGTCTTCGCCTGTATGACCTGATCGATTTGAACCTTCGCCGTGCAAACCACGCGCAGCAATGTGGCGCGGGTTATAGCGCAAGTGAAGAAGGGTATTCAGTGAAGCATCGGCAACCAGAATTACATCTCCGCCGCGACCACCATCGCCACCCGAAGGGCCACCTTTGGGAACAAACTTCTCCCGCCGGAAAGCCGTAACTCCGTTGCCGCCATTGCCCCCCTGGACAAGAATCTTTGCGCGATCAATAAACATCTGGAACCGCAGGCGTCCGCGCCTGCTCGCTTCGCTTAGTTATTCTCTGGTTACAGCAGGCGGGGACGCCTGCGCTCCCGGTAAATCAAAACGACGCCCGGTCGCACAGTATGTGCTAACCCAAGCGTCGTGCATTTTCAGGGTCGTGGCTGTTACGCAGCAGCTTGCTCCGCCGGATAAACGCTAATGAACTTACCTGAACGACCTTTGTCTTCAAATTTCACGACGCCATCGACCAGGGCAAAAAGCGTATCGTCTTTACCCCGACCAACATTGTTACCGGGCTTCCAACGGGTACCGCGCTGGCGGGCAAGAATGTTGCCGCCGAGTACCTGTTCACCGCCAAATTTCTTTAAGCCCAATCGTTGTGAATGTGAATCGCGTCCGTTCCTCGATGAACCGACGCCTTTCTTATGTGCCATGACAAACTCCGATAATAAGTGATGAGTGACAAGTGATGAGCGATAAACTCAACACCTATTAGCCAATCGAATCAATCTTCAAAGTCGTATAACCCTGGCGATGACCGCGGGTCCGCTTGTACTGTTTGCGACGCTTCTTTTTGAAAACGACGATTTTCTGATCGCGTCCGTGATCCACCACGGTGGCGGCAATTTTTGAAGCTTCGGCGGCTGTAGTTAAAAGTGCCTCGAGCTCCAGTGAACTGCCTGCTTCAACTGCCAATGAAGGCACGCGAATCGTCTGTCCCTCTTCAACGAGGAATTGTTTTCCACCTGTTTTAATAACTGCATGTGCCATTGTCTTTAACCTCTTCAGACGCGATAAACCGCCATAGAAAAGTCGGATATTATAGGGAACCAACCCTGAAACAGCAACCGCAGGAGCGTACCTTCAGGACCGCAAGCGTCCCCCCTTAGGAACGCAGGCGTCCCCGCCTGCTTTTATTTAGCCCCCGCCGCCGCTTCTCCGCCATTTTTTCGACTATTCTTAGCTAAGAAATATTCCATGAAATTAGTCGAGATCTCGCCGGCCCTGAACTTGGGATCGTCCATGATCTTCAAATGAAGCGGAATCGTGGTCTTTATTCCTTCAATAACCATCGCTTCCAGGGCCCGTTTCATTCGAGCAATTGCCAGTTCACGAGTGCGCGCGTGAACAATTACTTTCGCAATCATCGAATCGTAAAACGGCGAAACACGATAACCAGCATAAACAAACGTGTCGACTCTTACACCAGGACCACCCGGAAGATTGAAAGCCGTGATAGTTCCCGGCGACGGCGCGAAAGTCTCCGGATTCTCAGCGTTGATACGACACTCGATCGCATGTCCGACGATTAGTAGATCGTCCTGCGTATAACCCAGCGGCTCACCCTCAGCAATGCGAATCTGGTTGCGCACGATGTCAGCAAGGGTAACCATTTCCGTGACCGGATGTTCCACCTGGATACGAGTATTCATCTCCATGAAGTAGAAGCGTCCACTCGAATCCAGCAAAAATTCAATCGTGCCCGCACTGGAGTAACCGAGTTTCTTACACGCGGCCACGGCTGCATCACCCATCTGCTGGCGCAACTCCGGCGTTAACACAGGCGACGGAGCTTCTTCCATCAACTTCTGGTGCCGGCGCTGAATGGAACACTCGCGCTCTCCGAGATGAATACATTCGCCCATTTCGTCTGCCAGAACCTGAATCTCGATGTGCCGTGGCTGATCGATATAACGCTCGATATAGACAGTGCCATCTTTGAATGCAGCGGCCGCCTCATTGGACGCCGCCTCGAGCGCATGAGCTAGATCCTGTTCGTTGCGCACGATGCGCATGCCTCGTCCACCACCACCAGCCGAGGCCTTCACAATTACCGGGAAACCTATTTCACGAGCGAGCTTGAGCGCCTCAGCTTCAGACTCGATCGCATCCGGACTGCCCGGCAAAACCGGCAGGCCCGCTTCCGCCATCGCCCGGCGCGCCTCGATCTTATCGCCCATCAGGCGAATCATCCGCGCATCTGGTCCAATAAACTTTATGTTGCACGCTTCGCAGATTTCAGCGAAGTAAGCCGACTCCGCCAGGAAGCCATAACCGGGATGAATCGCATCAACGTTGAAAATTTCCGCAGCGCTGATAATCGCAGGAATGTTGAGATAACTCTGGGCCGAAGGCGCTGGTCCAATACAAGCAGCTTCGTCAGCATAACGTACATGCAGGGAATCACGATCGACGTCGCTGTGCACAGCAACTGTTTTGATTCCCATTTCCTTACAAGTCCAAATGACCCGACACGCTATCTCGCCACGATTAGCGATCAGAATCTTCTTGAATTTGCGGGGTGCTGACATGTTTCTGCTAAAACCAAACGTCCAACAGCTAGTTCATTGGTAGTGATCACCTTGAACTGTGACTGTTGGACGTTAAGACTGCTAACTCTTGATGCCGAAAAGCGGCTGCCCGTACTCAACCGGCTGCCCATTCTCAACGTAAATCTTAACTATCTCACCGCCGGCCTCAGCCTGAATTTCATTCATCAACTTCATGGCTTCAATGATGCACACGACAGTTTCAGCTTCGACCTTACTGCCAATTTTTACAAATACATCTGCGGTCGGAGACGGCGAACGATAAAAAGTGCCAACGATTGGCGACGTAATAATGTGGAGATCCTGATCTTCGGACGCGGCAGTTTCGGCTTGCGCGCCTGGATGCGCCGGAGCAGGGGCCGCTGGTCGAGCAGCCGGTGCTGCAGTCATGACTGGTTCAGCATAAACCGGTGCGTAAGTTGATCCTTCTTTACGCAGGCGAACGCGGAAATTCTCGCGCTCCAGCTCAAGCTCTGCTAAGCCATTCTCATGAAGTAAAGCTATCAGTTCACGCAACTCGTCCATGTTCACCGATGCGCCGGGCCGATCGCTTTCGCTTCCCTTTGATCGGCCACGACGAGGCGCCGCTTCGCTTTCGACTTGTTCTTTCCTCGAAGACATTGGAACCTGATCGTCCATTCTCTGTAAGCTGGCAACGATAAGTTGTCTAAAGTGATTAGCCCCAAAAGACTCGGTATCGCTTGCCGAAAATCAATTGGGGCCCATCTCTTAGAGCGCTCTATTCGGATCGCTCAAACATGCTCAATAGACTCACAGTCTATTCGTCTGCAGCAGCATCAGACTCATCGGTGGTCTTTGCTTCTGCCTTCGACTTCTTGCTCGCCTTCTTCTTACTGCTGGCGCCGGCTTTGCGCTTCTTCTCTGTTTCCTGGGCCTCAATCTCCCGCGGATTATCAACGAGCTCGATGATAGCCAACTCAGCTCGATCGCCTTCACGATGGCCCAACTTAAAGATGCGAGTGTAACCACCCGGTCGGTCCTTGTAGCGCTCGCCGAGTTCGCCAAACAAACGCTTCAAAGCAGCAACGCCGGCCGTTCGTTCAGGACGCACTTGTCCGCGCTTGCTGGCCGCGACTGCAGCCGAAATATTTCCCGCGTGGAAAAATCCCGCAGCCTGTCGACGCAGATGAAGCGCGCGCGCCTGCGAACCTTCCGGCAAGCCCTGGGCTTTACGAGAAAGCGTAATCGCCTGCTCAACAAACGGTCGCAGTTCCTTTGCTTTCGGCAGAGTAGTAACGATGCGTTCGTCTTTTGAATTGATCAATGAAGTCGCCAGGTTCCGAAGCATCGAAGTTCGATGTTCACTGGTCCGACCAAGTTTTCGATGTGCCTTTAAGTGTCGCATGGCTCTAACTACTAGTCCTCGTCACCGTCGAAATCTGACAGGTCGGCGCCATCACGACCACCGCTACCTGGGATTGGATTGCCTTGCTCGTCGAACTCCATACCAAAGTCGAGTCCCATGCCATTAAGGATCTCTTTGATTTCGTTGAGCGACTTCTTACCAAAATTCTTGGTGGCTAACATTTCACGCTCGGTGCGTTGGACCAGATCTCTAATGGTCCGGATGTCAGCATTCTTGAGACAGTTATACGAACGAACTGAAAGCTCCAACTCGTCAACCGAACGATCAAGCTGATCGTTGCGTGGCAACGGCGGACGCTCCATCTTCGCATAAGCAAAATCGTCCGTGTCCTCTTCAAAGTTGATGAAGATGGACATGTGGTCCTTGATTAGCTTTGCAGCCAGACCAATTGAATCTTCGGGCTTCACCGAGCCGTCGGTCCAAACTTCAATCGTCAGTTTGTCGAACTCCGTGTTCTGACCAAGACGCGCGGCTTCAACGTTGTAGTTAACTTTCTTGACTGGAGTGTGGACGGAGTCAATCGGGATGTATCCCAGCGAAAGATCTTCGTCGAAGTTTCGATCAGCAGAAACGTAGCCACGACCACGTTTGAGTCTCATTTCAACTCGCAACGATCCACCTTCGCTAACAGTCGCGATATGGACTGTCGGATCCAGAATCTCGACGTCGCCGTCAGCTTCGATATCAGCGGCGGTAACTTCGCCGGCCTCTTCTTTCGAAATGCGCAGAGTCTTCGGTTCGCTGCTGTGCAGCTTGAAAGGGACCTGCTTCAAATTGAGGATTACGTCAGTGGCGTCTTCAACCACGCCTTTAATTGATGAAAACTCGTGCTCGACGCCTTCAATTTTAACGGCAGTAATCGCCGCTCCTTCAATAGAGGAAAGCAAAGCACGACGCAGGGAATTCCCCACAGTCGTACCAAAACCTCGCTCAAAAGGCTGCGCTGAAAAGCGTCCATAGCGTTCCGTCAAAGTCTCAGTATCAGCCGCCAATCGACGCGGCATTTGAAATCCGGTCCAAAGATTATTTTGATCCATAGCCATAGCGTTTACGGTCCCCAAAAAGAAAACACGCAACCAGACGGAAGCGAGTGCACGCTTCCGCCGGTTGTAGGTTAATTACTTGCTATAAAGCTCAACGATAAGCTGTTCGTTGATCATTCGATCGACGTCGTCGCGAACAGGCAAGCTAATGACACGCGCCTGCATTTCGCTACCGTCAGCCGAGATCCACGAAGGTCGCCCGCGGCCAGACGCAGTCTGCCAAGCGCCCTCCACGTGGGCATTTTTTCGGCTTGCTTCTTTGACGCTGATCGAGTCGCCAGGTTTCACCTGAAATGAGGGAATATCGACTTTGCGGTCATTCACGAGTATGTGTCCGTGATTTACCAACTGTCTTGCTTGTCGACGTGAGGTCGAAAACCCGGCCCGGTAAACTGTATTATCCAAACGTCGCTCCAGCAAGAACAGCAGGTTCTCACCGGTGATGCCCTTCATGCGGGCAGCGCGCTCGAAATAGTTTCTAAACTGTCCTTCCAGAACGAAGTAGATACGTTTGACCTTCTGCTTCTCACGAAGCTGTTGGCCGTAACCCACGAGCGCCTTGCCGCGGCGCAACGAATTGCCATGCTGTCCGGGCGGTTGAGTTCCGCGCTTCTCAATCGGACAAGCCGGCTTGTAACATCTATCACCCTTCAAAAAAAGCTTTGCGCCTTCACGTCGACAAAGGCGACACACTGCGTCTCTATACCTAGCCAATTAATTGCCTCCAGTCTATCTTAGACGGAAAAGTTTACAGGTTATGCCCGAAGCAAAAACCCTTCATCCTTTGGGCCGCGTTTCATTTCAGATTTCAAATTTAAGATTTCAGATTGTTGTCGCAGACTAATCTGAAATCTGCAATCTTAAATCTTAAATCTTAAATAGTTACACTCGTCGTCGCTTTGGTGGACGGCAACCGTTGTGGGGAATGGGCGTGGTGTCACGAATTGTTATGACACGAATTCCCGCATTCGCGATCGCGCGAATGGCCGACTCACGACCACCACCAGGTCCTTTCACGCGCACCTCACATTGGTGCATGCCGGCTTCGTGGGCTTTCTTGGCAGCCTCATAGGCAGCCTGTTGCGCAGCGAATGGAGTTCCTTTTCGTGAACCGCGGAAACCACGCGCACCCGCCGACGATTGGGCGATCAGATTACCTTCAAGATCGGTGATCGACACCATCGTATTGTTGAACGAAGCCGCAATATGAACGATCCCGTTCGGGACATTCTTCTTCTCTTTCTTACGAAAGACCTTCTTCTTACCGCCTGCTTTTGCCATATCGTTTCTTAGTGAATCGTGATTGGTAAATCTTGAATCGTCGATTTACGATTCACGATTTACGATTTACTATTTCTTGCCCGGAGCTTTCTTCTTCGCGATGGTTGCGCGACGTGGACCTTTACGAGTGCGCGCATTCGTATGAGTTCGCTGACCACGAACCGGCAAAGCGCGGCGGTGACGCAACCCTCGATAACAACCGATGTCCATCAAACGCTTGATGTCCATCTGAACTCGTTTGCGCAGATCGCCTTCGATTTCACCCTGCGCCTCGAGGATGCCACGAATACGACTCAGCTCGTCTTCACTCAAATCCTTAACGCGCGTATCGACGTTAATACCCGCCTCTTTCAACACCGAACTTGAGCGAGAACGGCCAATGCCATAGATATAGGTAAGTCCTACCTCGGCTCTCTTGTTAGGCGGAAGATCCACCCCAGCTACACGTGCCATTGCTATTGCTATCCTTGTCTCTGTTTATGTTTGGGGTTTACGCAAATTACACGAACCACCCCTTTGCGATGGATGATCTTGCACTTGTCGCACATCTTCTTTACTGACGCACGGACTTTCATTACTCAACCTCTATCTTCGATTCTTAACTTGAGTTAATACATCGACAAGGCGTCCAGCACCTTGCCATTGACCTCGATAGCCTCTTACTTCGCGATAGTCGCTTAGATTGAAAACTTGTCAGGCCGACAAACTGCGAAGAATAGCACGCTGCCCTTCAGTTTGCCAAGCCGAGCCGCGCCTACCGCTTAATTGCCGACAGCCGATTGAGATGCCGGGATCCGGGTCAACACTTCCGGACCATCTTCCGTGATCGCAATCGTGTGCTCCACATGTGCACTCGGTTTACCGTCCATTGTCACGACGGTCCAACCGTCAGCCAAAACTTTAGTAAAATGCGTACCGGTATTTACCATCGGCTCGACCGCGAAAACATATCCGGCCTTAATCTTTGTACCCAAACCCGGCTTTCCGTAGTTAGGGATCTGCGGATCTTCGTGCATGCGACGACCGATACCATGACCCACGTAATCGCGCACTATTGAATAGCCATGCGATTCAGCGTGGTTTTGAACTGCCCAACCAATGTCGCCGAGATGATTGCCAGGCTGGCACTGCAAAATTGCCAATTCCAAACACTCTTCAGTGATTTGAATCAGCTTCAACCGTTCCTCGTCAACTTTGCCAACCGGAACTGTTGTAGCTGTATCACCGACAAACCCACCCAACGTGGCGCCACAATCGATCGAAAAAATGTCACCTTCCTTGAGTTTGTACGCCGAAGGAAAGCCATGAACGACTTGTTCGTTTACTGAGGCGCAGATCGAATAAGGAAAACCGTTGTAACCTTTGAACGTCGGGAGCGCGCCCGCATCGCGAATCATCTTCTCCGCCACGCGATCGACCTCTATGGTCGTAATACCCGGCTCGACGATTGATCTCAGATGCCCCAATACCTGGCCCACAAGTTTGCCGGCAGCGCGCATCTTTTCAAGTTCTTTCTTAGACTTACCGATGATCATGAGGCCCCAACCTAGTTCTTAACTATTGCTTCGATCTCTTTATAGATATCTTCAGTATTACCTGTTCCATCGACAGTATGTAACAGACCACTGCTTCTGTAATAGTCCATCAATGGCCGGGTCTGCTCTTCATAAGTCGCCAATCGTTTTCTGACAGTCTCAGAATTATCATCCGCGCGGTGCACAAGTTTCACGTCGGGATGATAGTCGCAAACGCTGTCAAACTTTGGTGGCTTGGAATAGAGATTGTAAATCTCATTACACACCGGACAGTTGCGTCGGCCCGTCATGCGTAACTCGAGCGCTTCGTACGGAGTATTAATAAAAATCGGAACGATTTTTTTTCCCTGTTCCTGCGCCAGTATTTCCAGGCTCGCAGCCTGGGCCGGCGTCCGGGGGAAACCGTCGAGGATGTACCCCTCTCGACAATCGTCCTCACTCGTCCGCTCTCTTACTAATCGAATTGTCAATTCGTCCGGGACCAGTTGTCCTCTGGCCATTATGTCGCGCACTTCCTGAGCGGTTGAGGTTTGCGAATCCTTCAACGCGCGAAAAATATCTCCGGTGGAGATCTGCGGTAAATTCAAACGCTCTTGAAGTAAGCGCGCCTGAGTGCCTTTACCGGCACCAGGCGCACCCATCAGAACTATGATCTTCGACATAGGCGAGAGATGACGTACAGTGATTGATTTACACTGGACAAACGCCAGATCTCATAATCACACAGCAGGGTCAGGCTCTTCGTCCGCGCAAACGCCCACCACTACCCAAAAACCCTTCGTAATTTCTCATGACGAGTTGGGCTTCAATTTGGGAAACGGTGTCCATCGCGACACCCACCAGAATCAGTAAGGAAGTGCCGCCGAAATAAAACTGGTATCCCATCCCGGTAAGAATCCAGGACATACCGGGAATCGTACTCACCCAGTTTTCCAGAGTCAGACCGATCCAGGGCAGTCTACCGAGTTTAAAACCACTGAGCATAAACTGAGGAACAAAAGCCACCAGGGCCAGATAAACCGCACCAACAGTCGTTAACCTCGTCAGGATCGAGTTCAGGTATTCTGCCGTCGCTCGACCGGGACGAATGCCGGGCATAAAGCCGCCATGCTTTCGCAGGTTGTCTGATACTTCCTCGACGTTAAAAACAATCGAAACGTAGAAGAACGTAAAGAACAGGATCAATCCGATAAAGATTAACTCGTAATAAGGATCACTCGCGTGGAAGTTCTGGAAGAAGAGATAGACCTTGGCCCACAACGTGTCCGTCTTATTTGGATCCGGCGGGAAGGCCGCAAACAGACTCTGCGGCATCGACAAAACCGAAGACGCGAAGATCACGGGAATAACACCGCCCATATTTATCTTTAACGGCATCGTCGTTTGCTGGCCGCTGACAAGTTGACGACCAACATGTCGCTTGGCGTAGCTCACCGGAATCTTGCGTCGCGCAGCTTCAACAAAAACGATAAAAGCAATGATCGCGATCAACGCAACCACTAACGCGATGACGCCGATGGTTTCCATTGTGTCGCCGGCTCCCAAACGCTGGAACACCTGCTGCACACCACGCGGCAAACCAATCACGATACCGGCGAAAATCAACAACGAAATTCCGTTACCAATACCACGCTCAGTTATCTGTTCACCCAACCACATCACGAACATTGTTCCCGTCGTGAGTGTGAGAATCGTAGTGAAAAGAAATCCCCAGGTGGGCGCGCCGACACCGTTAACCTGAAGCCAGTGCGCCACGAAACCAGTTTGAATAGAGGCAAGTCCGACGGTCAGATAACGCGTCCACTGATTGATCTTCTGTCGGCCCATCTCGCCTTCTTCCTGCAGTTTCTTCAACTGCGGAGAGACGACAGTCATCAACTGCAGAATGATCGACGCAGTGATGTAGGGAGTGACGCCAAGTGCGAAGATCGAAATAGTTCGGAAGTTGCCGCCTGAGAAGAGGTCAAGAACACCGAGCAGCGTTCCCGCCACATCACGCCAAACCTGATCAAGACGGGCCTTATTGATTCCCGGCGCGCCGATGTGCGCACCAAGACGATAGACCGCCAACAGTCCCAGCGTAAATAAAATGCGCCGGCGTAGATCCGGCACACTGAACATATTCCGAACGGCAGTTAGAAACTTTTCCATGACAATCCTTTGGCGAGTGTTTCCGAACTAACCTGCAATTTCGACTACGGAGCCGCCCGCCTTCTCGATCTTTTCGCGAGCGCTCTTGGTAAAGCGATGGGCCGAAACACGTAACGGTTTTGATATCTCACCATTACCGAGCACAACTACATCGTGCTTGGCTTTCTTGATGATACCGCGGGTATGAAGCACCTCGGGATTGATCTCTTCGTCAGCGTTGAAGTGTTTATCCAACGCCGCCAGACTCACTTCCAGCCATTGCTTCTTGAAGATGTTGGTAAATCCGCGCTTTGGCAAGCGACGATGTAAAGGCATCTGACCGCCTTCAAATCCAATCTTGCGCGAATAACCTGATCGAGATTTTTGTCCCTTCTCACCGCGTCCGGCAGTTTTACCCAGACCAGATCCCGGACCTCTACCAACTCGTTTTTTCTTATGAGTTGAACCCTCTGCCGGTCGAAGATTATTAAGACTGATAGCCATGTCTACTCCGTTTTGTTCTATCGCAATTCTAAGTGCGGAATTTTGTTAGTCGATGACTTCGGTGTTTCCACGTTGTCAATATTGCTTAGTGCGATCTTCAAATTCGCATTTCCGCAATCTCAATTCTTCCCGCAAGCTATTCCACGATACGCAACAAATGCGGGACTTTCGCAACCGCACCGCGCATGGAATCATTATCAGGTCGCTCGACGATCTGGTTCAGTTTTGTGATGCCCAGGCTTCTCACCAGCTCTTTGTGCTTTTTGGGCGTGGCAATAAAGCTCCGATAGTACTGAATCTTTATCTTGCCCGACGCTGCCTGTTCGCTACTCTCGCTTCGCTTCTCAGCCATAACACCTCGCTAAAATTTACATCTCTTCGACTTGCTTGCCACGCAGGCGAGCCAGTTCCATCGGATCTTTCATTCGCAATAGAGCGTCGAAAGTCGCGCGTACAACGTTGTGTGGATTTGTCGAACCGAGCACTTTGGTACGAACGTCGTGTACCCCAACCGCCTGCATCACCGCACGGACCGCGCCACCCGCGATAACCCCGGTACCTTCAGATGCGGGCTTCACTAAAACCCGGCCGGCGCCGTATTCACCAATCAACTGGTGCGGCAACGTGTTGTTGATTAACGGAACGCGAATCAAGTTTTTCTTGGCCGACTCAATTCCCTTCTTGATTGCGAGAGGCACTTCACGCGCCTTGCCGGTACCAAAACCGACGTGGCCACTTTCATCGCCGACTACGACGAGAGCCGCAAAAGAAAGGTTCTTACCACCTTTAACTACTTTCGTGACGCGATTGATCGAGATCACTTGATCCTTCAGATCGAGTCCTTGTGCAGGTATACGTTGCTTAGGTTGTCTCATTGACTATTCTTTACTTTCTTACGCGGCCTTCATTCCGTTAGTTATTCAGCCGGAGCTGCTTCGGTTTCCGCTTCTTCAACCGCCGGAGCTTCGTTCTTATTCAAACCGGCAGCGCGAGCAGCTTCAGTTAATGCCTTAATGCGACCGTGATAAAGATATCCACCGCGATCAAAAACGACTTGCTCAATGCCCTTCGCGAGTGCTCTTTCGGCAATGGCCTGGCCCACGCGTTGCGCTGCGTCAAGATTGCCGCCGGTGTTACCGCGCAAATCTTTTTCAGTGGTTGAGGCGGAGACGAGAGTTTGTCCCTGCCGGTCGTCAATCACTTGCGCATAAATGTGATTCAGACTGCGATAGATCGCAAGTCTCGGCCTGTCGGTATTTCCCTTAACTTTGCGACGGATGCGTTGATGAATCGCAGTTCGAACTGCCGCTCTATTCGTGTTTGCCATCTTTCCTCATTTCCAACTGCCAATTGCCGATTGCCAATTAAAGGTGCTGCCGACTCGAGCGACCAATTGGCAATCGCAAATCGGCAATCGCAAATCTTATTATTTACCTGTCTTGCCTGGCTTCAGTTTCAACTGTACATCAGCATAACGAACGCCTTTGCCTTTATAAGCGTCGGGCTTACGAAGCTTGTGCATCTCCGCGGCAACCTGACCGAGCTTCTGTTTGTCGATGCTCGTCAAAGTTAACGTTGTCTGGTACTGCTGAATACTACCTTTCGTGGTGAGACGTTCAGCCTTCGCGTCGACTTCGGGTGGCAACGGAAACTCGATCGGATGCGAGTAACCCAGCGAGAAAAGAATCTTCTTGCCCTGCACGTCAGCCTTATAACCAACGCCCACCACATCCATCTGCCGGCTAAACCCTTCGGTCACTCCAACAATCGCGTTGTTGGCGAGCGCACGAGCCAGACCATGCAGCGCAGCCACATCATCCGACGCGCGCTCGGCACGAAGCTCTTCGCCTTCAACTTTGAAGTTAACGCCTGTTGGGATTGGAGTCTTCAAAGTACCTTTTGGTCCTTTTACTTCCAACTCCTGATCAAGCACCGTTACGGTCACGCCCTTCGGCAAAGTGATCGGCTTTTTTCCTATTCGCGACATATATTCATTTCCGATTTCCGATTGCCTATTGCCGATTTAAACCAATTGGAAATTGGCAATCGGCATTCGACAATCAATAGATCTGTGCCAACAACTCACCGCCGATGTTCTCGCGGCGGGCGGCCTTACCACTCATCAAGCCCTTCGAGGTTGATACGATATTGATACCGTAGCCACCGAGGACTTTCGGGATTTCACTGGAACCAACGTAGACGCGTCTACCCGGAGTCGAAACTCTTTGCAGGTACGTAATCGACGAAGTTCCACGCGCATCGTAACGAAGGAAAATGCGAATCGTTCGCTTCAGGCCTTCGCCTTTGATGACGAAGTTGTTTACATAGCCCTCTTCCTTGAGAATGCGGGCAATTTCAAGTTTGAGCTTTGAAGCCGGAATATCAACACGCGAGTGCTTGGCCGCAATGGCATTGCGGATTCGGGTCAACATATCGGCGATAGGATCTGTCATGTATCTCTCCAAAAATTGCCGATTTCCGATTGCCTATTGTCGATTTTCAAATCGTCAATTGGCAATTACAAATCGGAAATGTCATTACCAGCTCGACTTCACGACGCCAGGAATCTGTCCCTGCAGCGCCAGTTCGCGAAAACAGATGCGACACAAGTTGAATTTACGCAAGTAGGCCCGCGGTCTTCCGCATCGTTTGCATCGCGTGTAGGCCCGCACCGAAAACTTCGGCTTGCGGTTCGCTTTCGCAATTAATGATTTCTTTGCCATAGTTCGTTAATCGTCACTCGTTAATGAATCGTAAATCGTAAATCGTGAATAGTGAATCGTGAATTTGTAAAAATCGTGAATTGTTAAGTGTGAATCGTTCGTCGTTAACCGATTTACTATTCACCATTTACGATTCACTATTCACCATTTACGATTCACTATTCACCATCTACTTATGTTCTAAACGGCATCCCCAGTGCTTTCAACAACGAACGCGCTTGTTCGTCGGTGCGCGCCGTAGTCACAATGGAGATGTTCATCCCTCGAAGCTTATCAACCTTATTGAAGTCGATCTCCGGGAAGATCAACTGTTCACGAATACCAATCGTGTAATTTCCTCGACCGTCAAAAGCTTTCGGTGAAACACCACGAAAGTCTCTAACGCGCGGCAACGCCACCGACATCAGCCGATCAAGAAACTCATACATGCGATCGCCGCGGAGGGTGACCATCACACCGATCGGCATTCCCTGGCGCAACTTAAACGATGCGATCGATTTCTTCGCCTTCGTAACCACGGGTTTTTGACCACCCACGGCGCGAATCTCATCCGCAGCAGTGTCGAGAATCTTGGCGTTGGAAATCGCCTCACCCATTCCCATGTTCAGGACGACTTTTTCAATACGCGGAATCGCCATCGGATTCTTGATGCCAAACTCTTTGGCAATCTGCGGCGCGACGTCCTTTTGATATCGCTCTTTTAACCTTGCAGCCATTTCAGTTCCTCGCTTGCGTTCTTACTTTTCCAATGAATGACCACTCTTCGCGGCAACCCGGGTCTTCTCATCACCTTTGCCTTCGTAACGCACACGCGTCGGCTTGCCTGATTGCGGATCGATCAATTGCACGTTGGAAATATTGATGAACGCTTCCTTTTCAATAATGCCACCACCACGGTTGGCTTGCGGGTTGGCTTTCTGATGACGCTTGATCATGCCAACGCCTTCAACTTTGACTTTGCCCAGCACGGGAGCAACTTCCAGGACCCGACCACGCCGGCCTTTGTCGCGCCCGGCAATAATCACTACCTGGTCGTTCTGTTTAATTTTCGAGCGCTTTGTACCAGCCATCTCTTAGATAACCTCCGGCGCGAGCGAAACAATCTTCATGAAGTTTTTGTCGCGCAATTCGCGCGCTACTGGTCCAAACACGCGCGTGCCAATCGGCGTTCCATCGTCCTTAATCAAAACAGCAGCGTTCTGATCAAACCTGACATAGGTGCCGTCCGCTCGTCGCACTTCTTTTCGCGTACGCACGATAACCGCGTTCTGCACCGTGCCCTTTTTGACTGTTCCGTCAGGCGACGCTTCCTTAACTGCCACCTTGATACGATCGCCCAGACTCGCGATCTTTCCAGTCGATCCGCCAATCGGCATGATCATCTCAACGCGACGAGCTCCTGAGTTGTCGGCAACCTCTAACGAGGTTTGCATTTGAATCACTGTCGTTACCTCCGAGTCGTAAGTCTCGAGTTTCGAGTTTCGAGTTTAAAGTTGAACTCGAAACATGAAACTCGAAACTCGAAACTTTCTTACTTCGCAGCCTTCTGCACAATTTCAACCACTCGCCAACGTTTACGTGCCGACAGCGGACGCGTCTCCACGATGCGCACCTTGTCACCCACCGTGGCGCCCAATTCGTCGTGGGCCATGAACCGCGAAGTGCGCCGCACGTAGCGACGATACTTGCTGTGTTTCACCGAACGATCAACGCGAACGATCACGGTCTTCTGCATCTTGTCAGAAGCAACTGTTCCGACTTTCTGCGAACGATGCGCGCGGCTGGTTTTTGCCGGGGCCGTCTCACTCACTGCTGGCGTAATGTTTTCTTGATTCTCAGCCATTCTTTTCTACACTTCCGGTAACCGCTTCCGGCCACCAAGCCTGCTATTTACTTGCCTGTGGTCGTTGCCGCGCCAGGGTTTCCAAACGGGCCAACGATCTCTTTTCCTGACGAATGCGCTTCACGGCATCAACTTCGCCGAGCGCCAGTTTGAATTTCAAGCGGAACAACGACTCACGCAAGCGCACCGTTTCGGCCCGAATTTCTTCCTCGCCCATATCACGATACTTGTCTAACTCTTCGCGTCTTTTCATAACTAGATCGCGCCCCCTTCCTGATCGGCACGCGTCACAAACTTCGTCTTGATCGGAAGTTTCTGAGCCGCGAGACGCATAGCATCGCGGGCTGTCTGCTCGTCGACACCTTCAATCTCATAAAGAATGCGACCCGGCTTTACGACAGCGACCCAATACTCCGGCGCGCCTTTACCTTTACCCATACGGGTTTCAGCCGGCTTCTTGGTCACCGGCTTATCGGGAAACATGCGAATCCAGATCTTGCCGCCGCGTTTGATATGTCGGGTCATCGCAATACGGGCCGCTTCAATCTGGCGATCGGTAATCCACGCGGGTTCCAAACACTTCAGTCCATACTCACCGAAACTGATCTCGCTGCCACGAGTTGCGACGCCGGTCATGCGACCACGCATCTGCTTTCGGTGCTTAACTTTTTTCGGCATCAACATAGCGATCAATATTTCAGATTTCAGATTTCAGATTTCAGATTGAATTCCATTCCTGCTTTTCAATCTGCAATCTGCAATCTGCAATCTGCAATCCTCCTACTGGTTATCCCCCCTGGGCCTTCTACCGTCCGGCGCTCCACCCTCGCGTTCGCGTCGCGTGCGTGGCCGTCGCTCACGCTCGCCAACCCGCGTTTCGTTGATTGGATCGGAACCGGTACCACGGGCCATCGCGGCCTTCGGGTCCAGAATCTCGCCGCGGTAAATCCAAACTTTCACTCCGATTTGACCAAACGTGGTCGAGGCTTCGGCCAGACCGTAGTCGATATCAGCACGCAGAGTGTGTAACGGAAGCTGGCCCTGCAGATGCCACTCGCTACGCGCGATCTCAGCACCATTCAAACGGCCACTAACCTTTACCTTGATTCCCTGAGCGCCAAAGCGCAGCGATTCTTCGACGGCTTTTCTCATCGCGCGCCGAAACGCAATACGCTTCTCGAGCTGCGCCGCAATCTTTTCAGCCTGTAGTTGGGCATTGAGTTCGGGCTTGTGAATCTCCTGAATCGAAACCAAAACTTCGCGGCCGGTCTTCGACGAAAGATCGCCTTTGAGTTTATCGATCTCGGCGCCTTTGCGACCGATAATGATGCCCGGGCGCGAGGTGTAGATAATGATCTTGAGACGATTCGCCGCCCGTTCAATATCAACGTGCGAGACGCCGGCGCCCGCAAACCGATGTTTCAGATCGCGTTTAAGCCTGAGATCTTCCAACAAGAATTCGCCGAACTGTTTCTTCGCGAACCAGTGCGAATGCCAATCCTTGTTGTAGCCGAGTCGAAAACCGTACGGATGAACTTTTTGACCCACAATCTTCTCCTAACAAATTTCGAATTGCGGAATGCGAATTCCACTAAATCAACCCCAAACTACTAACGCTACGTTTTCCAGATTCGAAATTCGAAATCCCGCAATTCGAAATTCTATTCCTTCTTCTTTGAAGCCTTCTTCGTTGCCGGCTTCTCGCTTGTTTCTACTGCTTCTGCTTTCGGAGCAGCCTTCTTCGCTCTCGGAGCAGCCGCAGCGCCACCGCGCTTACGTCCCTTGCTCGCCGCCAACTTAGCCGGCTTGGCTGCTTCGGCATCAACTGCTGCCTTGACGCCCTTAACTTTTGGCGCCGGCTTCTCGTCGTTACTTACCGAGATCGTCACGTGACAAAAATGGCGCTGTTCACGATAAGCACGTCCTTGCGGAGCCGGTCTGACACGACGACGGTTCTTCGTTGGCCCACGATCTACAAACGCAGTGCGTACCCAAAGATCATCAGGGTCGATCGAGACGTTTGCTTTCTCGGCAGCCTCGTTAGCATTTGCGACTGCAGAGCGCACGCACTTCTCGATTCCGTTAGCTGCTCGCTTTTTCGAAAACCGCAAAATAGCCAGCGCCTGGTTCACGTCTTTGCCACGGATCATGTCCACCACCAGACGCGCCTTTTGCGCCGATCCTCTTAAATATTTCGCACTCGCTATCGCTTCCATCTCAACCTCGTGAATCTAGTGAATCGTTATTCGTGAATCGTGAACGTCTTTATCTCGTTAGCAAATCGCTCTGAACCATTTTCGATTCACGATTCACTATTCACCATTCACTACTTGCCTGCCACCTTGCTGGACTTCTCGACCTTAGTACCTGAGTGACCTTTAAAAGTTCTGGTTGGCGCAAACTCGCCTAACTTATGACCAACCATGTTCTCGGTGACGTAAACAGGCAGGTGGCGTTTTCCGTTATGCACTCCAAACGTCAAACCAACCATGTCGGGAGTAATCGTTGAACGACGCGACCACGTCTTGATGACTGGCGGACGCGCACTTCCAGCTCGCGCCTTCTCCACCGCCTTAACGATTCCCTTGTCAATAAAAGGTCCTTTTTTAACTGAACGAGCCATGAATCACCCCGCCATTAATTTAAGATTGCAGATTTCAGATTGCAGATTTGAAACCCGTCAAAACAGCGAAACTGGTTTCCTTGAAGACCTCAGACCCAAAAGATTCAATCGGCAATCTGAAATCTACAATCTTAAATCTCTTTACTTGGTTCTTCGATCCTTAAGAATCATCTTCTGAGTTCGCTTGTTGCTGCGCGTCTTGTATCCGCGTGTGGGCTGGCCCCACGGTGTTACCGGATTACGACCGCCGGAAGTTTTACCTTCACCACCACCGTGCGGGTGATCGACCGGGTTCATTGCCACACCACGAACTTTGGGACGCAAACCTTTCCAACGCGAACGACCCGCCTTACCAAGTGAAACGTTCTCGTGCTCGATATTGCCCACCTGGCCAACCGTCGCCCGGCAAACCAGCGGCACGCGACGAACTTCACCCGAAGGCATGCGCAACTGGGCGTAACTACCTTCCTTGGCCACAAGCTGAGCAAACGTGCCTGCCGAACGGGCCATCTGTCCGCCTTTACCGGGACGCAATTCAATGTTGTGAATCTGCGTTCCCAACGGGATATTGATCAAAGGCAACGTATTACCCGGAAGGATGTCTGCATCCGCGCCACTCATGATCGTCTTGCCAACTTCCAATCCGGTTGGCGCAATGATGTAACGCTTTTCACCGTCGAGATAAGTGACCAAAGCAATGTGTGCCGAACGATTTGGATCGTACTCAATCTGAGTGATACGGCCGGGCACGCCATCTTTGTCACGCTTGAAATCGACGATTCGGTAGAAACGCTTATGACCGCCTCCGCGTCGCCGGACCGTAATTCGGCCATCATTATTTCGACCAGAGATTCTCTTCTTCGCCTCGAGCAGCGATTTCTCCGGAACTGCACCAACCGTCAACTCATCTCGCGTGAGATAAGTCTGATAGCGCCGCGCTGGTGATGTAGGAGTAAGTTTCTTTATGCCCATGTCATTATTCCGATTTCAGATTTCAGATTGTCGATTTCAGATTTTTAGAAGCCTCTCAACCAGCGACCAATCTGAAATCTGCAATCTGCAATCTTAAATTCCTTAGATCGCCTCGCCGTAATCAACCGGCTTCTCGCCCTGCTTGAGCGTCACGTAGGCCTTCTTCCACGAAGGTTTGCGACCTTCGTGCCGGCCACGGCGCGCCATTTTGCCCATGAAGTTGATCGTGCGTACGTGATCCACCTTGACCTGGAAGATCGTTTCCACTGCCGACTTAATCTCCGGCTTGGTGGCGTGACGATCGACGCGGAAGGTCAGCAACTGCTGTTTGTCCTGCGTCTCTTCTTTAGCAACCAACGCCTTCTCAGTGATCACCGGCGACTTGATGATGTCCCAAACTGTTCTCATCGTTAGGCCGCCTCCTCATTCTTAGTCTTGCGCGCGCGCTTTGGTTTGGCCGGCGCTTCTTCAGCACCCGACACCTCTCCACCTGCTTTTTGCGCGCCTAACAGTTGATCAAGCTCTTCAGCGGCACTGCGCGACAAGACGAGATGATCGTGATAGAGCAGGTCGTAAATATTCAGCCCGAAACTATTGACCACTTTCGCATGTCGAACATTGCGAGCCGAAAGCAGCAAGTTCTCGTTTTCGAGCGAATCAACAATCAAGGTCTTACCGGCGAAACCGAGCTGGCCCAGCGACGAAGCAAACCCTTTCGTCTTCGGCTGGTCCAACGACCAGGCGTCAACCACAACCACGTTGCCTTCACGTACACGCTCTGAAAGCGCCGATCGAAGTGCACCCTGACGCATCTTCTTGGGCAGATTGTAGGACCAGTCACGAGGCTGTGGTCCATGCACGTTGCCGCCGCCCTTCCACAATGGCGAGCGCAGCGATGCGATACGAGCGCGACCGGTGCCCTTCTGCTTCCAAAGCTTTCTACCAGACCCGGACACGTCACCACGCGTCTTCGTAGCCGATGTGCCCTGGCGAGCATTCGCCATGAAGTTTCGAACCGCGGCGTGAATCAATGGCTCATTGAATGGTGCGCCGAAAACCGCATCGGACAATTGGACTTCGCCAACTTCCTCTTTCTTCAGGTTGTGCACCTTAACTGTCGGCATAGATACTCCTGTAATTTCCGATTTCAGACTGCCAATTTCCGATTTATCCTTCGCCTTCTACGCAATCGGCATTTGGCAATCGGCAATCGGCAATTTTCTTACTTTCCTGACTTACGCACGATAACGACGCTGCCGTAAGCTCCCGGTACTGCACCGCGAATCATCAACAAATTGTTTTCCGCATCAACGCGGGCAACCGTCAGCCCTTTGATCGTCACCCGGACATCGCCCATGTGGCCAGACGATCGTGTCCCCTTGATAACGCGCGAGGGATATGCCGAGGCGCCGATTGAACCCGGAGCACGAACGTTCATCGAACCGTGCGACTCAGGTCCGCGATTAAAGTTGTGACGCTTGATTGTTCCGGCAAAACCACGTCCCTTTGAACGACCGACAACTTCCACCGCTTCACCATCGGCAAACTGATCAACCAAAATCTTGTCACCGACATTGGTGCTGTCGTCAGAAGCGGAAAGGCGAAACTCTTTCAGGATGCGCGTCGGCGGAATACCGCCACCAGTCTTTTCAAAGTGACCACGCATCGGCTTGGTCACGTTCTTCAACTTCAGCGGCTGCTCATCAACCAAGCCAAGCTGCACCGCGTCGTAACCGTCCGGTCCACTGGCCGACTTCTTCTGCACAACCACACACGGACCAGCCTTGATAACTGTAACGGGAGTGACCGTTCCGTCTGGTGCGAAGATCTGCGTCATGCCGATCTTTCTTCCGATGATTCCGTTAATCATTTTCGATTCTCTTTATTGCAGATTTCAGATTGCAGATTTCAGATTAAAGGGGCCTGCTCGATTGCGATCAATCTGCAATCTGAAATCTTAAATCTTATTACTGTCTTCCAAAGGCTTTGATTTCAACGTCGACGCCGGCTGGCAAGTCGAGCTTCATCAACGCATCAACTGTCTGCGGCGTTGGATCAAGAATGTCCATCAACCGCTTGTGCGTCCGAATCTCAAACTGCTCGCGCGACTTCTTGTCGACGTGGGGCGAACGCAACACGGTCCACTTGTTCTTCACCGTGGGAAGCGGAATCGGTCCCGCTACGCGCGCGCCCGTGCGTTTTGCAGTCTCAACAATTTCCGTGGTCGACTGGTCCAACACGCGGTGATCGTAAGCCTTAAGACGAATTCTTATTTTCTCGTTCATATGCGAACCTAAAAGTCGATTTCCAATTTCCGACTGCCAATTTCCAACTTGCCCAGCGCCTCAAACTTCAATCGGCGTTTGGGCAATCGGAAATCGGCAATCTCCTTATTCAACGATATCCGAAACCGTGCCGGCTCCGACCGTGCGGCCGCCTTCACGAATTGCGAAGCGCAGCCCCTTCTCCATAGCAATGGGCGCGATCAACTCGATCTCCATCGCTACGTTGTCGCCCGGCATCACCATCTCCACTCCCTGCGGCAACGTCGCCACTCCAGTCACGTCCGTGGTGCGGAAGTAAAACTGTGGGCGATAACCAGTGAAGAATGGCGTGTGTCGACCACCCTCTTCCTTCGTCAACACATACGCTTCGGCCTTGAACTTCGTGTGCGGCGTGATTGAACCAGGCTTCGCTATTACCTGCCCGCGCTCAATGTCCTTGCGCTCAACTCCGCGCAGCAACAATCCTACGTTGTCGCCGGCCACACCTTCATCCAACAGCTTCTTGAACATTTCCACGCCTGTGCAGACCGTGGTGCGCGTTGGCTTGATACCGACAATCTCCACCGTCTCGTTCACCTTCACCTTACCGCGCTCAACACGGCCAGTGGCCACCGTCCCGCGGCCCTGAATCGTGAAGATGTCTTCCACCGGCATCAGGAATGGCTTCTCAATATCGCGCTCCGGCGTCGGGATGTAGCTATCAACCGCGGCCATCAGCTCGTCGATCGTCTTCTCCCATTCCGGGTCACCTTCCAACGCTTTCAACGCCGAACCTTTGACCACCGGAATATCGTCGCCGGGAAACTCATACGCACTCAACAATTCGCGTACTTCCAGTTCCACCAGTTCCAGCAGTTCCGCATCGTCAACTGCGTCGGCTTTGTTCATGAACACCACCATCGCCGGCACACCAACCTGACGTGCTAACAGAATGTGCTCACGCGTCTGGGGCATCGGACCGTCAGTCGCGGCCACCACCAGAATCGCGCCGTCCATCTGCGCCGCGCCTGTGATCATGTTCTTCACATAATCAGCGTGACCAGGACAGTCCACGTGCGCATAGTGACGATTCGCCGTCTCATATTCCACGTGCGCCGTCGCGATCGTGATACCTCGTGCTTTTTCTTCCGGCGCTTTATCAATCTGATCGAAGGCCACAAAATGGTTTTTT
>DATDMC010000109.1:0-57436 GCA_036518995.1 Pyrinomonadaceae bacterium | reverse complement strand
TGGGGCGGCCGAGACGGCCGCGCTCCGACAGAACCGTCAGCTAGTGCAGTTAGGAAGGGTGATAAATAAATCTTCGCAGTCTCGCATTTCCGCGATTTTCCAATCTTCCCGTGTCCGATGCGCTCATCCATTTCTTAGATCCGGCATACGCTCACGAAGGCGTTGTCGCTTTCGGTGGTCCGCTTAACAACACCAATCTTTTGCGTGCTTACTGTCGCGGCATTTTTCCGTGGCCCGTCAACGAACGCATTCTTCCGTGGTGTTGTCCTGAATGGCGCGGCGTGCTCGATTTCAAAGATCTACATGTCCCACGCCGGCTTGCCCGGTTTCAGCGCCAGTCGCCGTTTCGCTTCACTATCGATCAAGCGTTCGCGGAGGTAATTGCTAACTGCCGGAGTATCAAAAGAAGTGGCGAAACAGGCACCTGGATCACGCGCGACATTGTCCGAGCGTACTGCGAGTTTCACCACGCCGGTTACGCTCACAGTGTTGAAGTTTGGGAAGGCGATGAACTCGTTGGCGGGCTTTATGGTGTTGCTGCCTGCGGCACGTTCGCCGGCGAGAGTATGTTTTCGCGTCGCTCCAATGCTTCCAAACTCGCATTGTTATTTCTCGTCGAGCACTTGCAGGCACGCGGCCTCGACTGGATCGACATTCAAATGCTCACGCCACACATGGAAGCGTTGGGCGCGCAGGAAATTACGCGCTCCGAGTTTTTGGAACGCCTAGTTGAAACTCAAAAGCGGGAGTTAGTTCTATTCGATTAAAGCACTCGCAAAAAGTGCTGTAGGTTGCGGGACGACCGGGAACGGCGTCCTCCAACAGAAGAGGTTCCTCGTGTTAATCGCCGTTTCGTCATTCCGACGAAATAGAAGGATCTTGGTTTTTTGACGCGCGCTCTTCTGTCGGAGCGCGGCCGTCCCGGCCGCCCCCTTCAAACAGCAGCTCCTTCCGAACATCTGCTTCTTGAAGAAGAAGTCAACTCGCGCGTTTGACAGCCGCCCGGATGCTTAGTAATTTGACTCGTCCTCGATTGTTTCCCCGTTCTACTCCTCCTGGCGCGAGTTCCCCAGAACTGACGACAATCTGAGAGCTAATCCAATCGAATCATAGGGAAGTAGTAATGTCTAAAAATCTTCGCATCCTCGTAACAGCGCAGAAGTGTGCTTTTGCCTTCGTTAACAGGTTAGTCTCACCACTCCGAGCAGTGGTTTTCTCCCTGGCAGTTCTCCTTGTCGTGTTCCTGCTAATTAGTGACAGCAGCATTCGTCGTACGAAGGCGTTCACTTCACCTTCGCCAAACGTTGTTTCGCTTGTGAGCGCGAACAGCGCCGGAACAAACAGCGGCGACGGTCCTTCCAGTAATGCTGTCGTGAGCGCAAATGGTCGATACGTCGCTTTCACGAGCACTGCAACAAACCTCTCGAACCAAATTGATACCAATGGGCAGCCGGATGTTTTCGTCAGGGACCTTCTTAACGGCCGGACCGAGCTGATTTCCAGAAGGAACAGTTCCAATTTTTCCGCCAACGGACCTTCAGGAGCATTGGCCTCCGACAACTCATTGGGGATTAGTGCCGACGGTCGATACGTTGTTTACTCCAGCGAAGCCAGCGATCTCGTTTCTTTCGATGACAACAACGTTGCGGACGTTTTCGTGTACGACCGCGTTGTAGGATTTACCCGGCGCGTGAGCGTTAAGAATGGCGATCTTAACGCCAGCGCCAACGGCCCCTCAGGCAAAGCCACAATCAGCGCGAACGGTAAGATTATTGTCTACACGAGCTCTGCAACCAACCTCACGTCTGTCAGCGACACTAACGCGAAAGTCGACGTGTTTGCATTCGACCAGAACATACTGGTCGCGAAGATGCTGAGCATCAACGCGGCCGGGACCAACGGTGGAAATGATCCATCCTCCGTGCCAAGCGCGCGCTCAATCAGCGACGACGGAAGATTTGTAGTCTTCGAAAGTCAGGCGAGCGACCTCGTACCCAATGACGGCAATGGCACAGGCGTGTTTGGCTCGGATGTTTTTGTTCGAGACCTGCAAACAAATTCAACGAGCCTTGTCTCGGCAAATGCTACCGGCACGGGCACAGGCAATCTCGACTCAAATGCAAGCGGCGCGCGCATCAGCGCGAATGGTCAGTTTGTGGTGTTTGCGAGTCGTGCCACTAACCTGGTAAACGGAATTACCGATGCGAATGGTGGGCTAAGCGATGTTTTTCGTCGTGATCTCACTGCCGGCACTACCTCGTTGGTCAGTATCAACTTGGCCGGAACTTCATCAGGATCGGATCTATCGGAGTCGCCATCTATCAGTGACGACGGCAGGTTCGTCGCTTTTGCTAGCCGGGCGAACAACCTCGTCGCAACGGACACAAATAATGGGCAAGGCGGGAGTGACACAGACACCTTCGTCCGCGACATGCAATCTGGTGTCACCAAACTTGTTAGCTTAAACACTACCGGCACAGACAGCGGCAATAGCGACAGCACTGGGCCAACTGAGATCAGCAGCGACGGTCGGTTTGTGCTATTTGCCAGCACGGCTACAAATCTGACGACTATCGCCGACAACAACAGCAGTCCCGATTTGTTTCTCAGAGATACCGTCGCAGAGACGACCACGCTCGTTTCGATCGACCGAGGCAACACTGCTGGTCGTGCGAACGCTACGGGTTTCTCGATGAGTGACGATGCAAGCGCTGTCGGCTTCGAAAGTACATCGCCCGTTCTAGTTGCGAATGACAGCAATCAAGCGCAGGACGTTTTTGCGTGGGCGCCTCCGCCTCCCGGGCTGAGTGTTAACGACGTCAGCATTACCGAGGGAGATTCGGGAACAGTCAATGCTGTTTTTACCGTTACGTTGACCAATGGACCAGCCAGTGGAAACGTTACCGTTTCGGCAATGACTTTAGGAAACAGTGCGAGTCAAGGTTCAGATTTTCAGTTCACTTCAGCGTCGTTAACTTTTGCACCTGGTGAAACGACGAAGACTGTTTCTGTGCCAGTGATTGGAGATCTGGTCTATGAGGGCAATGAAACTTTCGACTTGTTACTACAGAATCCCACTGGAGCGGCCTTAGTAGATAACACGGGGACAGCAACAATAGTCGACAACGAACCGGTGCCGTCTCTGTCAGTAAATGACATCACGATCGCGGAAGGAGATAGTGGCACGACTAACGCCGTCTTCACCGTGACTCTTTCTGGACCAAGCGCATTCCAGTCTGGCTTTTCTTTCTCATTGGCAAATGGGACCGCTACCGCGCAGGAAGACTTCTCGAGTGTTAGCGGTGGGGATTTTATCTTTCCAGGCCTGACTTCAAAGACCATCACGGTACCGATTATCGGAGACACCATAACTGAAGGTAACGAAACCTTTTTCATCAATCTCGCGAATCCGACGAACAGTACGATTGCCGATTCACAGGGAGTGGCGACGATCGTTGATAACGATGGCCCATCGGGTCCCGCTACTTTTCAGTTCGCCGCGAGATTTGTGACGGTTCCTGAAGCCGCCGGCAGCGTAGTAATCACAGTGACGCGGACCGGCGCGTCAAACACTCCGGCTTCCGTTAACTACAGCACGAGTTCGAATGGCGGTGCTTCCGATCGCTCGGATTACACACTCGCGCTCGGAACGTTGAATTTTGCCGCGGGTGAAACGTCCAAAACAGTGACGGTGCTTTTGACGGATGATTCCTTTGTTGAAGGAAACGAAGTTTTCCTTGTTAACCTGAGTAATCCGACTAATGGCGTAACGATTGGACTGCCAAACCAGGCAGTCGTAACCATCAGCGATAACGACAGTTCTACAACGTCGAATCCTATCGATGGTCCATCGCTGTTTGTGCAACAGCACTATCATGATTTTCTGAATCGTGAGCCGGACCCATCAGGTTTTGCTTTCTGGCAAAACGAGATTACGCAATGTGGAGCTGATGCCGCTTGCATCGAAAATAAACGCATCAATGTGAGCGCCGCGTTCTTCCTTTCGATTGAGTTTCAGGAGACTGGTAACCTGGTCTATCGTTTTTATAAGAGTGGCTTTGGAAATCTTCCGGGCGCGCCGGTACCGGTCAGGTACACCGAGTTTGTGCGAGATACGCAACGCATCGGGCAGGGAGTTCAGGTCGGGGTCGGAAACTGGCAGGAGCAGTTGGAAACTAACAAGCAGGAGTTCGCGCTTGCGTTTGTACAACGGCCGGAGTTTACCGCCGCCTTTCCAACTTCAATGACTGGTCCCGAGTTTGTGAATGGACTCGACAGCAACGCGGGTGGTGTTTTGTCACCAGAAGAAAAGGCAAACCTGGTGGCGGTGCTGGGTTCGAGTCCTTCGGATGTAACGAGACGCGCGCAAGTCTTACGCGCTGTGGCAGAAGACCAGGACTTGAAGAACGCGGAGTTCAACAAGTCGTTTGTGTTGATGCAATACTTCGGCTATCTGCGAAGAAATCCGAATGATGCGCCCGACTCAGATTTCACGGGCTACAACTTCTGGCTCGCCAAGCTGAATCAGTTTAACGGTAATTACATCGAGGCTGAGATGGTGAAGGCGTTTATTGTGTCGGCTGAGTATCGTCACCGCTTCGGACCATGAGGGGGTGGGTGCGATGAAAAGGAGTATGCGCTTTTGGCGCGCCCAACACTTTTCGCTACAATCACGCGACCGTTTCCTCACCTTGTGCCCCTGTAGCTCAACGGTTAGAGCAGCAGACTCATAATCTGTTGGTTCGGGGTTCGAATCCCTGCGGGGGCACCAAAGATATTTTCGATTTCCGATTGTCGACTGCAGATTTGCGCTTCGCGAGTTTCCAACAGTCCTTGCGAACTCACAATGGCGCGAAGTCGGCGCGATTCGCGTGTCGTGAGGTCAGTACCGTAACGCGGTAGCGGATGGGTTTGATGAGCCTGACACGCGCATCTATTTGAATGTCTCGATCATCATTGGCTTGATGTCCCGCATGCTTCTCACCAAAGAACGCCTTGAGCGTAACTGAGCGCTGTTCATCCTCGCGGTGACTGCGCTTGTTTGCCCTCGACCACGGTAAGAAACTTTCATCGACAAACTCAGAGAAGAGCTTCTTTCCAGCATCATATTTCCCATCGTAGATTGCTTCTTTGAGTTGACGCTGTGCTCGTTCATCTTGAGCCTGAGTTCTCGCACCGAGGACGGATGTATTCGCCTCGCAAACTGAATTCAATCCACCCGGTTCCTTTCCCAATCAGCCTCGAGCGCTTGAGTCTTCTGCCTTTGTATAGTTTGTAAATAGCCATTCGACTGCTCCTCCTTCAGTTAGGAATCGCAGCCGTCAAAGTGGCTCGAATTCTAATCCCGAAGGATCTTGCTGTCACTCGATGAGTCTGTTTTTTCGATCTGCAGTTAAGCGATTTTTAGGCGCCGCTTTGCGTTTTGCACTCGCTTCTTCATGCGCCCATCGATCAATCCCCTCACTGTGGCTCACGGACAAAAGTCACTTCTTATGACTATGCAAGCGCTACTAACCTAGTCAAGCCGAGTGGACGCTTGAAAGCGCAGAAGATAGGTCGTGAGTATGCGATCAATCCCAGCGATCTAAAGGCCATTCAGACTCGGAAGGCAGGGCGACCACGCAAAACCAAAAAGTGATAGTCGGACGAATAGACGCACGTTCCTACAGAAAATTCCAGGCGTATTTAGCATCTGCGGAAGGTCTTTCGGTGCGTGTTACTATGTTCTTAGAATGGTGAGTCCGCAAATTGATTTCACAGCGATAGAATATCCGCAACAAGATAATTCTGCCGAACCGACTCTGCCGCCACCCTTAAAATGGGCTGGCGGTAAACGCTGGCAAGTTCCTCATATCCGCCCTTACTGGCAGCCGAAACGATACCGACGCTTGGTTGAACCGTTTTGCGGCGGGTTAGCAATTGCCTTAGGGTTATCGCCGGATCTGGCAATGCTGAATGATATCAATCCTCATTTGATTAATTTCTATCGCCAACTCAAAGCTGGATTCGTCTCAAACCTGATTTGTCAAAACGACGAAAGTTACTACTACGAAAAACGCAATGAGTTTAACCGTCTCATAAAGGCTGGTATGGCGGAATCTCACGAAGCAGCTGAACTGTTCTACTATCTTAATAGAACGGGCTATAACGGGCTTTGCCGATTTAATCAAAGCGGGGAATTCAATGTTCCTTTTGGGCGATATAAAAAGATTACCTACCGACGTGACTTTCGCGACTATGCGAATTCATTTGCAAACTGGGAATTTTCCTCGGCCCATTTTCAACAGTTAATGCTGCAAGAACATGACTTTGTATATGCAGATCCCCCTTACGACGTACAGTTTCGTCAGTATTCTCAGGGCGGGTTCGGCTGGGATGAACAGGTTGCTCTTGCGGGTTGGCTTAGAAACCACTCTGGTCCAGTAATCTTAGTCAATCAAGCAACTGATCGAGTAATCGAGTTGTATGGAAAGTTGGGCTATCGCTTAACCTTCTTAGATGCACCCCGTCGTATAAGTTGCAATGGCGATCGAACACCTGCGCCCGAAGTTTTAGCGGTTCGAAACCTTCCGTAGTATAATTTCGACCAAGTTCGCCCCAGTTTTCTGCCCAACTGGGAAATATTCGGCACATCATCGCCTGCCTTCTAAAACAGGAGGGCCATAACTTAAGTGGGAAAATACGATCCTCAACGTCAGGCCTTTAAATTCCTAAGACAGCATCTTTTATCGGGCGAGCACTTTGTCCTGCGCGATTTCATCAAGGCAACGGGTTGGGACAAACCTGGAACATACAAAACCTACCTACAGAAGCAATATCGGGGCTTAATTGAGAATATCGAGGGCGGCAGTTTTCGCATAGTCCTCGATGGCAAGTACCGAGTCACCGAGGCTTTTAGGAAGTTCCTCGATTGGCGCAAATTCCGACAACACGTGACCCAGAAGCGCGCGGTCGGAGGTGATTACCGACACAGCGTTTCAAAAGTGCTGGTCTACGATTTTCTAATGCCCTTGACACATGAGACGGACCTACGAATCACGCTGGACGCACTATTCTACGAGGACACCATAGTAGCGAAGCTCAAGGGCATCGAGAGAGCTAAACTTAACGAATATTTTAGGCCGACCGATGAGCAAACAGACGCTGACTACTTTAAAGACATCTTGGACTTTATTGGACACAATTTTGTTGGGTATTCAATTTTCCATGTTGAAGGCCGCTTTCGAGCCACAGACATCCTCGATTTCGATAGGATTGCGGTTCGTTCTAAAAAGGGGGCGAGGTATTTGATCGATGAGACCACAGCAGTCACGCGATTCATTTTTCCGTGGGACTCAGAGCAGCAATTGCAAACAATTCGCTTCCTCTTTGAGCAATTGTTTGTGAGAGGCATGATTGATTTGGTTGAAGGAGAACAACAAATCTGGATGTTGGAAAATGGACCCGAGCGCTTGGTCCATATCTGGAGGGCTCCGGATGATAGTGCGGCGGACCTGGAGGAAACAACCGATAAAGCGAAAGCCGCAGCGTAGAGAAAACTGCTGAGGTGCTAAAGAGGATGACGTGTAGAGAGTGGTTGCGCGCCAATAACTACGAGGATGTTCTCGCGCTCATAGATGAGGTAATGGATAAGATCGCCAGTCGCGGTAGCAAGCAGCGCAGAAACTGGTGGGAAAAACTTGCCGGCGGGAATAACGGAAGACCCTGTGTTGTAGAAGGAGTCGAGTTTCCAATTCTCCGGGCGGCGCAACTTCACGAGCGAAGGCCGATAACACCTAATGCCATCTGTCGTAATACGGACGAAGTACCACCGGAACCACGAAATACAGGACGATGGCCCGGCAGAAAGAAACGGCGGCGACTTAGGAGCACGTAAGATGGAATAACGAACTGATTGTGGAATCAAGGGGCGGAGTTCAGACAAGCTTTTATTTGACGGGAGCACCCGCAAACCTAATTTGGCACAATAGCTGGACGTATAAACATGTCTTCGAGCATATTCTCACGATACATTTCAATCAGGAGACGTGCTGGGAAAGCTGCGTCGCAAGATGCTCTCTCACTATAAAAGCGAATTTTCGCCCCCGTGAGTTCAATACGATAACCAGGAAGTGAATTGCAAATAATTGAGAGGTCCCCTGTAGATCTGTGTCCATCCCGGTCTTCTTAGCAATTATCAAAGCCGTTTCGGCTGGCTCTCGACTCGTTCCATCAATATAACCAATAGTCGGAAGGATTCCGGGCACTTCGGTGTCATCAAAACGAACTGGCAAAATGTATTCGGACTTCTCCTTAAAAGCTCGTGCTTGGGCACTCTTACGCTCGTGGTTGGTCCATACTTTGTCAGCATAATGTCGCGAAATGAAGACGATGCAAAACTGTGCTCGCTTATGGTATACGTCATCAAGGTGTGTATACAAATCTTTCCCCCACAAATCTACTTGTTCATAGCGATCGTAGAACACTCTTATCCCAAGCGCATAAAGTGCCGCTGCGATTTTTTCGACGTAAGCGCGGTCTTCGCCTGCAAATGAAAGCGTCACATCGTAGTCGTATCGGGGCGCAAGTTGACTCTGTTGTGCGAGAAATTCTTCCTCTGAAAAATCAAAGTCTAATACTCGATAAAGTCCAGGACCTGCGGGCTGTAAGAACTCGTTCCACCTCTTCGCGATATAGGTCTTAATTGTGGGGATCAACCAGCCGGTCGCGTTTTCGATTTCTTCGAGTTTGAATGAGACCACGACGTTCACGAAAGAACCGATACGCTTGAGCACTCGGATACGAGCGTATGCGTGGGCGGAAGGAGGTATCAGATGGACCAGTATCTGTCATGACTGCATTGTACCGCCGTCCAATCTTTCTTTGCTCGCTCGATCCGCTCAAGAATTTAATGAATTTGCGAAAACCTGTGGTAATCTGGCAGAAGTTCAGTCTCGTCGGTTATGACAAATTGTCTAATAAACAAGGGCGACGCCTTAGATTGGCTCAAAAACCTTCCCGACGCTTCGGTCGATCTAATAGTGACCGATCCCCCATACGAATCACTTGAAAAGCATCGAGCAGTCGGCACAACGACTCGCCTCAAACACAGCAAAGCATCGAGTAACGACTGGTTCGAGATCTTTCCAAACTGTCGGTTTCCAGAACTGTTCTTTGAGTTGTACCGAGTGCTAAAGAAGAATAGTCACTTCTACCTATTCTGCGATCAGGAAACCATGTTCGTGGCTAAACCGATTGCTGAAACTGTCGGATTTCGTTTCTGGAAGCCACTGATCTGGGACAAGCAGAGAATAGGCATGGGATACCATTACAGATCGCGCTATGAACTTGTTCTGTTCTTTGAGAAAGGAAAAAGGAAATTAAATGACTTGGGTATCCCGGATGTGATAGCTGTGCCTCGAATTTACAACGGGTATCCAGCAGAGAAGCCTGTTGCCATATCAGAAACACTAATAAGGCAGAGCACTAACATTGATGAATTGGTAATTGATCCATTTATGGGATCGGGCAGCGTGGGTGTTGCTGCATTAACATTGAAGCGAAGGTTCATGGGCAATGATGTCTGTGAAGAAGCCATCAAGGTATCTAAAAGTAGACTGTTTGACCACCTAGCGTACAACCGGAACGGAGTTCGGATAGATACTCAGCTTCTCGCCAATCGCTTCGGTGAAATCGCTGAGGAGCACGCATCCAGTTTCAAGCACCAAAATGGTACTCACTAAAGGTTCCAAGAAAATCTTTGACTAGCTTAAAACTCAACGAGCCGGGACCGTCGTTACCTACAATGACGTTATGACTGTCACGGGATGGAGCGAAGTCTCCCTCGATACTTATCTGAAGAAAAACAAGTTGGATCCTTTTCTCGTAAAGCTTCAAAATCGAAAGCTTAAGGTGCTGATGGACGGATCCGATATAGGCGAGGCATTCTTCGATGAAACTTTCACTCAAAAGGGACCGAAGAGTGTTGTTGTTGCCGCCGGTGATAGCCTGACAGGCGAACTGGATCAATACGAGCTCTTGGAACCATTGGGCGCTGGGGCGGTCGCACATGTATGGTCGGCCACGAGGAAGCGAGATAGAACGGCGGTAGCTGTCAAAATCATGATGCCGCGATTGGATCTTCTGCAAGCTTCCGTACTACCGAACGTCAGAGATCGGTTTCGCCGAGAGGCAAGGAACGGAAAAACTCTGGGCCATCCCAACATAGTTAAGTATTTGGATTTAGGGACTGTCGAGCAGAATCCATTTCTCGTGATGGAATTAGCAGTGGGATCGGTTGCAAGTCGCATGAAAGATTCTCTAAAGCTTACCGAAATCGAATCTGCAAAAGTTGTGGAGAGCTGTCTCGCTGGACTGGAGTATCTACACGGAAAGGGGTCTCCTCATCGAGACGTAAAGCCTGCGAACATCTTAGAGTTTACCAGCGTCGTCAAGTTAGGTGATCTCGGTATTGTTAAATGGAGTGATTACGATCCAGCGTTTACAACCGGCGGAACGACCACGAGGCAATCAGTGCAATTAGGTTCTTGGTTTTATATGGCACCAGAACAACAAGAGTCACCTCGTGAGGCCGTTCCGGCGTCGGATATATATTCGCTAGCCGTTACTTGGATAGAGATGTTGGCAGGTGCTCTGCCTTCACCCCAGGCGATCGGGGCCGCAGCATACAAGCTTCCGGCTACCGCAGCAGGAACTCCAGACCTCATCAAACGAATGCACTCATACAATCCTGGAGACAGACCTGCAATTTTCCAAATTCGTGACGCGATATGCGCTACATACAAATAAACTATCTTCTATGCCTTAATCGCCTGCTGTACATCGGTCAACCGAGTTTCGGGTTTGCCTTCCGAAAGTATTTGTTATCTGCCTTTTCTAAACGGGGAACGACAACAGTAACCATGCGTTTGCCAACAAATCTTCAGTAACTTCTAGAACATCAGGTTGGCAACTACTTCGGTGCTGTCTAGTTCGACGATTGTTGCCTGGGCACGAGGTGAGGCTATAATCAGACAAATCTACTTGTTGTATACTTGCAATCGTTATGGCAAAGGCGAAAACCGCATCAACGTCAACGCGTAGGGAAAACGAGATACCTGGGCTCGCAAAGAAAGCAACCCGCGCCGCTTTCAACCGCGCTATTAAAAGAGGAAATGTTCTGGTTTATGGCCAGGGCGAGCTGCGCGATATTGACGCAACTGGAAAGATCACCGTAATAAAGAAAATGGAAACGCGAAGTAGAGTCGCCAAAGGAACCAAGCTCATACTAAGGGCACAGGCAAAACGACAAGATTGACCACACCCCGCATCCGTATGTTCGCTGGGCCGAACGGGTCCGGTAAGAGCACTATTAAAGCCAAGGTCGCCCAGGAGTTCCCCAAGATCTTCGGCATCTACATCAACCCAGACGACATTGAGCGAAGTATTCGGGAGAAGGGGAGGTTTAATTTTGGTAGGTTCAAGGTTAAAACTTCCGAAGGGGAGATTATTCGATTCCTAAAAAAGGCCGGGCAGATTGTCAAGGCAGGTGTAGTGAGCGAGGTGGAAAAGCTCAGGTTCTCGAACAATACACTCATCTTCAAAGATGTTCGAGTCAATTCATATTTCGTTTCGGCGATCGCGGACTTTCTACATGAGAAATTGGTTGATGCCAGTCAGACCTTTACTTTCGAAACGGTAATGTCTCATGAGAACAAGATCGCTTTACTTAGACGAGCGCAAAAAGCAGGGTTCCGGACTTATCTGTATTACGTTGCGACGGAAGCTCCGGAGATCAACGTCAAACGAGTGCAGATCCGGGTAAGGGAAGGTGGTCACAACGTCGCTCGCGGCAAGATCGAAGAACGATATTCGAAATCTCTCAGCAATTTGCTCGACGCGATAGGCGCCTGCGATCGTGCTTACATCTTCGATAACTCCGGCAAAGATTCTTATCTTTTTGCCGAGATCACCGACGGCTTCGACCTTGAAGTCAAAGATCCCAAAGTTCCCATTTGGTTCCAGAAAAATGTGCTGGACAAGCTCGGAATCGTTTTGCCAAAAGCTAAAACAAAAAAAGCCAACGGAGGTAAGCCTCGTTCAGAAGTTCATTAGGGAGCACGAGGCAAGCAATCGCTCTAGATAGAATTATTAAGACGCTCTGAGCCCCTCTTCGGCGAACGCGTGATGTGTCTAATGTATCTCCAGTGCTCAACACCTCCCGTGTCTGCATTTAAGTTTGGCTAACATCGAGTGTTGCGCTACTAAGTCCGTTAGTAATTGTGAGGTTAGTGCGTAGTGTTTTGGTGCTGGCTTTACACAGAAGCTTCCCCGCTGATGACGCTTTATCGCAACTGGTGCTCTCCGCACACACGAGTGCCCTCAAACCATTCGTAAGGTTCTTGCTGCCCATTGCCAACGGCGGACGTAAGGCAATACTTGTGTCGAATTCAACCCAGCCCATCTGCTGATGACAGAACATTAAAGGTGGGAGCAGGATTATCTTTAGTAAGAACCATCGAGCTGGCAAGTGAGATCCCTATCGGTCCCAGTGTGTTGTATGTTGAAGTGCTAGGGCGTAGAAAGATGCAGCTAACTTTGACGGCTGACGATTCGGTAAATATTGCTACATCTTGCTTGGTCCAGCTTCATTAGTGCCACTCAAACCGACTCATATCTGTTGGTTCGGGATTGGAGTCCCTGCGGAGACACCAATGATTTAGCGATCGGAATCATATCCAACTCAATGGGTGAAATCTTTTCTCCCCGTTCAAAGGAACCCGCTAGAAGAGCGAACACTGCCGCCAGAATTCCCCAGAGTTGGGCCGGCTTAAGGGACGGATCAATTCGCCGATAATAAGATCAACAGCACCTTAACAAGCGGCTGATTTTGTTGACTCACTTATCTTCTGCTTCCAACTCGCAAGAACGCCATTGAATTCTACCGAATCGAGTGCCGCCGGTTCCGGTTTCATTAATTGCGCGTACCAGTCATTACCATGTTCCAGCAAGCCTTCGCTCTTGATACCGTTTTCGACAACTGCGAGGAGAAGTCCTTACATTTGTAATTCAACCTCCACCACTAAAGCCATCCGCAAAAAATAAAAGGTAATGGATCGATTTTGAATCCATTAGTCATAGATCTGGTCCTGAATAATTGGGGGGCGTTCGGGATAGTGGAATTGGCTAAGGATTCTGTCGAAAAAACGGAGGCATCGCGATCCGTTTCGCCGTTGGGACATTTGATCCAGCGAGCGATGAAGTTGCTCGACCTTAGTTACCAGGACATCACTTCACGAAGTAGTCGATTGGCTGACGTTTACGCAAATCCCGACATGCGGATTGGTAAGTCGACGTTGGGAAATATCATCAGCGGGTTGATCCGGCAGCCAAGCATAGCGAAGCTCGACAGCCTGCGAACCATCCTGCATCTGAGTCGTGATGAGATCGATCTGGCGACAGGTCTTGCGCCCGAGTCGCGACTCGCGGAACAACTTCAGGCCAGAAGCGAACGGACGTATGAGTTGTCGAACGATCTGGTGGCCCGCCATCAAACGATCCATTTGCCGGTGGTAAGAAAAGACGCAGACCTAAAAGAAACGCAGTTCTTAAATGGAATCGTTGATCGCTGGGCGCAGGTTGAAGTCGAATACCTAACCTCATTTTTCCCGCCGCATTTTAAATACGTTGTGATTGGTGAATTGGATACACGCGCGACGCCAGTGGCGCCGCCGGGGACGCGCACTCTTGTGAACACGCTGATCAATAAAATTCGTCTGCCCGCGAAGATCAGCTTTCATGAAAGAGAGCTTTATTGTGTGTTGATTCCGGATGGATTGACTTGCGCCTACCTTGAACAATCTTTGAGCGGCAAAGTGGTCCTCGTGCCACATCCGCTGTCTGGTCGGATGCGTGAAGAGTTTGATTGTGCTGACGTGATGATTATCGGCCAGGTCGTTGGACTGCTATTTCGCCATTAGTTTGATTTTCCCACCTTCGTTCAGTTCGAGATTCCGAACAAAAAATTTTCTGCTTAGCACTCTTTGGAAATCTGGCTACAGTTGCGGCTGATAGCCGAAGAGGTTGGTCTGCCCAGAACCGCCTAACAACAACCTGATCCTCCCTGGTCAAGTAAACGAATGCGGGCTGGCACCACTCTGAAAGATTTGCGTTCCCAACGCGGTTTAACTATTCGCGCCGTCGAATGTGCGAGCGAAAGAATCGCGAAGGCAAAATCCGATCGGCGTTTTCATATTTCCAATGGTTGGCTGGTCCAACTCGAGAAGGGAATATCGGAACCCGGCCTCCATAAACTGTTTAGCTTGAGTGTGATTTACGAGAAGTCGTTCGTGGAGCTCATTCAACTCTACGATCTCGATGTCCACAATGCTTCGGAATATGCAACTTTTGCCAAGCCACAAAAGACGCAACTCCTCAGGTATGAACCGACGATTCTCATGAGTGGGCCTGAAACGATGAATCGTCAAGAGACGAGTTTGCTGAGTGGTGGTCTGTCGAGGCGCCGCAAGCTGACAGTGAAACCAGGCGAGTTTTGTCAGGGCTATATCGGACTTAACGACTTCACGATGTATCCATTGATTCGGCCGGGTTCACTCGTTCGCATTGATCTATCGCAGCAGAAGTTGATGAACATCACGTGGCGAAATGAATACGAGCGACCGATCTACTTTATCGAACTTCGTGATGCGTTTGCCTGTGCGTGGTGTGAGTTGAATGACCACGACTTAATACTTGTTCCTCATCATTTATCGGGACTCGGCATTCGCAGATTTGAGTTTGGCAAAGAGGCGGAGATCGTCGGACGTGTGGTTGGGTTCGACACTTCATGCATCGATTTTCATGCTTCATTCCGGGAGCAAGCGATCGGTGTTGCTTAGTCAACTAAGCAAGATACTGAGTTTTGCGTCGCCCGTAAGTGTAAGAAAACTTTGGCAATGTTCAGCATCCTGAGCAGGAAAAATGTTTTTTGAAACGGCGGGGAATGGCTGTCGTAGAGTGCGCTCCTCAAATGGTCGCACTGCAAACGACAATCGAATCCTCAGCAAATTTCGATTCCGGCAGCATCTTACTTTCAGCCGATGGTCGATTGCTCAAGCTCAATGCCGTTGGATCTCATATCTGGAAGGTGCTTGATGCCAATCCTCATCAGAGACTGACAGTCGCAGATATAATTACAAGACTTGAAGTCTCTTCAGCCCTTCCAGACCCGATTCGTGATGAAGTTGGTTCGTTTGTTCAGCAGCTTGCGATCAGAGATCTGCTCAATCGATCTATTGACGTCAACAACGAACCAACCTTCGCGACCAGACCTGATGTCATGTGGTCAGGCCGACAGCGATCATTGGCCCAGCCGAAGACAACGACTAAACCTCATTACTTCAATTCGTCAAGATTACAAACCTTTCAAGCCGTTTTCTGGCTCTTCGCTTATTCCCTCGTAGTCAAAGTAAAAGGCTTCGCCGGTATTCGACGCCTGCTTCAACTCACCACTGGAACAACAATTTCTGGCTGGAATCAGCATTGTGAACAGGTCTGCTCGACCATGGATCGCGCACAACGTTACCTGTTTCAGCAAGCGCTGTGTCTGCAGCGTTCGGTTGTCATCGCTCGCTTGTTAAGACAGCGCGGTGTGGCGGCCGAGCTTGTGATCGGCGCGCATTTGATGCCGTTCAAGAGTCATGCGTGGGTGGAAGTGAATAGGCGCGTTGTTAACGACAGTCAGAATGTTCAGCGCTACTACGAAATCATTATTCAGCGGTTTTAAAGTCATGAGCGCATTTGGTGGGATTCTAAATTTCGATCGTGGACCAGTGGATCCTGTCCGGCTGCAAAGGTTGCAGCGCTCACTCGAAGCGTATGGTCCAGACGGTGGAAATGCCGTTTATGCCGGGCGGGTCGGCATGACTTATCACGCGTTAAACGTCACGGCTGAATCGCGTTTTGAATATCAACCACACGACGCCTCAACTGGTCAGTTATTAGTTTGGGATGGCCGCCTGGATAACCGCGACGATCTAATTAGCCAACTTGATCTGCAGAAGCCGGCTACTGATTTGGCGATCGTAGCGGCTGCATACCTGAAATGGGGAACCAGATTTCCCGAACAGCTTATCGGTGATTTCGCGTTAGGAATTTGGGATGAACGGACTCAGACACTAATCCTGGCGCGCGATCCGTTTGGTGTTCGATCACTCTTCTATCATCAAAACAAAGATCGAATTATCTGGTCCACAATTTTAAACGAGCTCATCGACGTGGTAGATGTTGAACTCACGGTCGATGACAACTATATCGCTGGTTTCCTCACCCGCTATCCGGAGCCCTGGCAAACGCCTTACCGAAATTTTCAAGCAGTCCCGCCTGGTCACACATTGATCGTCAAAGATGGAGAAGTGCGTTCGACTCCATTCTGGAAACCCGATCCACATACACAACTGCAGTACAAGAATTCGGATGAGTATGCGGAACAGTTTCGGGAACTCTTATCTCAATCAGTCCGCGGGCGATTGCGATCGAGTGCACCCGTCTTTGCGGAGTTAAGTGGCGGTCTCGATTCCTCATCAATCGTTTGTGTTGCTGACTACGTGCGTACGAGTGACGACGCCTCACTCGCAGAAGTCGAAACGGTTTCGTATGTGTATGACGAAGCAAAGACGTCAGACGAGCGCAGCTTTATGCAGAGCGTTGAGCTGCAAAGAGGTAAACCAGGTCACTATATAAACGAAGACGAACATCGCTTTTCCATTAGCGCCGCCCTCGACCAATTCTTCAGCGCGCCGAGTTATCACTTCTACAACCTCAATCGTTTTGGCGCACTACGAAATGTGATGTCACGGTATAGCTCGAGTGTAGTGATGAGTGGAGAAGGTGGGGACCAATTGAATATGGCCAACCCTGATCCTGACGTAATAATTGCCGACTATCTCTATCGATTTGAACCGGTTGTGCTGCACAACTTGTTGAGCGGGTGGAGCAGGGAACTGCACAAGCCTTATCTGCAACTGTTGCGCAGTGGCGCTGCCTTGTTGTTGCCGCGAAGTATTCAAGCGAGATACAGAAAAGTCGCCAAAGCGCCATCGTGGCTCGACCGTAACTTTTGTCGCCGGATGAATATTTCGGACCGGATGCTTGGTCCAACTGATCCTTACGGCTTCCGATTACCCAGCCAGAGTGACGCAGCACAGGGATTGATCCAGGCCATTCGTACTATTTCCGCGATCTACTTTCAGGAATACAGCGGCGTCAACTTTACTTTTCCTTACCTGCACCGCCCCCTCGTCGAGTTTCTGCTGGCAGTTCCTGTTGAAGAAAAGATCCGCGGTGGTGTGGGAAGGGTACTCGTTCGTAAAGCACTGCGCGGAATCCTGCCTGATAAGGTTGCGAATAGACGCGGTAAGAAAGGACCGACTGAAGCGCTTAGCAACGCGATCATACGTGAATGGTCGAGTGTCAAATGGATGTTCGACGAGCCACGCGTTAGTGCAAACGGCTACGTAGATCGCGACGAGTTGTTAGCGGCGGTGCAGCGTGTTCGTCATGGCACTGAGAAGTTTAGTTTTCATTTATTCGTGACCCTCGCAACCGAGTTTTGGTTGCGGTCACTCGAACGTCGCCCGGTAGCTGCCGGCAACCTCAACCCCGAACTAATCCCACCTGATCATCAACTTGCGCCCGCGTTTGCTGGTCCATAACCGCAAACGTTCGATCCCCACGTACCACTATCAGAAAGGAAAGGAGGAAAGACCATGAACTACGAAACTCCAGAAGTACTCGAACTCGGACAAGCCGAGGAAATCGTGTTGGGTTCGGTGAAACCGGCGTTCCTGGATGGCAATGGAACGGGCATTCAGCCTGAAGCTATTGACGAAGACGTTGAGTAAGTCAATCGAATGACAGCTGATCGATTTCATTGGTCAGCTGTCGTTCGACTCCAGTCAAGGTAAGAAAGAGAGGAAGAGATGAAATACGAAACTCCGGAAATCTTCGAACTCGGAATGGCTGAAGAAGTTGTTCTTGGTTCTGCAAAGCCGAGAACCGACGACGATAATGGTACCGGCGTCATGCTCGAGTATGTCGATGAAGACATCCAGTAAGCCTAGCAAAAAAACGACAGCCGATGTCCCTGGCATCGACTGTCGTTCCCACCCGCCTTCCCCCTTCCCACGCAACCGGCGGGTGTAACTGAACACGTGGAATTTGGTTTATTAAGGTGTGCGACCCAGGACAATGAGATCAGCTTTGGCTAGACCTAATTTGATATCGCGACCGCGTTTTAGAGGCTGAATATTCGTCAAGTGGAAGGTTAGTTTTTTTGACTGACTCGATTCGCCCGGCTGCAATTGGTTGTCGGGCGTGGCCATTTCGAAAACTGGCGAATCCTTATCACCCACCAGTTTTATCTGACCACCTACGTCTGAAGTCAGTGAGACAAATTTGACTTTGAATGGGCCATCTAGTTTCTGCGTGGAGGTGTTGGTCAATCTCACTTCACAGGTCAGGATGTCCGATTGACGATCATAGTTAGTGGAAAGAATTTCCAGACTTACCTTGTCGGTAATCTCAACCAGTTGAGCAGGTTCTAGTGAACCATGGAGACGACCCTGGGCATTAACTTTGATTGCTGAGGTCCACAGTTGATGCAAGCCGGTACGGTTGTCAGCCCAGATCGGATGAAAGACTCCATTTGCGTCGGTAGCCATTCCAGCGTAGTCGCCACCATTAAAGAACTGTCCTGTGATTTGAAGATCGAGCGTTAAAGAGCCGCCCGGAAACTTGCTGCCGCCGCCGGAGATCGAACGCCAGAAGTAAATAGGCCAGTTGGCTTGCGGACCAAAGACAGCGGGTGCTTCCGAGACTCTTACACTTGGGAGAAAACTCTCGCCTCCGTCTAAAGAGGCGGTGAAGCGAGTGAACCAGCCGAGGTTATCTTTATTTTCGCGCCGGTCATACCACATCACGCCAACCACCCCATTCCGATTAACCGCCACTACAGGCATGAAGTCATCCGGACCTTGCGAGGGATCCAGCGCATCAAACGTTTGGTCGTCATTTATATATTTGGGGTTGGACCAGGTCTTTCCTTTATCGGCGGAGTATGCGAATGAAATCTGGGTACGCCCGGCAGTGACGTCGGTCCAAACGAGGTAAAGACGATCTTTAAGTGGACCATTGCTCGGATCAACTGCGATGACCGGCGAGAAATTTGTAGAGCCGGGCGGGCGTCGCAATATATACGTCGAGGCGACGGACAGGGCGTTACTTAAGACTGCGCCCTGCTGTGAAGCGGTGAGCACTCGTATTTTCGCCTTAAGTCTGATCGATTGCGCCTGCTCGTCGATGGGTGAGTCGTCGTCGCTCTGGATAATTGTGCAAACCAGATTGTCATCGGAAAGCATTACGCAATTTCCCATGCCGATAGGGTAGTGCCGATCATTTTCAAAGGGCGTGCCATTTATTGGGTTTTCGAAGCTCGCCCCGGCATCGAGCGAGCGACTTAAGCCGATAGCGGAGAGCCCTTTGCCACTATTAAGGTCTCGCGGAGTGCTCCAGCCGTTAACAAAAATATTCGTGCCGTCCCTGGTGTCAGTAATGATTGATGGTCTTTCCAGAAAAGAAGGTAACGACACTGGCGGAAGCCACGACTTACCTCCGTCCTTAGAACGATAAACCTTTGCAACACGCGTCAACGACATAGTGCGAGCATCAGTAATGAAATATGCGGCGCCAGTTGGACCTATCGTGCAATTGGGGTCCGAGGAATGTGGCGTCCCAGTTGCTTCCAAGGTCGGTGTCCAGGTATTTCCACCATCAAATGAGACGTAGACTATGCTGGATAGTTGATAGGGCTTCTGCGACTTGAAAATTGAGCAGGCGATCAAGTGCTTCGGATCATCTGGATCCGCCGCGATATTCATTTCCGTGTGCGCCCAATCACTTCGCGCAGCACTGATCCTCACATTTGGTCCGACAGAGATCAGTCTCTCTTGAGCTGACGCCGTGATAACAAGTGAAATCATGCACGGCAATAATTTGATTAGAGATTTCATGACTCAAATTCTGTAATCGATCTACGTATATAGATTCTTTAAAGCGGCACTTACGATTTGCCGCCCAGCACGATTAGATCAGCCTTCGCTACTCCTAATTTGATATCGCGACCGCGGCTTAGCGGCTGAATATCGTCGAGGCGGAAGACAAGTTTTTTCGGCTGACTCGACTCATTTGGCTGCAACTGGTTGTTAGGAGCCGTCATTTCGAAAACTGGCGCTACGCCGTCATCGTTGTTGACCAGTTTTATCTGCCCGCCAATATCAGAAGTCAGTGAGACAAATTTGACCTTGAATGGTCCATTCAACTTTTGCGCGGAAGTATTGGTTAGTCTCGTTTCGCACGTGAGCGTATTGGTAGAGCGATCATAGTTAATTGAAAGTATTTCCAGACTCACTTTGTCGGTAATTTCCGTAAGTTGGGCGAGCTCCGGTGAGCCGTGCAAAACGCCTTTTGCGCTGACGTTGATGGCTGAAGTCCAAAGCTGATGGAGTCCGGTTCGATTGTCGGCCCAGAGCGGATGAAAGACGCCGCTCGCATCTGCCACCATTCCACCATAGTCGCCGGCATTGAACAGTTGGCCCATGATTTGTAGATCAAGAGTTAAGGGACCACCGGGCAACTGACTGCCACCACCAGACACGGTGTTCCAGAGAAAAATTGGCCACGCCTTATTTTGATCAAAGATCGCGGGCATTTCGGAGACTCTTACGCTGGGTAGAAAGGTCTCGCCGCCATCCAGCGAAGCGCTGAAGCGAATGTGCCAACCCAGATTATCTTTGCTGTCGCGCCGGTCGTACCACATCACGCCGACGACACCATCACCATTAACTGCCACCGCCGGCATTGAGTCGTCAGGTCCGCGTGAAGGATCCAATGCATCGAATGTTTTATCGTCATTAATGTGTTTGGACCTGGACCATGTTTGGCCCTTATCAGTCGAATAAGCAAAAGAGATCTGAGTACGACCTGCATCGACGTCAGCCCACACAACATAAAGTCGATCTTTGAATGGTCCCTCGTTCGCATCAACGGCGAGGAGTGAGCCAAAGGTCGTAGTGCCCGGTGGACGACGTAGTATGTGCAGCGAGTCAACAGTTACGGCATTGCCAAAGGCCTCTCCCTTTCTTAACACTGTTATTACTTTTACCCTGGCTTTCAGACTAAGGGATTGAGCTTGTTCTTCAATGGGAGAGTCGTCATCACTCTGCATGAAGGTGCAAGCTAGATTACCGTCGGAGAGCATTACGCAGTTGCCCATTCCGGCGAGAAAATGACGACTGTTTTCGAACGGAGGGCGGTTCAATGCATTTTCAAAACTTGCGCCTCCATCACGTGAACGGCTCAACCCAAACCCTCCCATGCCGTTACCAGTGGAGACATCTCGGATAGCGTTCCAGCCGTTGATGTAGATGTATTTCCCATCGAATTTGTCAGCTATTATTGAAGGCTTTTCAAAGAAAGACGGTAAATTAACGGGTGGCTGCCACGTTTTACCTCCATCTTCGGAACGATAGACCCTGGCGAACAAAGTGAAAGGTCCGGTGCGAACGTCTGCTATGAAATACGCCGCGCCCGTTGGGCCAATCGTGCAGTTTGGATCGGACGACTGCGAAAACTCATTGGTATCAAGTGTCGGCATCCAGCTATTTCCGTCATCAAACGAAACATAGGCGATCGTTGACGACTTGTAAGGCTTCTGCGACTTGTAAATCGAGCAGGCGATCAGATGTTTGGGATTGCCCGGGTCCGCTGCAATATTCATTTCCGTATGTGCCCAATCGCTATGTGCCGAACTTACTTTCACGTTTGGTCCAATCGAGATAAGCTTCTGCTGGGCCGTAGCGCTCAAACAGAACGTAAATACCCACAACAAGATCTGAATGTTCTTCATGCGACCTCTTAGAACTTCAACTTCACTGCAAACTGCATCGATCGTGGCCCACCAATTTGATAAAGAGGATTTAGTCCCGGTTGAATGCCGCCACTACCCAAACTCTTTCCCAGCATGAGAGTCGATTGACCAAACAAAGGATTGGTCAATGAATTTGTCTGCGTCGCTCGCGCTCCCGGATCGCCAAAGTTTGGATGATTGAAAAGATTGAAAGCCTCCGCCCGAAACTGAACGACGAATCTGTCCGTTAGATTGAACTGCCGGCGTAGGGCCAGATCCACCTGCCACATCGGAAAGCCTCTTAACGCGTTGCGACCAAGAGCTCCTTGTCGACCTGCGGGCGGAACGACGAACGCGTTGCGATTGATTCGTCTGCCACCGCCAACCAGTGGATCGTCAACATAGAGCGGAACTCCGGGAACGAGATCGGGACGCAACGTGCTGCCAATACCGAAGAAGGTTGCGCCAGTGATGACGTTCACAGGCGTGGCGGTACGCGCGCTGAAAAGTCCGTCGATTGACCAGTCTCGCAGGAAGGCATTGTTCATGACCCCACTCTTCGGAAGGTCATAGCTCATCGCTCCAGTCACTGCGTGTCGCACGTCGAAATCTGATGGACCACGTTCATTGCGAGGATCGAGTCGTTGTCCCGGAGGCCACGCTCCTGAATCATTCGAAGCGGTGTCGAGTGAATGGGCCCATGTGTAAGACGCTGTTGCTTGTAAACCTTTCGTCAACCGGCGCACGTACTGCAGTTGCAAAGAGTTGTAGTCTGAGGTCGCAAAGTTTCTTATTAGTGTGACTGAGGTGAATTGCGGATTCGGATTTGTGAATCGATCCCGGCGGAGCAGGCGACGACCTATCGCGCCGATATAAGAAACCAGTACTGACTGATCCGGACCTAGTGACTGCTGCGCAGTAGCGTTGAACTGATATGTATAAGGGAGCTTGAGTTTTGGATCGAAGCCTGTGAAGGCACCGATTGGATTTGTAAACAGAGTCGGGGGAATTGCCGCGGCAGGTGAAAGCGGAAACGGAACGTCGAACAAAACTTTGGTTCCCAGGTAAGGATAGCCGGTCAGGATATCTCCCGCAGGCCCGGTTCCGAGATCATAGAAGACTCCGAAGCCGCCACGCACAATCGTTTCGCGATTCTTATCCCCGCGCAACTGAAAAGCGACACCGAACCGCGGTGCAAAATTATTGAAAGTGGTTTTGTAGAGTGGTGTATTTCCGGGTGCGATTGCGATTGAACTTAAGTCGCCGCTTGTTTCGGTAATGGCAAATGGTCCATTACCATGTGTTTCTGCAGGCGCCGGATTGATTTCCCATCTAAGTCCATAAGTGAAGGTGAGACGACGCGTTGGCTTCCATGTGTCCTGGCCGTAAAAGGACAGGTTATGAAACTTGAGTGTACCGCCTGTTGCCGCGCTCACAATTATGTCGGTAGCTAATCCTGACAGCGTCGACGCCACATCATCAAAATCGAGAATTTGCGCATAATGTCTTGGGCCAAAGGTTGGTCGAAGCTGACGGTAATCAACGCCAAATTTCAGTTGATGCTGATCGCGGCTGAAGGAAAGATTATCGACGATGTTGAACTGCTTTTGCGCATTACTCGAATTGCTTCCGATGTCCCACTGGGCGCCCGACCCGCCACCAGCGAAGTCAAAAATGAAAATCGCGTCTTTACGAGTAGAGCCGGTGGGAAAAAGCAGTGAGTCAGGAGGAGCCACGGCGCCGCCCAGACCGTCAATGAAAAATTCGGTGGCCGCGTCGAGCTTTGTCCAGTTAACGCGAAACTCATTGCCGATTCCGGAAGTGGTGACCCAGGTATCTCCAATGGTAAGCGATTGAGTTTTGATCGTTGCGGGATTAAGCGTATTAAGACTGAAGTTTCCGCCCCGGGTTGTCGTGCTGGTGGGTGAATAGTTGTACCTCACGAACAAATTCGTTTGCTTGAAGTTGTGATCAATACGAACGCTGGTCGCATCGATTGTCGATGGATTAGAAAATCCGGCAGCAAACTCGGCCGCGCCATTAGTCAGAAGTCGACCGTTAGGCAAAGGAAAAGCATTCAAGAGTGGTTGAATAGTGGGATTGGCCGCAGCGCGAGTAGCAAGCGAAGGTACGGTGGCGATTAAGGTTTGTGGTAATCGGAGCCGCAGTCCCTCATAAGAAAAGAAAAAGAAGGTCCGGCCGCGTCCGTCATACGCTGGTCCATGCCCGCCCTCGCCAAAACGTGGAAGTATTACGGGTCCGCCCACAACGCCACCAAAATCGTTTTGTCGCAACGCCGGTTTCGCTAAACGATTGGCGTTGGCAAACCAGTCGTTTGCGTCAAACACGTCGTTGCGTAAGTAGTCAAACAAAGTTCCGTGGAGATCGTTGGTTCCGGAGCGTGTGACCATCTGAATTTGTCCGCCTGGAGTACGTCCAAATTCAGGTGCATAAGTCGAGGTAAGAACTTTGAACTCTTCCAGAGCATCAAGTGAGACGAGATTGTTAGTACTGCCCGAAGCAGAAAGCGCGGGTAGTGTTCCGGCGGCGCCCTGGCCCACACCAAAGGCAGGACTCACGCCGGCATTCGCACTCACGCCATCGAGCGTGAAGTAATTCGCATCAGCTCGTTGACCGTTGACACTAAATTGTCCGCCTTCACTGCCATTAGCTTTAGTAGGAATTGTTCCTGGTGTTTGAAAAATCAGAGACTGAAAGCTGTGACCATTCAAAGGAAGGTTTTCCACAAACTGATGATCGACGACGGTCCCGATTGTGGGTGAATCGTTAGCAAGAGAAACATGATCGACCACATCGACATTTATGCCGCTCACTCCTCCCACCTTTAGCTCGATCTGCAACGACACTCGATCATTGATATTCAGGACAACATTCTTCACCTCAGAAGTTGTGAACCCATCTCGTTCCGTCTTAACCGTGTAAGCGCCAGGCGGTAAGAGCGGTACGACAAAGGCGCCGTCTGAAGTTGTTACCGTGGTGCGTTGGAAGCCTTGAGCGATATTGATCACTGCAACGTTTGCGTTGCTGACAAGGTCTCCGTTTTGATCGCTCACCGTGCCACTAAGGGTTGCAGTTGCACTCTGGGCGGTAGCGGTTATCGATAAGGTGAAGAGCAGGAGTAGAAACACAAACGAGTGCGCGTACGAGTTGTGATTGGTCCATCTTAGTAAGGTCATCTTTTATCTCCGGGCGTCAGTTCGCAGTGCTGCGAGAAAAGTTGTGGACTAGTTTGTTGCGAAACGATCGAGGAGGCCCTTCAACTGATCTGTCGGTAGTCAGTCGATTTGAACTTTCACGATGAGGAGCAAGCTAGCGACCATCTGTCAGAAATCTTGACTCGGTCTTACTGCTTGCTGCTCTCTTATGTGACTGGTCTGACTACCGAAATCTCAAACAGAAAATTCTTGTAAGTTGAAGAAAATAAAAGGCATAAGCGCTGGAAGGCACACTGCGATAAAACGCGCGTTCGAATCTACTCGCGTTGCTGAAGTGCGGTGAGGCTATGCGGTCATTGGTGGCGTAGTCGAACCAAATCCCGGGTAGGACCGGTTGCTATCCAGCTTTCAACTGCCACCTATTGAGTTGAAGGCTGAGTTCGATAAATCTGAAAGCCGAGAACGGTGCTCGTATGTTAAAATTGCTTCCGTCGTTAAATGTTAATGACGCAGTAAAGCGCTCTTTGGACTTCTCTTAATAATCGTCACGGCACATGAGTAAAGCCGCCACTTATCGTTGATGGGCTTTGCTACGGAGCACAACTTTTTCAAGCTCCGGGCACATTCAACTAGTGGACTCATGGTAGCTGCAAATGCAGCCACAAGCAAGAGCATTGTTTTGATCTTGATCTCATCGGGAGGAGCCTCCTGATGGGAAAGAACCCGCGAGACAAACAGGTTCACGTCGGCACTAAGATGAAGCAGATTCGCGATGCCCTGGAACTCTCACAAAACGGCATACTCGAACGGCTTCAATTACCTCCGAAGTATACGCGGAAGCTAATCTCCAATTACGAAAACGATCATCGTGAGCCACCGCTCATTGTCTTGTTAGCTTATGCTCGTGAGGCCGGTGTGTGTTTGGACGTGATCGCCAATGATGAAGTAGAACTTCCCAGGAAACTACCGGCAACTCCAGTTCATCGACCAGCAACTCTCACACGAATTAAATCACCGCAGAAAAAACGTAAAACCACCAGGGCCACCAGGGCAGGCTAATTTTGATAACGTGTAAGTTGTCCCGCCACTTGATTAGTCGATACCAGTGATCTTCTAACTTCGGCTGATTTGATTCCAGCGGTCGTCCCGTGTGCCGAGGTAGTGAATGCGGCGCCGATGGCGTCGTTAGTGAGTAGGGTCATTTGGTGAATTCGCTCAACCGCCAGGCGCAGTTGTGTGTAGTTGATGATCGCGCTTTCTTGTTTGAAAGCCTCTTTGTTGGCCGGCAGGACGAGTTCTAAGTTTGAAATTAGTTCAGCGGATTCATGTTGCAGCGCGTTGGCGTGATCATGAAGCAGGTCCAGCCATTTACTGCGTGCATCAGGCGTCATCGATTCAATCTGCACCTCCGAAAATCTTTTCACGAGGCGTTCCAATTCGATCGCGTGAAAGAGTTGACGGTAAGCGCGATTAACCAGCGCCGAAGAGAAGTTGCGTACCGCGTCATCAATTTCGCGATCGGTCTGCAGGCGCTTTACTCTGGTGAAGTATTCTCTTACCTCACGATCCATCGGAATAAGATCGGGCGTGTCTTCAGTAACACGAATAATGCTTCGCTCCGTGGCCGGATGAGATTTAGTTTGTGCCGCTTCAGTTGCGGTTTTCAGATTAATCGTAACGAGCGGATTACTCCGTACTGCGGATAACGCAGTTAGTAGCTCAGCCTTTCGGTTTGCGTTATCAACGACGCCCTCGACATGCAGCGTCCCGTCGGTTGCCCGCGTTAAGCTTATTTGTTCGTTCCGGTTTCCTTTCGCCAGATACAACAAGTGCTCCAGTTCGACTTCCAACTCAGCGGAAGCGATCGGTGGTTGCAGACGCGCAGACGGCGAGATCGATCTGGCAGATTTGGAAGTTGCTTTGGGAGTGGCGCTAACGTCCGACCGCAACGGCTCCGTATTAAAGATTGTTGGCGGCACATCCTGCTCGCGTATTTTCTCCGAAGATGTTTCCGTAAACTCGAGTTCGCGTAACCTACCGTCCTGTTTTAGCTGGATGACTAGTTTTACAACATTCAGCGATGGTTTATTCAAAGTGAGTGTTGCTGTGATTAGCTGCGAGCTGCCAAACATTCGCTTCGTATCGGCTTCCTTCATCTCGATAATGTAGTTCGTGTCCGACTCAACGACGTGGATGTCGTCGTTGGCGCCTAGCATAGTCTTGAACTCAGTTGCGCTTAAATCGATTAGCCAGGGATCCTCATCAAACCCGGAACGGTTTTGCGTCTCGTGTACCAGCCCGGTTCCGTGATGGTAGATCACACGTGATCCATCCGGCTGGTCCCATTCGCCTTCTATGAGCAGGTTGTTTTGATCATAGACGTAGCGCGCGCGACGATGGGCGGAGTTGTCCTGCCAGCTCTCGATGCGGCGCCGCGAAACGATCGATCCTTCAGCATCGCGTTCTTCCAAAACAATAGTTCGATGAATTACATCCAATGAAGCTGCCAGACTCTCAGCCTCGTGCCTGGTTGCCACTTCCAATATTTTCTTTCCGTTTGTAGTGGGCCACATCAGCAAACCGATGAAGATCAGAATTGCGACAATTACGGCAGTGGCGAATTCCGGTTTCAGCCACCAGCCTGATTTTGTCAGCGAGGCCAGCCAGCGGCGCGGACGCTCCAACACGTTGGACCACGTATCCGGGACGACGGGAAGAATATCTGTTGCGACGAGTGCGTGTGAGTAATTGATTCGCAATCGTTGCTCTCCATTAACATTCTTCAGATTGGCGGTGAGGATTCGTTGATCGCTTAGCTCAATTTCAGCCCATTGTTCTGCTCCATCTCCATCCGAATCAACGATCGTGAAGAACAACAATCGAACATTGTCCTGGCTGAAGATTTCGATAAATTCAATTGGGTCGTCTTCAGCCAGATTCAGTAGTAGTTCGTTTGCATCACTAACCGTCAGCGATCCGACCGGAGTGCTGTTGACCGAAATATGCAACTCCTTTGGTTCGTGATTGATGACTTCGTTAAGTCGTTTTGTAAATCGGGAAGAAAAATCTGTAGGACCATCGCTTGATCCGCCGCCTGCGCTACTCGGTGGAGTTGGTCCCGAGTCCTTAAGCTCGGCTTCATAGCGAGTTGCAAGCGACGGTAAGCTGAGTATTTGATTTACTTCGTCCAGGCAATGCCGGCAACTGACGATATGGGCCAGTGTTTCGGTTGACAGCGTTTCTTCAGACGCTGAGTGATAAATCTCGATCAATTCAGTTCGGTCCGGGCATGGACCGCTACAGTTGCAGAAGACGATCCGCCGCAGTTCTTCCGCAAGACTTCGCCGTGGATCGGAAAGAGGTAATACTTTCGTTGACCTGGTTTCCGCGTTTACGAATTTCAAACGCGCCGGATTTTCGAGATAGAGCTTCAGTTCGCGGCGGGCGAGTCGTTGCCATTGATCGATGCAGTGACGGGAACAACAAAGTACCTGGGCGATTTCAGTGGTGAGTATTCGAAAAAGAAACGTAGGATTAAGACGCTCCCGGCCCGGGATGATTCTTTGCGTTTGCAGGCGTACTCACAAATTCTATGCAGCTCTTGCTGGGTTTGCAGTCGCCGTTGAATTTCGGTTGTATCGGTAGCGAGCTGTAGGAATTCCTGTTCGGCAATAGAAATGGTTCTTTCCAGAATTTGTTCGGCACTCCGGCTTAACCGCGAGAGGTTCATGTTGCGCAGCATCCGGCGCAGGTAACCATCGAGATTTTCAATCTCTTCAAGACTGGTTCGCGCGCGCGTGAATTGAATAAAAGCGTCCTGGACCAGATCTTCTGCGTGCGCCCGATGCTGATTTGTGAGACGTAGCGCCCAGGCAAGTAGTTGTGGATAGCGTTTGGTGAATGCTTCTTCGCGCGTTTCCTGAGTCCGCGCGGGAAGTTGATGCTCGTCAAGCATGGCGTGAAGTCCCCATTAGCTTGACGCAGCTTAGACCTGTCCGTGGTAAACTCTGGTCAACTGCGTCCGGCTAATTTTTTCTAAAAGCTCTTTGGAAACCAGGGAATTCATCGACGCATGAGTGACGTCGCGTTACATCACGAATGATGAGCCTCGTCGCGGAACCAGCAACAACTCGGTTCCGGGCGATTCAAAGGGGTCCAGTCAGTCTAGACACATTCCTGTCTAGAAGCAAGATTCAATTCACAATCGATTTTAAGTCAGGAGGAAACTCCTGATGGCGAGGTATGCGCGCTGGCGACCACGGCGGCTCAGTGAAAAACTGCTGCAGATCCGTCTCGGACTCGGACTTTCACAGAATCAAATGTTGGATAAGTTGGGACTCGCCGAGGAGCTTTATCGCAGTTCGATCTCCAGTTATGAGCTTGGTCGGAGTGAGCCACCGTTACCGATTTTGTTGCGCTACGCACGATTGGCCGGAATCTCTGTGGACGTAATTATCGACGATGATTTGAATCTGCCCGCTTCAATTCCAGACAAGCCTGACCACTCAGGTGGATTGCGCAAACATGGTTAGGTAAACCGGCGCGAGATGAATCAGTGCAGTTAACAAAAAGAAAAGTCAGCGACAGGTCGGGAGCTGAAAAGTTGCAGCTCACAACTCTATTACGCGACTCTGCGAGCGCCACTCATCAACTGCTCGCAGCGTGGGGAGACGTGCCGCTATTGCTGATGCAGGAGGTCGATTGGAGTCGAGGTCCACTCGTTATTATCGGCGCCGATGATTTAATGATGTGGCCGCTCTTGCCACCCGGCACGTTGCTGCAATTAGATCCGGGGAAACGGACGATCGTCGATGGCGCGTGGTCTGAGTTTGAGCGGCCCGTTTATTTGATTGAATACAATGGACGTTTTCAGTGCTGTCACGCACAACGTCACGGAGATTCGTTGCGCTTGATCTCTCACGCCGAATCACCGCGCCAGGCGATCACTTCAGTTCCTTTTAAGCAGGTCCGCGTTCGCGGGCAACTCACACCCATATTCAGACCTTTAGCGACACGCGATAGCGCCGCCGGCCGTCAGACCCGAGGCCGCGTCGACTATTAAGGCGTCGCTACGCGACGCGATTGATTTACGCCCGCGTTCCAGCCATTGAAATGGCTGGCTAAATTCAAACGGTCGCTACGCGACCAATTTTCGAAGTCGTGGCGATGGTCGTGGCATACCCCGACAGGCGCTCCGGTTCAACGAATGCGACAGGCGGTTCTTCTAATGCTTCGCCGTGTAACGGCGGGTGAATTTAGCCCGGTCCTTTAGGGCCGGGAAGTCATGTGTGGAAAAGGGCGTCGCGTAGCGACGCATGAATTCGGGCTTTGAATTCGAAAACATGCGGCGATTTTGCCTCGTCACGTTATCGACCGTCCGCATTCATGCGTCGCTACGCGACGCGATGGATTTACGCCTATGTTCCAGCCATTGAAATGGCTGGCTAAATTCAAACGTCGCTACGCGACGACGACGGTGTGTTGCGACCGTCGTCTTCGCGGGTTGATGCGCGATTGCTTACCGACTCTTTCGATAAGCCTCTTCCAGTTTGCGCCAACCTTTCATCCTCGTCAGTGACTTCAGTGGCGCGTATCTCAGTTGTTCCGCTTTTATCGCAAGACCGGCGTAGCTCAACGTCGTTCTGGTATCGACTTTTAGTCGCACGAGCGCGTTCGGATCACACTGGCCTCGTTTAACTTTGATCTTCTCCATGTACTCGACGAAGAACTTGTCCGGTAACAGTAGTTCAGCGGCAAAAATTTCGGCGCCAATTTCCAGCGACTTTCCAATATTCGATTGATCGCAGTAAGAGATGCCGAGATCTTTATCGGTGAGAAAGTGTTTGAGCTCATGGGCCATCGTGAAGACTTTGGGATCGTGAGGCAGATGGGCGGCGACCATGACCGAAGCTCCGAGTTCATCGTAAAAGAACGCGCCGCGCAGGTATCTCAACCGATACGGCCAGAAATCGACCTCAATGCCTTCCTTGAAATAAATACGTTGCAGGTCGTCTTGCGTGACGCGCGGTGACGTAAGTCCGTGTTGGACCCGAACTTTACGGGCCAATGTTTTCAGGTAGTAGTAATCATTAGTGAGGTTCATTTTCGTGTTGCCGCCTTTCGTTTCGATCTGTGGTTTTGTTGAGCTCTATTTTCGTACTGCCGGCGGACTCTTCTAAACTCAGCATACTTTCTTAGTTCCTCCAGATCTTCCGACTGCAACTGTTTTGCAGTCCGCAGTAGCGACACGATCGATTCATTATCACTATCTACTGTTTCCGAAGGGAAGAAAGTACTGACTGAGACGTTGAAGAAGCGGGCAAGTTTTTCGAGATCCGGGACGGCAGGTATATAGACGCCTGTTTCCCAGCGCGAGATTGTGTTTGGTGCAACGTTGAGTGCGTGCGCCAGCTTTTCTTGTGAGATTCCAGTCCCGTTATTGCAGCTAGTACGCAACGCTCTAATACGCGCTGCCAGATGAGCAGTGAGTTCAATTTTAGACATTCTTTTGTGAGCTCCTTACGCAGGATGAGGTTACTTATAAGGTGGTTGACTCGCTGAGAGGGTGGTCCTATTATACTGCGGCGAAAATTTAATTCAATAGGTTCGTTGACAATAAGAACGAAGTACCTGGAACAGCTCACACCACCACCTGTTCTGGCTATCGCTCAAAGGTTTTTGCCTTACCACTTAAGTAGCGGTTGGCCTCCCGCGATAAACAATAACCCTGTGATGTCAGTAGTGACGTCATGAAGTCGAACTATGTTTGGGGGGTACTATGAGTTTTTCATATCGCAAACGCCTATTTCTTTCTCCCGCTAGTACGGGGGAGACTGCCTATATTCTGGCTGAGGCTGAGTCTAGTCAGAATGGATCTTACAAATTCGGCCACTACATGGTGACGCTTGCGGATTGTCGTCGCAAAGTCGAGTTTGAATTCTTTCTCGGCAATGTCACGGCGCGGCGTCAGAGTCTGGCGAAAATAGAGGTGCTGATTCGTGTACTCACATCTTTTCGCGATGCGTTGCTGCGTGAGGCCGGGCTTATCGTGGCCTTCGAAACAAAAGGGAAACGAGGACGACTGGTGAGGGTCGGCAAACCTGTAAATGCGACGAGTTAGTAAAGGGATGTGTGCAACGCCGAAGGCGTTACGTCTCAGAGCCCAGGGTTGAGCTTTGGCAACCCTGGGAACAACGCAGGATAAAAATGCCACACGCCGAAGGCGTTACGGCTCGGAGCCCAGGGTTGAGCTTTGGCAACCCTGGGATAACGGAGAATAAACCCAACGCCGAAGGCGTTACGTCTCGGAGCCCAGGGTTGAGCTTTAGCAACCTTGGGAACAACGCAGAATAAAAATCCAACGCCGAAGGCGTTACGTCTCAGAGCCCAGGGTTGAGCTTTGGCAACCCTGGGAACAACGCAGAATAAAATCCAACGCCGAAGGCGTTACGTCTCGGAGCCCAGGGTTGAGCTTTGGCAACCCTGGGATAACGTAGAATAAAAATGCCAACGCCGAAGGCGTTGCGGCCACGAGTTGCGTTAGGTTCATGCGTGGGATGTTCGGATTATGTAAAACCCAGGACGCAACGCCTTCGGCGTTGGAATATTTTGTTTTGTATCGATCCCAGGGTTGCCAAAGCTCAACCCTGGGCTTTGGGATGTAACGCCTTCGGCGTAGCAAACGTAAGGATGCGCAAGCTCCCAGCGTAGTGATGCGATGCATAACTAGCCGGACTTTAGTAACCTACCTTCATGTTGTTGACTATCACTAACACGACTTCACCGGCGACTGATCTCGGATATCTTCTTCACAAGAGTCCTTTTCGGTTGCAGTCGTTTCCGCTTTCGTTTGGAAAGGCGCACGTCTTCTATCCCGAAGCAACCAACGAACGCTGCACCGCGGCCTTATTGCTCGATGTCGATCCGGTTGGACTGGTCCGTAATCGTCGTGGTCCAAGTGGTGAAGGCGGGACACTCGATCAGTATGTTAACGACCGACCTTACGTCGCTTCATCATTTCTTAGTGTAGCGATCTCGCGCGTGCTCGGAAGTGCACTCGGCGGTAGAAGTAAGGACAGACCCGAACTCGTAGACGTGCCGCTGCCGTTGTCGGCGAAGCTTTCGGTTGTTTCTGCGCGTGGCGGAGAGAAGTTTCTGCGGCGCTTGTTTGAGCCGTTGGGATATGAAGTAACCGTAGTGCGTCATGAACTGGACGAAAAATTTCCCGAGTGGGGCCAAGGCTTCTGTTACACACTCGAACTCAACGGCAACGTGCGATTACGGGATTTGCTTACGCACATCTATGTGCTCATTCCGGTGCTTGATAACGAAAAGCATTATTGGGTTGGCGACGACGAGGTTGAGAAATTGCTACGGCATGGTAGTGGTTGGTTGAGTACTCACCCGGAAAAGGAAGAAATCACCAAGCGCTATCTCAAATACCGGCGCGATTTGGCCCGTGAAGCATTGTCCCGGCTCGTTGAAGAGGAATCACCGAGCGCCGATGCGGCAGTTGTTGTTCATGATAACGAAGAAGCCGTCATCGAACGCCCGCTCCTGTTGAACGAACAACGAATGAATGCTGTCGTTGCGACTCTTAAAAACTGTGGCGCAAAACGTGTTGTCGATCTTGGTTGTGGCGAAGGGAAGTTGCTCAGGTCACTGCTAGAGGATCGCGCCTTTGACGAAATCGTAGGCGTCGATGTTTCTCATCGGGCCCTGGAAATTGCACACGAGCGCTTGAAATTGGATCGTCTGCCGGCGCGCCAACGAGAACGCCTCAAGCTGATGCAGGGTTCTTTAACTTACCGGGACAAGCGCCTTGCCGGCTTCGATGCGGCAACTGTAATTGAGGTCATCGAACATCTCGACGAGTCGCGGCTTGCGGCTTTCGAACGCGTGTTGTTTGAATTTGCTCGACCGGCGTTTGTCGTCTTAACAACACCAAACGTCGAATACAACGCATGCTTTGAAACGCTGCCGGCGGGCAAGTTTCGCCACAAGGACCACCGGTTCGAATGGACGCGAGAGCAGTTCAGTAACTGGGTGAATCATATTGCCGAACAATATGGTTACGAAGCCAGAACTTTACCGGTTGGACCGGAAGACGCAGCTCTGGGCGCACCTACGCAGATGGCAATTTTTTCTAGTAAGAACTAGAGGACGATGTTTTGGGTAAGACGATAACCATTCCGGAATTGGCGTTAGTTGTGCTTATTGGTCCATCTGGATCGGGTAAGTCGACGTTTGCCAGAACGCATTTCAAGTCGACAGAACTTTTGTCGTCGGATTTCTGCCGGGGATTAGTCTCGGACGACGAGAACGATCAAGCCGCAACTAATGCAGCGTTTGAGGTGTTGCATTTCATCGCGGCCAAACGATTAAAGGCCGGCAAGCTAACTGTGGTTGACGCCACCAATGTTCAGCCCGAAGCTCGTAAACCACTTGTCGCACTAGCGCGCGATTATCACGTCATTCCCGTCGCTATCGTTCTAAATCTTCCTGAGCGTCTCTGTCAGGACCGCAATCGCGAACGCCCCGATCGAAATTTTGGTCCACACGTAATTCGCCAGCAACTACAACAACTGCGTCGTTCAATTCGTAACTTAAAACGCGAAGGATTTCGTCATATCTTCGAATTTTCCACGCCGGACGAGATCGCGGAAGTTGTTATCGAACGACAGCCGCTTTGGAACAACCTGAAGCACGAGCATGGTCCGTTCGACATCATTGGCGACATTCACGGTTGCTTCGATGAACTCCACGCGTTGTTAGTTAAACTCGGTTACGAGATTACTGAAACTAGCGACGACAGCCGTTTCGCTGTCAGCCATCCGGAAGGACGAAAGGCGGTCTTCCTCGGCGACCTCGTCGATCGTGGTCCAAAGATTCCTGCCGTACTACGACTGGCAATGAGTATGGCAGACAGCGGCACTGCTTTATGTGTGCCCGGCAATCACGACATCAAGCTTATGCGCAAACTCATGGGCAAAGATGTACGCATTACTCACGGTCTCGCCGAGTCGCTGGCGCAGTTGGACCAGGAGCCGCCGGAGCTTAAGGCGAAAGTCGCAGTCTTTATCGACAAGCTTGTCAGTCACTATGTGCTTGACGACGACAAACTTGTAGTGGCCCATGCCGGACTGAAGGAAGAGTTGCAGGGAAGAGGTTCGGGAAAAGTCCGCGACTTTGCTTTGTTTGGTGAGACCACGGGTGAGACTGACGAGTTTGGTTTGCCGGTGCGTTACAACTGGGCGGCCGAATATCGTGGCAAGGCGATGGTGGTCTATGGTCACACTCCTGTGCCGGAACCGGAATGGCTCAATCGCACGATTTGTATCGACACTGGTTGTGTGTTTGGTGGAAAGCTGACAGCGTTGCGTTATCCCGAACGGGAACTCGTTTCGGTCAACGCCTTACAAACCTACTACGAACCGGCCAAACCTTTTCTGCCCGAGGAACAAGCCGCTCCACTCTCTTCGCAGCAGGAACATGATGATGTACTCGATATCGACGACGTTCTCGGTAAGCGAATCATTTCTACTCGCCTGCATCGGAGCGTGACGATCAGGGAAGAGAACGGCATTGCCGCACTCGAAGTCATGAGTCGCTTTGCTGCTAATCCGAAGTGGTTGATCTATCTACCGCCGACGATGTCACCATCGGAGACAAGTAAGACGCCTGATTTATTAGAGCATCCAGCGGAGGCCTTTTCTTACTACTTTAATCAAGGAGTAGGAAAAGTCGTTTGCGAAGAGAAGCACATGGGTTCGCGCGCGGTGGTGGTTGTTTGTCGCGACGAAGATGCCGCTCGTCGACGATTTGGGATTGTTAACGACGGCGCCGGTATTTGTTATACGCGCACTGGACGTCGCTTTTTCGACGATCAGAAACTGGAACAGGAATTCATCAATCGCATTCAGGTCGCACTTTCAAAGTCCAACCTTTGGGAGGAATTTGATACCGACTGGTTTTGTCTTGATTGCGAGCTGATGCCCTGGTCTGCGAAAGCTCAGGATCTCTTGCGGCGCCAATACGCGGCGGTCGGTTCAGCGGCCCGCGCCTCACTCAACGATGCCGTCAACGTGCTCGCCCAAACTGCCGATCGAGTGGCCGATGTGGCGCCTATTCTGGAGCAGTATCGAGCGCGACAGGATGCAGCCGAAAAATATGTTGCTGCTTATCGTCGTTATTGCTGGCCAGTCTCTTCAATCGCAGATTTGAAGTTGGCGCCGTTTCATCTCCTCGCCAGTGAACGCAAAGTCCATGTCGACAAAGATCATCTCTGGCATCTTGGCGTGATAAAACGGTTCTGCGAAAGCGACGAGCAGCTACTCCTGACAACGAATCATCTGGTGGTTGATCTTACCGACCAGCAAAGTATAGACAGTGGAATTAAGTGGTGGGAAGAGCTTACTGGTCGCGGTGGTGAAGGAATGGTAGTTAAGCCGCTTGATTTCATTACGCACGGTTCGCGTGGACTCGTTCAGCCCGCTGTAAAATGTCGCGGGCGAGAATACCTGCGGATTATTTATGGTCCTGAATACAATGCTCCGGAGAATCTGGAACGATTAAAAGGAAGAGGACTATCTGCCAAGCGTTCGTTGGCGTTGCGAGAGTTTGCGCTAGGAATAGAGGGATTGGAACGCTTTATTCAAAAGGAGCCGTTGCGTCGCGTTCATGAGTGTGTGTTTGGTGTGCTTGCTCTTGAAAGTGAGCCGGTTGATCCGCGCTTGTAGTTGAACTTGCTAGCTGTAGACCCACCCGCTACCGCGAGGTGGTACTGACACTTCATGAGGACAAAGATAGTTATGAGTCAAACCGCCCGACGTTTGTTTATCGTCCTTTTTTTAATGTGCGTGAGTGTGCCAACTGCTTTCTCGCAAACAACAAAACAAATACCTGCAAAACAGTACTCACGACAAACCGGTTCGCTTACTGAAGAGTTTTCATTTCTTATTAAAGACTTCAAAGTCGAACACCAGGACGAACACAATGTCTTGAACATTTCTGTTTGGTTCCGCTATGTTCCGAACGTTACGGTGGCGGACTATCCTGACTATCGCGCGGTTGCAAAAGACGTCGAAACGTTTTTGACTAACTATCCGAATGAACAGGACTACTGGGAAATCGTGAACAAGGGACTCACCGCTATGTTGTTGAAGAAATATCCTTCATTGGCGATGATCACCTGCGAGATTACAGTTGATCCAGTCGAACGTTCGCCTTACACGCGGTCCAGCCGGGTCACGCGTGCACGTGGCGCTCAAGCAAAGCGGTAATAATGCTTGCTCCTGAATCCATACTCCAGAATCGCTATCGCATCGTGCGAAAGCTCGGTCAGGGAGGTATGGGTGCGATTTATGAAGCGATCGATCAGCGTGTGAGTTGTGTTGTCGCGCTGAAGGAAACGCTGGTCGGAGCGACTAACGATTCCAAAGAAGCGTTCTCTCGTGAAGCGGCGCTACTAGCCAATCTTCGCCATCCGTTATTGCCGAACGTGATGGATTACTTCACTGAAGGCGCAGGTGAATTCCTCGTCATGGAATTCATTAACGGTCTTGACCTGCTGCAGCTACTGGTACGCAACGATGGTCCAATGACGCAGCAGCAAGTTGTTGACTGGGGCATTGAATTACTCAAGCTTCTCGAATACCTGCACACCCGCGAACCACCGATTATTCATCGCGACATCAAACCGGCAAACCTGAAAGTCACCAAAGAAGGCGAACTTTTTCTCCTCGACTTTGGACTTGCGAAAGGTACGTCCGGTCAGATGATCACAATGGACACTGATCGCAGTGTGCCTGGTTACACTCCGGTTTACTCGCCGCTGGAACAGATCCTGGGCCAGGGAACGGACCAGCGAAGCGATCTTTATGCGCTCGGCGCTACGCTCTATCACCTCATCACCGGACAAGTTCCTGTAAGCGCGCCGAATCGATTCAACGCGATCGAGAATGGTCAACCAGATCCTTTAAAACCGGCGCACCAGGTGAATGTCAAAGTTGCTGCTGAAGTCGCGCTATGTATTCAGGGCGCGCTGGCAATCAGCCGGAAAAATCGGACGGCGAGCGCGCGTGACATGCGTCTAGTGTTAGAAGATGCGAAACGAACCATTGCTGATCGCGAACTGATCCACAGCGTGGAAGAGACGTTGGTGGACAACTTGCCGGCTGGTTCTAATGGACCACTGGTGAAAGACGAGAATGTTCAATTTACGGTCTACGCGCCGCAAAAGATCAAACCTGAAAAGAATTACACCGTGCTCGCATTCGCTCATCTCTCGAAACGACGGGAGGATGCGCCGGCTGATGAGCCGGATCCTTTAGCAGAAGTCAAAAAGCAGGCGGAACGTTTACTTGGTGAACAGCGCAGCGACTATAGCGACGTTAATGAGCCAAGCACCCGCGCGATTCCTCGTGGTGGCGAGTTGACCTTTGTGCCGGTTGTTCATGGTCTACGTTTTAGTCCGCCGAGTAGAAATTTCAGTTGGCGCAAGAGTGTGCACCGCGAAGAATTTGACGTTATGGCGATGCGCGAAGTTGACGGTCAAACGTTAAGCGGGAGCGTGACGGTTTTTCTTGGCAGTGTTGTTATTGCTGAGGTGCCGTTAACTCTTTCGGTCGATAGTAATGCGACGTCAAATGCCGAAAAGATTTCGTTGGAACAATCTCAAAGTGCGCGCCGCGTGCGACAAGTGTTCGCGTCTTACTCGCAAAAGGACGAACAGATAGTTACGGAGTTGGCCCAGGTCGCGCCGCTTTTTGGCTCGCGGTTTTTATTGGATCGTACTCATCTCGAGCCAGGTGAAGATCGACGCGAAGGACTGCAACGATTGATTCGCGACGCCGATGTTTTTCAGTTGTTCTGGTCCAACAACTCGATGAGGTCGCCAGACATTGTCGACGAAATCAAATATGCAGCGGCACTTGGCCGGCCGGGTTTTATCCTACCGACTTATTGGGAAGAGCCGGTGCCGCGTAGTCCTGACGAAGGACTGCCGCCCCCAGAGGTCGATCGTTTGCAGTTTTATAGAATTTATCCGGGTGGGTTTTCGCCGGGAACTCTTTCGCGTGTTGCCGAGTCGAAATTAGTGATCATGGGACCGCCGGGCGCAGAAATTTATCTCGATGACGAGCGCTTCGCCAGCATTGGCACTTCCGGTCGTGTGATCTTGAAGTCGATTGCTACCGGTAAGCATATTTTGCGAGTCACTCACCTCGGGAATAGAGCAGACGAACGCATTATTGATATTGATCCTCAGCAGGGCGAACAGGTGATTCAAGCAGACCTGGCGGCGTCTCTCCCGAGTGTTGGTTCTGTGCCTGTCTTCGCCAACTCGGTTGACATTGAGGCTGTGGCTGAAACCGCTCCAGCTCCGGCACAAACCTTCGAGACGATTACTGCAGCTTTCCCGCCGCCACCGAGTTCGATCCCAATGCGGATGTCGGTGGCGATTGATCGCAAAGTTATTTGTAAACGATGCGGTGAAAGTTGTGCGGCTGATGAAAAATTTTGTCGTCGTTGCGGCTCCGTGCTGCACCAGTCACGAGACGAGGCCTCAGCGATGCCGGAAATGGCGCCGCAGCCGGCTTCATATGGCGTTCCGATGCTTGCTCCTAAAAGAAAACGGCGTTGGATGGCGCCACTTTTCGCGGGTGCGGCGGCGATGTTGTTTTTGCTCGTTGCTGCTCCGGTGTGGTTCATGATGAACCGTCAGCCTGCGTCTCTTGCCACGAGCAGCAACTCGAATATTCAACCGACAACAACTGGCGGCAACAATGAAAACTTGTTTCCGGAAGTTTCGTTTACGACCCTGACAGGCACTCGATCGAGCTTGAAGGATTTCCGCGGACAAGTTGTGGTATTGAATTATTGGAGTACGAGCAGTGTTCCCAGCCGAAATGAAATTCCAGCGCTTAATGAACTGCACAGGACGTATGGACCAGGAGGTCTGACTGTGATCGGTATTTCGGTCGACGATACTGCCGAGCAAGTGAAACAGTTTCAGAAACAATCTCCGCAGGCATACTTAATCGGACTACAACCCACGAACTCCAGTCTCTCAACGTCCCAGTTGCCTACGACTTACTTGATTGATCGCAGCGGACGTCTCCGCCAAAAGTTAATTGGTTTGCAAAGTAGTGCGACACTGCAAGCTGCGATCGACCAACTGCTTAAATGACCGCCCCATGAAGTCAGTACCGTAACGCGGTAGCGTCGGGTGAATCTTGAGTTCGTAGGGCCAGGTCTATTACGCGACCCGACGCTACTGCGTACGGTACTGACTTCATCGCCAGCGGTACTTAAAACCCGGAGACGCGCCGAGTTGATAAGTCAGTTCGAGTTGGTTGGAAGTTGTTAAAGGCGTCAGGTCGTGTAGAGGATGTGGGAATGTGATACCCGACTCGTAATGGTCCAATATTATTTCTTCAAAAATCCGCAGCTTCGTAAACAGTGTAAATGTTAGGCCCGGCTTCATTGCAGTAGTGTCGATGACGCGGGCGATGAATGTGTTAGCTGAGTCAACTGTGAACGAACTCAACCTTGATAACTGAAGCACATTGCCAAGCTTCACCCGGGTTTTTGGCAAGTCCGTAAAGTCCTTCGCCAAATCAACGCAAACCAATTCAACTGTTATCTCCTCCGGAATAAGAATTCCGCGCTCGGAAAGTTGTTTCGCGAGATTCAACGTCACTGCCACCTGTGGTTCAGCCGTTAAGGCGCGTTGCATTGTTTCAATGATCAATAAATGAATCTTTACGTCGTGCTGGTAAGTAGTCGCGTCGGCTTGCCGGTAAGACTTGACGTATTGTTCCGCGCCGATAAGTTTGAAGATTCCTGCTACCGAATGAAGCGACTCTTGGTGAATATCAACTAAGGTAAGGCTGAGCTGTGAGGGCTCGAATCGTTTAATCAGCGGCACGATCAACGGCGCGAATGGACCACAGCCGGCATATACAACTTCGAGTTGTCGATTTGGGAAAAGTGTGAGGGCCCTTTGCAACGCCGCGTAAACACCACGCAGGAATTGGGTGGTGCGAGTAACGTCAAGCACACAACGCGCTGCATCTTCCGGTGAGATTGCTAAACCTTCGGGAAGCAGCGTCTCTGTTGAAGATAAGTCTCCGGCGATTTGCAGAAAGAGTTCGTATAGTTGATGAACTGCTTTATTTAAATCGTCTTTGTTATTTTGAAACAGTAGTACATCAGAAAGTGCTTCGAGCTGGGCTTCGATATTTACCTGGACCATTGGGTTTGTGGCGAGACTCTGGTTAGCGCGGTTAGAACACGAGATTCTACCGCAATACAGAAATCTCTGCGTCTCTGTGTTCTCAGTGTCTCAGCGTTAAATTTGGGTTCGATTACACGTCACACCGATTAAACGCAGAGACGCAGAGAACGCAGAGACGCAGAGGTTCTCGCAATTTCGCATTTCCAATTCCCGCAATTTTACTTTCTTCTTGACCAATCGAGTCGCATCCCCTTTACTACTCCGCCATGCGCACCCGACTAAGTGTCTTCCTAATCACCCTTTCCGGACTTGTTCTCGAAGTTGGACTAACTCGAATCTACTCCGCCAGCGTCTGGTATCACTTTGCCTTCGTGGCGATATCGGTGGCCCTGCTCGGTTGGGGCCTGGGTGGATTTACGGTCCACCTCTTAAAACGCAAGTTTCAATTGACGATAAACGCTGCCGCGGTAGTGACTGGTTTATACAGCATCGCGATTCCGTGTTGCCTGTTGCTGCTTTCTCGTTACCCGTTTGAGATGGACCGATTACCGCTCTACTTTCTCGCGCCACTCGTTCCATTTTTTCTGGCCGGCATGTCGTTGTCGATCGTGTTTGCTCTTCATCGCGAGCAAGCCGGTTCACTCTACTTTGCGGATTTGTTGGGAGCGGCTGTAGGCGCAGTCGTGGTGACGTTGTTATTGCACTGGCTTGGAGGCGAACCAGCGTTGTTGACCGGCGCGGTGTTTGGCGCGCTTGCGGCGTTAGGCCTTTCGTTGAGTGGAAACTCGCTCCCGATTCGAGTGTTGGCCGTAGTCGCCGTGCTGGTGACGGTCGTCGCCACATTTTTAGCTTTGAAATCCGAGGCTTTGCGAGTTACGCCCGGCACAACCAAAGCGATGCGGCGCCAGATGGATGCGAACCCGAGCGCCCATATCACGCAAACAGGCTGGAACGCTTATTCGCGCATCGACGCGGTTGAGGGAATCGATCGCAATGAACTCGCCCGCCTTTTTATCGATTCCGACGCGTGGACTGGTATTCGGGAATGGGACGGCAAGGTGGAACACGCAAAAGATCTTAAAGACTCTTATCGAGCGTTGCCCTTTCGCCTCGTGCCTAATGCCGAAGTCTTGATCATTGGACCAGGCGGTGGACCAGACGTTGTTGCCGCGCTTGCTTCGGGCGCTCATAAAGTCACCGCCGTGGAAATGAATCCATTGATGTTGAAGTTTGTGCGCCACTATGGACCACGCGCCGCGAACCTCTACGATCGGCCTGATGTGGAAACCATTCAAAGCGAGGGGCGCAACTTCATCAGTAGAACTGATCGAAAGTTTGATGTGATCCTGTTGGGTTTTGTTGATTCGTGGGCGTCGGTTGCGTCAGGCGGTTTATCGCTTTCGGAAAACTACTTATACACCGCCGAAGCATTTCGTGATTACTACAATCATTTGACCGACAACGGCATGTTAGTAATCCTCCGTTGGGATTCCGATGTACCGCGTTTGGTATCAAACTCGGTTGCTAATCTTGGCGCAGAGGCGGCAGCACAACGAATTATCACCTTGATGGAACGGCAGGATACGCCGAATCCAAACAATCCCGCGCAGATGTTGTTTATGTTGCGCAAACGCCCATTCACTCCAGCCGAAGTTTCAGAGGTAAAAGACAACTGGAAACAAGCGGAGCCTTTGATCATTCCCGGTGGGCCAAATCCGCCACTGATTGGCGATGTGTTAGCAGGAAAGTTAACTCTCAACCAATACGAAGCGCAGTCGCCGCGATTTGTTGGTCCGGTTTGGGACGACAGTCCTTTTTACTTCGCAATCGAACGACCATTCCGAATGCCGGCGGCGATCGCGAATTCAATGTTCAACTGGCTGTTGCTGCCGAGCATTGTCTTGCTGGCGTTGTTTGCGTTGTTTGGTAAACCCCGCCACGCGAAGATCGCCCCTTACGCAAGTTCCGTCCTTTATTTTACTGCGCTTGGATTTGGTTTTATCGCAATCGAGTTGGCGTTGTTACAGAACTTGATCCTATTGGTTGGTCATCCGATTTATACGTTGTCGGTCTTGTTGTTTACGTTGCTCGCATTCGGAGGAATTGGTAGTGCGGTTAGTCGACGAGTGCCGATGTGGATCGCTTGTGTTGGCGTCACGGTCATTGGCGGTATCGAGGCGATCGTGTTGCCGTTGTTAGTGCCTAAACTATTGTGGCTGCCGCTTTGGGCGCGAATTGTTTGTGCGATGGTGATGATTGCGCCACTTGGATTGGTAATGGGTATGCCGTTTCCGAGCGGTTTAAGAAGAACAGGAAATGCTTCGTTGCCCGAACCGCCGTTCTACTGGGGACTCAACGGGATCATGTCAGTCATCGGATCCATAGCCACGGTGTTCGTGGCGTTGACGATGGGATTTCAGATGGCGATGTTGATGGGTTGTGTGTGTTACGTGTTGGCAGCGTTATCGTCCAAAAAAGCGTTTGCGGTTTGACTCTGCGCCTCTGCGTCCTTGCGTCTCGGCGTTGATTCCTCCCAAAAAAGGTTTCAACGCAGAGACGCAAAGAATGCAGAGACGCAGAGGATTCACTTCCTGGCTGCACGGAATGCTCGTTCCACCATGTCGTTTGGATCGGTCGACACTGGTCCATCTCTCCATAACCAACGCATCATGTCCGGCATGATCTGGCCGCCGAACTTTTGTCCGTGCAGATTCATGCCCCACGTGTAGTTCACGTCGTAACCCTTCTGCGTTAACGCCTTCATCATTCGCACGTTCTGAATAAACCAATCCCACTTCTCGTCGTAAGCGCCGTTGCGCCAGCCGCGATTGTCATTTCTTCCGTCGCAAAGAAAAATTCTTATTGGTTTTCGTTCGCTCGCCATGATGATGTCCGGATAAGCATGACCACCGCGAATGTTGGTGAAGCTGCCGACGTTGCTCAAGACTTTGCGAAATTGGTTTGGACGTTGCCACGCAACGGTGAAAGCCGCTATCGCTCCGGAACTCGAACCGCCAATCCCGCGCATCTCCGGATCTTTTGAAATGTTGTAGTCCTTCTCGATCGCAGGCAACAGTTCTTCAGTGACAACTCGCGCATACTTGTCGTCAAGCATGTTGTACTCAGTCGGACGGTTTGTTGTGCGATCGCCCCATTCCTGCGCGTTTGGCTCAGGTTGATCGGGACGTCGACCCGGATTAATGAAGACACCGATCATCACCGGAATTTCACGACGATAGATCAGATTGTCCATCACGTTTTGCGCGCGAATATCGCCTTCTTCATTTTTGAACGCCTGTCCATCCTGGAAGACCATCAATGCTGTGGGGACAGCCGGATCGTATTGGGCGGGAACATAAATCCAATAGGTATGTTGTGTGCCCGGATAAGCCTGACTCTGAATGACGAATGGACCACGTACTTCACCCTTTGGCACACCTTCCTGCGGCAGCGAGTCTGGTCCAAGTCGATATTGTGAATTGGGATTTGGACCAGGCGGCATCGGCGGTGTTGGTGATGCCTTCGGCGCCGGGGTTGCGGCTTGTTGAGTATTGCTGTTTTGGGCCCCAGTTAATTGAACAAGACTCAATGTCGCGAGCCCACCCAAGACGAGGGCGAGCAAATAGGAGATGGCTTTTTTCATTGCGTGCTCCGGAAGTGGATTTTTGTGACGTTATAGCATAGGAGGGAATGGGGGATTGCGAAAATGCGGAAATGCGTAATTTAAAATCCCGCGATCCAAATCTCGCAATTCCGCAATTCCGCATTCGAAATCGCAATTCCATATTGTCACCGTCAGTACCTTCGGCTACAGTGCTCTCCGCTCATACAACGTCACAAGGGAGAATCTCAATGAAAAGCAACAAATGGAGTTTTGTATTAGCTGTCGGCATGTTTATGGCCGTCATACTTGCTTGTAACGCAAGCACCGCAAATATCAGCAGCCTAAAGCTCGCCACCGACGAGGGCGGAAAAAATGAAACTACCAGTTTTAAACCAGGCGATACGGTTTATGCGCTGGCTGCAATTTCCAACAACCCAGGCAAAGTTCAGGCGAAATTCCGAGTTCTCTACGAAGACGTAAAGGGCGAGAAAGCGGGTAGCGTCGTGCAGGGCGCCGAAAAGACTTTGGACGTTGATGGCAGCCGGCCAGTGTCTTTCTGGGTGACGTTGCCGCCAACTGGCTTCGGCAATGGAAAGTACAAAGTTGAAGTATTGATGCTAAATGACAAGGGCGAGCAAAAGGACCAGAAGAGCGCGACGTTCGACGTTAGCGGCTATTAGTTGAGAGCAGGATTTATTAGGCGATTTTTGTTCACTCCATTGGGAGTGACATATTTATACCGCAAAATCCAACAACATCACGCTCCGTAGGAGTGCCATATTTCGTGACCGTGAATTGGCGGCCGACATATTGCATTCCTACGGAGCGCGCCTCTATAAATCGCTCGGGCTAAAAATATTTCACTCCTCCCGGAGTGAAGAGAGCCTGTTACGAAGCTAACTCTGCTTCTTCATGGCGGAACTGCTTCTCATAAAGTTCCGCATACAACCCACCCTGCTTCAATAATTCACTGTGTGTTCCGCGTTGGACCACTCGCCCACTATCAACTACAAAAATGACGTCTGCTCGTTGAATTGTGGCTAGCCGGTGCGCGATCACGATTGATGTCTTTCCTTCCATCAGGCGACCCAATGCGTCAAACACCAACTCTTCTGAAGCTGCATCAAGTCCGGAAGTCGGTTCATCCAGAATGAGGATGGGACTGTTCCGCACAATCGCACGGGCAATCGCAATTCGTTGTCGTTGACCGCCCGACAGAGTCACGCCCCGTTCACCTACCATTGTGTCGTAGCCCTCCGGCAGCTTAACGATGAACTCGTCCGCGTTTGCTTGTTTTGCTGCGGTGATTATTTCTTCTCGAGATGCTTCCGGTCGGCCGTAAGCAATGTTTTGCCATACGGGCGCGCGAAACAGCAGACTGTCCTGCAAAACAAAACTGATTTGCTGGCGTAATGATTTAAGTTTGAAACTGCGAATGTTCTTACCGTCGATCCTGATTTCGCCCGACGTGGGTTCGTAAAAACGAGCAAGCAGACTGACGATAGTTGTTTTTCCAGCGCCGGTTGGACCAACAACTGCGCCAATCTGTCCTGGGTCAAGTGAAAAGGTTATGTCTGTGAGCGTGAGTTCACGATCCGGATAGCCGAACGAAACGTGATCGAATTCAATCTTGCCCTTGAAAACGGGAGCGTGACGCGCGCCGGGTAGGTTTTTAACTTCACGATCCGTATCGATGATTTCCCGAATGCGTTCGTAACCAACAACGGTCTTCGAGATCGTGTCGGTCATCTTCGACAGATCGCGCATCGGTTTGTACATCTTGCCGAGGTAAAGAAAGAAGACCAACAACGAACCGGAGGTAATTTCGTTGGTCAGTACAAGTCGCACTCCGTACCAGAGCACGAGGCAAGTTCCACCAGCCACAATCACTTCCACAATCGGCGTCAACTTTGCTTTCAGACTGCGGGCCCGCAACGCAGTTTCAACTGTTTCCAAACTCTGTTGCTCGAAGCGTTGCTGCTCGTAGTCTTCTCGCGTGAATGCTTTGACCACTCTTATTGACGACAAAACTTCACTGGCGATCGACGCGATCTCACCTTCCTGTTTGCGAACAGCGCGAGAAGCCTGCTTGATGCGCCAGGTAAAACTGTAGACCACGATAAATAAAGCCGGTGCGACCGAGAGTGCGATCAGCGTGAAGCGCCAGTTTAGATAGAACATCACGACGAGCATTCCTGCGAGCGTGAGCACGTTTACGATAAAACCGAGCAAGACTTGTTGGATGAAATCCTGGACCGTGTCGATGTCGCTCGTGATGCGACTGATCAGATCACCGGTCCGTTTGTTGTCGTGATAGGAGAGTGAAAGACGTTGAATGTGGTGATAAAGATTACGCCGCAGATCGTGTGAAACCCATTGGGCCACCGAAGTGGTCAGGTACTTTTCAAAATATGAACTGATGGCCCCGACAATCGCGATCGCCATCACACTAATCGCCGCGAAGGCGAGAATCGCCAGTTTATCGCGACCAGCGACCGAATTGACAATAGAGGCCAGCCAGTCTGGCAATTTCTTCGAACCGATGACGTTGTCGAAGACTACCTTCAGCGGCCATGGTTCGAGTAAATCGGTGACACTCTCGCCAATGACGGCGATGAAGGCCAGTGTCAACAGATGCCAGTGTGGTCTGAGTAGATAACCGATTCGAGTTTTCTTGCGCATATATGAAAGACGGACCACGAATCGCTGCAAAGAACATTCCCAACGACAATCTTCGAAAAGACTAGAGGTTTTGCAGGTAGGTGGTACAAATCAGGAGTTAACGTTGTACGGATTTCGTCCTTCTCTGTGATCCGTGAACTCTCTGTTGAAAACGCCGGTCAGTCTAATCATATCTCCATTTTCAACACAGAGTTCACAGAGGCACAGAGACCCGAAAATAAAGTGTTGAAACATTTTTTACCCTTTGATAAACTCCCGATCCCCCAAAAGTGACCCCGACCCAATAGACGACTGCCTTTACATTTCTTCTTGAAATTTTAGCCCTCGAGATGAGTTTTATACGCGTATTTGGAGTACCTAATGAAGCGTTTCCTTTACCCGATGCTCTGGAGCACTTTGTTATTGCTCCTCATTTCCACGCTCTCAACTTTTCCACCCAGCAGCCATGCTGCGCGTGACGGCAGATTATCCAAACGGAAAATTTCCAGAGACATTCTTAAGAAACTGGAATCGGGTCGAGGCTCTGATTTGGTGCGGGTCATTATCCAACCGTCTAGCTCTTCTAATCTTTTAGATTCAACGCTCGAAAATTCCGGCGCCACAGACATCAGGAAGTTCCGCCGCTTGCGAACCCGCGTAGTTACGATGCGGGCCAGCGCTGCGATAGCACTCGCGCAACGCAGTGACGTAGGCTATGTCTCGTTAGACCGTGAAGTCCGTTCGCTGGGCCACCTGTCATTGACTACCGGCGCCGATCAAATACGCGACAATGTATCAACCGGAACGCATCTGGACGGCAGCGGTATCGGCATCGCGGTGCTCGATTCCGGTATCGACTCTGATCATCGCTCCTTTATGGACAGTTCAGACAGTGTGCGCGTCGTTTACAGTGAGGATTTCACAGGTGAAGATCGTACCGACGATCCTTACGGACACGGAACTCACGTCGCTTCGTTGGCAGCCGGCAACGGTCGCATCTCTGGTGGCGCGTATGTTGGCGTTGCGCCTAATGCGAACATCATAAATTTGCGAGTGCTGAACTCTGAAGGCGTCGGCACCACGGCGGGAGTTCTCCAGGCGTTGGATTGGATCGCAACTAACAAGGGCGACTACAACGTTCGGGTAGTGAATATGAGTCTAGGCATGCCCGCGATCGATTCCTATAAAAACGATCCGGTTTGTTTAGCAGTACGCGCGCTTGTCGATTCAGGCGTTATAGTGTTTGCCGCGGCTGGCAATAACGGCAAAGACGAGAACGGAAATAAAGTTTATGGACATATCCATTCACCCGGTAATGAACCTTCAGCCATTACTGTCGGCGCTTCGAATACTTTCGGCACTGACGCACGGAGTGACGATAATGTAGCGACCTATAGCTCGCGTGGTCCAACGCGCAGTTACTCGACTGATGAAGAAGGTGTCAAACATTACGATAACCTCGTCAAGCCTGATCTGGTTGCGCCGGGAAATCGGCTGATTGAAGCCGAGTCAGACGGAAACACGATCGTTACTGAAACTCCTGCTCTGGATGCGGGCGTAAGTAATTCTGACAATCGCAGAATGATGTACCTGAGTGGTTCCTCAATGGCCACTCCAGTTGCGGCCGGCACTGCGGCCCTCATGCTACAAGCCAATCCAAATTTAACTCCTAACTTAGTCAAAGCTTTATTGATGTATAGCGCTCAGCCCCTGGCCGGCTTCAATATGCTCGAGCAGGGCGCTGGTCAAATCAACACTGCAGGTGCAGTTCAACTCGCGGAGATCGTTCGATCCGATCTGGATTCATCGACGACCGTTGGCTCTCCTTTGCTAACGGTTGAGGACGCTCCCGCTCCTGAAACTACGATTGCAAGTCACACTTTTACATGGTCTCGCGGCATCGTTCTTAATCATACATATGCGACTGGCGTAGATCTGATCACGAAGTATCAAATGAACTATGGCCTCGGCGGTTTGCTTTGTGACGGTGTAATTACGGGCGATTCAATTTCCCTCGACCCGTTGTACTATTCAGATGGCGTCATTACTGGCGATCACGTGATGGTCAGTGACGGAGTGATCACCGGTGATGGCTCGGCGTTTTTGGACGTTAACCTGTTGATCCATGATCTTCTGGCAGACGGCAGTGTTTTGAATGATGGTGTGATTACCGGAGACGGAGTAATAACCGGCGATGGCGTCATTACCGGAGATCTGGTGACAACAGCGCAGTCGGCAATGGTGAATGGTGATCCCGGTTCGCCCGCGGTCACCCGTGACAATGGCACAGACTGTCTGGACTACTAATCTAGAGCAGCATCGTCCGAGCAGTCTTTTAATCCGACTCATTCCTTGATACAAACTGTGACATCCAGTCGCAGCTCTGTGTCCTGGCTGCTCTTAAGTTCACAACTCACGAGGTGACGATGAGTGCAGTGGAACTGAAACTCAAACTTAATACTCTGCAGTTCGCGCAAGTCTACATGTGGTCTGTGGTGGCGGCGGGAGCGACGATTATCTTCGCTTCAATCTACCAATTCCCCTATCAAGCTGCCGACATGCGGTTCGCTGTCTTGTGTTTGCTGGTAGCGGCGAGCTCATTGGTTGCGATTCGAATTCCGCGGGTCAGTGGACGAATCACAGTGGCGGACACGTTCGTCTTTTTGACGATGCTGATGTTCGGTGGTCCAGCCGCGGTGCTGGTCTCCGCGCTTGAAGGAGTTTGCGCGACACTGATTATTAGCAAACGCCCGCGGACGATTCTGTTCAACTCGGCAATTCTTGCCACCTCAGCTTTTCTGACAGCGGCAGTCTTATTTTTCGTGGTGGGCGCGCCTACCGAAGTTGTCAAAGAAGGGTTTACTGCGAGGTTCGTCGGCACGATCTGTTTGATGGCGTTGGTCCAATACGTTGCCAACAGTTTTCTGATCGCCATCGAAAAGTCGTCCAAGATCAATGAATCAACCTGGGTAACCTGGAAAACTTACTATCTTTGGACTTCGATCACTTATTTCGCCGGCGCATCGGCGGCCGGCATCATCGCGATTCTGATTAAGAACTACTCGTTCTATGCGGTCGTCGCGACATTGCCGATCATCGTCATTATCTGTTTCACCTACCAAACTTATCTTAAGAACATCGAGAATTCGGTTGACCAGGCGGACGCAGCCAAACGGCACGTACAGGAGTTGTCCGGCTATATTGCCGAGCTACAGCGTTCGGAAGAAGCGCGCGGTCAGTTGTTGTTAAAAGCTGAACGAGCGCGTGAAGATGCTGAAGCAGCGAATCGTATCAAAGACGAGTTTTTAGCGACTCTGTCTCACGAGTTGCGGACTCCGTTGACGTCGCTTTTGGGTTGGTCCAGCGTGTTGCGGGAGTCGTGGCGTGACGAACGACTTTTGTCACAAGGCCTCGACGCGATTGATCGTAACGCGCGCGTGCAGGCGCAATTGATCGATGATCTGCTCGACGTTTCGCGCATCGTCTCGGGCAAGTTGAATCTCGATGTCAGGCCACTGGATCTTTCGTTAGTGATCCGCAATTCGATCAACGTGGTGCGTCCGGGCGCCGAGGCAAAAGAGATCGCGGTGGAGTTTTCGTCCCAACCTGGCGTGGGCGCGATCTCCGGTGATTCGGCACGCATGCAACAGATCGTCTGGAACCTTTTGTCCAACGCGGTGAAATTTACACCACGCGGTGGTCGATTAACGATCCGGCTTGAAGAACAAGGTTCAAATGCCTGTATTAAAGTGAGTGATACAGGACAGGGAATTGACGCGGAATTTTTGCCACGCGTGTTTGATCGTTTTCGTCAGGCTGATAGTTCCACGACGAGAAATTTTGGTGGTCTTGGTCTCGGGCTGGCGATTGTTCGTCACCTCGTTGAACTACATGGTGGAACGATCAGTGCCGAAAGTCCGGGCATTGGGCAGGGAGCAACTTTCATCGCGTCGTTCCCGGTTCTGGCGGAACGTGTGGAAGTGCCAAACACGGGTTATAGCGGCGAGTATCACGCTTCCGAGCTGCAATCACTTTTTGGCCTGCGAGTTTTACTGGTTGATGATGAACCGGAAGCACGACAAATTCTGAGCACAGTAATCGCGCGCAAAGGCGCCGAAGTTAAAGCCTGTGAATCAGCGACTGACGCCCTGCAAGTCTTGATCGACTGGCGACCAGACGTGTTGATGAGTGATATCGCAATGCCGGATGAAGATGGATATTCGTTTATTGAAAAGGTCCGTTCGTTACCACGAGAAAAAGGCGGCGAAACTCCCGCGGCCGCGTTAACGGCGTACGCTCGGGAAGACGATCGAAAGAAGGCCCTGGCCGCCGGCTACCAAATGCATATCGCTAAGCCGATCAGTTCAGCACAGTTAGTTGCCACGATTGCTCAACTTGTCGGACGACACGCGTGAAATGATTGGAGATTTCAGATTGCAGATTTCAGATTGGTCTTTTCACTTAGTGGCAATGAGGTCAGTACCGTAACGCGGTAGCGTCGGGTCAGCTTAATTGTGTGAACCTAAGTTAATAGCGCGACCCGACGCTACCGCGTTACGGTACTGACCTCATCGCCACCAGAGTTGATAACTTGGCGAAGGCAAATCTGAAATCTGAAATCTTAACTCTGCAATCTTATTCGCTGGACAACCGCAAAGCCTGCCTACCATAATCTGCGTCATCTGTATTCAGTTTGAGTGAGTTCTTTTATCAATGAAAAAGTCATTAGTTGGAATTGGAATCGTTGGGGCGGGCTTCGCCAGGTCCACACAAATTCCCGGCTTTCGCGATTGCATGGGAGCCAAAGTGGTGGCAATTGCCAGCGGTCATCGCGAACGAGCGGAAGCGGTTGCTAAAGAATTTGGTATTGAAAACGTTTGCAACGACTGGCAGGAATTGGTGGCCCACCGGGATGTGGATCTCGTCAGTATTGTTACGCCGCCGGGTACCCACATGGACATCACGCTGGCTGCTCTCGAACAACGAAAAGCAGTGTTGTGTGAAAAACCGATGGCGCTGAATGCGGAACAAACCGCAAAGATGGTGGCGGCGGCCGGCTCTGCCGGAGTGTTGGCGCTCATCGATCATGAACTGAGGTTTCTGAATAGTCGTCGCACTATGCGGGCGATGCTGCAAAGCGGAGCGATCGGACAGGTGCGTCACTGCAATTATGTTTTTCGTTCAGACTATCGTGGCGCTGTGGATCGTCAATGGGACTGGTGGTCTGATGCCGAAATGGGTGGGGGAACTTTGGGCGCCATCGGATCGCATGCGATTGATTCTTTCCGTTGGATGCTTGGGACTGAAGTGTCGGGTGTGTCGGGTATGTTATCAACCCACATCAAGCAACGTCCGGACAAAAGCAGCGGCTCGACGCGGGAAGTGACTTCCGACGATGAAGCGAAATTGATGTTCCGTTTTGCAGATGGTCCAAACAACGGGGACGCAACAGGAATGGCGTTGTTGTCCGTAGTTGAATCGGGCAAGTACGAAAATAAATTCGAGATCTACGGAACAACTGGCGCGCTGATGGTTGAAGAAACCGGCGAACTCTGGCATTCGCCTGTAGGTTCCGGCGCCTGGCGTCCGGTCCAGGTGAACCAGGACCACATGGCCCAGGGAATGCGCGAGAGTAGCTGGTCACGTGGGTTCACCACCTTTTCAGGCGCCATCGTTGAAGCAATGCGTTCGGGCAAGACAACGGTCCATGATGCAGCGACGTTCGAAGATGGGCATCGCATTCAATTGGTCCTCGATGCTGCTCGTGCGTCAAATAAAAGCGGCTGCTGGGTGAAGTTGTAGGGGCTGCCCTTCACGGCCGCCCATCTTAGCTGGTGGTCAAAATTTTCAAAGGAGGGGTGGCCACAGAGGGCCGCCCCTACAATTATGATACGAGTCGGTGTCGATACTGGTGGTACGTTCACGGATTTCGTTTTTGAAAGAGACCAGAGGTTGGAGCTTTTTAAGCTTCCTTCCACTTCCGCTGATCCCTCACGCGCAATTACTAACGGACTAAAAAGAATCTGTGATGAACTCGGCGTTGGTCTAAGCGACGTTGAAGTAGTGCACGGCACAACTGTCGGGACCAATGCTTTGTTACAACGACGTGGTGCGCGCTGTGCGCTGATCACGACTGAAGGTTTTGAAGATGTACTCGTAATCGGTCGTCAGGCGCGTCCGGAACTTTACAACCTCAACGCCGTAAAACCCCAGCCCCTTGTTCCTGATGAACTTCGTTTTGGAATTGCCGAGCGTGTAGTTGCTTCCGGTGAAGTAATTGAATCGCTCGATGAAGCCCAGTTGCCGAAGCTCGTAGCTAAACTGAAACGGGCTCGCATTGAGTCGGTAGCAATTTCACTCCTGTTTTCGTTTCTGCATCCTGATCATGAAGAGCGAATAGCTGCAGCGTTGAGTTCGCTTGATGTTCCATTGTCGGTGTCGAATCGAATCCTTCCTGAGTATCGCGAGTTCGAGCGGACTTCTACGATCGTGATCAATGCGTACCTGCAACCGTTGATGGGACGATATCTCAAGCGTCTGTCTGAATCAGGAAGTAACAAGGCGCTTGCATTGCGCGTAATGCAATCATCAGGCGGCAGCATCTCCGCCGAACTCGCTGCCACGGAACCGGTACGGACGATTCTATCTGGACCAGCAGGCGGAGTAGTCGGCGCATTAAGATCGGCCGGAGCATCAGGTTTTTCAAACATCATCACGTTCGATATGGGTGGCACCTCAACCGATGTCGCGTTGTGTGATGGCGGATCGATCCGCACGACGAACGAAGCGGTAGTGGCTGGCTTACCTGTTGCGGTATCAGTGATGGACATTCATACCGTTGGCGCGGGCGGAGGATCGATTGCGCGAGTCGACGAAGGCGGTTCGTTACGCGTTGGTCCAGAGTCTGCAGGCGCCGATCCGGGGCCGGCTTGTTACGGACGATCCGAGTTGCCGACCGTGACCGACGCGCACGTTGTGCTGGGACATTTCGGCGGGGCAGGGTTACTCGGTGGTGAATTCAAGTTAGATGAACAACGTGCCCAACGAGCGTTGTCGAAGTTGGCGGGAGAGTTGAGCCAGGCTTCGGGTAAACGTGTTAATGCGGTTGCGGCGGCTGAAGGCGTGATTGCGATTGCCAACACCAACATGGAGCGCGCGTTGCGCCACATCTCAGTTGAGCGGGGGCACGATCCAGGACAGTTTGCTTTGTTGCCATTTGGTGGCGCAGGTGGCTTGCACGCGGTTGAACTTGCTCGTGCGCTACGAATTCCCACCGTGATTGCGCCAACTTTTCCGGGAGCGCTTTCGGCTGTCGGCGTGTTGGTGGCCGACGTCATAAAAGACCAGAGCCGGACGGTGATGCTTGGTTGCGATCGCGATTCACTGAAAACATTGCCGGCAATCTTCAAAGAGATGGAATCGACCGCGCGTGTGGTGTTACGCGCTGAAGGATTTCTCGACAAGCAACAACGTCATGAACGTTCATTGGCGATGCGTTATCGTGGTCAGTCGTTTGAATTGGAAGTGAAGGCAGGACCGGCGCAGGCGGTGCAAGAGTTTCATCGTCTGCATCGGGAACGTTATGGATATGCGCAGGAGCAAACTGAGGTTGAGATTGTGAGTGTGCGGTTACGTTCGTTTGGTTTAGTAAGACCGCTGGCTGTTTCAAAGTCGGTAGTGAAGAAGAGAAGAAAAGTGAAACCGCATAAAACTGCGCTGGCCCATCTTTTCGGACGTCGCCGGCGTGTTGGAGTTTATCCGCGCGAAGCTTTGCTGCCCGGTGACAAGTTAGAAGCTCCTTGTATTGTGACGGAGTACTCGGCGACGACTCTGATACCTGCAGGCGTTGAATCGTTTGTCGATGAGTTCGGCAATTTGATTATGCAGCTCTGAACAAATTGAGTGACCGACTCTGCGTCTCCGCGTTTCTCTGCGTCTCTGTGTTGAAATTTAGTCCAGCTATCTAAACCTTCATTTTAACACAGAGACGCAGAGAACGCGGAGACGCAGAGAAAAGTTGGAACATGAAATTCGATCCGACCACGTTGGAAATCTATCGCGCGCTTTTCACTTCAGTTGCTGAAGAAATGGGAATTGCGCTGCGTCGTACTGCGTTCTCACCAAACATCAAAGAACGCCGCGATTATTCCTGTGCTGTATTCGATTCTGCCGGACGCGTGATCGCGCAAGGCGACCACATGCCCGTCCATCTTGGTTCAATGCCGATGGCGGTCGCGGCGGCCCTTAAAGTGATCGACATTCAACCAGGCGACGTTGTTGCACTAAATGATCCATTCGCGGGCGGAACTCATTTGCCTGACGTGACGTTGGTGAGCAGCGTGTTTTTGGGTGAAGGCGGGGTGAGTTGGAGAAGGGGGGAGGGTGAGAAGCGGAGACGCGGAACTAATCGGCACGCTTTCAAGAAATCGCCCCTTCACCCCATCTTCCCGTCACCCCATCTCTCCCCGCTGTTCTACCTCGCGAACCGCGCGCATCATGCAGACATCGGCGGCGCGACACCTGGCTCGATGGGGCTGGCGACTGACATTTATGGCGAAGGACTCCGCATTCCACCCGTGCGAATTGTCAGAGGTGGCGTGGTTGAAGCTGACATGATGCGATTGTTGTTGGCCAATGTTCGTGGTCACGCTGAGCGTCGCGGTGATTTCGAAGCGCAGATAGGTTCACTTAAAACCGGCGCCACTCGACTGCTCGAAATTATCGAACGACGTGGTGAAAAAGAGACGCGCGAATATGCGGCACAGTTGATCGACTATTCAGCGCGTTTGATGCGACACACGATCAGCTCAATTCCGGATGGTGTTTACGAAGCCGAAGATGCACTTGATGATGACGGAATATCCGAAGCGCCGGTAGAGATCGCAGTGCGCATCAGGATTCGCGGTGATCGAGCTGTTGTTGACTTCAATGGCAGCTCGCCACAGGTAGTCGGCGCAATTAATGCGGTTGAAGCGATCACCGTGTCGGCCGTGTCGTATGTTTTTCGCTGTCTGGTGCCGGGTGAAGTTCCGGCGAGTGCGGGACTGATGGAGCCGATCGAGGTGATTGCTCCGGCCGAAACAGTAGTAAACGCAAATCCTCCTGCCTCCGTCGCCGGCGGAAACGTTGAGACTTCACAACGCATTGTCGACACACTTTTCAAAGCGTTGGCCCAGGCGATTCCCGATCGAATACCGGCTGCCAGTCAGGGAACGATGAACAATCTGACCATAGGCGGCATCGATACGCGAACAGGACAGGAATTTTCTTATTACGAGACGGTAGCGGGTGGTGCTGGTGCTCGACCCGAGATTGATGGCATGAGTGGCGTGCATACCCACATGACTAACAGTTTGAACACTCCTGCCGAAGCGCTGGAGTATGCGTATCCGCTGCGGGTTCGTGAGTATCGATTGCGGAAAGGATCAGGTGGGAAGGGAAAACATCGTGGTGGTGACGGGGTGATTCGCGAGATCGAAACGCTTGTACCTGCGCGTATGTCGATCTTATCGGATCGGCGGAAGCGTGGTCCTTATGGGTTGCAAGGCGGAGTTGATGGCGCGACTGGAAAGAATGAGATTGTGCGTAAAGGCCGGTCGATCAAGATCGCCGCAAAGGGATCGCAAGAGTTAGAGGCGGGCGATCGAGTTCGCATTGAAACTCCAGGTGGCGGAGGATGGGGCCGATAAGATTGCAGATTTAAGATTTCAGATTTCAGATTGGCTCTTTTCGGCCTGGCCGCGACTGATTGAACTCGGCTTGGCCGCCTGTTGTGAGGAATGGCTCTGCCTTTCCGTTAGTGACTTCCTTCAGTTTTG